>NZ_JBIAMM010000011.1:0-329663 GCF_042874095.1 Streptomyces sp. NPDC004266
TGGGCCTACGCCCGGCCCTACCGGTCAGAACAGGAACGACGCGACGCCTTCCCGAGCTGGCTGCACTCCTACAATCACCACCGCGGACACACCGCGCTCGCAGGCAAACCACCCGCCAGCCGCGTCCCCAACCTCACTGGGCAATACACCTAGGGGTCAGTCGAGGATGACGGCGATGCCCTGGCGGCGCAGTTCGGCCAGCCCTTCCCGCATGGCCCGGATCCTCTGCGGCGAGTGCCCGCACCAGCCCTCCAGCTCGGACAGGACGCGTACGGGCTGACGGGTGCGGTAGGAACGGGTGGGGTTGCCCGGGAACTTCTTGTCGGTGACGTTGGGGTCGTCCTCCAGGTCACCGGTCGGTTCCACCACGTAGATCCGTTCCCGTCCGTCTCCGGCGGCAAGCTCCGCGCCCCAGGCGGCGGCGTCCAGGGTCTCGGAGACGTAGACGTGACGGGACACACGCCCTTCCTCGAAGTTGGACGCGTAACCCGGACTCAACAGGTCGCCCGGCATCAGGCACGCCTTCGTCCCGTGCAGGTAGGTTCCCGCCTCGTACACCTGAAAAGGTACGGGTTCACTGGTCATGGGCCCTCCGGGTGTTTCAGGCAGCCCTCGTGGGGCCGGATGTCACTGGGGGATTTTGCCAGTCCCGGCTCAGGAGAAAAGCGGCTTTCCCCTGCTCGGTCCTCGGGGCAGGCTGTACGCATGAACGAGTTGCGTGGTTCGGTCGTCGTCCTGCGTCCCTCCGGCCCCGGGGACGTTCCGGCCCTGGCGGCCGTCCGCGCCACCCCCGAGGTCCGGGCACGGTGGCGCGGCGGGGACGACATGACGGCGGAGGTGACCTCCGAGCTGGAGGACTCCGCCACCCACTGCCTGACGATCCTTCACCACGGCCGGATCGTCGGAATGATCCAGTGGTACTCCGAGGAGGAACCGGACTACCGGCACGCCGGGATCGACCTCTTCCTCGACCCTTCCGTGCACGGCAAGGGCCTCGGCACCGACGCCGTCCGGACCCTCGCCCGCCACCTGATCGACGACCTCGGCCATCACCGGCTCGTCATCGACCCGGCGGCCGACAACGGCGCGGCGATCCGCTGCTACGAGAAGGTGGGGTTCCGGCGCGTCGGCGTGATGCGGCAGTACGAGCGGGGCGAGGACGGCACCTGGCACGACGGGCTGCTCATGGATCTGCTGGCGTCCGAGCTGGTGGAGTGATCCCCGCCCGTACGCCTCCGTGGCCCGGCCCGGCCCGGTGCCAGGGCCGGGCCGGTCCCCCTCGCGTCAGCGGTCACCCGCCGGACGGGCACGTCCGACCGGCGGCCGCCGGTCGGCGAGCAGCGTCTCCGCCGTCGACACCGGATCCCACTCGGGGTCGAGGCCGGTCAGCCGCTCGGCGACCCTCTGCCAGGCCGCCGGGTCCGTGCCGAGTCCGGAGCGCACCAGGCCGGCGAGGACGGTGCGGGCCTCGGCGGCCCCGGGGGGCGCGTCCGTGCGGCGGGCGGCGGCGCCCAGGTAGGCGAGCAGCCGTGCGGCCGGGGCCGCGAGGCGTACCAGGTCCGCGCCGTCGAGGAGCCCCGCCGCGAGCAGCCCGTCCAGCTGGGTGGTCGGTGCGCAGTGGAACAGGCCTCCCAGACCGTGCCGGGCCCGTTCCCGGGTGAGTCGCGCGCTGCCGGGTATGCCGTCGGGGCCCGGCTCGGGCAGGAGCGCCGCGTGCCGCAGTCGTACGTCCTCCGGGACGCCGTCCAGGCGGACGATGTCCCGCCAGTACGGGAGCGGTTCCTGGGCGTGGGCGGCTTCGAGGGCGGTCCAGTCCACGGGCTCGCCCGGCGGGAGGGAGTCGACGAGGTCACGCGCGTGCGGGGCGTGGGGGGCGCGTCGCAGCTTCCGGACGAGCTTCTCCGGCGCCAGTTCGCGGTCGAGCCGGGCCCGGAGGACGGCGGCGGGATCGGCGGACGCGAGGGCCTTCGCGCACAGGGTCGTGGCGGAGCGCCCCAGCACGTCCCGCCCCGCGAGCCGCGCCAGCCGGTCGGCACCGCCGTGTTCGAACAGCCTGAGGCAGCCGAGCAGTTGGTGGCCGAGGCCGAGCCGCGCGCCGTGCTTCTCCAGCAATTCCTCCACGAGGTCCGGTTCGGCGGAGCACAGCCACGCCATGCCGCCGGCCGGCCAAGCGGAGCCCCTGGTACGCCAGTCGGCCAGCACCCGGGCTCCGAGGGACGGCCGCCCGGTGCCGGAACGCGAACGGGTCACGATCCGGTGGACGACCGGCCGGGGGTTCCAGTGCCGCAGCAGGGTGAGGTCCACCTCGGGGTCTTCGAGGTCGACGAGGCGCTCCACCGCGCCGCTCCGCTCCATCCAGCGGGCCTCGGCGGCGAGGACCCGCAGGGCGGCGGGGTCGCGGTCCGCGAGCAGCCGGTCGAGGACGGCGCGCGGCGTGCGCTCGTGGCGCAGCAGGTACGCGGCGAGCAGCCACGGCCCGTCGGGACCGAGCCGGGGCAGTACGGCGTCGACGACCTGTGCGTCGGCGAGGCAGAGCAGGGTGCCCGTCGGCCAGGCCCACAGATGGTCGCCGTGCGCCAGCAGCCCGATCGCCTCGTCGGGCGTGCCCGGCCCGGCCCTGCCGATGGGCTTCTCGGCACCGGCCGCCGGGGCGGCGCCGGACTGCGCGCGCTCCAGCAACTCCGCCCAGGTCAGCCCCTCCGAGGCCGCTTCGGACGCCGTCGCGGTCGCGGCCAGACGGAGCCAGGCGTCCGGGTCGGTGCCGAGTTCGGCGCGCAGGCGGCGGGCGAGCGCGGCCCGCCAGGCGTCGGCGAACGCGAGCCGCTGCCAGTCGTAGGGCAGCAGGAGCAGGCGTCGTGCGGGCAGCAGGGCGAGGAGTTCCTCGGCGGGCAACACGCCCTGCGCGTAGGCCTGTTCGATGTGCTGCGCGCCGGATCCGTACGTCTCGGGTTGCCGTGCGCGCACCTGCCGGGGGCTGGGTGCCTCATACGCGAAGCCGCTCTCGGAGGCGGGGATGCCGTGGGCCGCGCAGGCGGCGGTGAACCACTGCGGGGTGGCGAGCCCGGGGGCGGTCGCCTGCTCGTGGACGGCCAGCGCCCGCAGCACCTCGGGATCCTTCGGGCGGGGCGCGTCGTCCGGGGCGAGGGAGTACAGCAGGTCGAGCGCGGCGAGTGCGTGCAGGCGCTCGCTCCGGGGGAGGGTGTGCCGGGGTGCGGGTTCCGCGGCCGACGGCTGGGGGTCGGTGTGCTGTTCGGGGTCGGTGTGCGGTTCGGGCCGGGCAGCGCCCTCCTTCGGCGATTCGGGCCGAGCAGGGGGATCGGTCGACGGTCCGGGCTCCGCGGTGTCCTCGTCCGGGGTCTTACCCGCCTCGACGATCAGCTCCGCGAGCGTGCCTCCGTGTTCGGGCAGGAGGGCGTCGAGCGCCTCCCAGGCTCGCCACCGCTCCCCCAGGTTCGTCTCCGTCGACGCGCGCAGCCGGGCGACCGCCGCCGGGCCCAGCAGGCCCCGTTCGGCGAGGCGGGCGAGCGCCGCCAGGGCGTGGACGGCGGGGCGCGCGGTGCCGATCAGGTCGACCGGGTCGAGGAGCCCCGCCACCGCCATGTTCTCCGCCCAGACGGCGGCGCCGTCGTCCAGTTCCTCCTCCGCGAGGCGCCGCGCGGGCGGGGTGGTGTTCCCCGCGCGACGGCCCCCGGCGCGCCACGGCTCGTTGAGGACGCTCAGCCGGAAGGCGTGGCGCTGCGCATCGCTCGCCGCCTCGTGGCGGGCCAGTTCTTCGCAGGCCTTGGGCATGAACGGGGTCGCGGCATGGGCCGCCGCGAGGGCGTCGAGGTCATGGGCGTACGGCTCGGACAGCAGGTCGCGCAGGGTGCTGGTGCCCCGGGCCTCGGCGAGCAGCGCGGGCAGCCGGGTCGGGTCCTCGTACGCCTCGCCCTGTGCGCGCAGTCGGCGCGGGCCCTCGCCGTCCGGGGCGGCCAGGGCCTCGGTGACCGTGTCCACGACGGCTCGGTGCAGCCAGGCGGCCGCGGCGGGGTCGGCGAGCAGGCTGCGCACGGCGTCCGGACCGGTCCGCTCCCAGACCCTCACCAGCGCGTACTGCTGGGCGACCTGGCGCACGCCCCACCGGAGCGCCGGCACCACGAGCTGCGGATCGCCCGTGGCGAGCAGCGGGGCGAGCCAGGTGCGGGGGACCCGGCCGTGCGGGCCCGTCAGCTCGGCGCGTAGGCCGTCGTCGAGCGGAACGGTGTCGAACCGCTCCGCGACGGTGCGGCGCAGGGACTGGGTGGTGCGCGGGTTGCGGTAGACGGCCGCGGCGACCCGGGCGTCGCCGACCGCGACCAGCCGGGCCAGGATCCGCGTGTCGAGGCGGGGATGACGGGCCAGGGCCGTCCGGGTGCGGGCGTCTCCGTGGTCGACGACCGCGGCGACGAGGGCGGGCGCCGGCGGAGTCCCGCCGGCGAGCAGCTCCGTCGTCACCCGCTCCGGCAGGGCGGCGAGCGCGGCCGCGGCGTGCTGCGGCTCCGCGTGTTCGAGGAGCAGGCCGAGCGTGCGGTGGACGCTGCGGGGCACGGGCGGGCGGAGCGTGTCGTCGGACACCGACGGAACCGGCAGCGCGGCGACCAGCTCGGGCAGACCGCCGCGGTAGTCGGCCAGCGTGTCGTGCAGTCCGCGCCAACGGGCCACGTCCGCACCGAGGTGGCGTGCCGTCAACTCCGTGAGGAAGGCAGCCGCCTCGTCGTCGGTTCCCCCCGCGGCGGCGACCTTGGACGCCACCGAGCGCGCGGGCCGCGCTCGCTCCACCGCCCGCAGCGCGCCGCCATGCGGCGCGCCCGCGTCCTCCGCGTTCCGACCGTCCCCGATCACCTCGCGCAGCAGCCGCCCGACCGCTCCCACCTGCGTCTTCATCATGAGTCGCCATGCTAGAGGCGGCCACTGACACTCGCGGTCGGCGACGGTCGAAGGCGTGCGGCGCTTCTGCGCTTCTGCGTTTTCTCCCGCCCAGCGAAGACCGCGCTCGCCCAGCGAAGGCCGCGCTCGCCCAGCGAAGGCCGCGCTCGCTCAGCGAAGGCCGCGCTCGCTCAGCGAAGGCCGCGCTTCTCGCGTTCGGCTTCGATCAGTTCCTCCATGAGTTCCTCGGGGTCCACCCCGTACGCGGTGTCGTCAAGGGCGTCGTACTCCTGGGTGCCGAGGGGCAGGCCGAGCTCGGCGAGGTCGGCGGCCAGTCGCGTGAACGCGGTTCGCTCGTCGGACTCGTCCTGGCGCCTTGCCTGCTCGGCGGCGACCCCCTCGGTCAGGGTGCGGCCGAGCAGGGTCCAGAAGGTGAACTCGGTGTCCAGCTCCATGGGGCGCCAGGCGCGGTCCGCGGGTTCGTCGGGGTGCAGCCAGTATCCGATCCACCCCTTTCCGCCCTTGGCCACGAGCTTGACGTACTCGGCCATCTCCGCGGCTCCGGCGTTGACGGCCTGCATCTCCGGGTCCGCGAGTTCCTCTTCGCTCAGATAGCTGGTGTCCAGGAGCGGGTGGACCTCTCCCGGCTCGAAGAAGACGAGGTCGAGGAGACGGGTGAAGTCGGTGCGGCCCTCCCACTGCGCCACCAGCAGCACGCGCAGGTCGTCGGGCACCGGACGGCCGTCCAGTCGCTCGCGGGAGAACGCGGCGAGCCGCTCGTCGTACATACGCCCTCTCCAGAGGTCGGAACCCGGTGTCGGAACCAGGTGCAGAAACCAGGTGCAGGAACCAGCGATCGAAGCAAGATCCTCGCGTCAACGTAACAGCGGGGTCCGACAAGAGGTCAGGCCGTGCCGGCGGCTCCCGACCACTTCCGTGATCCGGCCTCAGAGCCGGCCCCGGACCTCCTGGTCGACCGCCGTGCGGATCACCGCCGCCACGTCGGCGGCGGTGGTGGCGGCGGGACCGCCGGTCAGGAGACTGTGGGTGAAGGCGAAGGACAGGCCGCGGCGGTGGTCGGCGAAGGCGATGCTGCCGCCGCTGCCGTTGTGGCCGAAGGCCGGCTCGCCGCCCATCGCCGGCAGGTCGAGGAAGTAGCCCATGCCCTTGGCGACCGGCGCGCCGAGGACGCGGTCCGGCTCCGACGTCTGGAGCTCGTACAGGCGGGGCAGCGCCTCCGCCGGAAGCAGTCGTACGCCGTCCACCTCGCCGAGCAGGGCCGCGTACATCCGGGCCGCCGCCCGGGCGGACACGGTCGCGGCGGCGGGGAGGTCCGCGCGCAGGTAGTCGGGGCGGTTGGCGTTGTCGGCGGCGGGCCACACACCTCGGTTGGGCAGGGCCAGGAAGAAGGGCGCCTCGGCCGGGATCTTGGCGAGGCCCCTCTCCCAGGAGCCCGCCACCAGCGGGACCACGCGGTCCGCGTGCTCCTCGGGGACGCCGTAGAGGAGCGAGTCGGCGATCCCCAGCGGCTCGGCGACGTGGGTCCGCAGGGCCTGCGCGACGGAGAGGCCGGTGACGCGGCGCACGAGCTCGCCGAGGATCCAGCCGAAGGTCCAGCCGTGGTAGCCGGTGGCGGTTCCGGGCTCCCACAGCGGCTCCTGACCGGCGACGAGCGCGGCCATGCCGTCGAAGTCGCACAGCTCCTCGATGGTGATGGCGGGCGGCAGGTGCGGCACGCCCGTGCGGTGCGCCAGCGCGTCGCGGACGGTGGCGCGGTCCTTGCCGTGGACGCCGAACTCGGGCCAGTACGCGGCGATCGGGGCGTCGTGGTCGAGCAGGCCGCGCTCCACGAGGACGTGGACGAGGGTCGCCGTCACCCCCTTGCCCGTGGAGAAGCTGTGGAAGAGGGAGTCGGGGCCGACGCCGTCGCCCGCGTGGGCGTCGACGATCAGCTCTCCGTGCAGGTACGCGGCGACCTGCGCGCCCGCCTCGCGGCCGGAGTCGACCAGCGACCGGAGGATGTTCTCGACCTGTGCCTGTATGTCCGCCACCGGGGCTCCCCTTCATCCGTAAGCCGTTGCCCGTGAGCCGTCCCGAACACCGCTCAGGTCGAACAGCGCTCAAGCCAATCTGAGCACTGTTCAAGCGTCAAGCGCTCAGGGAAGCGGAGAGGCGGACCCTGCCGGTACGCCGGGCCGACGTGATCGACGCGGTCATGGAACTGCTCGCCGGACTCGCGGACAGGGTCGTCGGCTCCCGCCTGGACGGGGTCCCCGTCCCGGACGGAAGAGCGGAGCCGCCCGCAAGCCCGGCCGCACGGCTGGCGGCCGCTGCCCACGCCGTACGGGACGCGGTGCCCGCCCACCCGGACGGCGCCGTCCTCGTCGCCGGAGTCGACCTCCTCGCCACCGCCGTCACGAGCCGGGCCCGGTCCCGTCGGTCCCCCCGATGACGACACACAGTCCCCGGGGCTTGTCCACCCGCAGGGTTGTCGACACGGCCGCCGCCACCCCACGGGCCGATGCGGAGGACAGGTCCGGGCTAGGGCGTCCCGAACACCGGAGCGAGGGCCGCCAGGAGACGGGCTCCGAGCTCCCGTCGGATCGCCACGGTGTCCGGGTGGGCGTGGTCGAAGCCCGTCCAGTCGACCTCGCGGACGGCGTTCTCGAACATTCGGAGGTTCAGCGGCTCGTCCGGCCTGCCCGGCCACTCGTCCGCCTCGCGCAGCACCGACTCCAGGAGGGCGAGCGGCAGGTCGCAGCTCTCGGCGAGGAGCACCGCGTCGTACAGGTCCTTGGCCTGGGGGTACATGTCGCAGCTCAGCCACATGAGCTTCCAGGCCAGGGACGACTCCCGGTCCGCCGCCATCAGGTGCGCGCCCGCGACCCGGGCCGGGCGGGGCGGGGTCGGGAGGCGTTCCTGGAAGACGAAGTCGAGCTGGACCTGGCCGCCGGGCAGTCCGGGGGCCGTCCAGGGCAGGACCAGACGGTGACCGGGCACCCGCTCGTACGTCCAGATGTACTCGGAGACGGCGCCCGCCGCCGAGATCGACAGGTCCGTGCCCCCCTTCTCCCCGGCAAGCCGCTCCGCGGCCCCGGCGATGCCGTCGAGCATGGCGCGGGTACGCGGCTCCTCGATGTGCCAGGTCTCGGGGACGACCACGAAGTCGATGTCCTTGGGGGCGCGGGCGGCCTCCCCGAACCAGGCGGACATCAGCATGCTGCCGCGCAGCACGAGGGAGTCGGCCCACGGCGAGGCGGCGACGGCCGCGAGGACGAGCTCCAGGGCCGCGCGCCGGGCCGTCTGCCAGCGGGCCCGCAGCTCCGGGTCCTCGACGACGCCGTCACCGGCCCGGTAGGCCCCGTCGAAGTGCTTGAGGGCCGGGTCGAAGACCCGGTGCCGGACGGCCGCGTCACCGATGCCGGCGGTCAGCGTGCGCGGAAGCTCGGCCTTGCGGCGCACGTGGTCGGCGCGGGGCTCCGTGCCGGTCCCCGGGCCGTCCGGGATCTGCGGGGTCCACGGCTTGTCGTTCATACGGCCTCCTCCAGCCAGCCCTCGTCCAGCGACAGGTCGCTGTCGGAGAGGACGAACTCCCTTTCCTGCGCGACCGGTTCGTGACCGGCGGCGAGCAGCGCGGCGACGAGCGCGTCGCAGGCGCGTCCCGCCGCGTCCGCGGGCCCCGGGTGCCGCTGGGTCACGAAACGTTCGTGCCGGCCGCCCGGACCCGGCAGGACCCGGCGGGCGTTCCACGAGACGTGGGCGCCGTGCGGCACGACGAGGGCCTCCAGCGCGGCCCGGTCGTACGCGGCGGGCAGCGCCAGCTTGAGGTGGTGCTCGTAGTAGCCCCCACCGGGACCCGCGGGCTCGGCGCTCCACGGCACCGTCTCGACCTTGACCCGCACCGGCTCGAAACCGGCCTCCCGCAGCCCGGCCACGACCGCCGGGTGACCGGTCCGGTCGGGCAGGGTCAGCATCGGCTGGACCGGCGTCCGGCCCCGGGCGAGGACGATGGTGGTGACCTTCAACCCCCGCTCCGCCGCCCAGACGTCGAGTCGGGCCCGTTCCCCCTCGGTCCGGCACCGGACCGTCACATGCGTCTCGTAGACGGCGTCGACCTCGTACATCTCAAACCCTTCGTACACTGCGGCGAGTCTGGCAGACAGGAGGTCGGGGGCTCATCCGGGTTTCGGACCGGGCGCCCGTAGGCTCGCAGCCGACGACGACGGGAGATCGGCATGTGGAAGCGGGCCCTCGACCGGGCCGGGGTCAGGGAGCCACGGCTGCGGCGGGACTACACGGAGCAGCAGCGGGCGGCGCGGAGGTACCGGACGGCCGAGTACGCGGCCGCGCGGCTGCTGCTCCCCGCCGCGCTGCTGCCGCACGTCGTGGCCGCCGTCGCGTTCATGCACGACACCGACGACCGGATCGACCGCGGGACCCCGGACGAGCGTGCGGCCGCGCTCGCGGAGTGGGACCGGCTCGTACGGAAGGCCTTCGCCGAAGGCGACTCCGGACTGCCCGTGCTGCGTTGTCTGGTGCGCACCTCCGAGCGCCACCCGGACGTGCGCACCTACGTGGAGGAGTTCCTGCGGGGCTGCGCACGCGAGGTCGCGTGGCGGACCATCGCGGACGACGAGGAGCTGGAGCGGTACGTACGGGAGTACTCCCTGCCCGCCCTGATGCTCACGGCCTGCCTGTTCGCCCCCGACGACGGTGCGGCGCGGGCGGCGTTCACGGACGGCTGCCACCGGCTCATCCGTGCCATGCAGCGCATCGACTTCCTGGAGGACCTGCCCGAGGACGTGCGCGCGGGCCGGGCGGGCGTCCCCGCCGACGCGGTGGCACGCCACGGGGCGGACCTCACCCGGCCCGGCCCGGCGCTGGGCCGGCTCGTGGAGGAACAGGCGGACCGGGCCGCCGCCGACCTGGCCTCCGTCTCCCTCACGGGCCTGGTGGCTCCTTCGTACCGGCCCTTCGTGCGGGCCCTCGTCGGTGTCCAGCACCTCCGTCTCGGCGCGGTGCGCCGCGCGGGCGCGTCCCTGGCGACGCGGACCTCCGGTCCGCCGGCGCCGGCGGCCGCCGCACTGCTGCTGCGGGAGACGGCGGCACGGGTCCGGCGGGCCCCAGGGGTCGGCCCCTGGAGGGTGTCCGGAAAGTAGCGGCGTCAGCCGGGCGGAGACGCTTCGAGGGGGCGGGTTTCAGGGGCCCTGGGGCCGGGGCGTGGCTGAGGGGACGGATCCGCTTGCGGGGTTCCTGCGCGGTACAGGCTGCGCGGCGGGGGATGCGCGGTACGGGGTGGGTAGTACGGGCCGCGTGTTACGGGGCAGTCGGGCGGGGTTCGTCCGCCCCGCTCGTGCCGCTCCGGGTTCAGTCGGCGACCTCGATCGCGAAGGCGTCCCGCATCCCGTTCCTGCCCGCGTCGGTGAGATGGACGACGCGCGGCGAGACGCCGTGCCGCAGCCAGTCCAGGCCGAAGAACCTGGCGGCCAGTGCGGCGCCCAGCGCACCGGCGAGGTGATGGCTCCGCTCGCTCCAGTCGACGCAGTAGCGCACCACGGGGCGCCGCCCTCGGAGCAGTACGTCCACGTCGACGCCGAACCCGGTGAAGCGCTCGGTGCCTTGAGGAGTGAGGCGGTACGCCGCCTGCCTGCCGTAGGAGGCGGGCCGGTCGAGGGGCCGGGCGGACGCGGGGTCGTCCTCCTCCCGCCGCAGCAGCCCCTGGTCGAGGAAGCCTTCCATGAGCGCCACGCCCAGGGACCCCGCGAGGTGGTCGTAACAGGTGCGCGACCGCCGCAGCGCGTTGTGCCGGCTGTGGGCGCGCAGTGTGGTCACCGGGGTGGGGTCGGGCGGCGCGATGACCGCCAGCGCCTCCAGGGCGGTGACGACGTCGGGGCCGGCCAGGCGGAAGTACCGGTGGCGCCCCGAGTGTTCGGCCCGTACGAACCCCGCCTCGGCCAACTGCGTCAGGTGCACGCTCGCCGTCGGCACGCTCACCCCGGCCTCGGCCGCCAGGACCGTGACGGTCAGCGGCCGGCCGTCGCACAGCGCCTTGAGCATCCGGGCCCGGGAAGCGCCGGCCAGCAGGCGAGCGGCACGCGCCAGCTCCGGCTCCGGCTCCGACTTCCTTCTGTCCGTGGCCCGGTCCGCTGCCCGGTCCGCGGCTTCGTCCATGGGCGCCGTACAAGCACAGTTTGACGAACGGCTAAGTGTCGGGAGTCGAGGATCACCGGTATGAGCACGACGACCGGAACAGCGGCAGCGAACGAGACACCTGTCTCCACCACCGGGCGGGTGTCGTGGCCCCCGCTCATCGCCCTAAGCCTGGGCTACTTCCTGGTGATGCTGGACGTCACCGTCGTCACCGTGGCCGTCCCCGTCATCCGTGACTCGGTCGGTGCCGGTGCCTCGGCGACGGCCTGGATCGTCGACGGCTACAGCGCCGTCTTCGGCGGCCTGCTGCTCATGGGCGGTGGCTTCGGCGACCGGCTCGGGCACCGGAAGGTGTTCCTCACCGGTCTCGGCGTCTTCGCCCTCGCCTCGGCGGGCTGCGCCCTGGCCACCACCCCGGCGGCGCTCATCGCCGGGCGCCTCGCGCAGGGCGCCGGCGCCGCCCTGCTGGTGCCCACCTCCCTGGCCCTGCTGACCACGGCCCACCCGACGGCGGCCGTGCGGGCCAAGGCGCTCGGCGTCTGGGCGGGCGTCTCCGGCGTCGCATTCGCGGCGGGCCCTCTCGTGGGCGGCCTGCTGGTGGCGGGCCTGAGCTGGCGTGCCGCCTTCTGGATCAACGTTCCCGTCGCGCTGCTGGCCGTCTGGCTGACCCGCGGCCACGTCCCCTCGCCCGCCGGGCGGGGCGGGGCACGCGGCCTGGACCCGCTCGGCCAGGTCCTGGGCGTCGTCGGCGTGCTGGCGCCGGCCGGCATGCTCAACGAGGCCGGCACGCAGGGCTGGACCTCGCCGGTGGTACTGGGCACCGGTGCCCTCGGTGCGGCCGCGCTCATCCTCTTCGTCCTGGTCGAGCGACGGACGGAGGCACGCGGCCTCGCCGAGAAGCCGCCGCTGCTGCCCCTGTCGCTCTTCCGGACCCCCGGCTTCTCCCCCACCATCGCGGTGGGCGTCCTGCTCAACCTCGGCTACTACGGCATGCTCTACCTCTCCACGCTCTATCTGCAGAACGAGCGCGGTTACGGCGCGCTGGGCACCGGCCTCGCCCTGCTCCCGACGGTGTGCATGGCCGTCGTCGCAGCCCCGCTCACCGGCCGTCTGACCGCCCGCCACGGCCCGTACCCACCCATGACGGGGGCCCTGCTGCTCGGCGCGGCCGGGTTCACCGGCTGGCTGCTCGTCGGTCCCGACACCCCGTACTGGGCGCTGCTGCCCGCCTTCGTCGCGACCGGTCTCGCCACTCCGAGCACGGTTCTGGCGGCCACCGCCGCCATCGTGCAGACCGCCCCGGCCGAGAACGCCGGTGTGGCGTCAGCGGTGTTCAACGTGGCCCGTCAGATCGGCAACTCGCTCGGCGTCGCTCTCTTCGCGTCCCTCGTCGCGGGCCGGGACCTGGTCTCGGGCCTGCACATCTCGGCCCTCGTCGCGTCGGCGTCCTTCTTCACCGCGGCACTGCTCGCCCTGTCCTGCCGGCGCAGGGCAGAGGCGCACACCGCGTCCTGATCTCCGCACCGGCCACGGGCATCGGCCTCCTGCCGTCCGGCTGCGCGCCCCGCGCCGCGATGAACTCCGCCGACGCGCAGGGAGGCGGCGTGACGGCTCGGGCAGTCGGCGCGGCGACCCGTGCACGTGCGTGCGAATCCGGATGCGCCGAGCCGCGGAGCAGTCGCATACTCACCGCATGGCTTCACCCACCGACCGGTTCCGGGATCCGCGCAGCACCGAGTACGACTTCATCAGCTCGATCATGGTGCGTTGCCCCGGCTGCGCGAAGGCCGCTCGCGTCGTTCCGGCGCCCGGGGAAGGCTCCGCGCCCGGGGGCCGGGTGCTGTTCAGGCCGCGGCGGCTGGTCTGCCGTGGCTGCGGACTGTCACGGGCGTGGAGCGGCCGTCCTGTCACGCTCCCCCGCGGTACGGCCCGCCCCGCGACGGATCCGTACTTCGGCCTGCCGCTGTGGCTCCAGGTGGAGACCCGGCACGGCTGGCTGTGGGCGTACAACCTCGAACACCTCGGCCTGATCCGCCGTTTCGTCCAGGCGTCGCTGCGGGAGCGAGCGCCCTGGTACGACACCGGAGGGAGGATGACTCTGGTGGCCCGCCTTCCGCTCTGGGTCAAGCGAGCGAAGAACCGGGACGAGATCCTGCGTGCCGTCAGCCGGATCCACGCTTCGACGGCTGCCGCCTGAGCCGTTCACCGGCGCTTGAACGGGCCGGCGCTTGAACGGCGGCGGACCGCCCCGATCCGCGTGGTGGGGCGGATGGGGCCGCTCATGGCGGACCGGGGGTGCCTCCGGCCGATCCCGTCCGCCGGGCAGAGCGAGAGTGCCGACCGACTTGCGCGGCGTGCGGGCCTTGACCGACGGCCTGGAGGGCTGATCCCGCGATCACCCGAATGCCGCATTCCCTTTTTCGGCGCAGATCGTTGGTCGGGGTGCGACAGGAATGGACCTGTTTCATTTTGAATTTGACGACTTTCTGAGACCCCATCCGAGCACCCGACCCGGTGCGGCCCGGGGCAGGGCGACGTACGGAACGAGGAGAAGATGTACGAAGGAAGCATTCCGCTCAAGGACTTCCTCCACACCATGGACGCACTGCAGGCCGATTTCGAGCAGCGCCTCAAGGGGATCGAACGCACGGCTCCCCTGAAGTACTCGGTGGAGCAGAAACGTTCCAGCTCTCCCGCCGCGCAAGTGCACGAGGAAACGTATCCTCCCCTCGAGCTCGAAGCGATCTGGACCGCTCCTCGTCGATCCTCGGATCAGCGGATGCGCGATGACGATGAGCCGTTCTCCTTCCACCGTCAAAGCACCTTCAGTGAAACCATCGAAGAAGAAACGTTCATTTCAAGCCGCTCGGGCATGTTGGGGACGTGAGTTCGTTCCCTCGTCCCGCGCCGGGATGATCCCGGCGCGGGACGAGGGGCCTTTATGGCGAGCAGGGCGAGCAGTGGGCCGCGTCGGAGCCGTCGCCGGCCGCGTGACGGAATCCGGCCCGGACTGCCGACCGGCCGGATGGTGTCAACGTGGCGCCGTGCGTGGCCATGGGGCGAGCGTGACGAGGCGTACGGACAGGCGGCCCCCGTGGGGCCGGGCGGCCCGCTCGCCTCCCACCCGTCCGATAATCGGTTGTTTCGCCGGGGGCCCTGCCAGAAGGTGAGGCAGTGATCAAGACCGACGACAGGCCACCGATCGACGCGGCCCGCTGGCTGCACCTCTACGAGAACGACTGCCCCGCCCCGGCGGCGGCCGAACTCCCGGCCCTCGCCACCGAACTGGCCGAGGCCCTCCGCCACCCCGACCCGGACATCCGCGACGGTGCTCCCCACGTGGTGCTGCGGACGTGGATCCGGCGGGACGTCATCGACAAGCCGCTGCGCGCCCGGCTGGGTACCGTGATGGCCGACCGGTTCGACGACCCGGAGATCCAGGCGCGCACCTTCGCCCCGCTCGTGCTCGACATGATCGTCGGTCGCGGCGACTTCGACCCGGCCTGGCTCGCCGCCTTCCGACGCTGGTTCCCGGCCGAGACGGACCTGCGCGGGTACGACCCCGAGCTCGGCTGGCTCCACGCCGTCGCGCACGGCGCCGACCTGCTGGGCGCCTTCGGGCTCCACCCGGAGGTCGACCCGAAGGACATGCTGGCGCTGGCCGCGGAGCGGCTCGTGGTTCCGACCGACGAGGTCTTCGCCCAGCAGGAGGACGACCGGCTCGCCCAGGGCGTCGCCCGCACGCTCACCCGGCCGGAACTGTCCGAGGCCGAGGCCGTCGGCTGGCTGGACGCGATCGAGGCGGACTTCGCCGCCGGTCGGCGCGGCGCCCCCACCGTGGCCGCGCACACCTCCAACGCCATGCGCACGCTGCGGATGCTGTACCTCCTCGCCGACACGGGGGTCCGGATCGACGGCGCCCCCGCGCGCCCGCCGCACGCGGAGACGCTGAAGCGGCGCCTGACGGAGGTGCTGGCCCCGACCTTCCAGGGGGCGTGACGGGCCGGTGCCACCGCGTGGTGCGTGAGGTGGCCGTCGGTCGATCGCCAGGAGCATCGACGGCCGGTCCGTTGCCAGGTCTCGTCGGCGGTGATCGCCTGTGTGATCCATCCGTGGAGCGGCGGAAGGGCCTGCGGTCGAAGGACAGCTCGGGTGGCGGCACGATCCGTGGCATCGACCGGGTGGACCTCCCCACGGAAGCCGACCGTGTCGGGGTGGACACCGCGGCCGTGGTCACGGGGGTGCGGAGCGACCCACACCGTTCCCAGAACGATCGTTCCGCTGTCGTGCCCCGTGAGGAGCCGCAGGTCCGTGACTCGGCTCAGGGGGACCCGAGGCACTCGTCGGTGTCGGTGGTGGTCGGGGACCGCGGGGGGGGGCGGGCGCGCTTGAACATGGACCTGCTGGAAGCGGGCGGGGCGCGCGACCCGTACGCCCACTCCCCTGCCCCCGCAGGGTGCCCGAGGGGCGGGAGCGGCGCCCGCGCGGGGTTCTGGCGCACACTGGAGGGGTGCTCTGGACCCCACCGCGTCTCGGTGAGCTGCGGGAGCGGGCCGGTGAGGCGCTGCTGCACCGGGTCGCGGGCCCGACCGCGCACGAGAAGCGGGCCCGCATCCACGGGACGCCGGGACCGCGCTGGTTCGGTCCCGACCGTCCGGTGCGCCTCGTGCACACGGACGCGGCGATGTACGTCGGCGGGCTCGCCGCACTGCTCCTCCAGTCGCTGCACCCCGTCGCGATGGCGGCGGTCGCCGCGCACTCCGGGTTCGAGAGCGACCCCTGGGGGCGGCTCCAGCGCACCAGCACCTTCCTGGCGACCACGACGTTCGGTACGGCGCAGGACGCGGAGCGCGCGGTGCTCCGCGTGCGCCGGGTGCACGACTCGGTGCGGGGGCGGACGCCGGAGGGCGTGCCGTACCAGGCCTCCGATCCGCATCTGCTCGCCTGGGTGCACGCGGCCGAGACCGCCTGTTTCCTCAGGGCCCACCAGCGGTACGGAAGGCGTCCGCTGGAGCCCCGGGCGGCGGACGGCTACGTCGCCGACATGGCACGGGTCGCGCGCCGGCTGGGGGTCGTGGACCCGCCGGAGAGCACCACGGAACTGACGGCGCGGCTCGCGGAGTACCGCCCGGAGCTGCGCGCCACCGCGCAGTCGCGTGCCGCGGCGCGCTATCTGCTCTCCCGGCCCCCGCTGCCGTGGCCCGCGCGGCTGCCCTACGCGTTCCTGGCGGCCGCGGCGGTCGAGCTGCTGCCCCCGTGGGTCCGGGCCCGCCTCGACCTGCCGTACGCCACGCGCCTGATGCTGCCGCTCGCCCGTCCCGGCGGGCGAGCCGTCGTCGCGGCGATCCGGTGGATCATGCCCTCGGCGCCCCGACGGGCGCCTGCTCCCGGGGCCGGATCCCGAGAGCACGAGCCGTCTTCGTCCGGTCCTCAGGGGTGATCCGGAAGGACACCCCGGCGGCCCTGGTCCGCTTCCCTCACATGCGCCGCCTCGGCTGATCCCGGGGGAAGCCTTCGGTGCCCGGGCTTCCCGGGCATAGCCCTGCCCCGCCCCGCCCTGCCCTGCCCCGAGCCCCTTGCCGTCGTCGGCGACGTCCGGGGCGGTGCGGAGCTTCTTTCAGGTGTGTTGCGGGTGGTTGTGACACCTGTGTCTGCGTGTATCGGGCTCTTGTTCTTCCGATGAAAGGACGGCCCGCATTTCGGGCGTGAGCTTCTCAATCCCCTTTTATGACGCGTGACATGTGCGCGGCGGGCTGGGAGTGTCCCTGGCCATCGAGGCAGTCCCCCTTGACCGGGTGGGCGGCGGCGATCCCGTCCAACTCCCCACGATTTCCTGGAGACACCACATGTCCACGTTTTCCTCCGCCGGCAGCAGGGCGCGCCGTCTCGCGCTCACCTCGGGTGCGGTCGTCCTCACCGGCGGTCTGCTGACCGTCGGTGCCACCACCGCCTCGGCGGGCTCCGCTCCGGTCCACGAGGGCGCGCCCGTCGCGGTCACCGCTCAGTCCCTCGGCCTCGGCGCCAAGGAGAAGCTGGTCGTCAAGGACGTGATCAGGGACGCCGACGGCACGGTCCACACCCGCTACGACCGTACGTACGCCGGCCTTCCGGTCCTGGGCGGGGACCTGATCGTCCATCGCGCCGCCGACGGGGCCGTCAAGGACGTCACCAAAGCCGTCCGGGCCGCCATCGAGGTCGACTCGCTCACCCCGAAGCTCACCGCGACCGCCGCCGGGTCCGCCGCCGTCAAGGCGGCACGGGTCGCGAAGACCGCGGGAGCCGCCACCGGCGAAGCACCCCGCAAGGTCATCTGGGCCGCCACCGGCAAGCCCGTCCTCGCCTACGAGACCGTCGTCACCGGCACCCAGCAGGACGGCGTCACCCCGAGCCTGCTGCGTGTCGTCACCGACGCCGACACCGGCCAGAAGCTGTACGAGAAGCAGCTGATCGACGGCATAGCCGACGGCGTCACCGGTGTCACCGGTAAGAGCGGCAGCTCCGCCGCCGGCAAGCCGGGCAGCCCCCGGACCGGCGCGGTCGGCACCGGCGTCAGCCAGTACAGCGGCGCCGTCAGTGTCAACACCACCGTGTCGTCGAAGGGTTACGACCTCGTCGACAACGAGCGCGGCGGCTCCAGCACCGTCGACCTCCAGCACCGCACGGGCGGCAAGGGAACCCTGTTCAGCGACGCCGACAACGCATGGGGCGACGGCACCCCGGCCCACAACCAGACCGCCGCCGTGGACGCCGCCTACGGCGCCGCCCAGACCTGGGACTTCTACAAGAACGTCCTGCACCGCAACGGCATCAAGAACGACGGCCGGGCCCCGGTCTCCAAGGTCCACTACGGCAACGCCTACCGGAACGCCTTCTGGGACGACCGTTCCTTCACCATCACCTACGGCGACGGCGCGAACAACCAGCACCCGCTGACCCAGCTCGACGTGGCCGGCCACGAGTTCAGCCACGGCGTCACCTCCGCCACCGCCAACCTGCAGTACTCCGGCGAGTCCGGCGGCCTGAACGAGGCCACCTCGGACATCTTCGGCACCGCGGTGGAGTGGAACGCGAACAACGCGCAGGACCCGGGCGACTACCTCCTCGGCGAGAAGATCGACATCTTCGGCAACGGCAAGCCGCTGCGCCACCAGGACCGGCCCAGCAAGGACGGCCGCGGCTCGGCCGACTACTGGAGCGCCGGCGTCGGCAACCTCGACGTGCACTACTCCTCCGGTGTCGCCAACCACTTCTTCTACCTGCTGTCCGAAGGCAGCGGCGCGAAGGACATCAACGGCGTGCACTACGACAGCCCGACCGTGGACGGCTCGACGGTCACCGGCATCGGCCGCGACAAGGCCGTGCAGATCTGGTACAAGGCGCTGACCGCCTACTTCACCTCCACCACCGACTACCACGGCGCCCGCGAGGGCAGCCTGAAGGCGGCCACCGACCTCTACGGCGCCGACAGCGCCGAGGTCAAGGCCGTGGACGCCGCCTGGGCGGCGGTGAACGTCAAGGCCTGACCCGTACGGCGGTGAACGAGGGTGCTCAAGGGGCGGTGTCCGGGTTGCCGGGCACCGCCCCGCCCTTTACGCGGACGGTGTGATCGGCGCGATCGACGGGCGGCCCTCCTGTGGTTCGCGGTCACGGCCTTCAACGCGCCGGGCCGGCGGGACGACCCGGGCGTCACCGTCATCGGACGCACCGGCACTTCGGCTCCAGGCCGGCGGCCTGGAGCCGAAGTGTCCCGAAGCCGGCTGACCGGTACTCAGCCCCTCGCGCTGTCGTCAGGAGCGCGCGAGCCGGGCCGCCAGATAGGGCGCGGTGGCGCTGCGGCGGGCCCTCGCCACCTTGGCCGGCGGACCCGCCGCGACCACCCGGCCGCCCGCGTCGCCGCCGCCCGGACCGAGGTCGATGACCCAGTCGGCGGTGGCGATCGTGTCCAGGTCGTGCTCGACGAGGACGACCGTGTTGCCGGCGTCGACGAGCCGGTGCAGCTGTCGCAGCAGGAGCGCGATGTCCGAGGGGTGCAGCCCCGCCGTCGGCTCGTCGAGCAGGTAGAGCGCGTGCCCGCGGCGGGCTCGCTGCAGTTCGGTCGCCAGTTTGATGCGTTGCGCCTCACCGCCGCTGAGTTCCGTCGCGGGCTGGCCCAGCCGGAGGTACCCCAGTCCCACCTCGCGCAACGTCTCCAGGCTGCGGGAGGCGGCCGGGACGGCGGACAGGAACTCGGCGGCGGCGTCGACGGACAGCGCCAGCACTTCCGCGATGTTCTTGCCGCGGTAGGCGACTTCCAGCGTTTCGGCGTTGTACCGGGCGCCTTCGCAGGTGGGGCACGGCGCGTAGGTGCCGGGCAGGAACAGCAGTTCCACCGCGACGAACCCTTCGCCCTGGCAGGTCTCGCACCGGCCTTCGGGCACGTTGAAGGAGAACCGCCCGGCCGAGTAGCCGCGCGCCCTGGCTTCGTCCGTCGCCGCGTACAGCTTGCGCACCGCGTCGAACATCCCGGTGTACGTGGCCAGGTTGGACCGGGGAGTCCGACCGATGGGCCGTTGGTCGACCCGGACCAGCCGGTCGAACGACTCGACCCCCGACGCGTCCTGGACGTCGACCTCCAGCTGCGCCTCGTCGGGGTCCTCGGGTACGAGTCCGAGGTGGACGCGGACGACCTCGGCGAGCACCTGCGTCACCAGCGTCGACTTTCCGGAACCGGACACGCCCGTCACCGCGGTCAGGACGCGGAGCGGTACGTCGACGGACACGTCGTGCAGATTGTGGCGGGAGACGCCGCGCAGGTGCAGCCAGCCGTGCGGTGTGCGCGGGCGGTGATCGAGCGGCCGGGCGCGCCCGAACAGGTACTGGCCCGTGGCCGACTCCCCGACCCGCTCAAGACCGGCGACCGGACCGCTGTACAGCACGCGTCCGCCGCCCTCGCCCGCACCGGGGCCGATGTCGACCACCCAGTCCGCCCGCCGTACGACGTCCATGTCGTGCTCCACGACGAACAGCGAGTTGCCCGCCGCCTTGAGGCGGTCCAGCACGTCCAGCAGCGGTTCCGCGTCAGCCGGGTGCAGGCCCGCGGAGGGTTCGTCGAGGACGTAGACGACGCCGAACAGCCCCGAGCGCAGCTGGGTGGCGATCCGCAGGCGCTGCGCCTCGCCCGGCGACAGGGTCGTCGAGCGGCGCCCGAGGCCGAGATATCCGAGGCCCAGGTCGAGCAGTACGTCGATCCGCGCGACCAGATCGCCGCAGATCCGGACCGCGACCTCGGTCGTCTCCCCGGATCGGGCGGTCGACGTGGTGGCGTCGGCCTCGGAGCGCCCCGCGACGGGCCGCAGCAGCGCCACGACCTCGGTGAGCGGCATCGCGTTGACCTCGGCGATGGAACGTCCGGCGAAGGTCACGGCGAGCGCCTCGGGCCGCAGTCCGCTGCCGTGGCACTCGGGGCAGGGCACACTCCTGACGAACCGGAGCGCCCGTTCGCGCATCTTCTCGCTCTTGGAGTCGGCGAGGACGTGCATGACGTGCTTGCGGGCGCTCCAGAACCTGCCCTGGTAGCCGTAGTCGACGCGGTCCTCCTCCGGCTCGATGTACACGGAGGGCTGTTCGTCCGTGTACAGCAGCCAGTCCCGGTCCTTCTTCCTGAGCCTGCGCCACGGTCGGTCGATGTCGATCCCCAGGCCGCTCACGACACTGCGCAGGTTGGCGCCCTGCCAGGCGCCCGGCCAGGCGGCGATCGCCCCCTCGCGGATGCTCAGCGAGGGGTCCGGGACGAGCAGGTCCTCGGCGACGTCGTGCACGACGCCCAGGCCGTGGCACTCCGGGCAGGCGCCGGCCGCGGTGTTGGGTGAGAACGACTCGGCCTCCAGCCGTGCGGCCCGGGGCGGATAGGTGCCGGCGCGGGAGTACAGCATGCGCAGCAGATTGGACAGCGTGGTGAGGGTGCCGACCGTCGAGCGCGAGCCGGGCGATCCGCGTCGCTGCTGCAGGGCCACGGCCGGTGGCAGTCCGGTGATCTCCCGCACGTGCGGTGCGCCGACCTGTTGCAACAGCCTTCGGGCGTACGGTGCCACGGACTCGAAGTAGCGCCGCTGGGCCTCCGCGTAGAGCGTGCCGAACGCGAGCGAGGACTTGCCCGAACCGGAGACGCCGGTGAAGGCGACCATCGCGTCCCGGGGAACGTCGACATCGACGTTCCGCAGGTTGTTCTCACCGGCGCCCCGGACATGCACGAAGGGGTCCGTCGCGTCCTTGTTCACCGTTCCTGATTACCCGATCGCGCCGGGAACCGCGCGACAGGCGCCGTCACCGGGTCCCGCCCGCAGGAGCACTCGGAGGCGGTACGGGACGCTCCCGTAAAACGTTCGAGAGCGTCTGACCGTTGAACCGTCCGTGGGCGTGAAGGGAACGGCGTCGCCGGGCCTCGCCCTTCGCCCATGACGAGGATCGTTCGTGCGCGGGGAGCACGGAGCACGAGGAGTTCCGACCGTACCGCCCGCGCCTGCCGGCAGGGGCGAGCGTGTCACGCGGCGTGGGCGTCACCGCGGGGAGGCATCCTGTGGCCACGTGCGATCGCGGGGGAAGCCGACGAGAGGGAGTCATGCGGGTGTCGTCACAGGACGTTACGGTCGTGGCTCTTCTGGCGGATCCGGACGCGCCGACGGAGATCGCGCGGCGCATGGCCCGGACGCTTCCCGATCGGCTGGCCGACAGGTCGGGCCGAGGACGACGGTTCGACGTCGAGGTGATCAGTGAGCCCTTCACCGCGGGGGCCGAGGACCCGCCCACCTTGATGCACCGGATCATGGACCGCGGAAGCGAGGGGAACTGGGACATCGTCGTGGCCCTCACCGACCTTCCGCTGCACTCGCACGGGCGCAAGCTCATGGTGGATCTGAGTCACGAACACGGCGTGGCGCTGCTGTCCCTTCCCACGCTGGGGGGCTTCCGGCTGCAGGCAAGGGCCCGGCAGGCCGTGGAGGAAGCCGTGCTCAGCCTGGCGGGCCCGCAGGCCACCGGGCCTGAGGAGCCTCCGGGAAGCCGGCCGCTGCGGGGGCCCTTCACCGGTCGTCTCGCACCCGTCCATCCGGACCCGGTCGGCGAGGAGGAGATCGCCGACCTGCGGTACGTCGTCAGCGGGCCGCGCGGTTACCTGCGGGTGCTCCTCGGTATGGTCCGCGCCAACCGGCCGTGGCGCTTGGTGCCGGGCTTGTCGAAAGCCCTGGCGGCCGCTCTCGCGACGGGAGCGGTCGCCACCGTGAACTCCACCGTCTGGAGCCTGGCCACCTACCTGAGCACGCCACGCCTGGTGATCGCCATGGTCGGGTCCGTCGCTCTCATGATCGGCTGGCTGATCGTGGACGCGAACCTGTGGCATCGAACGGATGAGGTTTCGCCGGAGGCGAGGAAGAGGGCGGCTCTCTACAACGCCTCGACGGTCGTGACCGTGGGTATCGGGGTGGTCGTCTGCTACGTGGGTCTGGTGCTCATCAACCTGGTGTGGGCGCTGTTCATCCTCAACGGCCACGTGTTCGCTTCCACGACGCAGACCCCGCTGCACGCCACGGAGTACTGGACGCTGTCCTGGTTCGTCGCTTCGGTCGCCACGGTGGGCGGCGCGCTGGGATCGGGCCTGGAGAGCGACGAGGCGATCCGGGCAGCCGCCTACTCCAAGCGCGAGCAGGAGCGTCGGAGCATGTTGCAGGACGACCACGGTGACTAGGAAGTGCCCTCGGTCGGAGACGTGCCGTCGGTCGGAGACGTGCCGTCGCTCGGTGGCCGTCCGGGTCCGGACATTCCGCTGATCGGTCGGTGCGTATTCGTTTCGCCTCGGGGGCCGACGGGCAGCCGCCTGGCACGCCGCCGGAGCGCCGAGGCTCCCTCTGGCGGGCCGGCGACGGACCCACCGTTCCCCCATCCAGGTGAACGGCCCCCGAGGCGTGCCGGAGCTCCGGACCCGTCGCAGCACTTCCGAGGGTCAGGCTCTTCGCGCCCTCTCCATCGCCGCCATGCCGCGGCATCGAGGGAAGCCATCATGAAAGCAGCGATATACGAAGGACCGCGAACGATCACGGTGAAGGACGTACCGGACCCGAAGATCGAGCACCCCTGCGACATCATCGTCAAGATCACCACCACCAACATCTGCGGTTCGGACCTGCACATGTACGAGGGCCGCACCTCGTTCGAGTCCGGCCGCACCCTGGGACACGAGAACATGGGCCAGGTGGTGGAGGTCGGCTCGGCCGTCCGCAAGGTCCAGGTCGGCGAGTACGTGGTCCTGCCCTTCAACATCGCCTGCGGCTTCTGCAAGCAGTGCGAGCGGGGTCTGACCAACTACTGCCTGACCATGCAGCCGGAACCGGCCCTCGCGGGAGCCGCCTACGGATTCGCCGACATGGGCCCCTACCAGGGTGGCCAGGCGGAGCTGCTGCGCGTGCCCTACGGCGACTTCAACGCGCTGCGTCTGGGCGAGGACGCCGCCGAGCGGCAGACCGACTACGTGATGCTCGCCGACATCTTCCCCACCGGCTATCACGCCACCGAGATGGCCCACGTCAAACCCGGTGACCAGACGATCGTCTTCGGCGCCGGTCCGGTCGGGCTGATGGCGACCTATTCCGCCCTCCTCAAGGGCGCCGGCCGCGTCTGGACGGCCGACCACCAGCCCGACCGGCTGCGCAAGGCGGAGGAGCTCGGGGCCATTCCGATCAACACCGCCGAACAGGACCCGGCGGAGGTCGTCAAGGAGGCCACCCTCGGTCTGGGCGCCGACAACGGCTGCGAATGCGTCGGCTACCAGGCACACGACCCCCAAGGGCACGAGGACGCCAGCCTCACGCTCAACGGCCTGATCGACTCGGTCAGGTTCACCGGCGACATCGGCGTGGTGGGCGTGTTCCTGCCCCAGGACCCCGGCGGCGCGGAGGCCCAGGGCGAGCTGGAAGCCCAGGGCAAGGTCCCGCTCGACTTCGGCATGATGTGGTTCAAGGGTCAGCGCATGGGCACGGGGCAGGCGCCGGTGAAGAGGTACAACCGGGCGCTGCGGGACCTGATCGCCGGCGGGAAGGCGAAGCCGAGCTTCGTCGTCTCCCACGAACTCGGCCTGGACGAGGCCCCCGCCGCGTACGAGCACTTCGACGCCCGTGACGAGGGCTGGACCAAGGTGGTCCTCCATCCGAACGGACACGGGAACGGCCACAAGCGGTAAGAGCCCCGGGGCCGCCGTGCTCCCCTGTTTCCCCTGGGCCGGCCGGGGGGCGGGTGGTGACCTGCCCGCCCGCCGGACGGGACCGGGGGCGATCGCCGCGCTCCGGCCGGCCCTGAACCCACAAGGATCGCCCGTGCTCCGGCCCGGAGGAGGAACGGCGTACGCTCAGCGGTGTCCGCGGTGGCAGCACCCTTCAGTTCCCGCCGCGGGAGCGCCTGCGGGTGATCAGCCAGGTGCCGCCGACGATGATCAGGGCGAAGACGGCCAGCACCGCGCCCAGGGCGGTCAGCAGCCACAGCCGCTCGCGCAGCTTCAGGGTGCCGCTGAGGGTGACCTGGAGGGAGCCGACGGCGAAGGCGATCGCCGAGGTGAACACGGCGACGAGTTCGACCGCCCGCACGGAGGAGCTGTGCAGGGTGCGCTCCAGGTCGGCGTTGGCGGCCTCCTGGCGCCGCCAGCGGGCCTCGTGCTCCGCGTCCCGTGCCGCCCGCAGCCGGGCTTCCTGGATGGCGTCCCGCTTGACCAGGTACTGCTCCATCAGCAGCTCGCGGCTGAAGGTGCCGTGGTGGGCGAGGAGGGCCAGCGCGGCATCGACGTGCGACAGGGCCTCGTCGTGGTCGGCGCACAGATGGTGGGCGGTGGCGAGACGGAAGCGGAACATGTGGTTGTCGGGGTGGGCGTCCACGGCCTCCTGCGCGAGCCGGCGCAGGAGCTCGCCCTGGCCGTCGAAGGGGACGGAGAACGCCAGCCCGTTCAGGCACACGTCCATCACGTGCCGCGAACGGTGCGCGGCCTCCCATGCCCGTTCCAGCAGGCCGCGGGCGTGCTCGGTGGTCAGGGCGCGGCTCCCGAACGCCGCGAACGCGCGCAGGGCCAGGATCACCGGCTCCTCGCGGCGGGGGCCCGCCAGGGCGGCGAGGGCGGAGGTGGTGAGGGCGGCGTTCAGGTCGTCGAAGGCGAAGTTCGCGCGGAGTTTTCCCGCGTGGTAGAGCAGGAGGGTGAGGGCCGCGTCGGCGGCCTCGGGGGCTCCGGCGAGGCTTCGGGCCGCTTCGTCGAGTTGTTCGCGGGTCTCCACGTGGGACCGGTTGATGAAGCCGTTGCCGAGGGTCCACTGCTCGCGGACGGCCGAGCGGCATCCGGGGGTGGTGTGCAGGGCGATCCAGCGCGCGCAGGCCAGGGCGGTGTCCGTGGACGGGCTGTCGGCGAAGCGCCGCCGCCAGTAGCGGTCGGCGCAGACGAAGAACGGGTCGGTCGCGAAGTCCGCGGTCCTGACCTCGAAGTCCGGTTCCTGTCCGCTCTCGTGGAGCTGGAGGGCGACCTGCTCGGCGATGCGATCGAGGTCGGCGGCCTCGGCCCCCGCTGCCGCCGCCGCTGCCAGCCGGTCCCGGAATCGTCCTTGCGTCTGTTCCTGCGCGGCCGGCGTGTCCATCGCTTCCCCCTGCGTGATCGTCCTCCCGGAAGACCCTACAGGTGCACGTCAACGTACCTCCGGGGCCTGTCCCACCGCACGCCGAGGGGCACCGCCGTACGCCGGAGGGCGCGTCAGGCGCTGATGCCCACGGAGGAGACGTAGGCGTAGGCGTTGTAGTCGGAGTCGAGGTCGGAGATGACGTCGTCCCAGATCTCGTCGACGAGGTTCGCGTCACGGCTGGCCCAGGCGTCCACGAGGTCGGCCCAGATGTAGCGGACGGTGACGGTACGGGTGTTCAGGTCGCGCCGGTACTTCTCCTCCACCCTGGTCTGGTCGACGGGGTAGATCTCCATCCGGCGGCCGCGGCCCTTGTTGTCGAGGTGCTTGACCAGCCAGCCCGAGCGGATCAGGTTCTCGCGGCGGCGGTGCCAGTACGCGGCGTCGATCCGCTCCCGGCTCGCCGGGGTCGGGGACACCTGGCCCTTCGCCCTCATCCACGTGCGGATCGTACGGAGGGAGACGCCCTGGGCCTTCAGCTCGGCGCGGCCCGCGGGGCTGTCGAGGTAGCGCAGCCGGGCCGCCAGGCCTCGGCGGGAGGTGACGGGCGAGGCGATGCCGGAGGTGTGGACGATGCGGTTCAGCTCCAGGATCAGGGCTTCGCCGCCCTTCATCCCGTTCACGTCCGTCTTCTGCCACTGGCCCCAGCGGGACCACAGGTCCGGTGAACCGGCCATCAGCGCTTGCCTCCCAGGATGTAGGTGTCCTTCTCCTTGACCTCGTTCAGGTCCCGGCCCTCCTGGAAGACGGCGCGCCAGTCGCCGGTGACGTGGAGTTCGTCGGTACCGGAGATCTCCACGACCCCCAGTCCGGCCCTGTGCGCCTTGTGGGCCTTCATCCACAGGTTCGCGAACGCCTTCGACCGGATGATGTGCATCCAGTCCGGCCGGCGGATCTCCCGGTTCGCGCTCGACTCCCCGATCGTGGACACGAACTTGGAGTACATGGCCTTCACATACGCCACCGTCAGCTCGTCGCCCTCGGCGAGAGCGGTCCTACGGGTCTCGGCGAGAGCACGGCGGAGCTTCTCCAGCAGACCCTCGGTGGCACCGGAGACCAGGGAACGGTGGATCGTCGGCGGGTCCGCGAGGCCCTGGCGGGCGCAGTCGACCAGCAGCCTCAGGGTGGACTCCGTCACCCACAGCTCCCCCGGCTCCATGCGGTTGCCCAGGGGGTTGGGCAGGTCGGGGTGGTCCCACTCGGCGGGGGTGATCAGGTGGACGCCGGCCTTCTTCGGGTCGTGGACGCCGCTGGTGTCCTCCCGGAGCTGACCGATCGGCAACCACGCCTTGAGCGCCGACAGGTAGGCGGCGTTCATGTCGAGGGCGGTCACCTCGATCCGCTCGCCCTTCTTCGCCGCCGAGAAGAGAGCCGCGTTGCGCCACTTCGGGCGGCCCTCCCAGATCTCGTCCGCGCCCTTCTGCGACTTCTTCCTGAGGATGTCCTGCGTCGGCGGGAACTCCGAGTGCTCGTACCGGCCGCCCACCCGGGACGCCTTCAGCAGGGCCATCACATCCGGGATCGCCGTCTTGATCAGCGCGGCCCGCGCGGCATCGGCCTCACCCTCGTGCTCGGCGAGGACGTCGTGGACGCGATCGGTGATCTGCTCGATCAGGGTCCCGGAGGCGTACGCGGGAGTGCCACGGCGCGGCGGGTCGGCAGAGGACGGAGCTGCGGGCGCCGGGGACGCCGAGGATGCCGGGGACGCCGGGGCGGTCTCCGTATCGGCGACCGGAGCGGCGGAGGTCTCCGCGATCGGTGGCGATTCGGCCTGTGCTGCCGCGGGGGCCTCGGCGGCCGGGCTCGCGGCGGCGACGGCCTCGGCGCACTCCTCGGCGCTCAAGTGCTGCGGGAAGCCGTCGAGTTCGTCCAGGGCCGGCTGGCCGCACAGCACGCACGGCCCCGTCGGCTCCTGCACGACGGTTTCGGCCGGTGCGGGGGGCGCCGGTACGGGGGCCGGGAGTCCGGGAGACGGGGATACGGGGGCCGGGGCCGGCGCGTCGGGCCGGAGGCTCCGGGCGGCGCCGCGCAGGACGTCGACCGCGTGCGTCGGCCCGGCCAGCAGGTCGAGCACGGCGAGGCCGTAGTGCGCGGCCAGCAGATCGACGTCCTCCAACGACCAGTGCGCGCCGCCGGACTGCTTGCGGGACACCTGCGCCTGGGACAGCCCGAGCCCGGCGGCCAGGTCGCCCTGCCGCTCCCCCGACCGCGACATCAGCGCCGCCACCGTGAGCCTGAGGATCTCTTCCGTACCCGACACGCGTACCACTCTATCCACTCCGTATGCGGGAAACGCATGCGCCATGGCCCAGGCCTGCCTTTCGGGTCACGTCGGGCTCGCACGGTCGAACGGTCGATCCGGCAGTCATGCGCGGGTGGTCATGCGCCGGGCGTGTCGTGAGGGGCCGTCACGGATGGCGTCAGGACGTGGAGTCACCACATCGCACCGCGAGCGTTTGACATCCCCTGAAGGCCATTCAAGAGTTCCTTTCAGATGATGTCGGACAATCTGGACAGGAGTCAGGAATGCGCTTGTGTACCGACCGTGGGCGTCGTGGCCTCGTCTTGCCCGCGCTGGCCGCCGCCTTGGCCATGCCCTTGGCGTTCGCCACCCCGGCCTCGGCATGCTCCACCGGCACGGTCACCCGCTCCGGTGGCGTCGTCACCTTCGAAGCACGGTCGGGCACGGCCAACCAGGTCACCTTCTACGTCGCCACCGCCCCGCTCCTGAGGGTGTCCGACCCGGCCGGGATCACCGCGGGCCCCGGCTGCACCCAGACCAGCCCCCGCACGGCGACCTGCGGCACGGTCGCCGACATCACCGTCATCCACGCCGACGGCGGCGACGGCGACGACCGGCTCGCGGCCGGAGCGGACCTCAACGTCCCCGTCGACTTCAACGGAGGCCCCGGCCGGGACATCCTCGTCGGCGGCACCGCCGACGACCACCTGGAGGACCCCGACGGCTGGCCCACCCGCCCGCTCCAGGCCACCTTCCGCGGCCTCGCCGGCAACGACGTCATCAACAGCCGCAACGGCGGCTACGACCGCGTCGAATGCGAGGGCGGCAACGACGTCGTCACGGCGGACCCCGCCGTCCTGGACCGGGTCACGAACACCTGCGAGACGATCAACCGCGGCTGAGACCCCACCACCACGACAGCCGGAATCCGCCCCGGAACCCGCCCCTGCTCCGGCGGACCCGCACACCCGGACGGGCACGACGACGTCGTGCCCGTCCCGGCCGTACGAGAGCGGACAAGCCCCGGAGCGTCCGGCCTCCCCCGAAGGCCTGAGGCCGCCACTCCTGGCGGTCATCGGCGGCCCGCTCGCCGGGGATGCCGCCGGGGCTGCCCCAAGCTCACGAGTCGGTCACCGTCGGCGACGGCCGTGGTCGAGGGCGGCCACCGCCAGGGCGGCCAGGACGAGGACGTCGACCGCCTCGACCACGAGGGCGGGGCGGACCAGCTCCGCGTCCGCCGATTCCTCGAAGCCGAACAGGCCCGTGGTGAGGCTCAGGAAGAGCGCCCCGAGGGTGCCCGCCGTGAACAGCGCGGTGACCGCGGCGACCGGGGCGAGCCCGCGGGACGGGGCGAGGAGGAGGGCCACGGCGAGAAGGCAGCCGAGGACGCCGTTCAGCAGGAACAGGCCGCCGATGTTGGCCAGGTCGCGGTAGCCGTCGGCCCACAGGGCGAGGTGGATGGCGCCCATCGTCGCGGTCAGTCCCGCTGCGGCCGTCCGCAGCACGAGCACGGCCGCACGGCGGGTCGGGTCAGTAGCCATTGCCGGGTGAGGCGGGCGGGGCGGGCGTGCCGGGAGTCGTCGGCGTGCTCGGCGTGGCCGGGCTGGTGCCGGACTTGTTGACGGGGGCGCCGGCCACCGTGATCTCGGTCTTCATCCCCCGGTCCTTGTGCCCGTCGACCGGGCAGTAGATCTCGTACTTTCCCGCCTTCAGGGTCACCGTCAGGGTCGTGGACCCGCCGGGAGCGACGGTGCTGGAGCGGTTCTCACCGCCCTGCCCCTCGACCTCCAGGGCGTGGTCGTGCTTCCCGGTGTTCGTCGCGACGAAGGCGTACGTGCCGGGTGTGAAGGTCCGCTGGGACAGCGTGATCCTGAAGTCGGCCAGGTCCGCGGTCACCCGGGTCGCGCCTCCGGGTGCCGTGCTCTTCTGGGCGGGGGGTGGCGCGGTGGTGCCGCTGCTCGAACCGCCGCCGCTTCCGCAGGCCGCGAGGACGCCTGTCAGCGCGGCGGCCGACAGGGCGAGCAGTGCGCGGGTACGTGGTTCCGTCATCGTTCCGTCCTCCTGACGGGGCTTCCCTTCTGGTCCGGCCGTCCCGATCGGCCGCCGGTTCGGACGTCCGGATCGGCCGCCGGTTCGGACGTCCGGATCGGCCACTGGTTCGGACGTCCGGATCGGCCCCGGTCCTGACGTGATGCGCCGCCCGGTTCGCTCCCTTCGTTCGCCCCCACAGGGAGTACGGCGCCGGGCCCCTCCGGGATTGCGGGTCCGGGCGGACAATGGGCGCAGGCGATCCCTTCGGGGGCGTCGGACGTATCCATGGGTGTGGGACGCATGGGCCTTCCGCTGGAGCGGGTCTCCGACGAGGCACTGCTCTCCGGTCTCGCCACGGGCGATCCGGAGATCGCGGTGGCGTTCGTACGCCGCTTCCAGCACGTGGTCTACGGCGTGGCCGTCGCCGTGGTCGGCGATCCGCGGCTCGCGGAGGACGTGGCCCAGCAGGCCTTCGAGCGGGCGTGGCGGCACGCCCAGGTGTACGACGGCCGGCGCGGCTCGGTGCGAGCCTGGCTGACGGCCATCGCGCACAACCTGGCGATCGACGCGGTGCGGGCGCGGCGCGCGACCCCGGTGTCGCCGGAGGACCTGGAGGCGCTGGTCGGGATCGTGTCGGAGACCCCGGAGCGGCGCGCGCTCGCCGACGACGCGGCCGAGCGGGTCCGGCGGGCGGTGGCGGCGCTGCCGCGGGAGCAGGCGCGGGCACTGGTGATGGCCGGGATCTACGGGATGACGGCGAGGGAGGTCGCCGCCTTCGAGGGCGTGCCGCTGGGCACGGCGAAGACCCGGATCCGGGCGGGGACGATCAAGGTGCGGGCGCTCCTGGAGAGCGAGGAGACGCGGTGAGCGGCATGGACTGCGAGCGGCTGCGCGAGGAGGGCGCCGAGCTGGCGCTCGGGATCCTTCCCGCGCGCGAGCGGGCCGAGGCGGTGACCCATCTGGACCGCTGCCCGGACTGCCGGGCGTACGTGGAGCGGCTGACGGTGGTCGGTGACGGGCTGCTCGGGCTGCTGCCGGGGGCGGAGCCGCCGGCGGGTTTCGAGAGCCGGGTGGTACGGGGGATGCTCCCCGCGGCCGCCCCCGCGGCCCCCGCGGCCCCTGCGGTGGCCGGGCGCCGGACGGGGGGGCGCCTGCTGCGGGGGCGCCGCTTCCGGATGGCGGCGGCGGGCGTGGCCACGGCCCTGGCCTTCGGTTTCGGCGGCTGGGCGGTGGGGACCGTGGTGGAGAGCGCCCCCCGGGTGGTGGCCCCGGCGTCGCACGTCCTGGAGGCGGCGCTGGTCTCCCCGGACCGGGCGGGGAACGGCCGGGAGGTGGGCCGGATCTACGCGCACCCGGCGGACGCCACGGGCGGGAACGGCTGGGTGTACATGTCGGTCGACCTCGGTGACGGAGCGGCGGCCGACGGCCCGGTGCGGTGCTTCCTGGTGCGCGCCGACGGGTCCGCCGTACCGCTCGGTTCGTTCCACGTGAAGGCCGGTTACGGCTACTGGGGCGCCCCGGCCCCCGTGGACCCGGCCGCCGGCGCCCTGAGCGGCGCCCGCCTGGTGGCCGCGGACGGCACGGTCCTGGCGACGGCCCGTTTCGCCGGAGCAGACGGGACGGGGCCGGCGGTTTCCTCCTTGAGGACGCCTCCCCCGGGGGCCTACTGGCGGGCATCCGCACGGTCGCGGCCGGGGAGTTCCTCCTCGCGCCCCCGGTGACCCGGTGTCTGACCGCCGAGTTCGCACGGCTGCCTGCGGCGCACCACACGCCGGGCCCTCTGCCGTAGGTCCTCTACCGGGGCAGCCGCATGCCGTCGGCGACCGAAATCGCGCATCCTGTCGGTTTTTTCGCGGAGCTGGACGGTGCCGCTGCCGAAGGGCGGCGGCCTGCACGGTCTCGCCCCGGAGCCAGTGGTCACCGCCCTGGTGTGCGGGCATCGAGGCCGCGCTCGCCGCGTTCGCCCCGGCGAACGGTACGGCGCGGTGGATCGTGTCGCTCGACGCCCGGCGCGGTGTGGACGCCGACGCGCCCCTGCGCGTCGGGTCCGCAGATCCGCCGACGGTACGGAGCGCAGGGGCGGAAGGGGGCCTGAGCGCCGTCGGCGACTACGGCCGGGCCCACGACACGATCGTCGAGGAGGGACGGCTCTCCCGCTCGCCGCGACCGGGAGCGGGCAGGGCGGCAACCCCCTTCTCCGTGTACGAACGCTGGTGACGGCCCCCGGGGAAACTCCACCCGAGGGCTCCACAGGGCCCACCAGAGGGACTCCACCGGGGCCCGGGGAGGGCCCTCCACCGGGGGCCGGGGACGCCCGGGTCCGGCCCCCGGAAAGGCACCCCCTAGGCCGCCACCGCGTCGACGAAGACGTCGGGGTTGTCGAACATGACGTTGTGGCCGGCGCCGGGGACGGTCACGACGTCCACGCCTGCGGCCCGGAGCCCGTCCGCGCCGGGCAGGTCGCCGCTGAGTTCGCCCTGCAGGTAGACGCGTGGGATGCGCGCCCGGACGAACATCTCCCGCATCACGGGCTCGGTGCCCCGCACCAGGCGGGCGGCGGAGCGGTGCAGGGCGAGCGGGTCGGCCAGGCGCATGGTGGCCGCCCAGGCCGGCCCGACGTGCTCCAGGACGCGGGCGAAGCCCCCGCCCCGTACGAACTCCTCCTCCGTGTACGACGCGATGCCGCTGCTGCCGGCCGTCGGTGCCGGAAACGGGTCGAGGTTGCCCTCGGTGACGACGAGCCGTCCCACCAGGTCGGGCCTGCGGTGGGCGAGGACGATGGCGACCGCGCCGCCCATGCTGTGTCCGGCGATCACCCCGCCGCGCACCCCGGCCGCGTCGAGCGCGGCGGCCAGGGCCTCCGCGTGGTCCTCCAGCCCGTAGTCGAAGTCGGCGGGCCGGTCGCTGATGCCGTGCCCCGGCAGGTCGACGAAGAGGACCCGTCTGCCGGCGAGTTCGGGTCGGGCCGCGATGTGCGCGTGGTAGACGGTCGACGCGGCGCCGAGGCCGTGCACGAACACCACCGCGGGCCCTTCCCCGGCCGCCTCGGTCCATCGGATGACGCTGCCCCGCTCGTCGAATCGTGCCTCGCGCACGGTCCACTCCCCTCTCGAATACATCGCCACCACAGTACTACGTCAGCGCAGTACTACGACAGCGTCATCCTGAGGGAGAATGCGGGCATGCTGGAACTGTCGATCCTCGGTTTCCTCTACGAGACCCCGCTGCACGGCTACGAGCTGCGCAAACGCATCACCGCCCTCACCGGCCACGTACGTCCGGTGGGCGAGTCCACCCTCTATCCGGCGATCAAGCGCCTGGAGAAGGCCGGCCTGCTGGTACGGGAGACCCGGCCCGGCCCGGCCGCCGCCCCCCGCCAGGTCCTCACCCTCACCCCCGCCGGCCGGGACGAACTCAGGCGCCGTCTCGCCGACGCCGAAGGCCCCGAAGTGACCGACGAGAACCGCTGGTTCACCCTCCTGGCCTTCCTGCGCCACCTCGACGACCCCGCCGCCCAGGCCGTGGTCCTGCGCCGCCGCCTCGCCTTCCTGGAAGAACCCGCCAGCTTCTTCTACGACGGGGACCGCCCCCTGCGCGCCGAGGAACTGGACGACCCGTTCCGCCATGGCATCCTGACCGTCGCCCGCGCCACCACCCAGGCGGAACTCGCCTGGCTCCGCACCACCCTCACCGGCCTGGAGAGCACCTGAGGCCCGCCTTTCGGATCATGCAGGGCTCGCCCGGCGGCTCGGTCAGGGCGCCAGGATGCGCGGTGCGACGCGCCGGGGCGGTCGCCGGCCATCGGGGCGGACGCCTTGGCCGGCGCCCCGAGCGACGACAACGTCCGCGGCCGCCCCGAGGCATCCGGTACCGAGCGGGCAGACGCGGGGAAGGGGGTTGGGTGTGGGCGTCTCGTTCCCCACCCGCCGTTCCACCCGTGGGTCCAGGTGCGGAAGGCGCCGGATCAGCGGGCTGGGAACACGACAAGGACCGACTGGATCACCGACCTCGCCCTCCTCCTCGTCGTCTTCCGCCAGCTGCGGGAAGGCCGACTCACCCCCAAGACCTTCCTCATCCCGCTCGGCATCGTCGCCCTCGGCATCGCCGGGGGCATCCGCACCCACGCCCCCACCCACACCTGACCGTACGGCCTGACCACGGGTCATGGTCAGGCCGTACGAGGTCAGAAGCAGCCGGCGGGTCGAGTCGGTGGAGCGGGTCGGGTCCGTGGGTCAGGGCCCCTTCGAGCCGCCGGTCGACGCGGAGGCTCGCGGCGCTGGGTGGGGATTTTGTTTGCCCGGTCCCGGTGTGCTGGACGATGCTGATCGACATGCCGTCGACGCATGCGCTGACCCACGTGGACAGCCTCTTCATCAACTTCCGGGACTTCGCCTTCCCCGACGGACGGGGGCACGGGTACCGGTGGGTCGACATGAAGCGTTTCCACCTGCCGCCCGACACACCGGACGACGGACACCTGCTGATCGCCCTGCTCGCCCATCCGGAATTCCGGGACACGTACGACGGAGCCGGCCTGTGGCTCGAACCACGCCATGGACAGTGGTGGGCGGACCGCATAAGCCCGGACACCTACCTGCCCGTCGACGAGGTCACCGCCACTGTCGTGATCAGCTCATGGGCCGCCGACGGCGTCGGTGTCCCCGCCGATCTGGACGAGCGACTGCAGGAAGCGGTCTACACGCCGATCCGCCGGGCGACGAGCCGGTACGTCCTGGGGGGCCTCCCCGAGGAGGCGCACCACGACTACGGTCCCATCCACGGCGAGTTCCACGAACTCGTTCTCGTCGACCGTCCCGAGGGTGTCCTCACCCTTCTGGTCGCCGCCGACGACTGACGGATGCGGATACGGCGGCGATCGACAGGTGCGGCCACCGGCCGGGGCATCGACAGGCTCCGTGCCGACATCCGGGCTTACGCCCTCGACCGCCTCGGTCGGCACACCCCAGGAGGGCAGGTGACCGCCGCAGTACCGGACATCCCGAAGAGCTCCTCGCAGCCCGCGAGCCCGCTCACCCTCACGGGTGGACGCTCCTGCGAACGCCAATCCTCGCGGGAGAGACGGAACCGCTGGGACTCGACGACCTTTCCGTGCAGGACGTCACGCGTGATGCCATCGGGGCGGTAGCCGAGTTTCCGCGACACGGACACCGAGGAGATGTTGTCGGTGAAGGACATCGACGTCGCCGACACCGCGCCCAGTCCCTCGAAGGCGAGGTGCAGCATGGCGGCGCGCATTTCGGTCCCGAGGCCCCGACCCTGGTGGTCCAGCCCGATCCACGAGCCCGAAACGATCTCGCGGCGGATGCCGAAATCCACGGCTCGCATGTCCTGAACGCCCACGGGGCGGCCCTCGAAGAAAGCGACGAGTTCCAGCGCCCAGTCCTGCGGCGTCCACCGTCCCAGCCGACTCCAGTGCAGCTGCACCACATGTCGTGCGCGCTCGGCCGGCGGCAGGTCGGTCCAGGGTGTCAGAAAGGGCCTGGCGTTCGGATCGTGAACGCCCCGCGCGGCGACATCGGCGACCTCCGCCAGTTCCTCCTCGGAGGGAAGTCGCAGCTCCAGACGCGGAGACCTCACGCTGAGGCCCTTCATAGGCCAGTGTTCGACAAGCACGCGCGCCATTCTGTGCAGACCGTGACCGGAGCGGACCCCCTTTTCCCGCTCCCCCAGGCCCGGCGATGCCACTCGTACTGCTTCCGCTCCTCCATCAGGTCCGGCAGACACGCACGAGCGATGAGCAGGCCATCAGGGACACCCTTCTCCGGCTCGCGACGCTCGCGCTGAGCGGTCCGTACCCGCTCACCGCCCGGTGCCCCGATCCCCTTGAAACGGCATCGGCAGCCCCTGATGCCGTCTCTCACGCTCGGCGAGCTGTTGCAGCGCTTCCGCATCGGCCATCTGTCGTCGAGAAGGAACGGATCGAAGTGGCCCCGCCTGATCACCGTCTGGTTCTCCTACGGCCGGTACGGCGTGCTGTCACCCGTTGTTGAGCTCAAGGGGGGGAGCGGCTCCCACTCCGGCAGCCAGTCGGTGGCCGTCCCGCCGGTCAGCGCGAGGTGGAACCAGTCGCTGAAGCCGAGGTCGGTGTCGTGCCAGTCCGCCCAGCCGCGGCGGAACGCCGAGACCGTTCAGGCCCCGCCCTCGACATCCATCCGGTCAGCTCCTCGATCCACGCCCCGGTGTGGCCGGCGGCCCCTCACGGGGGACTGACATCGGTGCGAGAGCGCCGGCGGCCTGCTGGCCGGGCGCGTTGATCCTCCGGTCGTGGACGGGTTCGCGAGGTCAGGGCGTGGCAGCGGTGTTGCCGGGCCGCGGGTCGAGACCATTCGTGATCGCCTGAGGACCGGTGTCGATGAGACTGCCGGCCTCGGCACGGCCTGGTGAGCCGATCCGCACGAGCAGGGACTGCCGGGGTGGAGTTCTTCGTCCGCTCCGTCTCCTCCGTCTCCTGGCCGAACACGCCGAGCACACCGAGCACACCGAGCACGCGGTGGTCCGGGCCGGGTGTCGGAGGACCGCCCCCGCACGCTCGGGTCACGGCCTTCGTGGTGTCGGCAGGCCGTCCGCCGTCCTCGCGTCCGCTTGCCCGTCGGATCTCTTGACGGCCCGGGCGCGCCCTCACATACTGGCGGCCAAATCGATTTGGCCAAATCGATTTGGCTCCCCGTCCGGGGCCGGATCGCGGCTGAACCACGACGTATCGAACGCCGAACGGAGCTCGAACGTGACCAGTCCCCGCCCCCGCCCGTCCCTGCCCCCGCCCACCTCCCCCACTCCGCTCCCGAGCCCGGCCGCGTCGCCGGACGAGGCTCCGGACACCCCCCTCACCGACGGACCTCCGCACGCGGCGGCGGTGCACCCCGTCGACGAGCGCCGTCCGCTCGGCCGGATCCTGCTGTTCGGGATCCAGCACGTGCTCGTGATGGCCGCCACGCCCATCTCCGCGATCTTCCTGATGAGCGCCACCCTGCGGCTCGACGCCCAGCTGACCGTCGACCTGCTGTCCGCGGCCTTCGTGCTGTCGGGAGTCGGTTCGCTCATCCAGTCGCTCGGACCCTGGAAGTTCGGGCCCCGGCTGCCCTTCGTGATGCTGCCGGGCGGCGCCCCGCTCGTGCTGTTCCTGGCCATCGCCGGGCAGCACGGCCTGCCGACGGCGTGCGGCGCGGTCGTCCTCACCGCGCTGTTCTCCTTCGTGGTGCTGCCCCTCTTCTCGCGGCTGCTCGCGTTCTTCCCCAGCCTGGTGATCGGCACGATGATCGTCATCGTCGGCGTGAACCTGGTGAAGGTGGGCGCCGTCCTGGTCACCGGCCGACCCGGTGAGCCGGGCTTCGCCCAGCCGCAGAACCTCCTGCTCGGCATCGCGACGATCGGCTTCACCGTCGCGTTCTACCTGCTGTTCTCCGGCGTCGTGCGCCAGCTCGCCGTCATGCTCGGCCTGCTGGCCGGCACCGCGCTCGCCGCCGCGCTCGGCCGCGTCCCCCTCGGCCACGCCGCCGACGGCGGGCTGCTCAGCCTGCCGCACCTGATGCCCTTCGGCACCCCGCGCTTCGACCTGCTCGCCGCGCTGCCCCTGATGCTCTACAGCCTCGCCTCGATGGCCGAGGCCACCGGCCAGACCGTCATCAACGCCCAGGCCGTCGGCAAGGAGATCGACCAGCGCGTCCACGTGCCCAGGACCGTCCGCGGCGATGCCCTCACCTCCCTGTTCGGCGGGTTCTTCGGGCTGCCGCTCATGGTGACCAGCGGCGAGAACATCGGCATCGTCCGGGTCACCGGCGTCCGCAGCCGCTTCGTCACCGCGACCGCCGGCGTCGCCCTCATCGTCATCGGCTTCCTCGCCCCCGTCACCCGGGCGATCAGCGTCATCCCGTCCGCCGTCGTCGGCGGCACCGCGATGGTCGTCTTCGCCGTGATCACCGTGCTCGGCGTCCAGATGCTCGGCCGCTCCGACCTCGACCGGCACACCAGCACCTTCGTCTGCGCCGTCGCCCTCGCCCTCGGCCTGCTGCCGATCCTCGTCCCCGGCGTGTACGGCGGCTTCCCGCCCAACCTCCGCATCCTCCTCGAAAGCGGCGTCGCCGTCGGCGCGTTCGTCGCCGCCGTCCTCAACGTCCTCTTCCACCACGTCCGGCCCGGCGTCGCCGCCCGGCTGACCGGCCTCCGCGCGGAAAGCGACCGATGAACCAGCACACCCCCCTGCGAGACCTGCTCGAATCCCCCGGCCCTCTCCTCCTCGTCCCGGACGCCGTCCTCCTCCCCGAAGGCCCCGCCACCGGCCACGCCGTGGTCGTCACCGGCGGCGTCTTCACCGCGGTGGGGCCGGCCGGGGAACTGATCGGCCGCCATCCGGACACCGCCCCCGTACGCCTCCCCGGCCACCTCCTCATGCCCGGCTTCGTCGACGCCCACCACCACCTCACCCAGAGCTTCGGCGCCGCCCTCGCCTTCGGCGAGCCGTCGGAGATCTTCCGCCGGGTGTGGGTACCGCTGGAGGGCGCACTGGACGAGGAATCGGCCTACGTGGCCGCCAAGTTGGCCGCGCTCGAAGCGCTGCGCGGCGGCTTCACCACCGTCACGGACGCCGGGACCCGCGCGGACGTCGACGTGGACGTGATCGCGACCGCCACCCGTGAAGCCGGCCTCCGCTGCGCCCTGGGCCTCGTCTGCAACGACCAGGACGGCACGGCTCCCGCCGGCCCCGGCGTCCTGGAGCGCGCCGAGAAGCACCTCGTACGGTACGAGGGCGATCCCCTGGTCCACGCCTCCCTCGCCGTCTCCATCCCCGAGGCGGCCACCGAGGAGACGTTGCGCCGGACCGCCGCGCTCGCCGCGGCGGCCGGGGCCGTCGTCCAGATCCACGTCAACGAGCACCTGGCCGCCGTCGAGCGGTCCCTCCTGACCCACGGCCTGCGGCCGCTGGAGCACCTGCACGCGATCGGCGCGCTCGGCCCCCAGCTGCTCGCCGCGCACGCCACCCTGCTCACCCCGCACGAACTCACCCTGCTCGCCACCACCGGGGCCGCCGTGAGCTACAACCCCGTGGCCAGCGCGTGGAAGGGCAACGCCGTCGCGCCCGCCACCGCCATGGCCGAACGCGGCATCCGGTTCGGCCTCGGCACCGACGGCACCCGCGGGGACGGCTTCCGGCTCGCCGAGGCGGCCGAGTTCGCCCAGCGGATCGCCTACGGACTCGCCGGCGGGGACTCCTCGTGCGGCGCGGGCTGGACCTGGCTGGAGCACGCCACCCGTGGCGGCGCCGACGCCGTGGGGCTGGGCGCGCGCACCGGCACGATCGCCCCGGGCCTGGCGGCCGACTTCCTCCTCGTCGACGTCACCACCCCCGAACTCGCGCTCTCCCACGACCTTCCCTGGGAGCTGGTGCGGCGCGGCAACAGGGACCAGATCACCGCCGTGTTCGTCGAGGGACGCCTCAGAATGTGGTGCGGCGGGCCGGTCGGGTGGGACGGGTCGGCACTGGTCCGGCGCGCCGCCGCGCTGGCCGAGGCGACCGTGTCCCGGGCGGCGATCACCCGCGCGCACCCGACGTCCACCCGGGCCCGCGCGGCCGTGGCCGGCCGGGGACGGAGCACGGCGCGATGACCGGCGAGACCCTGACGGTGCTCGCGCTGACCGTGACCGCCGCCTCCTTCGTCCAGGGCAGCAGCGGCCTGGGCTTCGCGCTGATCGTCGCCCCGGTGGCCGGGATCCTGGACCCCGGGCTGCTGCCGGTGTTCGTCCTGGCGTCGATGGTGCCGCTCAACCTGTACGTCGCCTGGCGCGAGCGCGCCTCGCTCGATCTGCGCGGCGCGGGCTGGATCACCGCCGCGCGGCTCGCGGCCACGCCCGCCGGCCTGGCGCTGCTGTGGGTGATCCCGGACCGCCGGCTCGGGCTGTACGTGGGCATCGCGACCGTCCTGGCGGCCGTGGTGAGCCTGGCTGCACCGGCCTTCACGCCGGGCAGGGCCGCCTATGTCGGCGCGGGCGCGGTGACCGGCCTGACGGAGACGGCGACGGGCGTCGGCGGTCCGCCGCTGGCGCTGGTCTACCAGCACCGGCCTCCGGCCGAGCTGCGCTCGACCGTGGCGGCCTGTTTCCTCGTCGGCGAAGTCGCCTCGCTCGCCCTGCTGTTCGCGACGGGCCGGGGCGACACGGCGGACCTCGGGCTCGCCCTGGCGCTGGCGCCGGCGATCGGGGTGGGCGCGTGGCTGAGCCGGCTGGTGCACCACCGGATCGACGCCCGCAGGATGCGCCTGTTCGTGCTGGTCTTCGCGTTGGTGTCGGGGGCGGTGCTCATGGTGGGCGTCTGATCCGGGCCGCCCTCGCGGCTGCCCGGGCCCGGCGGCCGGGTCCGGCCCTGCCGTCCGGCCCCGGCGGCTCGCCCCGGCCCCGCCGTTCCCGCCGTCCCGTTCCCGCCGTCCCGTCCCCGTCCCGCCGCCCCGTCCGCGTCCCGCCGTCCCCGCCTCGCCCCGTTCCCGCCCCGTCCCCGCCTCGTCGGCAGACGGCCGGGCGGTACGGCGGCGGCTCAGCGGGCCGTCGCCGGCGGGGGCGTCCGCAGCGACGACCCGCGCGGGATCACCGTCGGAGGCGGCACCGTCACCACGGCCTCGGCCGGGATGTCCCCCCGCAGCCGTCCGAGCAACAGGTCCACGGCGGCGGCCGCCGCCCGGTCCAGGTGCAGGTCGACGGCGGTCAGCGGCGGCTGCGCGGTGCGGGCGCGCAGCCCGTCGTAACGGGTGACGACCATGACGTCGTCGGGGACGGCGCGCCCGCTGTCCCGGACGGCCCGCAGCGCGCCCACGGCGAAGGCGTCGACCAGGGCGCACACCGCGTCGAGGTCGGGGTGCTCGGCGAGCAGGGCGGCGCACCGCTCGTAGCCGGCCTGCTCGCCGCCGGCCTCCGGGGCGCTCGCCACGATCGGCTGCCAGCCGTGCTCGGCGGCGAGCCGTTCGTAGGCGGCGCGCGCGTCCACCGACGAGTGCCGGTCGCCGGAGCCGACGAGCAGGGCGGGCCGCCTCGCGCCCTGCTCCCGCAGATGGGTCAGGAGCGCCTCGGCGACGGCGGCGCCGTGCAGGTCGACGTACGGGACGGCCTCGTCCGGCGAGACGGGCCGGCCGAGCGCCACGTACGGCAGGCCTCGCTGCCGCAGCCGGGCCGCGGCGGCGTCGTCCACGTCGGGCTCCACGACGATGGCGCCGTCGATGTCGACCGAGTCCAGGGCGGCGCCCGACTGCACGGGCGGTACGAGCACGAGCGCGTAGTCGTGCAGGAGCGCGCTCTCGGCGGCCGCGGCGGCGACCTCCATGTAGAAGCCGAGCCGGGACGGGCCGCCGGCCACCGCGAAGGGCATCGACGAGGCGAGCGCGATCGCCCGGGCCTCGCCGCGCCGCAGCCGCTGGGCCCGCAGGTTGGGGCGGTAACCCAGCTCGGCCGCCACCTGCTTGATGCGTTCACGGGTCCGGGGGTCGACCTTGCCGAGGCCGTTTAGGGCGTGCGAGACGGTGGTCCGCGACACCCCCGCCGTACGGGCGACGTCGGCGATCGTCGGCGGTCGCGGGCTCGCTCCGGACCCGGAAGGGGGCATCTGCCGTCGCTCCTCTGGTCGTGCCGCACGGCACGGGGTGGGGTGGTGGGTCGTCCTATCTTCGCCGACGCTCAGAGCCGGCGGTGCAGGATGTGCAGGCCGACCGGGCCGCGTCGGGGGTGCTCCTACGCCTCCGGCACGGTGCCCGGGATCGTGAAGCCGAGGGACCCCCGCAGGCGCGGGGCGGGGTCGGTCTCCACGACGGCGGGGAACACCGTCGCCGTGTGGCCGTCGCGACGGGCCTCGTCCAGGACGTGTCCGGCCAGGAGGCGCCCGATGCCGCGGCCGGCGTGGGCGGGGCCGGCCATGAAGCCGGCGTGGGCCACGCCCCTGGCCGGGCCGCCGTGGTGGGGGCGCGCGGAGGCGGGGGCGACGATCGCTCCGGCCGCGCCCGCCCTGTCCCCGGCCGTCGGGCCGGCCTCCGGCGCCGGGTCCGCCTCGACGGCGAAGACGCGGGGGTCGGGGGCTGTCCACAGGGCCCGGGCGGCCTGCTCGTCGGTGTCCCGGTCCCGGGCGTACGTCTCGCCCGCGGCGACGGTCTCGTGCCAGAAGGGCAGGCCGGCCGGCCAGCCGTCCGCCGTCGCGTCCCGTACCCGTGGCCTGCCGCCCGTGCGGTCACCCATTTCGCTCTCCCCCACCGTCCGTGATCACCTCCATGATCCGTCGTGCGGCCCGCCCGGCGCCAGACCGCTCTCGGCCCGCTCCCCCGGCCGGTGCGCCCGCCGTGTGGTCCGCCGGCCGCCCGGCCCCGGAGACCCCGGCGCCGGGCGGCGCGTGCCTAAGATCAACGGGACGGGGGCGGCGGACGAGACACGGGAGAGGCGGCGGACATGGCGGACGAGCGCGTGTACCTGGTGACCGGGGGCGGGACGGGAATCGGGGCCGCGACCGCGCGGTCGCTGGCGCAGGCGGGGCACAGGGTGGCGGTGTCCGGGCGCCGCCCCGAGCCGCTGCGGCTGGTCGCCGAGGAGACCGGCGCCCTGCCCGTGCCGTCGGACATCGGGGACCCCGCCGCGGTGGCCTCGCTCGTCGAGACGGTGGTCGGCGCGTACGGGAGGCTCGACGGTCTGGTGCTCAACGCCGGCATCGGGCGGGGCGGCGGGGTGGGCGAGGTGACCCCGGAGGACTGGGACGAGGTCATGCGGACCAACCTCACCGGTCCGTTCCTGCTGCTGCGCGCCGCGCTCCCGCACCTGCTCGACGCCCGCGGCGCGGTGGTCGCGGTGGCCTCGGTGTCCGCCCTGCGCAACGGCGTCGGGAACGCCGCCTACGCCACTTCCAAGGCGGCGCTGCTCCAGCTGTGCCGCTCGCTCGCGGTCGACTACGGGGGCGCGGGGCTGCGCGCCAACACCGTGTGCCCGAGCTGGGTGCGCACCGACATGGCGGACCGCCGGATGAACCGGTTCGCCGACGAGGCGGGCCTGGGCGGGGACGGGGTGGAGGCGGCGTACGAAGAGGTGACCCGGGTCCTGCCCGCCGGGCGGCCCGGCGAGCCGCAGGAGGTCGCGGAGGCCGTCGCCTGGCTGCTGTCGCCCGCGGCCTCGTTCGTGAACGGTGCGGTGCTCACCGTCGACGGCGGCGCGACCGCGCTCGACCCGGGCACCCTCGGCTTCGAGTTCCGGCTGGAGCCGCGCGCCCCGCGTGCCTGACCGGCGGTCACGGCCGGGGGCCGGTCGCGTGCGGCCGACCGGTCGTGATGCGCTGCGCACGGCGGTGGTCCACGTCACAGCCGGCGCCACGGCGCCCCCCTCTGCGGCGCGCACGCCGGGGGGCGGTCCCGCGGGGTCCTGACCAGCGGCGACGACATGCGTGGCAGCTCCCACTACGATGCCAGTGCTTGAATGGAACGTCGTCTTTCGCCCAGCAAGGAGAAACCCTGTGCCCCTCGTGTCCGTCGTGATGCCCGTGTACAACTCGGCAGCGACGCTCGGTGCGGCGGTCCGGTCGGTGCTCTCCCAGACGCACGTGGACCTGGAGCTGCTGGTGACCGACGACAAGTCGTCCGATGACTCCATGGACCTGCTGAGGGAGTTCGCCCGGCAGGACGAGCGCGTCAAGCCGGAGTCGGCGCCGGAGCAGGGCGGTGCCGGCCGTGCCCGCAACCTCGCGATCGAGCGGGCCCGGGGGGATTACGTCGCCTTCCTCGACAGCGACGACATGTGGCTTCCGGAGAAGACCGAGCGTCAGGTCGAGTTCGCCGCTGCGGGCGATGCGCCCCTGACGTTCACCTCCTACTACAAGATGGACGCCGACTACGACGGCGAGAGCACCGACTTCGTCCCCAACGGGCGGGTGGTCCGCGCGCGGGAGCACGTGGACTACCGGGCGATGCTGGTGCGGGACCACATCGGCGCCCTGACCGCCATGTACGACCGCAAGGTCCTCGGCACGCGGCTGATGCCGGAGATGCGCAAGCGGCAGGACTACGCCCTGTGGCTGTCGATCATGCGGGACGGCGCCGACGCCCGGGGCCTGACCGAACCGCTCGCGGTGTACAGGTCCCACCAGGCGGGATCGCTGTCCTCCAACAAGCTGTCTCTGGTCCCGTACAACTGGGAGCTGTACCGCGAGCACGAGGGGCTCTCGGTCCCCCGGTCGACGCGGGCGCTGGCCGGCGCCGTGTGGCAGTCGCTGCGCAACTCGCGGATCTAGAAACCCCTCGGCGGGGCCGGGCGTCCGCCCGTACGGCGAAGGGGTGCGCCTGCGGCCACCCGGGCGGACGGCTCCGGCTCCCCGCGGCATGTCCGCCCGGTGGCCGACGCCGTCGGATCGCTTCGTCACGCCGTGAGCCGGCGGGGACCCGCCGGCTCACCACGACGGGGGTCACCCCCTGGTTCGGGCGTCCGTGGGCCGGTACCGGCTGGCGAGTCCTCCGAGCAGGAAGGCCGCCGGTACGGAGATCAGGCCCGGGGTGTGCAGCGGGTACCAGTCGAAGCTCGCCCCCGGCCTGAGGGCGTACTCCGTGCCGGAGACGATGGGCGAGAACAAGGTGAGCAGGACGCAGAGCGCCAGCCCTCCGTAGACGGCCCACAGCAGCCCTCGCCGATTGAACCCGGGCCAGTGGAAGGAGTAGATCAGCACCGGGAAGACGCACGTCGCCGCGACGCTCATCGAGAAGGTGACCAGGAACTCGACCGGGTAGCCGTGGACGGCCGCGGACAGCGTCATCGACACGACGCACAGGACGATCACAGCCGTCCGCAGCACCCTCAGCTCTCTTCCCTCGTCGTGCCGCGCGCCGCGCGGGAGCCGGGCGAACACATCGCGGGCGAAGGAGACGGCGGCCGCGAAGGTCACGCTGGTGACGGTCGTGAGGACGGCCAGGAAGGCGACGCACGCCATGGCGGTGATGAGCGTGACGCGCAGGTCCGATCCGCCTCCGAGCACCTCGGAGGCGAGCAGGATCGGGGCCGCCTGCCCGTTGGGGTCGACCCCGCCGATGTCCCGGCTGCCCACCACGGCCGCCGCCGAGAAGCCCGTGGCGATCAGCAGGAGGAAGAAGACGCCCGCCAACGCCACGGCGATGCTCGTGGAACGCCGCGCCGAGGTGCCGGAACGGGAGGCGCCGACGCGCAGGATCAGGTGGGGCATCATGGCCGTCCCGAGGATGACGACCATGTGGTCGCTGAGCGTGTTGAGCGGTCCGAGGTCCGCCGTGTGCGCCCACAGCCCGTGCTTCAGGTAGCCCTGGGGCGACATGCTCCGGGCGGCCGCCGCGGAGAGCAGGTCTCCCGGGTCCCAGGAGAACCTCCTCAGGGCGAGCACACCGACCAGGGCGAGCACCGCCAGGGTGACGACGACCTTGACGACCTGGACGAAACTCGTGCCGCGCAGATCCGCCACGGCGGCGAAGCAGGCGACGAGGCAGCCCATCAGGACGGTGCAGCCGATCTGCGCGCCGTCGCTCGACAGCCCGATGAGCAGCGCGGCGGTGATGCCGCCGGCCCTCAACTGGACGATGAGCAGCGGAACCGTGATGACCAGGGTGACCACGGCCGCGGCCGTGCGCGGCCCGGGCCCCTCCGCGCGCAGGGCGAAGAGGTCGCCGAGCGTGAAGCGGCCGGTGTCGCGTATCCGCCGGGCGAGGAGCAGCAGGACGCCGAGGGCGATGACGCTGTCGACGGCGGAGGCGAGGCCGTCGTACCCGAAGAGGGCGACGGCGCCGGTCGTCGCGAACAGCGTGACCACCGAGATCTGTTCTCCCGCCGTGGCGAATCCGTTGAGGACGGGCGACAGGGAGCGGCCGGCGGTGTAGAGCCGTTCGGGGTGGTCCTCCTGGGTGGCGAGGGTGAAGACCCACAGGAGCGCCACGCCGATGAAGACCAGGAACGCGACGATGACCGGTCCCCTGGCTTCCGCGCCGACGGGGTCGACCAGGCCCGTCCCGAAGAGCTCTCGGATCACCGCTTCACCGCCCGGTCTCGTCAGGGGTGCGGGACGTGCCCGCGGCGTGGCCGTCGTACCGCCAGGCGGTGGCCACGAAGACCCCGAGCTGGAGAAGGCCCCACGCGATGCCGAGGGTGAGGTGTCCGTACAGGCGGGCGCCGGACAGCGAAGAGCTCCAGGACAGCAGGATGCCGATCGCCAGGGGGACGGCGTTGGCGACGAGGAAGGCCCGCTGGGCCTCGCGTTCCCGTACGAGGACGGTGGGCGACGGGTGCGGCTCCGGTGTGTGTCCGGGCGGGGGCGGGGTGAACGAAGAAGGCACGGGATCCTCGGGTCGCTGAAGGGGCGCGGTGCGCGCACTCACACAAACTCGAATGCATTCGAGTTTTAGGGCTCCTTGCGCGGCGCCGTCAAGGCCCCGCCGCCGCCCCCATCCGGGACGGAACGGCACCGACAGGGACATCCGACCCCCGCCGAGGGTGGCCCCACCCCCCCTTCCATGCTCGCGGGACCTTGACGGCACGTTGCCGACAGATAAACTCGAATCAATTCGAGTTCTAGTTCCACGCTCTCGGCCCACGCCCTCGGCCCCCACCCCGGCCCTCGGCCCACACGCCGGCCCGCGCCCCCGCCTCTTGGCGACGACGCCCACGAGGCGCATTCCGCGGCGTGGGCACGGAGACCGCCACCCGTGATCGGGGCGACGCTCCGGCCCCCTCGGCGCACGGCGCTCGCCTTCTGGAGCACGGTCCTGGCCGGCGGCATCACGGTCGCGGTCGCGGTGAACATCCGGTCGGCGCCGTGCTCTTCACCGACCGGGACCGGGTCGACGTCGACGCCGTGATCGCCCACCGCCGGGAGCACCTCTCCGACTTCGAGGTACCGCTGCACACGACCGTCGCCACCAAGACGCTGCCCCGCAACCCGAGCGGCACGCTCCTGAAGAACCGCCCGCGCGAGCAGGCCCGTCGGGGCGCCCCGCCGCGCCGAGACGTGCCCTGCGGCCGCGTGGAACCCCTCCTCCCTCCCCCACACACATCCCAGCAAGGAGAAGAGCAGCCGTGACAGAGACACGACAGCATGACAGGGGCGGCATCTCACGTCGCGTGGTCCTGGCGGGCGGCGGGGCCGTGGCCGCGGGCAGCGGCTTCGCCCTCGGACGCGTCTCGCCCGCCTCCGCGACGGTCCCGGGGCCGGGGCCGGTCCAGGAGGCCGACGTGGACGTCGTGGTCGTCGGGGCCGGTGTCTCCGGCCTCACCGCGGCCCGCCGCCTGGTGCAGGCCGGCCGATCGGTGCTCGTCCTGGAGGCCGACGACCGCGTGGGCGGCCGGACCCTCAACCTCAGCGTCGGCAAGGGCGTCATCACCGAGGGTGGCGGGCAGTGGGCCGGTCCCGGTCAGGACCGCCTCTTCGCGCTCCTCGACGAGCTCGGTCTGAAGACCTTCAAGACCCATGTCGACGGCACGTCGCTCCTTCACCACAAGGGCGTACGGCGGGAGTTCACCGGGTCGATCCCCCCGCTGCCGGGGAAGGCCCTGGAGGACTTCGGCCGACTGGCGGCGACGCTGGAGAAGATGGCCGCGACCGTTCCCGTGGACGCCCCGTGGAACGCGAAGAACGCCGTCGCGTTGGACAGCACGACCTTCGGGCACTGGCTGGACGCCAACGCCGGCACGGAAGAGTCCAAGTGGCTGTTCACGCTGGCGTTCACCGTCATCCAGGGCGAGGACCCGCACAACACCTCGCTCCTCATGCTCCTCTTCCACATCGCGGGCGCCGCCGGGATCGAGCACATGATCTCCACGACCGGGGGCGCCCAGGAGTCGCGCGTGGTCGGCGGCACCCAGCGGATCTGCCTGGAGATGGCCGAGCAGTTGGGCAAGCGCGTGGTGCTCGGCTCGCCGGTCGGCGAGATCCGCCGACGGGGCGGGGACGTCCTCGTCCGGTCGGCGAAGGCCGACGTGCGCTGCAAGCGGGTGATCGTCGCCATGTCGCCGGCGGACGCCGAGCGCATCCGCTTCACCCCCCGCCTCCCCACCCGTCGCACCTCGCTCCAGCGCAAGTGGCACAACGGCACGGAGAGCAAGCTGTTCGCGGTCTATGAGAAGCCGTTCTGGCGGGCCGAGGGACTCAACGGGTCGGCGATGACCGATCTGCCGTTCGCGCGCTTCGTCGTCGACAACTCGCCGCCCGACGGCAGCGTGGGCATCCTCCTGACGTTCATGGGCACCGCGGGCTCCGGGCCCGGTCACACCTGGAGCGACGAGGTCCTCGACGACCCCGCCGAGCGCCGGGCCGCGTTCCTCGCCGACCTGGTGACGCTGTTCGGTCCCGAGGCGGCCCGTCCGATCCGCTTCCTGGAGCAGGACTGGGCCCACGAGCCCTGGATCGACGGCTGCGTGAGCACGACGCCGCCGGGTCTGCTCACCCAGTACACGGACGCCGTACGCGCGCCGGTGGGCCGCGTCCACTGGGCGGGCACCGAGACGGCGACCGCGTACCAGGGCTACATCGAGGGAGCGGTCCAGGCCGGCGAGCGCGCCGCGAAGGAGGTCGGCGCCGTGCTGAGACTCCCGTGAGGAGTGGGCCTCGCCCCCGACGAAACCTTGACGGCGCTTCGCCGACGACTAAACTCGAATCAATTCGAGTTTAGTCTCGCGCCCTCCACCCCGGACGTCGGCCCCCGCACCCCGCACCTCGCCGCACGGTCCTGCGGCAGCCCCCACCCCACGCATCCGCCGCAGCACAGCGGCAGCCATCAGACACACCTGTGGAGCCGCACGATCCAGCGGCAGCCATGAGAACGGAGAGGCCATGACGCAGCGAGTCGTCTTCATCGGAGCCGCGGATGAGATGCGCCGACCGGCCACCGTCCGCCGCCTCGACCTGTACGGCCGCGAGAACCTGCCCGAGGTGATCAGCGGAGCCGCCCCGGTCGTCCTGGACGCGGGCCCCTCCGTCCGCACCTCGGAGCCGGTGATCGAGGCGTGTCTCGAGGCCCGCGTGCCCCACCTCGGCTTCGACGCCGCGAGTGAGCTCGACACCGTCGAGGACATCGAACTCGGCCGGCTGTTCGGCGACGAGCGCCCCGACGTCGGCCGCGCCGTCCTCGAACGCGTCGGCACCCCCGCGAGGAGATCGTCGCGTCGGTCTGACGAGCGGCGGAGCGTCAGTCGTGGGCACCCTGCCGCACGGCGTACGTCTCGAGGTAGGCGGTGATGAAGCGCCGCGCCTCGTCGATGGTCACGTCGTCACCGGTCGGAACGGTGCGGAACGCGACGTCGAAGAGCCGGTTGCCGGCCTCGAAGGCGAGCTGCAGCACGAGCGGCGGGGTGTCCGCGACGAGGAACCGATGCTCCACGAGGAAGGTGCGCATCCGCTCCCCCTGCGCCCGGTCGAAGGCCTGCACCAGTTCGTCGATCCGCTCGCTGCGTCCGGAGAACCACACCTCGGCGCAGTCGCGGTGGGCGCGGAAGTACTCCAGGAACACGTCGACGACGGCGTCGACGGCCGCGCGCAGCGTAGGCGGTCCGGGCTCGTCGAGCATCGCCGCGATGAGCGCGTCGAGCTCGCCGATGTGCCGCTGCAGGAGGGCGGCGTCGACCTGATGGCGATCGGAGAAGTAGTGGTACACGGAGGTGATCGGGATGCCGACCCGCTCGCTGACCGCCTTGAGGGTCGCCCCCTCGTAGCCCTGCTCGACGAGCAGCGTCTCGGCCGCGTCGAGGATCGCCCGCCGGCGCTCCATCCCACGGCGCTGCGCCGGACGGCTCGACGCCTGAGTTGTCGGATTTCGCTCGAACACGATGACAGATCGTAGCAGTTGCCACGCCGCACCCCCCTTTGTCGCTTCCCGCCGCCTCCTCGCCGGCTTCGTCGCGGCGCCCCCCCCTGGCCCGCCCTGCCGGGGATCTTCGCCTCCGCCTGACGCGGCTGACCCCGCTCCCGGTGGGACCGGCGGTCCCACCAGCCACACCACACCAGCCCCCACCAGAACGCTTTCGACAGAACGTTTTCGACAGAAGAACGGAGAGGCCCCGACCGGGCCGCACACCCATGATTTCCACTTCCTTCACCGAACTGTTCGGCGTGGACCACCCGGTCGCCTGCGGCGGGATGACCGGCGTCGGCACGGCGGAGCTCATCTCCGCGGTGGCCGACGCCGGGGCGCTCGGCTTCCTGACGGCGCTGACCCAGCCCACCCCCGAGGCGCTGGCGGCGGAGATCGCCCGCTGCCGCGAGATGACCGACCGGCCCTTCGGCGTCAACCTCACCATCCTGCCCACCATCCAGCCGGTGCCCTACGCGGAGTACCGCGCGGCCATCATCGAAAGCGGCGTCACGGTGGTGGAGACCGCGGGCAGCAACCCGGCCGAGCACGTGGCGGACTTCAAGGCCCACGGCGTCAAGGTGATCCACAAGGCGGTGGCCGTGCGGCACGCCGTCAAGGCCCAGAAGCTCGGCGTCGACGCGGTCAGCATCGACGGCTTCGAGTGCGCCGGCCACCCCGGCGAGGAGGACATCCCCGGCCTCGTCCTCATCCCGGCCGCCGCCCGGCAGCTGGACATCCCCATCATCGCCAGCGGCGGTTTCGCCACCGGCAGCGGACTGGCGGCCGCCCTCGCGCTGGGGGCCTGCGCCATCAACATGGGCACCCGCTTCGTCGCCAGCGCCGAGGCCCCGGTGCACCGGAACGTCAAGGACCAGATCGTCGCCAACGACGAACGGGCCACCCAGCTGGTCTTCCGCGAGTTCGGCAACACCGGCCGGGTGGCGCGCAACGCGATCTCCGAGGAGATCGTCACCCGCTCGAAGCGCCCCGGAGCGGTCTTCGCCGACGTCGCCGACCTGGCCTCCGGCGTCCGCGGCCGCACCCGCGTGCTCCAAGAGGGGCGGATGGACGACGGCCTGTGGTGGGCCGGGCAGGCCCAGGGCCTGATCGAGTCCGTCGCCACCTGCGAGGAGATCGTCAGCGGCATCGTGACCGACGCCGAGAAGATCATCGGCCGGCTCGCCGACCTGCGCGGATGACCCCGGCGCCGACCGCACCACAGAGACAGGAACCCGCTCCCATGACCTGGACCACCCTCCACCACCACGTCGACGACGGCATCCTCACCGTCACCCTCGACCGCCCCGGCCGCCTCAACGCCTTCACCCCCACCATGGCCGCAGAACTCGCACGCACCTTCACCGAGGTCAACGACAACGACGACGTGCGCGCCGTCATCGTCACCGGCGCGGGCCAGGCCTTCTGCGCCGGCATGGACCTCGGCACCGAGGGCAACGCCTTCGGACTCGACGAGTCGCGCACCCCCACCCTGGCCGACCTGCGCGACCTGAACGACCCCGCCGTCAGCCGGGTCCGGGACACCGGCGGCCGGGTCACCCTCGCCATCCACGCCTGCCGCAAGCCCGTGATCGCCGCGATCAACGGCGCCGCCGTCGGCATCGGCGCCACCATGACCCTGGCCATGGACGCCCGGCTGATGTCCACCGACGCACGCTTCGGCCTGGTCTTCGGCCGCCTGGGCATCACCCCCGAGGCCGTCTCCACCTGGTTCCTCCCGCGCCTGGTCGGCCTGCCCAGGGCCCTGGACCTGCTCTACTGCGCCGACATCCTCGGCGCCCGGGCCACCGCGGACGCCGGCCTCGCCACCGAGGTCCACCACCCCGACCAGCTCCTCAAGCGCGCCGTCGAACTGGCGGACCGCTGGACGCGCGGCCGCTCCCGGGTCTCCACCGCGCTGATCCGCCAGATGACCTACCGCAACGCCTTCCTGGACGACCCGCAGGAGGCACACCGGGTGGAGTCCCTGGCCATGTTCTACTCCAGCACCGGCGACGGCGCGGAGGGCGTGGCGGCCTTCCGCGAGAAGCGCACCCCGGTCTTCACCCGACGGGCCTCCGCGATGCCGCCGTTCTACGACGAGTGGCTCGCGCGCTGAGCGCACGGGCCTCCGTCCAGGAAGGCCAGCAGCCGGTCGTCGAACTCCTTCGGCGCGGCGACCGGCAGGGAGTGGTGGGTGGCTCCGGGAAGCAGGGCCACCTCGGCGTGCGGGAGCAGCCGACGGGCCCGGTCGGCGACCGCGGCGGCGCGGTGGGTGCGGCTGTCTTCCGCGAGCAGGACCAGGACCGGCATGCCGAGACCGGCGGCGCGAGGGCGGGAGCCGGTGACCAGCTTGCGGCCGGGGACGGTGGTGGCGAGCGCGTAGAGACGCTGCCAGGTCTCGTCCGGGCGGGTTCCCGCCGTCTCCCAGGCCAGGAAGGCGCGGGCCCGGGCCTCGCTCGGGCGGACCAGGGTGGGCAGCGCGCGCAGCAGGTAGCCGGGGCGGAAGCCGGCGAAGACCTGGGTGGGGTCCACGAGGGCGAGACGGTCCACCCGTGACGGTGCGTGCGTCGCGTACCTGGCGGCCAGCCAGGCGCCGTACGAGTGGCCGCACAGGTGCGTGCGGGCGAGCCCGAGGCCGTCCAGGAGTGCGTCCAGCCAGGCCGTGAGGTCGTCGGCGTTCCTCAGCGGTGCGCCCCGGCGTTCGGTGCGGCCGGCGTCGCCCATCAGGTCCACCGCGTGGACCCGGTACCGCTCCCCCAGTGCTGGTGCGTTGGCGAACCAGACGAGGCCGGTCGCGGAGCCGCCGGGCAGCAGGAGCAGCGGGCTGCCGCCCGGTGCGCCGTACACATGGACCCGGGTGGGTCCGTACGGGGTGGCGACGTCACGCTCCTCGGTGGACTCGGGCCAGCGGGCCCGCAGTTCGTCGTACGCGCGGTCGAACTCGGACGGGGACACGACCTCGGACGGGGACACGACGATTCCTCTCGCTGGGCGATAATCTCGCTCAGCGAGATATTAGTCGTGGGACCGAGGAGTGTGCATGGACGATCGGAGTCCGGCGATGGGACTGGTGCACCTGCTGCGCGCGGTCACCGTGGAGTTCGACGTGCTCGGCGCCGAGTTCGCGGCGCGCCACGGGCTGCATCCCACCGATGTGCGCGCGCTGATCCACCTGCTGGACGCGGAGCGCGCCGGCATCCGGGCCACGCCCGGATGGCTCGGCGGGCAGCTGCGGCTGAACTCCGCCGGGACCACCTCCCTGGTGGACCGGCTGGAGCGGCTCGGTCTGGTCTCGCGCGGCAGGGATACGGCCGACCGGCGGCGCGTGCTGCTGAAGGTGGAGGAGAAGGCCACGGAGCTCGGGTGGGCCTTCTTCGGGCCGGTGATCGGCGAAGTGGTGGCGGTGGCGGAGGATTTCGGGGCGGACGAGCTGGAGACGGTACGCCGTTTCCTCACCGCCGTACGGGAGTCCGTCGGGCGGGTGCGTCCGGTCTGACGGGGCTTCGGCCGGCGAGGGCGCCCGGCCTCGTGGCCGCCGATGATGCCCGGTCCCGGTGCCCGTCACCTCGCCCGGTCCCGGTGCCCGTCACCTCGCCCGGCCCCGGTGGCCGCCGCCCCGTCCGGTCCGGTGGCCGCCGCCTCGCCCCCGTGCATGGCATGGAGCGGGGTGGGGCGGACAGTCGCGCGTCGGTCGTGTCCGCCCCGGGCACACGTGTCGTGCGCTATGCGGCGGGGGCGAGTTCGGCGCGGCCGAACAGCAGCGCGTAGCCCGCGGGGAGCTGGTGGAGGATGCGGGTCATGAGTTCGGGGCCGGCGTGGGCCGCGACGGCGGAGAAGACCGATCCGGTGTCCCAGCGGGTGGTGGCCAGGGAGGCGCCGGCGCGGGCGGCGAGTTCCTTGACGAACGCCCAGCCCCCCAGCGGCCGGGGGTCGGGGATCTGGGCGGTGAGGATGCACGCGGCCTCGAACGGCAGGCGGGCGGCCAGTTCGACGCGTTCGTCACCGGTCAGCTGGCGCCCCAGTCCCCCGAGGACGAGGCGGACGGCTTCCTCGGCCCTCTCGCGGTCGGGGTAGGCGCCGTCGTGGCGGACCTTCTCCAGCATCTGCTCGTACGCCCTTCCGTAGGGCTGCCGGAACGGTGCGCTCTGGTCGGACATCACTGCGGTGGTTGCCTTTCTGTCACCGGGTCGTGGTGGCCGGCGCGCGGCCACCGGAGGTGGAGTGGTCAGGTGGGCCGTGGGCGGCCGAAGAGGAGGTCGTAGCCCGCGGGCAGCTGGAGCAGGACCTCCTGGAGGAGGTCGTCGCCGGCGGCGTCGGCGACCGTGGAGAGGACGGCGCCGACGTCCCAGGCCGCGGTCCGTTCCGTCGCGCCCTCGATCCAGGCCGCCGTCGCCCGTACGAACCGCTCGGGCGAGAGCGGCTCGGCGCTCTGCAGCGGGTTGAGCAGGATCAGGGCGAAGCCTTCCGGCAGGCGCGCGGCCAACCGGGCGCGCACCTCGCCCACCAGGTGTGCGCCCAGCAGGGCGAGCACCACGCGGGCCGCGCGTTCGGCCTCCTGCACGGTGTCGTACGTGCCGCGTTCCCTCACCTGATCGAGAAACACTTCGCGTCGTACGGTCACGTCGACCGCCGTCCTTCCTCGGTCCAGGGGTGCGGAGGACGGGTGAGGGGGAGATCAGGTGCCCGTCCTCCGCCGTCGTTCAGCCCTTGTGCGTCCGGCTCAGCCGGAGATCTCCTTGCGGCCCGCGCCGACGCCGATGGCGATCTTGCGGGGCTTGGCGCGCTCGGCGATCGGGATGCGCAGGGTGAGCACGCCTGCCTCGTAGTCGGCCTGGATGCGCTCGGTGTCCAGCGTGTCGGCCAGCACGATCTGGCGCGAGAAGACTCCCAGCGGACGCTCCGACAGTTCCATCTGCACGTCGTCGGCCTTCGCCACGGGCCGGCGCTCGGCCTTGACGGTGAGCATGTTCCGTTCGACGTCGATGTCGATCGCGTCGGGAGCGACGCCGGGAACGTCGAAGGCCACCACGTACTCGTCACCCTCGCGGTAGGCGTCCATGGGCATCGGGGACGGTCGCGTCCAGGTTCCCGGACCCATCACCTGCTGTGCCAGCCGGTCGAGCTCGCGGAAGGGGTCAGTGCGCATCAACATCGAAGAACACCTCCAGAGGTTCGGGCAGTTGCTGCCAATGCGCCTCACTGAAACCGTTGTAACATGTCATCCAATGGATGACAAGTGAGGAAGTCATCCAGAGGATGACCACCGAGGGAGATGCCCATGACCACGGCCGACCGACCGGAACAGTCCGGCGACGACGCGCAGAGCCCGGCGTCGTTCCTCGCCGCCGCGGCGGCTCTCCGGGCCATAGACGAGGCCCTGCAGGCCGCTCGGCACACGGCCCCCCGCGGCGGCGAGACCCCTGCCGTCGGCACGGACCAGGCCCTGGCCTCGCTGCTGCTGCTGCGGCAGGTGCGCGAGGAGCTCGCCGGATGGGAGACCGGCTTGATCGAGACCGCCCGCCACGCGGGCGCCAGCTGGGCCGACCTCGCCCACCCCCTCGGCGTCGCCAGCCGCCAGGCCGCCGAGCGCCGCTACCTGCGCAACCGGCCCGGACCGGTGGGAACGACCGGCGAGCAACGCGTCCAGGCCACCCGCGAGCGCCGCGCGGCCGAGCGCACCACCGCCACCTGGGCCCGGCGCAACGCGGCGGACCTGCGCAGCATCGCCGGCCGGATCACCGCCCTCACCGACCTGCCGACAGCGGCCGAAGTGCCGCTGAGCCGACTCCACACGGCCCTCGCCCACAACGACCCAGCGGAGCTCGTCGACCCCCTCGCCGCCACCCGCCCCCATCTGACCGCCCATCCCGAACTGGCGGCGCGGCTCGACGGTCTGACGCCCCCTTGAACCCGCCGGGGCCCACCTCGCGCGGGGCCCCGACGGGGTCCGGGAGGGCTCGGGTGCGGATCTTCTCCACAGGATCGCGACAGGGTCATCGCATCCGCCTCACGAAGGCGAGGAGTAAGGAGGGATCGAGGGGTGAGGAGCACACCACACCCGCTTCCGACGCACGAAGCCGGAGAACCTCATGTTTCAGTCGCCCCCCGCGGTGAAGACCTTCACGCGGAGCATGTCCATGGACCTGCTCACCCCGGACACCACGGTCCGGATCAACACCACTCTCGGCTACACCTCCCGCAATCCCCATGCGCTGAGCATCACCTTCCATCTCCTGGATCCCGATCCCGTCGTCTGGCACCTGGACCGGGAGATGATCGTCATCGGCTCGCTCGCGCCGACCGGTGACGGGGAGGTCCATCTGCGGCCCGCCGCCGACGGCATGCTGCTGCTCCGGCTCGGTCCCGCCGGGCACCGCGCCGACGTCCTGGTGGACGCGAACCGGCTGACCGCCGTGGTGCGGGAGACGTTCGCCCTGGTCCCCCAGGGCACGGAGGAGCACCACATCGACTGGCGCCCCCTGCTCGCCTCGCTCGGGCGCTGACCGCCGACCGGTGCCGGTCCCCGATCCGGCCGACGGTACGACCCCTGGGCCGTCCGGAAGAAGACGGCCGTCATCCGCTTGTCCCACGAGGTCGGAGTCGGGCAGGACGTCGTCCGGGATCCCGTGGTCGCGGCCCCGGGCAGGTCCGCGGTACGGCGGGGCCCGAAGCGCGCCGGGGCGTGGAGCGATGAGTTTCAGGCGCCTCGGCGGTCCACCCCGCATGGAGAACACCACACGCACGGAGCCCATCGACCTGGGGGCGGCCGCCGAGCGCGTCGCCCGGCTCGCGGAGGGCATCGACGACGAGCGGCTCGACGATCCGACGCCCTGCCCCGAGTACGCGGTACGGGAGGTGCTCGCCCATGTCGCCGGGCTCAGCGTCGCCTTCCGCGACGCGGCCCGCAAGCACGTCGGGCCCACCACCGCCACGCCGCCCGGCTCGTTCCGTCCGGTGCTGACGGAGGACTGGCGGACGGCCCTGCCGCGGGCGCTGGGCGAACTGGCCGCCGCCTGGCGGGAGCCGGGCGCCTGGGAAGGGGACACCCAGGCGGGCGGGGTCCGCCTCCCGGCCGCCGTCATGGGCCGGGTCGCGCTCGACGAACTGCTGGTCCACGGCTGGGACCTGGCACGGGCGAGCGGTCAGGCGTACGAGGTGAGCGAGGAGGAACTCAGGGTCTCCGAAGCCCTGCTGACCCCGGCCGACGACTCCTCCGACGAGGGCTTCTTCGGCCCCGTCGTCGCGGTGCCGGACACCGCGCCCCTGTTGGACCGCGTGATCGGCCTCAGCGGCCGTCGGCCCGACTGGCGTCCGGCCCCGTCCTGACCCGGAAGACGGGTCCCGGGCCGGGCGCCCCTCCGGCGGGCCGCGCGTCGAAGGCCGTGGCGCGCGGCCGTTCGCCCTGGCGTCAATGCTCCTCACCGGAGTCACGGTGGACTTGGTGGAAGGTTCTACGCGCGTCGGAATCGGCGCCCTCATGGGGGAAGACACCAGGGGGGATCCGCCTGGTTGGAGCTATGGCACAACCGTCGAGTAGGGGGCGAAATATGCCTCTGGCCAGGAGAGAATTCCGGACGCACTGTCCAAAAAGATCAAGAGGGAAGATCCGTGCGACCGAGAATCTCCGGCATGACCGCTTCAGTGGCCGCATTCGGACTGCTGAGCTCACTCGCCACCGCCTGCGGCTCGTCCGAGAGCGCCGGGACGACGCTGCGCCTGGTGGCCCCCGAGTACGGGGACAGCCCGGCGACCAGCTCCAAGGCGTACTGGGACAAGCTGACCGCCGCCTTCACCGCCGCCCACCCCGGCAAGAAGGTCGAGGTGACGCTCTACCCGTGGGCCGACGTCGACCGTGAGGTCACCCGCATGGTCAAGGAGGACAACGCACCGGACGTCGCTCTGATGGGCGCGTACTCCGACTTCGCCGCGGAGGGCCGCCTCTACCCCGCCGACGAACTGCTGTCGATCAGGGCGGAGGCGAACTTCCTGCGGCCGCTCGCGGCGGCGGGCTCGGTCGACAACACCCTGTACGGGCTGCCCTTCGTGGCCAGCAGCCGGCTGCTCTTCTACAACAAGGAGCTGTTCGACAAGGCCGGGGCCAAGCCGCCCAAGACCTGGTCGGACCTGAAAGAGGCGGCCGAGGCCCTGAAGAAGCAGGGCGTGCTCTATCCGTACGCCCTGCCGCTCGGCCCCGAGGAGGCGCACGCCGAAGCCCTGATCTGGGAGCTGAGCAACGGCGGCGGGTACACCGACATCAGCGGCCAGTACGCCATCGCCTCCGAGCAGAACACGGCGACGTTCCGCTGGATCAAGGACAACCTGGTCGTGCCCGGCCTGACGGGCCCGGTCCCGCCGGCCAAGCTCGACCGGCAGGACGCCTTCGACGCCTTCCTCCGCGGCGACGTCGGCATGGTCAACGGCTACCCGTCGCTCCTCCACGAGGCGAGGGCCAAGGGGATGAGGGTCGGCACCCTGAGCATGCCGGTGTCGGACACGCTGGAGGACGGGAGGACCCCGCCGGCGGCGGGCGTCGCCGACTGGATGATGGCCTTCAAGCGGGACGGCAACCGCGAACTCGTGGGCTCGTTCCTGGACTTCGTCTACGAGGACAAGAACCTCAGCGAGTTCGCGGGGCGCTACCACCTGTTGCCGTCGACGGTGTCCGCCGCCGAGGCGTCCCAGGGCGCGCAGGCCGATCCCGCCACCGAGCAGTTCCTGGACGCGCTGAACAGCGCGCAGCTCTACCCGGTCGATGAACCGTCCTGGCTGCAGATCAGCAACACCATCAAGCGGAACATCGGCAAGGCCGTCGCGCCGTCCGCCGACCCGAAGACCGTGCTGGAGGACATCGCCCAGCAGGCCCGGGAGGCCACGCGGCAGGAGTAGCGGCTCAGGGAAGCGGCGTCCCGCCCGTGGCGTTCACGATCTCCCCGGTGATGTAGCTCGCCCGGGGCGAGGCCAGGAAGACGTACGCGGGAGCCATCTCCGCCGGCTGGGCCGGACGTCCCAGCGGCGACTGTTCGCCGAAGTGCTTCGTCTCCGGCATCGTCGCGGGGATCAGCGGGGTCCACACCGGCCCGGGGGCGACCGCGTTGACCCGGATGCCGCGTTCCGCGACCATCTGGGCGAGGCCGTGGGTGAAGGAGATGATGGCCGACTTCGTCATCGCGTAGTCGAGGAGATGGGGGCTGGGCTGGTAACCCTGGACGGACGTGGTGTTGATGACGCATCCGCCGCGCGGCATGTGGGCCAGCGCCCGTCGGGTGAGCCAGAACATGCCGTACAGGTTGGTCTTCATCACCCGGTCGAACTGCTCCGTGGTGATCGCCTCGATGCCGTCGGGCTGTGACATCTGGTACGCGGCGTTGTTGACGAGGAGGTCGACGCGGCCGAGTTCGCCGACGGCGCGGTCGATCAGGTCGGCGCACTGCCGCTCGTCCCGGACGTCGCACGGCACGGCGACCGCGGTGCGGCCCGCTGCGCGGACCAGGCGGGCGGTCTCCTCGGCGTCGGCCTCCTCCTCGGGCAGATGCGTGAACACGACGTCCGCGCCTTCCCGTGCGAACGCCAGGCACACGGCCCTGCCGATCCCGGAGTCGCCCCCGGTGACGATCGCCGCCCTGTCGGTCAGCAGGCCGTGGCCCTCGTAGGAGTCCTCGCCGTGGTCGGGCCGCGGCTCCATGTCCTCGGTCGAGCCGGGGTGCCGCTGGTGCTGGTCGGGCTGGGGCGGAGCGGGGTGGCGGGTGGTGGGGTCGGCGGGGGCTCGCCGGTCGGACATCGCAGGTCCCTTCGTGCGGTCGTGCGCACGGGGCCGCGAGCGGCACCGTGCGCGGTCGTGGTCTCGGGCTCCAGGTCAGGAGGAGGGGTACGGAGCGCTCCGGAGGAGCCGGGCGAGGTGGGCGGTGTTGGCGGCGAGGGTCGCCGTCGTGGCCTCGGTCTTCTCGGGGGTCTTCTCCAGGTCCTGGTAGTCCGTGCCCTGCATGGCTTCGCCGACCCAGTAGGTGACGGCGTTGGGGGCGAGGGAGAAGCCCACGTCGTCGAGGCCCTGGAAGAGGTCCGCGCTGACCTTGTGGGCGCCGTCCTCGTTGCCGACGACGCAGACGGCGGCGACCTTCCCGTAGGTGAGCATGCGGCCCTCGTCGTCGGACTCCGAGAGCTCGGCGTCCAGGCGTTCGAGGACCCGCTGGGCCACGCTGGAGGGATGCCCGAGCCAGATCGGGGTGGACAGGATCAGGATGTCGGCGTCCAGGACGGCGGAGCGGATGGCCGGCCACTCGTCGCCCTCGCCCATGTCGGTCTTCACGCCGGGCTTCACGTCGTGGTCGGCGATCCTGATGGCCCTCCCCGTGACTCCGTGGCCGGAGAGCTCGTCCAGCACCTGCTCCGCCAGCAGCTGGGAGCTGGAGGGAGCGGGCGAAGGGGACAGCGTGCACACGAGCGCGACGGCACGGAGCGGGGCCTTGTCGTTGGCAGTCATATCCCCCGGCTACCCGCAGGACGCGGACGAATCCTCCGTATCCCCCGCCAATGCCCCGTACGGCTGCACGCGGCCCTCGCGAAGGCCGTCACCCGGGCCGCGGGGTGGTGCGCAGCAGGAGCACGGCGATGTCGTCGGTGTAGTGGGCGGTGGGCCGGGCCCGGTGCAGGAGCGTGTCGATCAGCCGGTCGAGGTCCTGTCCGCCGTGCTCGGCGAGGTGGACGGCCAGGTCTCCGGCCATCCGCTCCGGATCCACACCGGGCGCTTCGACGAGGCCGTCGGTGTAGAAGGCGAGCGTCGCTCCGGGGCCGAGGGGCAGCGTGGTGACGGGGTAGGAGAGGCCGGGGTCGATGCCCAGCAGCGGACCGGGGTCGAGTTCCACCGCGCGGGCCTGTCGGCCGGGGATGTGCAGCAGCGGGGGCGGGTGGCCCGCGCTGGCCAGGACGGCCTCCTGACGGGCGAGGTCGATGTGCGCGTACGTGCAGGAGACGAGGAGATCGGTCTCGAGGTCGGCCAGGACGTGGTTGGTCCGGGCGAGGACCTGCCCGGGCGGCCCTCCGGCGGTGGCGTGGATGGCGGTGCGGACCTGCCCCATGAGGGCGGCGGCCGCCGCGCTGTGGCCCTGGACGTCGCCGATCACCGCCGCGGCGGTGGTGCCGTCGAGGCGGATGACGTCGTAGAAGTCGCCTCCGATGTCCATCCCGTGGCTGGCGGGGAGGTAGCGGGCCGCCGTGGCCAGGCCGGGCAGGGAGGGCAGCCGGTGCGGCAGGAGGGCCTGCTGCAGGCCGTGGGCGAGGTCCCGGGCGGCGTCGTAGAGACGGGCGCGGTCCAGGGCCTGGGCGATCAGGCCGGCGAGGGAGGTCAGCACGGCCCGCTCGTCGGCGCTGAACTCGTGGGGCCGGTCGTAGGAGAGGATGCAGCAGCCGACGGGCCGGCCCGAGACGATCAGCGGCAGGAACGCCCATGCCTGCTTGCCACTGATCCGTGGCGCCCGGGGGTGGCGTCGCGCCATCTCCTCCTGGTCGGCGAAGAACGACGGGGCCCCGTCGGCCAGGGCCTGTCCGGCGGGGGTGAGATCCGTGTCGAGGGGGAGGCCGTCCAGCCGGTCGATCGTCTCCTGGTCGTATCCGTGGTGTCCGGTGATCTTGAGTCGTCCGGCGTCGGCCGCGGACAGCACCAGACCGTCGGCGCCGAAGGCGGGCAGCACCTGGTCGGAGACGAGCTCGACGACGTCGCGGACGGCGACCGTCTCGGTCAGGGCCGCCGCCAGGTGAACCAGCTGGTAGAGGCGTCCGACCTGCGCCGTACCGGAGGAGGTGGAGGCGGAGGGGGCGGGCCGGGGCGCGGCGGCGGCCTGGGGCCTGCCGGGCGCGGTCGCGTCGGCGCGGGTGATGCGGACGCTGATGCCGCTGGCGTCCGGGTAGAGCTGGAAGCGCAGCCAGGTCGACGGGGGGCGCAGGGACGCGAAGGCGACGGGATCACGGCTGATGACGGCGGTGCGGTAGCAGTCCTCGGCCACCGTGTCGTCCAGCCAGGGCAGGGACTGCCAGGGGCGGGTGCCGAGCAGTCGCCCGGCTTCGAGGCCGAGCAGCGACGCCGCCTCGGCGGTGAGGAAGGTGATCCTGCCCTCCAGGTCCAAGCCGAGGGCTCCCTCGGGCAGGCGCTCGGCGTAGTCCGCGGCGGCCCGGGACGGCCGGTCTCCGTACGGGCGGGCGGGCGGGGCGAGCGGAACGAGGCGGGGCTGCTCGGGAAGGGAGAGCGGCACGGTGACCTCGTCCAGGACGCGGGCCGTGCGCCGGGCGGCGGAGGCGATGTGGCCGCGCTCGCGGCGGGAGGCCTCGGCGGGGTGGCTGGCGGGCCAGAGGAGGAGGAGCGCTCCCCGGCAGCGGTCGCGCCCGGCCAGCGGGGCCGCGGCGAGGGCGAAGCGGTACGGCAGGCTGGCGGCCGCTCGGGGGTAGGTGCGGGCCATGTCGTTCTGCGAGCCCACCCACACCAGGCGGTTCTCGCGGACCGCGTCGCTCACCGGGACGGGCGCGTTCAGCGACACTCTCCGCCACGGCCACGCGACTTCCAGGGGCACGCCGCAGAGCGTCGTCATGGCCAGGATCCGGGCGGCCTCGTCGAGCAGGTAGACGGCCCCGGCGGAGGCCCCGGTGCGCCGGACCGTGTCGGCCAGCGTCTCGTCGAGCAGTCTGGTCCCGTCCGGATCCTCGGGCCCGTCCATCCGCCGCACCTCGCCTCCTCCGCCCGTACCCCGCGACGTCTCCGAGCGGTTGCGCGGGTGCCGACCGTCACGACCGTCGGGCGGACGGGGACGTCCCGACACGCCCGTATACCGACCATACGCCGGATGCGTCCCCTCACCAGGTCACGCCTCCCGGTCATCGCCCGGCACCAGGCCCGCGGGCCGGCGCCCGGCACCGGCGGCCCGGCGCTTCCCCGCGTCGGGCGGGGTCGGCCGCGGAAGCGTCGGGAGGCAGTCGATCTCGTACCGGGCCTCCGCGGGGTGACGGAAGAACGCGTGGCGGGCGACCTGGTGGTGGTTGCGCCGCCCGTGCCGGGAGCGGGTCAGGCAACCGGCACCCTCCAGATCGCTCACGACGGCCCGCACGGCCCGTTCGGTCACGCCGCACCCCGCGGCGAGATCCCGCAGGCGCGCCTCGGGGTCGCGCGGGATCATGACCAGCACCCGGGCGTGGTGGGCCAGGAACGTCCGGCTCGTCCGCGGCGCACGCCGCTCCGACAGGTACCCATCACGAACCGCGATTCCCGTTTTGCGATGCCTGTTTCCGCCTTCCGTCACCGGGACGCCGGGGGTCGCCCAGGACTCGGGAGCGCTCAGGACTCGGGGGGCGGGAGCAGGGGGCCGAGAGGGCCCAGGTCCAGATTGAGGTCCTCCAGGCTGAAGCCGTGCTGGGCGCACAGCTCGGTCATGCGGTCGTGGAGGGCCAGCAGGGTCGCGCCGAGTTCCTCTTCCTGGCCCTCGGTGAGGCCGCCTGCGTCGACACGGCGCAAGGCCTGGCGCTCGATGAGCTGACGGAGGAGCTCGACCACGGTCAGGACCAGCTTGACCAGGTCCTCCTCGACCGTGTCCGAGCCGGTGCGGATCCGCCGCGCGGGCGGCTGCCGGGTAGTGCCGGCGTCGGCCGGCGGGGCGGGCAGGAGCCGTACGGCGTCGGCCATCGCCTCGCCGACGGCCCGCACGTCGGGGGTCTCACGGCCCATCGAGCTCACCCCCGACCCGCCCTGCCGGGCGCGGGGCTGCGAGGTCGCCGACCGATTCGCTGACGGAGCTGACGAGGGCGCGGAGGGAGATCCGCACGAGGTCGATGTCCGCGATGGACAGGACGATGTCGCCGGTGATGACGACGCCTCCGGCGAGCAGCCGGTCGAGGAGGTCGACGAGCGCGACCTGTCGGCCCGGCAGGGCGGGGTCGTGGCGGTCAGCGGGGCTCATGACCGGGACCGGGCGGCGGGGGCTCAAGGGGCGGGGCTTCGGCGTCCGGGGCTTCGGGGATCGGAGCTTCGGAGGCCAGGGCTTCAGGGGTCGGGAGAAGGGCGGTGAACGAGTACGGGGCCCAGGGACCGGTCATTTCCAGCAGGATTCCGGGGAGGTCCTCCGCCGTGGCCTGGACCGCCCTGCGGAAGGCGTCGGCTTCGGCGTCGGGCACCAGGAAGGCGCCGTTGACCACGTTCTCCCCGGCCGAGGCGGCGGTCAGCGGGCCGCTCTGCGGTGGATGGGCGACGTGGTCGGCCGCGTACCGCCGGGCGATCTCGGCTATCCGGTCGGCCGCGGTCCTGGCCTGCCGGTAGTGGTCCTCGTGGGCGTCGCGCTGGGCTCGGCGGGCCTGGAGGTAGGCCTTGCCGGGGCTGCCGGAGGGCGCCGTCTCCGCGCTGTCCGGGGCGGCGGCGGGGCGTACGTAGATCTTGACGCCGTACTCGGTGTGGGCGGCGAGCCGGGCCAGCTGGGTGGCGAACTCCTGGCTCTGGCTCTGCAGGGCCCGCATGGCGCGGGTGTGGTCCTGGTAGAGGGTGGCCATGCGCAGGGGCAGGACGGTGGTGCGGGCGGCGAGGGTCTCGATGACCCGGTGGTGGGCGCGCGCGGTCTCCTCCAGCCAGCGCAGGTCCTCGAAGCGGGCGGGGAGCACCGCTTCCTCGAAGTCGGCGCGGGGGACGTCGCTGACGGCGAAGGCGACGGGCCCGGTGCCGTCGGGGACGGGGGCGAGGAGGGTGACCCGGCTGCCGGCCACCCCGGTCAGGGTGGGCAGGACGTCGTCCAGGGCGGGCGTCGGGGGTGTGACGGCGTAGACGTAGGTGAGCGTCTCCTTGGCGGGTCCGTTCATGTCCCGGTCCTCCGCTTCGTCGCACGGCGGGCCGGCGGGGCCTCGTCCTCGGTCCCCTCCTCGGTGCCGACCGCGTCGGGGGCCGGTTCGGAGCCGGTCGTGAGCCCGTCGCGGCGCAGTCGCGCGATCTCCTCCCGCAGGCGCCGGTTCTCGGCGGCGAGCGAGGCGGCGTCGTCCTGGGGGGAGGCGTCCAGGCGGGAGGAGTCGCGGCGGGACGGATCGTGGCGGGAGGAGAGGGACGGATCGTACTCCCACCAGTCGATGCCCATCTCCTTGGCCTTGTCCACGGAGGCGATCAGGATGCGCAGTTTGATGGTGAGGAGTTCGATGTCGAGCAGGTTGATGCGGATGTCGCCGGCGATGACGATGCCCTTGTCCAGGACCCGCTCAAGGATGTCGGCGAGACTGCCCGAGGAGCTCGGCGGATAGCCGGCCATCGGTCGATCGGCGCCGAACCTGCGGGCGAGGGGGTCGGTCACGAAGGTTCGCCTCCCACTGTCTGCCGTCGAGCTCGATTCGGGGTCGTCCGGTCAGGGGCCGCCCCTGCGGTACCTCTCGATCTCCTGGAGGCGGTCGATCAGGAGGTCCTCCTCGTGCTCGAAGGTCTCCTCGTCGATCTCGCCCGCCAGCAGCCGCCGTTCCAGTTCGGCGAGCCGGGCCATGACCGGTGCCGGGTCGTAGTACTCGGCCTCCGCCTCCTCCGCGACGCGCTGGGCGACCCACACCGCCCCGCGGACCGGGGCCAGCGGCAAGGTGACGAGTTTCCCCAGCAGTCCCATCGCGCTCACTTCTCCCTCGCTTCCTCCGCCCGGGCGCCGACGTGCCCTACGACATGAAGCTGTAGGGGGGCAGCGGCCCGGTCAGCCGGACCTCGACGCCGTCGCCGCGGTTCCCCGTGCGCTCGTCGAGGGCCTTCAGAGCCCCTTCGTCGTCCCGCCGCACGAGCAGGGACAGGGCGAGGAAGTCGTCGCCGCCGACGGGGTGGACGACGTACTCCCGCCCCAGCGGCGCCAGGGAGGAGAGCAGCGCCTCGGCCGCGTTCGCACGGCGCTGTTCGACCTCTTCGGCGACCATGCGCCCCAGCTCCACGGGCAGCCGGGGGTCCTCGGAGCCCTGGCGGATCGCGTCGTTGAGCTGACGCGCCTCGGGCAGGTCCTCGAGGATCTCCCGGAGCAGGAGGTCCTCCGCCCGGGAGGCCCTCACGTGGTACTCGGCGCAATCGGCGACGCGCTCCAGCGCCGCACTGTAGAAGTCCTCCTTCTCTTCGAGCGCCCGCACGACGGCGTCCTCGTCGGGGGCGGTGTAGCCGAACCGCAACGGCAGCGGGGTGCCGTCCTCCATCAACCGCTCCTGGACCGCCTGGTGGGCGGCCACGTCCCGTCGCTTCGGACGGATCTCTCCCTCGATGTCGCTCACCACGGCGCGCAGCCCGTCCGTGGACAGGACCCGCACCGTCGCTCCCTCGGAGCCCACCCCCGTCATTCCCTCGACCCGGCAGGGGTGCTCGCGCGTGGTCACCGCGTAGACGTAGACGGCCATAGTCATTCCCTCTCGCGCCGCGCCGTCCGCCGCGCCGGCTTCCGGCGTCGAGGAGCCTCCTGCTCCTCCTGCTCCTCGTCGTCCTCGTCCTCGTCCCCCCGGCCGGACAGCGACTGGGTGACGGCCTCCATCGCGCCGCTGAGGGCGCCCTTGGCCTTGCCCCGGCTACCGCCCTCGACCATCTTGTCCATCATGTCCGGAAGCTGCGTGGGCGCCTTGCGGCCGGATTCCAGGTCGAGGCGGTTGCACGCCTCCGCGAAGCGGAGGTACGTGTCGACACTGGCCACGACCACCCGGACGTCGATCTTGAGGATCTCGATTCCGACCAGGGAGACGCGTACGAACGCGTCGATGACCAGCCCGCGGTCGAGGATGAGCTCCAGGACGTCGTAGAGGCTGCCCGTACCGCCTTGGCCACCGCGACCGGGACTTCCGCTCGCTCCCTGCGGCATCACCGTCATGACGTTTCCCTTCGCGGTCCGGCCGCCTCAGCGGCCGGGCCGGTCGATCATGCCCCGGCTGTACCGCCGGGTGCGTTCGTAGGAGATCAGCTCGCCGGACGCGTCCAGCTCGACCCGGTAGCTGCCCATGACGCTGGTGGTCTCCGGGACGCGTTCGAGCTCGACCACCTCCACCACCGCCTCCCAGCCCTCGTCCGTGGGCTTCAGGGAGGTCACCGACTCCGGGGGCCTGCCGAGCAGTTCCGAGAGCTGCTCGGCCGCGGCCCGCAGCGCCGCCGCCGCGCCCTGCCTGCGGGAGGCCGCCTTGCGCGCGGGCCTGGTGGACCGCGGCGTGTCGTCGTCCCGTGCGGGACGGCGTCGCCGACGTTCTGGGTCCGGTGTGGTCATCTGATTCCTTCGTGAATCGGACTTCCCTTCGCCCCACGCGTCTCCCCCGGGGCCTCCACCCCCATTCCACCTCAAGAGAATTTTCTTCGCATACCCCCGCATATCCGGCGCGGTGTCGAGCACCCACCAGATGAGGCCCCGAGCGTCGGGGCCGGCCGTCACCTGACGTCGGCCACCCATCACCTGGGAAGGACGAGGCTGATGGAGGACACGACCAAGATCGCCCTGGCAGCCGCCGTTGCGGGAGGCTACATACTGGGGCGGGCGAAGAAGGGCCGCATGGCCCTGTCGCTCGCGACCTACATCGCGGGCCGCAAACTCGATCTCCAGCCCGGGCAGCTCGTGGCACAGGGGCTGCGGAAAATCGGGGAGATGCCCCAGACCGCCGAGCTCGGCCAGCAGCTCCGGGGCGAAGCGCTCCAAGCAGGCCGCAAGGCCCTCACCGCAGCCGCCAACCGTCAGCTCTCCGGCCTCGCCGACTCCATCCACCAGCGCACGCTCGACCTCGGTCGTCGCGGCGAGGAGTCCGACGAGGAGGACGAGGCGTACGAGGAGGAGCCGTACGAGGACGAGGACGAGGAACTCGACGAGGAGCCCTACGAGGAGGACGAGGAGGCGGGCCCGGACGAGGCACGGGGCGAGGAGGAGGAAGAGGAAGAGGAAGAGGAACCCTACGACGAGGAGGAGGAGCCGGAGGAAGAGGACGAGGAGGACCGGGAGCCCGAGGACGAGGAGGAGGAGGAGGACGAGACACCCCCTGAGCGGTCTCGCCGCGAGAGCTCACGGACGTCCACGACGGGCCGCGGCTCCCCCGCCCGCCGCTCGGCGCCCCGCAAGAGCACCGCGAAGAAGCCGGAGCCGGCGACCGCCAGGAAGACAGCGGCGAAGAAGACCGCGTCGGCCGGGAGCCGGGGCACCGCCAAGAAGAGCGCGCCGGCGAAGAAGACCACGGCTTCGCGCGGAGGCGGCACGGCGAAGAAGGCGCCGGCGAAGAAGACCGCCTCCTCCGGAAGCCGCACCGCGGCGAAGAAGACCACGTCGTCCCGGCCCCCCGCCAAGAAGGCGGCGGCAAAGAAGACCCCGGCGAAGAAGACCACCGCGCGCAAGCCGGCGGGCGGCAACGCCGGGAAGACCACGGCGGCGAAGAAGACGACGGCGCGCAAGCCGTCTACGCGGAGGTAGCGCCATGGCCAGCGATCGTGAACGCTCGGCGTCGAACTCCTCCTCCCCCATGGACCAGCTGTTCGACGAAGTCGGCGAATACCTGCGGGCGCAGGCGGACCGCCTGGCCGACAAGGCCGTGGACAAAGTGGAGGACCTCACCGGCCAGCTCTCCGAGGTGGCGGAGAACGGGGGATCCCTCGCCGGTCTCGGAGGCCGTCTCCTCAAGGGCGACTCGCCCCTGAAGGCCGTCGCGGGCACCACCTTCGACAGCGTCAAGGACAAGGTCAAGGACATCGGCGGCGGACTGCTCGGCAAGAAGGGAGGCAGGTCCCGCAAGAGCGGATCCAAGCCGACGCACATCTGCGAGTCGATCGACATCGGCGTCCCGCTGCGCACCGCGTACGACCAGTGGACGCAGTACGAGGACTTCAGCACGTTCGCCAAGGGCGTGCGCAGTGTCTCCCAGGGCGACGACACCACCTCCGACTGGAAGGTCAAGGTGGGTCCCTCCACGCGCAGCTGGAAGGCCAGCGTCCAGGAGCAGGTACCGGACGAACGCATCATGTGGAGCTCCGACGGCCCCAAGGGCACCACACGGGGATGTGTCAGCTTCCACGAACTGGCTCCGGCCCTCACCCGTGTGCTCGTGATCGTCGAGTACTACCCCTCCGGCCTCTTCGAGAAGACGGGCAACATCTGGCGCGCCCAGGGGAGGCGGCTGCGCCTGGATCTCAAGCACTTCGCCCGTCACGTGACCCTCTCCCAGGATGAGCCGGACGGCTGGCGGGGCGAGATCCGCGACGGCGAGGTGGTGCGCAGCCACGAGGAGGTCGTCGAGGAGGAGGAAGCCTTGCAGGACCAGGACCAGGACCAGGACCAGGAGCAGGACCAGGACGAGGACCAGGACCAGGACGAGGACCAGGAGCAGGACGAGGAGGAGTCCTCTCAGGACCAGCCGGAGGAGTACGAGGACGAGGAGTACGACGACGAGGAGGAGGGCGACGAGGAAGCGGGGAACGACGGCGAGGACGAAGGGGAAGACGAGTACGAGGACGAGGACGAAGGAGAGGGCGAGTACGAGGACGAGGGGGACTGGGACGAGGAAGAGGATCGCTCCGGCAGTCGGACGAGGCGCTGAGGCGAGACGAGGCGCTAGGCGAGAAAAGAACAAGAAAGGAGGCTGCCGTCCTTCGAGGACGGCAGCCTCCTTCGTCGACGCCTCGGCCGGGCATTCAGTGCTTCATCGTGTCCTTGGCCTTCTGCCCTGCCTGCTTGGCGTCCGCGGCCGCCTGTTCGGCCCTGCCCTTCATCTCCATGCTCTCGTTGCCGACGGCCTTGCCGGTGGCCTCCTTCACCTTGCCCTTCATTCCCTTGCCGACGTTCTTGGCCTTCTTGCCAGTGGCCATTTCCGTTCACCTCCGACATCTTGTCGTCTTCCCCGACCTCCCCGACTCAGGACGCCCCCAGGGGCGACCACGCCTCCAGCCGCAGCCGTCTCGGCAGCAGGGCCCACAACGTGGTGCGCACCATTCGGCCGGCCATCCACCGCCCGCCACGAGCCGTCATCCGCATCCCCCACCACGACGCCCGCACGGCGCCGCGGCACGCCACGGCGTGGGGCGTCCAGTGGGCGAGCCCGCGGCGACGGCCCCACGTCCGGCGATGCCACTTCCGGCCCACGGCGGTCCTCAGGAGTGTCGTCTGCCGGCCACCAGCCGGTAGAGGAGCAGGAGGATGACGGATCCGACGATGGCGGCGATCCAGGTGGAGAGCTCGAAGAAGCCGTCGATGGAGTCGACACCGAAAATGACCTTTCCGAGCCACCCTCCCAGAAGGGCGCCGGCGATTCCGATCAGTATCGTCACGATGCAGCCGCCGGGGTCCCTGCCCGGCATCAAGGCTTTCGCGATGATTCCGGCGAGCAGACCCAGCAGAATCCAGCCGATGATTCCCATGGGGTTCCTTTGTCAGGGCACCAATCTTCTGTAATCCGTCTGCGCAGCCCAGCCGATGCCAAACATGGAAGCCACATAAATCTGAAGCGTCGACGAGTACCGAAACCCCAGGTGGCGGCGGCCTCCGGCCGGAGCGGGGCCGGCCCGGCCCCCTGGCGGGACGTCCCTCGGTCGGGCCGCGCGGGTGCCGCTCCCGAGGAGGGCCATGGCGCCGGACGCCGGGGCGAGAAATGTGACCCAGGTCACAGAGGATTCCTGTCAGGAATCGGCGCGCTGTTCCGCTCAAGTCACGGAAGCAAGCGAACCGACGGGAGCATCACATGAAGCACCGCATCGTCGTCCTCGGAGCCGGGTACGCCGGGGCCTACGCGGCCGGGAACCTGGCACGGCGGCTGTCCCCCGCGGACACCGAGATCACCGTGGTCAACGCCGTGCCGGAGTTCGTCCAGCGGCTGCGGCTGCACCAGCTCGCGGCCGGACAGGAGATCGCGGCGCCGAAGCTCGCCGACGTCTTCGCGGGGACCGGGGTACGGCTGCGCGTGGCCCGGGTCACCGCGATCGACCCCGACCGCCGGGCCGTCACCGTGGCCGACGCCGACGGCGGCGGCGAGCTCGGCTACGACACGCTCGTCCACGCGCTCGGCAGCCACGGCGACGACCACCGCGTCCCCGGCGTGGCCGAACACGCCTTCGACGTCGGTTCACGGCCCTCGGCGCTGCGGCTGCGCGCACGCCTGGACGGCCTGTGCGGGCGGGAGGAGGGCGGGAACGTCCTGGTCGTCGGCGACGGGCTGACCGGCATCGAGACGGCCACCGAGATCGCCGAGTCCCGCCCCGGCCTGTCGGTCACGCTGGTCGCCCGCGGCGAGCTGGGCGCCCGGCTCTCCGCCGGAGCCCGCGACCACCTGCGCCGGGCCTGCGACCGGCTCGGCGTCACCGTCCTGGAGCACGCCGAGGTCGAAGCCGTCGAGGCCACGCGGGCGCTGTGCGCCGACGGCGCCGTCCTGGCGTCCGACGCGACCGTGTGGACGGCCGGATTCGCGGTCGGCCCCCTCGCGGCCGCCGGCGGGCTCGAGGTCACCGGGGACGGCCGGATCGTCGTCGACCGCGCCATGCGGTCGGTCTCGCACCCGGACGTCCACGCCGTCGGTGACGGCGCCCACGCCGTCGGCGACAACGGCCGGCCGCTGCCGATGTCCTGCGCCTCGGCGGGCTTCACCGCCATGCAGGCCACGGCCGCGATCATGGGACGCCTGACGGGCCGCAGGGTCGCGCACACGAAGCTGGAGTACGCGGGCAACCACATCAGCCTCGGGCGCCGGGACGGGATCCTGCAGCTGGTCGACGACGAGGGGCTGGCGAAGCCGGGGTACCTGGGCGGTCGGAAGGCCGCGCGGTTCAAGGCGGGCGTCCTCGGGATGTCCCTCTGGACCACCTCGCACCCGACCTTCGGCCTGCCCAGGCGCAGGCACCGCCTCGTCGCCGCGCCGGACCCGTCCGGCGAGAAGGCGTTCGCGTAGCCGCCCGGGACGGTCTCCATGGACAGCACCGCCACGGACCGCTTCGACACCGGCCGCTTCGAGGCCGGCCGCGCGCGACTGGCCTCGCTGGCGTACCGGCTCCTCGGCTCCGCCGCCGACGCGGAGGACGTCGTGCAGGACGCGTTCCTGCACTGGCAGGCCGCCGACCGGCGGCGGATCCAGGTGCCGGAGGCGTGGTTGACCAAGGTCGTCACGCACCTGTGCCTGGACCGGCTCCGCTCGGCACGGGCCCGTCGCGAACGGGCCGTCGGCGCCTGGCTGCCCGAACCGCTCCTCGACGGCGACCCGATGCTCGGCCCGGCCGACACCTTCGAGCAGCGCGAATCGGTGTCCCTCGCCGTGCTGACGCTCATGGAGCGCCTGTCGCCCCTGGAGCGGGCGGTCTACCTCCTGCGTGAGGCGTTCTCGTACAGCCACGCCGAGATCGCCGGGATCCTGGACGTCACCGAGTCCGCGAGCCAGCAGCACCTGCACCGGGCCCGGAGCCGGATCACCGCCGCGCGCCGCCGCGGCGGCGCCGACGAGGTCGACCCGGCGTCGGCGCGCAGGATCGTCGAGGAGTTCCTCGACGCCGCCTCCTCGGGCCGCACCGAACGCCTCGTCGCGCTGCTCACCGACGACGTGACCGCGGTCTCCGACGGCGCGGGCCTGACCGAGAGGCTGCTGCGGTACGACACCCCGCGGCGCGTCGCCGCCGTCGCACGGGCCGGCTTCAGACCCACTCCCGCGAAGCGGCGGCTCGCGGGCGGTACCCCCTCCGTCCACCACGCGCTCGTCAACGGTGCTCCCGCCCTGCTCTTCGTCCTCGGCGACCGGGTGATCGGCTGCGTCACCTTCGACGTCGTCGGCGGCAGGATCGCGACCGTGCGCGGCATCGCCGCGCCCGCCCGTCTCGCCCGCCTCGGCGAGGCCTGGGGGCGGCGCGCACCGGACGCGCCGCTCCTCGCCCGGTGGTGACCGGCCCCGCCGCCCCGTGGAACGTCAGACGGTCCCGGTGGCGGCCGGGGCCCGCAGGGCGTCGGCGATGCCTCGGGCCAGGAACGGGATCCGGTGCGCGGGCACGCCCGCGATGTTGACGCGGCCCGCGGTCGTGCCGTAGATGCCGGACCGGCGGCGCATCCGGAGCATCCCCTCGGGGGTGAGGGGCAGCATCGAGAACATGCCCTTCTGGCGCCCGAGGGCCCTCGCCGCCTCCTCGTGGCCGAGGGCGCCCAGGTGGGCGACGAGGTCCGTCCGGTTGGCCGTGATGCGGTGGCGCATCGCGTCGAGTTCGGCGAGCCAGGCGGCCTTCAGCCGCTCGTCCTCCAGGACGGTGGCGACCACGGCGGCGCCGTGGTCGGGCGGCATGGAGTAGAGGGTGCGGGCGGCGTTCTGGAGGGCGGTCTCCACGTGCCGGAGCGCCCGCGCCGAGGAGCCGACGACGACGGCGCAGCCGGTGCGGTCGCTGTAGAGGCCGAAGTTCTTGGAGCAGCTGACGGCGATCAGCACCTCCGGGAGGCGTTCGGCCAGCATCCGGGTGGGCCGCAGGTCGGCGTCGAGGCCGTCGCCGAGGCCGTGGTAGGCGAGGTCGACGAAGGGGACCCAGCCGTTCGTCGCGGCGAGGCCGGCGAGCTCCTCCCAGGTCTCGGGGGAGGGATCCACCCCGGTGGGGTTGTGGCAGCAGCCCTGCAGCAGGACCACGTCGCCGGGTCCCGCCCCGCGAAGGTCCTCGAGGAGTCCCGTGGCGTCGAGCCACCGGTAGGTGCGGACGGTGAGGCCCGCGCCTTCGAGGATGGGGCGGTGGTTGACGTACGCGGGGTCGCTGATCCACACGGTGGTGCCGGGGCGCGTCTGCCGCACGAGGTCGGCGAGGAGGCGCAGGGCGCCGGTTCCGGCCACGGTCTGGACGGCCGTCGCCCGCGCGATGAGGGCCTCGGTGCCGAGGACGGTGGTGAGCATGGCCCGGTTGAAGGCGGTGTTGCCCGACAGGCCGAGGTACTCCTTGGAGCCGGAGCGTTCCGCCAGGCGCATCTCGGCCTCCTTGACCGCCGCCATGACGGGGGTGACCCCGGTGTGGTCGCGGTAGACGCCGAGGACGAGGTCGAGTCGCTCGGGTCGCGGGTCGGCGGCGTACTCGGCGGTCAGGTCCCAGAGCGGGTCGGCGGGCGGGGCGGGGAGGAGCTCAAGCATCGGCGGAGACCTCGGTTCGGGGGCGTCGGCGGCCGTTGGCGAGCGCGACGCCGAGGGTGATGAGGGGGACGCCGACCGCGACGGGCAGGGTCGGCGACTCGTCGAGGAGGGGCATGGCGAGCAGGACGACGGCGACCGGGCTGAGGCTGCCGACGACGGAGCTGCGCTCCGGGCCGAGCCTGCGGATGGCGAACGCGTACATCAGCCCGGCGCAGAGGCCGACGCCCAGGCCCTGGACGACGAGGAAGAGCGCGATGTCGCCGCCGGCCGCGTGGGCGAGGCCGGTGGGCAGGACGCCGGTCAGCGCCAGCAGCGCGATGACGGCGAAGGAGGGCAGGCAGAGCAGGCCGATGGACCCGATCGGGTCGAGGTCCACCTCGCGCAGGCCCACGGTGTAGAGGGCCCACAGGCCGCTGGCGACGAGCAGCGTGCCCGTCCCGAGCAGGACGTCCGCGTCGAGGGCCGCGGTGTGACGCCAGACCAGGGCCACGACGCCGGCCACGATGAGGGCGAGGCCGGCCGCCTGGGTGCCGCGCGGGGCGCTCTTGCCGCCCGCGACCATGAGGGCGGAGACGAACAGCGGGACCATGCCGGGCACGATCGCCCCGACGAACGCGGCGGAGGTCAGCGAGCCGCCGTACATGGCGGCGAGGAAGAACGGGACCCCCGCCCCACAGACGATCTTGGCCGCGGGGGCGAGCCGGACGGCGGCCAGTCGGCGCCTGCGCCGCCACAGGGCGGGCGCCAGGACCACCAGGGGCACGCCGAAGCGCAGCAGCGCGGCGTCCGCGGGCAGCAGCGTGGAGGCGCTCAGGGCGCGGGCGCTGAGCGCGAAGGCGGCCCAGATCGCCACGGTGAGGAGCAGGGCGAGCATGCCCACGGCCTGTGGGGAGGGTCCTTGGAGCCGGCCGGTACGGGGCCCCTCGTCGTGCCCGTGGGGCGGAGTGCGCGTGTCCCGCGCCTCCTCCGTCGTCGCCCCCACCGTTCGTGTTGCGGCCACCGGCCGTTCCTCCCTCTCGAAGCCGTGCGGGCGGAGCCGATGCCCGGCTCACCCCCAGGAAGCAACGCTAGGGCTTCGGGCGGGGCAGGCGATTGCCAGTTATGCCCCTCAGGCATAGCGTGGGGGCAGAATCTGCCAAGTTCCGTAAAGGAGAGTCGATGGACGCCGTGGACTTCCAGATCGTCCATGAGCTGCAGTCGGACGGCCGCCTGTCGAACCAGGACCTCGCCGACCGGATCAGGCTGTCCCCCTCCCCCTGTCTGCGCCGGGTGCGCCGGCTGGAGGAGTCGGGGCTGATCGGCGGCTACACGGCCACCGTCGACCAGGTCGCCTTCGGGCTGCCGATCACCGTCTTCGTACGGATCCGCCTGGAGCGGCACACGGCCGAGGCGGTGAACGTGTTCGAGCAGCACGTCGGCCTCATCGACCACATCCAGGACTGCTATCTGATGGCCGGCAGCAGCGACTACCTGCTCAGGGTGGTGATCGAGAGCCTGGAGGCGTACGAGGCGCTCGTCCGCACCCGGATCCACGCCATCCCGGGCATCGCGTCGATCGAGTCGAGCTTCGCCTTCGGCAGCGTCAAGCAGTCCAGGGTCTATCCGCGTCCGGGCGCCCCGTCGAAACGGGGCATCGAGGCGCGGTGATCCATGTCGTCGCCACGGGATCTTCAGCAGGCCGCGGCGGAGCCCGTAGCGTTGCCGTGACGAGCCGGGCACGGTGAAGGGATCAGAATGTTCCGCAAGGTGCTGGTGGCCAACCGCGGGGAGATCGCGATTCGCGCGTTCCGCGCCGGCTACGAACTGGGGGCGCGCACGGTGGCCGTCTTCCCGCACGAGGACCGCAACTCACTCCACCGGCTGAAGGCCGACGAGGCCTACGAGATCGGTGAGCCCGGTCATCCGGTACTGGCCTACCTCTCGGTGCCGGAGGTCGTCCGGGCGGCCCGTCTGGCCGGCGCCGACGCCGTCTACCCGGGCTACGGGTTCCTGTCCGAGAACCCGGAGCTGGCGCGCGCCTGCGAGGAGGCGGGCATCACGTTCGTGGGCCCGTCCGCGCAGACCCTGGAACTGACCGGCAACAAGGCGCGCGCGGTGGCCGCGGCCCGCGAGGCCGGCGTGCCCGTGCTCGGCTCCTCGGCCCCCTCCACCGACGTGGACGCACTCGTGGCGGCCGCCGAGGGGATCGGCTTCCCGGTGTTCGTCAAGGCCGTCGCCGGAGGCGGCGGTCGCGGCATGCGGCGGGTCGAGGACCCGGCGGCGCTGCGCGAGTCCATCGAGGCGGCGTCCCGCGAGGCCGAGTCCGCCTTCGGCGACGCGACCGTCTTCCTGGAGAAGGCCGTCGTCGACCCGCGCCACATCGAGGTGCAGATCCTCGCCGACGGCGAGGGCGGGGTCATCCACCTGTTCGAGCGCGACTGCTCGCTGCAGCGCCGCCACCAGAAGGTGATCGAGCTCGCGCCCGCCCCGAACCTCGACCCGGCGGTGCGCCGGCGGATCTGCGACGACGCCGTGCGGTTCGCCCGCCGGATCGGCTACCGGAACGCGGGCACCGTGGAGTTCCTCCTCGACCGGGACGGCAACCACGTCTTCATCGAGATGAATCCGCGCATCCAGGTCGAGCACACGGTGACCGAGGAGGTCACCGACATCGACCTGGTGCAGTCGCAGCTGCGCATCGCCGCCGGGGAGACCCTCGCCGACCTCGGCCTGACGCAGGAGTCCGTCGTCCTGCGCGGCGCCGCCCTGCAGTGCCGCATCACCACGGAGGACCCGGCCAACGGCTTCCGTCCCGACACCGGCATGATCAGCGCCTACCGCTCCCCGGGCGGCTCCGGCATCCGGCTCGACGGCGGAACCACCCACGCCGGTACGGAGGTCAGCGCCCACTTCGACTCGATGCTGGTCAAACTGACCTGCCGGGGACGGGACTTCGGGGCCGCCGTCGGCCGGGCCCGGCGCGCGGTGGCCGAGTTCCGCATCCGGGGCGTGTCCACGAACATCCCCTTCCTCCAGGCCGTGCTCGACGACCCGGACTTCCGGGCCGGGCGGGTCACGACGTCCTTCATCGAGCAGCGGCCGCACCTGCTCACCGCCCGCCACTCGGCCGACCGCGGCACGAAGCTGCTCACCTACCTCGCCGACGTCACCGTGAACAAGCCGCACGGTCCGCGCCCCGAGCTCGTCGCCCCGGTCACCAAACTGCCCCGGCTGCCGGCCGGGCGGCCGCCCGCCGGCTCCCGGCAGCGGCTGGCCGAGCTCGGCCCCGAGGGCTTCGCGCGGAGCCTGCGCGAGTCGCCGACCCTCGGCGTCACCGACACCACCTTCCGCGACGCCCACCAGTCGCTGCTCGCCACCCGCGTCCGCACGAAGGACCTGCTCGCCGTCGCCCCGGCGGTCGCGCACACGCTGCCGCGGCTGCTGTCCCTGGAGTGCTGGGGCGGCGCCACCTACGACGTCGCCCTGCGCTTCCTCGCCGAGGACCCCTGGGAGCGGCTGGCCGCGCTGCGCGAGGCCGTGCCGAACATCTGTCTGCAGATGCTGCTGCGGGGCCGCAACACCGTGGGCTACACCCCGTACCCGACCGAGGTGACCGACGCCTTCGTGCAGGAGGCCGCCGCCACCGGCATCGACATCTTCCGGATCTTCGACGCGCTCAACGACGTCGACCGGATGCGGCCCGCCATCGACGCCGTACGGGAGACGGGGACGGCGGTCGCCGAGGTCGCGCTCTGCTACACGTCCGACCTCTCCGACCCGGCGGAGAAGCTGTACACGCTGGACTACTACCTGCGGCTCGCCGAGAAGATCGTCGCCGCGGGCGCGCACGTCCTCGCGGTCAAGGACATGGCCGGTCTGCTGCGCGCCCCCGCCGCGGCGAGGCTGGTCTCCGCGCTGCGCCGGGAGTTCGAGCTGCCGGTGCACCTCCACACCCACGACACGGCCGGCGGCCAGCTCGCCACGTACCTCGCGGCGGTCCAGGCCGGGGCGGACGCGGTGGACGGCGCGGTGGCCTCCATGGCCGGCACCACCTCGCAGCCCTCTCTGTCGGCGATCGTCGCCGCGACCGACCACTCCGAGCGGCCCACCGGCCTCGACCTGGGGGCGGTCGGCGACCTGGAGCCGTACTGGGAGAGCGTCCGCAAGGTCTACGCCCCCTTCGAAGCGGGCCTGGACTCGCCGACGGGACGCGTGTACCACCACGAGATCCCGGGCGGGCAGCTCTCCAACCTGCGCACCCAGGCCGTCGCGCTCGGCCTCGGCGACCGGTTCGAGGACGTCGAGTCGACGTACGCCGCGGCGGACCGGATGCTGGGCCGGCTGGTGAAGGTCACCCCGTCGTCGAAGGTGGTGGGCGACCTCGCGCTGCACCTCGTCGGCGCCGGGGTGGCGCCCGAGGACTTCGAGGCGGCCCCGAACCGGTACGACATCCCGGACTCCGTCGTCGGCTTCCTCCACGGCGAGCTGGGCACGCCGCCCGGCGGCTGGCCCGAGCCGTTCCGCACCAAGGCGCTGGAGGGCCGCGCCGGTCCCAGGCCGATGCGGGAGCTCACCGCGGAGGACCGCACCGGCCTGGCCGAGGACCGGCGCGCCACGCTGAACCGCCTCCTCTTCCCCGGCCCGACGCAGGCGTACGAGGCGCACCGCCAGGCGTACGGCGACACCAGCGTGCTCGACAGCAAGGACTTCTTCTACGGGCTGCGCCCCGGGAAGGAGTACGGCGTCGACTTCGGTCCCGGCGTGCGGCTGCTCATCGAGCTGGAGGCGATCGGCGAGGCCGACGAGCGCGGCATGCGCACGGTGATGTCCACCCTGAACGGCCAGCTGCGGCCGATCCAGGTGCGGGACAAGGCCGCGGCCGCCGGCCTCCCGGTGACCGAGAAGGCCGACAGGTCCGACCCCGGCCACGTCGCCGCGCCGTTCGCCGGCGTGGTCACGCTGGCCGTCTCCGAGGGCGACGAGATCGAGGCCGGCGCGACGGTGGCGACGATCGAGGCGATGAAGATGGAGGCCTCGATCACCGCCCCGAGGAGCGGGCGGGTCTCCCGTCTGGCCATCACCCGGATCCAGCAGGTGGAGGGCGGCGACCTCCTCGTCGAGATCGGCTGAGGCGGCGGACGGCGGGGGAGCCGCCGGGGCGCCGGAAAGGCGTCCCGGCGGCTCTCGTACCGCCGGCGCCTCCTGTCCGCCGGGGGTGCCGGGCAGGAGGCGCGAAGAGCGTTTCCGGTGCACACTGGGCACCAAAGTGGCGTCGAGTCCTGTTGGGGGCCGAAAGAGTGAACGGCGGCAGCGGCGGACGGCGCCTGCCCGGCCGCGGCTCGGCCGGGCGGGACCCGGCGGGACGCCGCGCTGCCGGGGAGAACACCCGGTTCCGCAGGGGCAGGGGCGTCATGCCGCCCGACCGGTTCACCATGCGCAGCCGGCTCGCCTGGCTGAACTCCGCCACCTCCCGGATCGGCACGACCCTGGACCTGGAGCGCACCGCGCAGGAACTCGCCGAGTTCACCGTGCCCCGCTTCGCCGACGGGGCGGCCGTGGACATCCTGGAGAGCGTCCTGCGGGGCGACGAGGGCTCCCGGTGGACGGAGCCGGGCATCCCGCCCCTGCGGGCCACGGCGCTGTGCGCCATCGAGGAGCTCTCCTCGCTGGAGCCGACGCCGGTGGGCGAGACCTTCGTCCACGCCGAGCAGCCCCACGAGACGCTGCTCCACCGGTACTGCCTCCGGCAGGGCAAGCCGATCATGCTGAGCCGCATGCGCGACGAGGACTTCCTGCGCGTCGCGCCCACCGCGAGCGCGGCCGCCAAGATGCGGGCCGCCGGGGTGCACAGCTACCTGGCCGTGCCCCTCATCGCCCGCGGACTGCTCCTCGGCAGCGCCGACTTCGTCCGCGCCCCCGGGACTCCCCCGTTCTCCACCACCGACCTGGCGCTGGCCGAGCAGCTCGCCTCCAAGGCGGCCGTCTTCATCGACAACGCCCGGCTGTACGGGCGCGAGCGCGAGCACGTCGTCTCCCTGCAGCGCAGCCTGCTGCCCCGCGTGACCCCGAAGACACCGGGCCTGCTGGTGCACGCCGAGTACGCGCCCTCGGCGGCCCACCACGGGGTGGGCGGGGACTGGTACGACGTGATGGCGCTGCCCGGCGGGCGGACGGCCCTCATGGTGGGCGACGTGATGGGGCACGGGCTGCCGGCCGCCGCCACCATGGGGCGGCTGCGGACCGTCGCCCGCACCCTCATGACCCTGGACACGGCGCCCGAGCGGATCCTGGCGCGGCTGGACCTGGCCACCCGCGACCTGGAGGACGAGCAGGTCGCCACCTGTCTCTGCGCCGTCTACGACCCCGCCGACTCCACGTACACGCTGGCGAGCGCCGGGCACCTGCCGCCGCTGCTCCTCGACGGGCAGGGCACCGCCGAGTTCGTCCCGGTCCCGATCGGCGCGCCGCTGGGGGCGGGGGTGATCCCGTACGACCCGCTGCGGCTCCGCGTCCCGGACGGCGCCCACCTGGTCATGTACACGGACGGGCTGGTGAAGTCCCGCGAGGAGGACGTGGACGCCCAGCTGGACCGGCTCCGCTCGGCGGCGCTGGAGCTGACCCCCGAGGCGCTGGAGCAGGGCGGTCTGGTGGAGTGCGCTCCGGCCGCCGCCGCCCGCTTCGACGAGGCCGTGCTCCTGGTGACGGCGGACTCCCCGCTCCCGGCCGGGGACCTGCGGGTGTGGAAGCTGCCGCATGACGGACGGGCCGCCTCGGTCGCCCGGGGCCTCGTCACCGGGCAACTCGCCGCGTGGGGGCTGGCGGAGCTGGCCGACGTGTCCGAGCTCGTCGTCTCCGAGCTGGTCGGCAACGCGCTGCGGTACGGGAACGGCCCGGGCGAGCTGCGGTTGCTGCGGGGCGAGCGGCTCGTCGTGGAGGTCTCGGACACCGGCCCCGACCTGCCCCAGATCCAGCACGCGGACCTCAGCGACGAGGGGGGACGGGGGCTTCAGCTCATCAACATGCTGTGCCGCAGATGGGGTTCCTGTCGCACCGTCACCGGCAAGGTGGTCTGGGCGGAACAGAACATGCCCTCCTGAAGCGGGCCCGGCGGGTACCGGAGGACGGGTCGCCGGGAGACCGCCGGTGACCGGCCCGCCGGGGCGTGCCGGTCACCGCTCGCGCCGGGTCAGCGGACGGCGAGGGCGACGACCTGGGTGACCGCCTCCGTGTCGAAGTTGTCGTCGCTGACCAGGATCAGCGACCGCTCGCCGGACGGCAGGACCGGTCCCCAGGTCATGCCCTCGGTGTTGTCGACGGTGGAGAGGCCGAGGGTGTCGAAGTCCGCGACGAGCGTCTTGCGCATCGCCGCCACGGGCTGCCCGGCCAGGGACTCCAGCGCCCGCACATCGGTCGCCCCGCGCGTGGTGGCGTCGTAGAGGCGGATCTTGTATCCCGAGCCGGCGACCCAGGTGCGCTCGAGCACGAGGTAGCGCTCGGGGTCGTCGGGGAAGGCGAGGATCGAGGGGACGCCGGTGTCCGGGCCCCAGGGGCTGGTCGGGTCGGACGCGGCGAAGATCTTCTCGACGGGGTACGCGAACTGTCCGAGCACCCGGCCTCCGCGCGTCTGCTGCGTGACCCGGACGAGGGCGCCGTGCTCCAGGTCGGGCACGGGGCCGTCCTGGATCAGCGGGCCTTCGACCGCGCTGGTCACCACGCGGCCGTGGGAGCCGAAGGTGATGGCCTCGACCGCCTGGTTCCGGCGCGGGCCGCGCTCCTCCATGGTGATCTCGTAGTTCGCCGGCAGTCGCAGCCGGCCCAGGTAGGCGCCGGTGGGGCCGGCGAACTGGACGGACGGCTGGATCACCGGTCCGGCGCCGACCGCCTTGGGCCGGTCGCCCTCCTGCGCCCACCAGTAGTCGCAGCTGCGCGGGTCGACCCGGATCTCCTCGGGGTCGACGGCCTTGCCGTCCCCGACGGACGGCGACGGGTAGACGGAGCCGTCCGGCTGGAGGAAGGGGTGGGTGCCGGTGAAGTCCACGGAGTGCACGCCGGCCGCGTCCACGTCCAGCTCGGCGGTGTAGAAGCGGGCGGGCTGCAGGGAGGAGCGGTCGTCGCTGATGAACACGTACTCGCCGGTGCACCGGTTGCGGTCGACACCGGAGAAGCCGCCGACCGTGGTGCCCTGGAAGTCGAGCTTGTGCGGGACGATTCTCTCACCGAGCAGGCGGGCGTGGGCGGCGCGCTCCGACGGGCGGCCCTCTCCGCCGGGTTGAGCGGCCACGGCCACGGCGGGGGCCAGCGTCGACGTCAGCAGCAGGGCCGCGGCGAGCGTCCGGCGCGTCAGGGAAGATCTCATGTCGATGATCTTGCCGTCACCCGGTGTGACGGCGCAGTCGCCCGATCGGGTGTTCCTGTCGGCGGGACGCGCCCGGGCCCCGCCGTGACGGCGGGGCCCGGGCGGGCGGTCGGACCGGTCAGCCGGGACGACGGTGCGTCAGAGGACGTTGACCCCGGTCCAGGCGGCGGCCACGGTGGCGTACTCGGGGCTGGTGGCGCCGTACAGGTCCTTCGCCGCGTTCAGGGTCGCCGTGCGGGCGCCCTTGTAGTCCGTGGTGGAGGTCATGTAGACGGTCAGCGCCCGGTACCAGATGGCGGCGGCCTTCTGGTTGCCGATGCCGGTGACGGTGGAGCCGTTGTACGTCGGGCTGTTGTAGGTGACGCCGTTGATCGTCTTGCTGCCGCTGCCCTCGCTGGCGAGGTAGAACCAGTGGTTGCCGACGCCCGAGGAGTTGTGCACGTCGAGGCGGCCGACGGACTTCGACCAGTAGTCGGCGGAGCGGCCGTCGAGGGAGGGCTTGTCCATGCGGCGCAGCCACGGCGGGGTGGACTGGTCGCTGAAGAGGTAGTCGGGGGTGTCGATCGCGTTGTTCGCGTACCACTCGACCATCGTGCCGAAGATGTCGCTGGTGGCCTCGTTCAGGCCGCCGGACTCGCCGCTGTAGCGCAGGTTGGCGGTGGCGGAGGTGACGCCGTGGGTCATCTCGTGGCCCATGGTGTCGAGGTCGACCTGCTCGGGGTCGACCGTGCCGTTGCCGTCGCCGGTCATCATGCAGAAGCAGGCGTCCGACCACTGGGCGTTGTCCCAGTTGGTGCCGACGTGGACGAAGACGGTGGCGCCGCGGCCGTCGTTCTTGATGCCGTTCCGGCCGAAGGTGCTCTTGTAGTAGTCGTACGTCTTCGCGGTGTTGGCGTGGGCGTCGACGGCGGCGGTGGAGCGGTCGGTGGAGAACTTCCGGCCGTCGCCCCAGATGTTGTCGGCGTCGGTGAACAGGGTGCCGGAGGAGCTGTTCAGGGACGAGGACGAGACGTTGCGCGCGTCCTTGGTGATGTGGCCGCGGGTCGGGTCGATCAGCGCGAAGGTGCCGTTGGCCTGCTGGGTGGTGTCGAGGGTGATGTCACCGGTGTACTCGGAGTGGCCGGTGCCGGTCGACTCGTGCTCGGAGTCGTAGTTCTCGATCGCGGCGCCGGTGGTGGCGTCGGTGACGAAGACCTCGCCGTGCGGCTGGCCCTTGTCGCCCAGGCCCTGCACGGTGGTGCGCCAGGCCAGGCGGGGGGCGCCGTCGGCGGCCCAGACGATCAGCTCGGGCGTGGACCTGGCGCTGCGCACCAGGCCGTTGGCGCGCTTGAGGGCGCCGGCCGCGGTTCCCTTGGCGTCCGTCGCGGGGGTGACGGAGGCGAGCGCGACCTTGCGGGCCTTGGCGTGGGTGGAGCCCTTGAGGGAGCCGTCGGCCTTCTGGTGGACGACGAAGTCGCCGCCGACGACGGGGAGGCCGCGGTAGGTCCGGTCGAAGCGGACGTGCTGGGTGCCGTCGGCGTCGATGACGACGTCCTTGACCTGGAGCGCCTGGCCCGCGCCGAAGCCGAAGACGTCGGCGTGCCGGGTCACGTTCGCCTCGGCCCGGGATATCGCCGTGTCGCGGGCGGAGTTCCCGTGCCGGCCCGCGTCGGGCTGCGAGTACGCGGGTACGGCCACCGCGCCCGTGGTGATGACGGCGGCGGCGACCATCGTGGAGAGGGCAAGGAGAGGACGGGACATGACGGGGTGTTCCTTCGCTCGTCGTGGGGGGTGACGACGTCCTTGGACGTTGACGCGAAGTGTTCACCAGGTGACATGTTCCTGACGTGATCCCATCTGGGATATAGCCCCGGAGTTATAGGGGGCGCACGACGAGGTCCGGCCGTCAGCCGTCCGCGCCGAGCGCGAACCCCTCGCCGCCGTCCTCCCACCAGGCCAGGTACCGCGGCCGCTGGCGCACCAGCGACAGGTACTCCGCGAGCAGCCGCTCGGCCACCGCGTCGGCGAGCTCCCGCGGAACGGACTCCGGGTTCCAGGCCAGCTGCAGCCGCCGGTGGAACGGGACGTCCACGAGCGGCCGCTGCACGGTGCCCTGGGCGGGCACCTCGGCGCTCGGCCACACCCCGCAGACGGCGCGCCGGCCGGCGACCAGGATCTGGGCCACGGACAGGTCCGGCGTCACGTGCGCGATGCGCGGGGTGAACCCCGCCGACTGGCAGGTGAGATGGAGGTACGCGTGCACCCCGCTCTCGTCGGCCTCCGGCATGACCCACTCCTCGTCGCGGAGGTCGCCCAGGCCGACGCTCTCCCGGCGCGCCAGCGGATGGTCCTCGGCGAGCAGGACGAAGACCGGCTCGCGCACCAGCGTGCGCGTCACGACCGACTCGCCGACCGGCAGCGGGAAGCCGGGGAACTCGCCGAACACCGCGATGTCGCATTTCGACTGGCTCAGCGCCTTCACGAGGGTATGCACCGAACGGCGGGCGTCGATGGCCAGCCGGCTCTCCGGCACGAGCTCGAAAAGGGCGGATATGAGCAGCGACACCAGGGGGCCGGCCGTGCCGCCCGCCCGTAGCGGCGCGACGGTCCCGCTGTTCGTCTCGGCGGCCGATCGCGCGTGCTCGCGCAGCCGGTCGAAGCCGACCACGAGGTCGCGTGCGCAGCGCAGGACGTACTGGCCGTGCTCGTTCGGCTTCACGCCCTCGGCGCTGCGGACGAAGAGCGGGCCGCCGAGCTCCTGCTCGATCCGTTTCAGTTGGGCGCTGGTGGCGGGCTGGGAGAGCTGCAGGCGTGCGGCGGCCCTGCGGATGCTGCCGGCCTCGGCGACGGTGAGCAGGACACGGAGGTGCCGGAACTCGAGGTGCATGAACTTTCCCCGCTCAGGGCGGAGGGCCCTGTGCACCCCCCGTGACCAGCAGAACCAGCTGCCCGAGGGGCATGGTCACCAAGACTCCGACGGACGCTCCGGGGCGGCAACCACGGGAGGGCAAAATCTACGTGGGCATGCCACGGTTTCGCATCGGCACCGCGCCGCCGGACCGCGCACCGGCGAGGCGCCACCCCCGGAGGCCCGCTTCCGCCGCCCGGGGGACCGGCCGGGAATCGACCGAGGACGGCTCGTTACAGTGGGTGCCATGCCTCGCACCTCGCCTTCGGTCGCTCTCGACGCCATGCTCGCCGGCAACCGCCGCTTCGTCGCCGGGACCCCGGACCACCCCAATCAGGACGCCGCCCGCCGCGCGCAGCTCGCCCCCGGACAGGAGCCGTTCGCGGTCATCCTCGGGTGCTCCGACTCGCGGCTCGCGGCCGAGATCATCTTCGACCAGGGACTCGGCGACCTCTTCGTCGTACGGACCGCGGGCCATGTGCTGGGGGCCGAGGTCCTGGGCAGCGTCGAGTACGCCACGAGCATGCTCGGTTGCCGACTGGTCGTCGTCCTGGGACACGACTCGTGCGGCGCCGTCGCGGCGGCCCGCGCCGCGGTGGAGGACGGACTGCCGGCGGCCGGATTCGTACGGGACGTGGTGGAGCGGGTGACGCCGAGCGTCCTGGCGGCCCGCGCCGCCGGTCTGAGCGAGGACAGCGACATCATCGACGAGCACATAAGGCACACGGTGCAGCTGCTCATGGACCGTTCCCGCGTCCTGTCGGAGCAGGTGCAGACGGGCGAGGTGGCGGTCGTGGGACTGGCCTACCAGCTCGCCGAGGGCAACGCCCGGCTGGTGACCTCGCACGGTGTGGAGAGCACGGAGTGAACGACCCCATGGCGCAGCGGTTCGACTGCGCGGACCCGTCGGCCCGCCGGGCCGGCATCGACGCGGCGGTGACCGCCCTCGGACGGGGGCGTCTCGTCGTCCTCCCGACGGACACCGTCTACGGCATCGGCGCCGACGCGTTCGACCCCAAGGCCGTCGCCGGTCTGCTGGCCGCGAAGGGGCGGGGCCGGCACAAACCCTCCCCCGTGCTCGTCGGCTCCAGGGCCGCGCTCGACGGTCTGGTCGCGGAGCTGCCGCGGAAGGCCGAGGAGCTGATCGAGGCCTTCTGGCCGGGCGGTCTGACGCTGGTGCTCCGCCACCGGCCCTCGCTCTCCTGGGACCTGGGCGAGACCGGCGGGACGGTGGCCGTGCGGATGCCCGATCACCCCCTCGCGCTGGACCTGCTGGCCGCGGCCGGCCCGATGGCCGTCTCCAGCGCGAACCTCACCGACCGGCCCTCACCGGAGGACTGCGACGCGGCCTTCGGGATGCTGGGCGACTCCGTGGCCGTGTACCTCGACGGGGGCCGGACCGCCGGGCCGGTGTCGTCGTCGATCGTCGACCTGACCGGCGACGCCCCGGTCCTCGTCCGGGAGGGCGTCCTGTCCGCCGCCGAGCTGGCGAAGGTCGTCCCCGATCTGGTCGTGCCCTGACCCCTCCCCCACCACCGCACCGCCGTTCCCGTTCCCGGGGGCGGCGGTGCCGTCGTTCCACGGGGCGGACGGTCCCGCGGCGGAAGAAACGTGGAAGTCCCGTCACCTTCCCGGTGAGCGGGAACCTCCCCCTGCGCCGGGGCGCCCCTCCCTGTCAGGCTCCGATCCGCTGTGGTTCCACCGCCCGCGCCCCGCCGGGGGGCGGGGCAGCAGGGAGGACGTGACAGATCATGAGGGGCGCGCAGACCATCGCCGGGCTCGCGGACTGGGCGGCGGAGCGGTACGGGGATGAGGAGGCCCTCGTCTTCGGCGAGGAGCGCTGGACGTTCGCGGAGCTCCGCGAGCGGGTGGACCGGGCGGCACGCGCGGTGATCGCGCAGGGGGTGCGCCCCGGCGACTCGGTCGCCGTGTGGGCCCCCAACAGCGCGCGCTGGGTGGTGGCCGCGCTCGGCGCGGTGGCGGCCGGCGGGGTGCTGGTCCCGGTGAACACCCGCTACAAGGCGGCAGAGGCCGCCGACATCCTGCGCCGCTCCCGGACCCGGCTGCTCTTCACCGAGCACGACTTCCTGGGCACGGACTACCGGGCGCTGCTCGCGGCCTCCGGGGAGGAACTCCCGCTCCTGGAGCGGACGGTGACCCTGCACTCGGCGGACTGGTCGCGGTTCCTGTCGGCGGCGGACGGGGTGACCGCGGAGGAGCGGCTGGCCCGTACCGCCGCCGTGCGCCCGGCCGACACCGCCGACGTCCTCTTCACCTCCGGCACCACCGGCCGCCCCAAGGGCGTGCCCGCCACCCACGGGCAGAACCTGCGCGTGTACGACGCCTGGGCCCGTACGGTCACCCTCCGGCGCGGCGACCGCTACCTCCTCGTCAACCCGTTCTTCCACACCTTCGGCTACAAGGCGGGCGTCCTCGCCTGTCTGCTGCACGGGGCCACGATCGTCCCGGAGCGGGTCTTCGACGCCGATGCCGTGCTCGGCCGGATACGGGACGAGCGCATCTCCGTCCTGACCGGCGCCCCGACGGTCTTCACCTCGCTCATCCACCATCCCCGGCGCGAGGCGTACGACCTGACCTCGATGCGGATGGCGGTCACGGGCGCGGCGAACATCCCCGTCACGCTCATCGAGGAGATCAGGACGTCCCTCGGCGCGCGGAGCGTCAACACGGCGTACGGGCTGACCGAGTCGACGGGCGTGGTCGCGATCTGCCCTCCGCACGAGTCGCCGGAGACCCTGGCCCGCACCTCCGGGGCGGCCCTGGAGGGCACGGAGCTGCGCGTCGACGCCCCGCCCGGGGAGCCGGGCGAGATCCTCACCCGCGGCTACCACGTGATGCACGGCTACCTCGACGACCCCGAGGCCACCGCCCGGGTCGTCGACGCGGAGGGCTGGCTGCACACGGGGGACGTCGGGGTGCTCGACGAGCGCGGGTTCCTGAGGATCACCGACCGGCTCAAGGACATGTTCGTCGTGGGCGGGTTCAACGTGTACCCGGCGGAGGTGGAGCAGGTGCTGCGCGGCCACCCGGCCGTCCGGGACGCGGCGGTCGTGGGCGCGCCGGACGCGCGGCTCGGGGAGGTCGGCGTCGCGTACTGCGTACCGGCGGGCGGGGCTCCGGTCGACGCGGCCGAGCTGACCGCGTACACGCGTGAGCGGCTGGCCAACTTCAAGGTCCCGCGCGCCTTCCGCTCCGTGCCGGCGCTGCCGCACAACGCGGCGGGCAAGGTCGACAAGAAGGCGCTGCGACGGTCGGCGGCGAACACCACCACTCGATGAGGAGAGTACGAACGTGAAGGACAGCATCACCGAGTCCGTCGACGTGGTCGTCGTCGGAGCGGGCGTCACCGGTCTGTACGCCGTGCACAAGCTGCGCGGTCTCGGCCTCGGCGTGCGCGGCTTCGAGCGCGGGGACGACGTGGGCGGCGTCTGGTACTGGAACCGCTACCCCGGCGCCCGCTGCGACGTGGAGTCCGTGGACTACTCGTACTCCTTCGACGAGGAGCTCCAGCAGGAGTGGGACTGGAGCGAGAAGTACGCCGCGCAGCCGGAGATCATCCGCTATCTGCGTCACGTCGCCGACCGCTTCGACCTGCGCCGCAGCTACACCTTCGCGACCTCGGTGACCTCCGCCGAGCTGGACGAGGACACGCTGCGCTGGACGGTCCGCACGGACGGCGGCGAGGTGGTGTCGGCCCGGTACTGCGTCTTCGCCGTCGGCTGCCTCTCCAGCACGCACGTCCCGGACATCCCGGGGGCCGGGGACTTCACCGGCGCCACGTACCACACCGGTGCCTGGCCGCACGAGGGCGTGGACTTCGACGGGCTGCGCGTCGGCGTGATCGGCACCGGCTCCTCCGGCATCCAGGCCGTCCCCCTGATCGCCGAGCAGGCGGCGCACCTCACCGTCTTCCAGCGCAGCGCCAACTTCAGCATCCCGGCGGGGAACGCGCCCCTGGACGAGGAGACGCGCCGCCGGCAGAAGGCCGGCTACGCCGAGCGGCGGCGGCTCTCGCGGCTCAGCGGCGGCGGCTCGCCCCACGCGGCGCACCCCTCGCCGACGTTCGCCGTCTCCCCCGAGGAGCGGCGGGCCGCGTTCGAGGAGCGCTGGGAGCTCGGCGGCGTCCTGTACTCCAAGACGTTCCCCGACCAGCTCACCGACCGCGCGGCGAACGACGAGGCGCGCGCCTTCTGGGAGGAGAAGGTCCGCGCGCTCATCGAGGACCCGGCCGTCGCGGACCTCCTCGTGCCGACGGACCACCCGATCGGCACCAAGCGGATCGTCACCGACTCGCACTACTACGAGACGTTCAACCGCGACGACGTGCGCCTCGTCAGCCTGCGGGAGAACGCGATCGAACGGATCGACCGCACCGGGATCGTGCTGGCCGACGGCAGCCGGGTGGAGCTGGACGCGATCGTGTTCGCGACCGGTTTCGACGCGATGACCGGGGCGATCGACCGGGTGGACGTCCGGGGGCGGGGCGGGCGGAGGCTGAAGGAGGCGTGGAGCGGGGGCCCCCGCACCTATCTGGGCCTGGGCGTCGACGGCTTCCCGAACCTGTTCAACCTCACCGGGGCCGGAAGCCCGTCCGTCATGGCCAACGTCGTGCTCTGCGCCGAGCAGCACGTCGACTGGCTCGCCGACTGCCTGCGCCATCTGGACGAGCACGGCTACCGCGCGATCGAGGCGACCGAGGAGGCCGTCGAGCAGTGGGTGGCGCAGTGCCGCGACCGGGCGGCGGCCACGCTGTTCCCGGCGGCGAACTCCTGGTACCTGGGGGCCAACATCCCCGGGAAGCCCCGGGTGTTCATGCCGTTCATCGGGGGCTTCGGGGTGTACGGGGAGATCATCGCGGACGTCGCGGCCTCGGGGTACAAGGGGTTCACGCTGATACGGGACTGATGCGGGCCGATGCGTGAAAGCGCCCCGCCCCCACCGGATCAGGTGGGGGCGGGGCGCGGACGCGTCCGGCGGTCAGCGCGGGGCGAGCGCCTCGCGCAGGGCGGCGAAGGCGGCCTCACGGGCCTCGGCCGCCGCGGGCAGGGCGCCCGCCATGGAGAGGAAGCCGTGGAACATCCCGGCGTGGTGGCGGGCCCGCACGGGGACGCCCGCGGCGGCGAGGGCCTCCGCGTACGCCAGGCCGTCGTCCCGCAGGGGGTCGAAGCCGGCGGTGACGACCTGGGCCGGCGGGAGTCCGGACAGGTCGGCGCCCGCCAGCGGGGCCGCGTAGGGGCTGGTGCGGTGGGCCGGGGCCTGCAGATAGCCGTCCCAGTACCAGCGCAGGTGGTCGGCGGTGAGGAAGTAGCCCCGGGCGTTCTCCCGGTGCGAGGGACGGGAGCGGGTGGGGTCGAGCATCGGGTAGTAGAGCGCCTGGCAGGCGATCTCGGGGCCGCCCCGGTCGCGGGAGAGCAGGGTGAGGACGGTGGCGAGGTTGGCGCCCGCGCTGTCCCCGGCGACGGCGATCCTCCTCCCCGGGTGGTTCTCCGCCGCCCACAGCAGGGCCGTGTAGGCGTCCTCGGGGGCGGCGGGGAAGGGGTGCTCGGGGGCGCGCCGGTAGTCGACGGAGACGACGACCGCCTCCGTGGCCAGGGCGAGGGAGCGGCAGAAGTGGTCGTGGCTGTCGAGGTCGCAGAGGACGAAGCCGCCCCCGTGGCAGAAGACGATCACGGGGGCGGTCTCGTGGACGGCCGGGTCGTAGACGCGTACGGGCACGCCGTCGGCGTCCTCGTCCGTGACGCGGGCGACGGGCGGTGGGGGGACGGCCGGCCTCGGGCGGGCGGCGAAGAAGGCGCGCACCTCGGCGATGTCCGTCATCTCCGTCGCCAGCGGGGGGAAGCCGGCGGTGGCCAGGTCGATGACCGCCTGGACCTCGGGGTCGGGCCGGTTCACGTGTCGGCTCCTTTCGGGGTGAGGGCGGGCATGCGGCCGGCCGACGCGCCGCCGTCCACCGCGAGTTCGGCGCCGGACAGGTAGGAGGAGTCGTCGGAGGCGAGGAAGGCGACGAGGCGGGCCACCTCCTCGGGCTCCCCCACCCGCCCGAGGGGCGCGGCGGGGTGGTCCTTGGTGCCCAGGTGGGCGGTCATCGCCGTGGCGATGGCCCCCGGGTGGACGGAGTTGACCCGGATGCCGTCCGGGCCGAGCTCCAGGGCGGCCGTCCTGGTCAGGCCGCGCAGCCCCCATTTCGCGGCCCCGTACGCGCCGTGTCCCCAGATGCCCTGGAGGCCGGCCTGCGAGGAGATGTTGACGACGGACCCGCCGCCGCTCTCCCGCATCGCTCCGGCGACGGCGCGGACGCCGAGGAACGGGCCGATCAGGTTGACGCGGAGGATCGCCTCCAGACGGGCCGGGTCCTCCTCGGTGATGGGCGAGGTGGAGTAGATCGCGGCGTTGTTGACGAGGACGTCGAGCCGGCCGAAGGCGTCCAGGGCGGCGGCCACGGCGGCCTCCCAGGACCGCTCGTCGGTCACGTCGTGGCGTACGAAGCGGGCGGCGGCGCCGAGCGAGGCGGCGGTCGCCTCGCCCTCCGCCTCCAGGACGTCGGTGAGGACGACCTTCGCGCCGAGGGCGGCGAACAGGCGGGCCTCTGCCTCGCCCATGCCGCGTGCCGCGCCGGTGACCAGCGCGACCTTTCCTGTCAGGTCGACGGGCATCAGGGGTTCTCCTCGATCGGTCGGAGGGTCGGGCCGGTCGTCCAGCCGCCGTCGACGGCCAGTTCGGCGCCCGTGACGTAGGAGGCGGCGTCGGAGAGCAGGAAGGCGACCGCCCGCGCGATCTCCCGGGGCTCGCCGACCCGCCCCATCGGTGTGTCCGGGTACTTGCCCTCGCCCCGCTCGATGCCCACGTGGGCGGTCATCGGGGTGTGGATCATGCCGGGATGGACGGAGTTGACGCGGATCCGGTCGGCGCCGAGCTCCACCGCGCCGAGCTTGGTGAGCCCGCGCACGCCCCACTTGGCGGCGCCGTAGCCGGCGGTCCGGGCCAGGCCCATGAGACCGGCCGCGGAGGAGACGTTGACGATGGACCCGCCGCCGCTCTCCCGCATCACCGGGATCACGGCGCGCATGCCGAGGAAGACGCCGGTGAGGTCGATGTCGACGACGCGCCGGAAGGCCTCGGCCGTCTGCTCCTCCAGGAGGTGGGAACCGCCCGAGATCCCGGCGTTGTTGACGAGTCCGTCCACCCGGCCGAACGTGGCGGCCGCGAAGTCGACGACCTCGCGCCAGTCGTCCTCGGAGGTGACGTCGTGGCGGAGGAACCGGGCGTGGCCGCCGAGCTCCCCGGCCGTGGCCCGCCCCTCCTCCTCGCGCACGTCGGTGAGGACGACCCGGGCGCCGGACTCGACGGCCGCCCGGCCGGTCTCCGCGCCGATCCCCCGCGCCCCGCCGGTGATGATCACCGTCCTGCCCCGCAGGTCCGTCACGGGGCCGCTCACCGCGCCCCGGCGGAGCGCGTCCGGGCGATGTGGTCGGCCGCGAGCCAGCTGAAGGTCATGGCGGGGCCGATGGTCGCGCCGGGGCCCGGATAGGTCTCGCCCATGACGGCGGACGAGACGTTGCCGGAGGCGTACAGGCCGTCGATGGGCGTGCCGTCCTCCCGCAGGACGCGGGCGGTCGCGTCGGTGACCAGGCCGCCCTTGGTGCCGATGTCGCCGGGGTGGACGGGGATCGCGAAGTAGGGGCCCTTCTCCAGCGGCGCCAGGTTGGGGTTGGGCAGGGTGGGGTCTCCGTAGTAGCGGTCGTAGACGCTGTCGCCGCGGTGGAAGTCCTCGTCGCGGCCGGCGCGGGCGAAGCCGTTGAAGCGGTCCACGGTGGCCCGCAGCCGCTCCGGGGCGACGCCGATCCGGCCGGCCAGTTCCTCGACGGTCGCGGCCTTCCTGACGAAACCGCTCTCCAGCCACGGCTTGGGGAACGCCTGTCCCGGGAAGAGGCCCATGAAGATGTAGCGGGCCCTGGCGGTGGCGTCGAGGATCAGCCAGGACGGCACGGTGGTCGCCCCGGGCCTGTCGTTGGCGTACATGGCGTCGACGAACTCGTGGTACGGGGCGGCCTCGTTGGCGTAGCGCTCCCCCACCGCGTTGACGATCACCATGCCGGGAACGCCGCGGTCGGCGACGAGGAAGAAGGGCCTGCCCTCGGGAGGCACCACCGAGGGCGCGCCCCAGACCCTGTCCATCAGGTCGGTCGCGGCGCCGAGGGCCACGGCCGGCTCCAGGGCGTCGCCGGTCTGTCCGTCGGAGGCGGAGCTCCACTCGGTGGAGGTGGGCGCCGGCAGGTGCTTCTCGCGGAGCCGCTGGTCGTGGGAGAAGCCCCCGGAGGCGAGGACGACGCCGCCGGTCGCCCGGATGCCCAGCTCCCGGCCGTCCCTGGTGATCCGGACGCCGGTGACCCGGCCGTCCTCCTCGACCAGGCCGGTCAGCGGGGCGGAGAGCCACAGGTCCGCGCCGAGGGCGTCGAGCGAGTGCCGCATGCGGGCGATCAGCGCCTCGCCGAGGGAGAGCAGCTCCTTGCCGGTGAGCTTCGCCCCGACCGCCTGGGCGCCGACCTTGACGGCGGTGCGGCGGCCGGCCCAGGTGCGTGCCACCATGTTCAGCTGCCGGAAGTCCTTCGAGGTGATGGTGAGGCCGTAGGTGGGCAGCCCGGCGCGGCGCATGGTGGCGCGCTGTTCGGGGCCGAGCTTCCTGAAGTCGAAGATCTGGGGTTCGACGGAGCGGCCCTGCGGGTAGCCGCCGAGCCGCTCGGGGTAGTAGTCGGAGTAGCCGGGGGTGTAGACGAACCTCACGGCCGTGCGGTCGTGGAACTCCCTCACCATCTGCGGTCCGTGGGTGACGTAGGCGTCCTTGCGCTCGGCGGGGACCCGGTCGCCGACCGTGGCGTCCAGGTAGGCGCGGGCCTTCTCGGGCGTGTCGCCGAGGCCGGCGGCGTCCAGGTGGAAGTTGTTCGGGACCCAGATCGCGCCGCCGGACAGGGCGGTCGAACCGCCGTAGACGTCGGTCTTCTCCACCACCAGGGCGGTCAGTCCGCGCAGTCGGGCGGTGATGGCCGCGGCCATGCCGGCGGCGCCGGAGCCGACGACCACCACGTCGTACGTGTGGTCCCACTGGTCGTTCATGCGGTTCTCCCTGGTCGTGTCAGGGCCTGTCTGACCATTCGCGTCGGATCAGGCCGGGTCGTCCGGTGCGTGCGATCGGCGTGCGGCCGGGGACGCCCTCGTAGCGGAGCTACTTGGGTGCATCGGCCGTGCGGCGAGCGTGCGTGCCGGGCGGGCCGGACCCGGCGCGAATGGTCAGGCAGGCCGTGTGGGTCGGCGGCCGGGGCGGGCCGTCCCCCGCCCCGGCCGCCGGGTCATCGCGCGGTGATCCGCGCGTCGGTGAGGACCGGCGCGTCCTCGCGGTCCGCGGCCGTGGCCGTCAGCAGGTAGCCGTCGGGGGTGTCCCAGACGCGCAGCCGCAGGGTCTCGCCGGGGAAGAAGACCCCGGCGAAGCGGGTGCGGCAGGCGGCGACCGCGCTCGCGTCGCCGCCGAGGAGGCGGTCGGTGACGGCCTTGACCGCCATCCCGAAGGTGCAGAGGCCGTGCAGGACGGGGCGGTCGTGGCCCGCCCGCCGGGCGGTGGCGGGATCGGCGTGCAGCGGGTTCCAGTCGCCGGTGAGCCGGTAGAGCAGGGCCTGCTGACGGAGCGTCGGGATCTCGGCCACCAGATCGGGCTCGCGGTCGGGGGCGGGGAGGCGATCGGAGGGCCCTCGGTCGCCGCCGAAGCCGCCCTCCCCGTGGACGAAGATCTGGTTGCGCTGGGTGATCAGCGGCTCGCCGTCCTCGCCGAGGAGGACGGACTCCTGGACGATGACGGCGGCCTTGCCCTTGTCGTGCACGGCCGCGGCGCGGGTGACCGCGGTCGCCCGGGCCGCCGCGGGCAGCGGGCGGTGCACGGTGATCTCCTGGCCTCCGTGCAGCACCTTCGCCAGGTCGATGTCGACGCCGGGCAGGTCGAAGACCTGGAAGCCGACGCCGCCGGTCCCGCCCGCGACGACTCCGAAGGTGGGCAGGACCTGGAGGCCCCGCTCGTGTCCTTCGTAGGTGTAGCGCAGTTCGCGCGGGTCGGTCTCGGGGACGCCCGCGCCGAGGGCGAGATGGTAGAGCCGTACGTCGCGCTCGTCCCACCCGACGTCGGTGCGCACCGGCGGCGCGGAGGTCGCCTTCTCGACGTCGAGGGGCATCAGAAGGCTCCCACGGCGTAGCGGCTGCGGAAGAACAGCAGCGGCCGGCCGTCCTCTCCGGCGTCGAGCGCCACCACCTGCGCGGTGACCAGGTGGTGGTCGCCGGCCTCGTAGACCGCGTCGAGTTCGCACTCCACGTGGGCGAGGGCTCCGTCGATGCGCACGGTGCCGTGCTCGCCCGCGCTCCAGGGGACCCCGGCGAACTTGTCGGGGCCGCTGCGGCCGAGCGCGGCACAGGTGGCCTGCTGGTCCTCGGCGAGGATGTTGACGCAGAAGCGGCCCGCGCGCTCGATCCTCGGCCAGCTGGTGGAGTTCTTGCCGACGGCCAGCATGACCAGCGGGGGGTCGAGGGAGAGGGAGGCGAAGGACTGGCAGGCGAAGCCGACGGGCTCCGTGCCGTCGGCGTCGAGCGTCGCCACCACCGTGATGCCGCTGGCGAAGCGGCCGAGCACGTCCCGGAACTCGGAGGGCGGTATCAGCCGTTCCACTGGTGGCCCCAGAAGCTGTCGGCGGTGATCTCCTTCGCGACCCAGGTGGCGGGGTCGACGACGAGGCCGTCCCAGCCGTACTCGACCTGGAAGCCGCCGGGGGCCTGGGCGTAGAAGGACACCATGCGGTCGTTGGTGTGGCGGCCGAGGCTGGAGGCGATGGGGATGCCGGCGGCGTGCATGCGGTCGAGGCCGCGGCCCACGTCGTCGAGGGTCTCCAGCTCCACCATGAAGTGCACGATGCCGGGGGGCAGCGCACCCGGGTAGAGGCCGAGGCTGTGGTGGCGGCGGTTGGGACTGAGGAAGTGCATCCAGTGGAAGTCCCGCTGCTCGGTGGCGGTCGGGACGGCCTGGGGCGGCAGCTTCATCGAGTCGCGCAGCTGGAAGCCGAGCAGGTTCTCGTAGAAGTCGAGCGCGGCCTCGATGTCCGGCACGGGGAGCACGACGTGGCCGAGGCCCAGGTCGCCGGTGACGAAGCGGTTGCCGTACGGGGTGCCGAGCGCGGTGTGGTCCTGTGCCTGGCCCCAGTAGATCTCCAGCGGGTTGCCGCCCGGGTCCGTCACGTGGATCAGGCCCTGGACGCGGCGCTCGGCGAGCTCGGCGGGGTCGGCGGCCTTGACGGCGACGCCGGCCTCCTCCAGCTCCTCGGCGGCGCGGGCGAGTGCGGCGGCGTTCGCCACCTCCCAGCCTGCGGCGAGGAGCCGGTCGCTCTCGCCCGCCTGGATGACGATGCGGTAGGCGCGGTCGTCCAGGCGGAGGCAGAGGGTGTCCTCGGTGGTGCCGGATGCCTCCACCATGCCGAGGACGTCGAGCGCGTAGCGGCGCCACTCGTCCAGGGTGGTGGTCTCCAGGCGCAGGTAGCCGAGAGCGCGGATGTCCATGGTGTGCACCCCTTCTGTGGAGGGTCTCAGTGGGAGAAGAAGTCGACGGCGAGGCGGTTGAACTCGTCGGCCCGCTCGGTCTGGGCCCAGTGGCCGCAGTGCGGGAAGACGTGCAGACGCGCGTCGGGGATGGTCTTGAGGGCGACGAGCGCGCCGTCGAGGGGGTTGACGCGGTCCTCGCGGCCCCAGGTGAGGAGCACCGGGTGGGTGATCCGGTGGGCCTCGCGCCAGAGCATCGTGTCCCCGACCCAGGCGGGGTCGGCGAACGAGGCTCCCATCCGGGCGCTGCCGAGCCGGGTCTCGGGGTCGGTGGCCGAGGCCCAGCGCTCCTCGACGAGTTCGTCGGTGACGATGGACTGGTCGTACGCCATCACACCGAGGAAAGCGCGCAGTTGCTCCTTGGTGGGTTCGGGTGAGGCGTTGAACTCGAAGAGCCGCTTGATGCCCTCGGTCGGGTCGGGGGCGAAGAGGTTGACGGAGACTCCACCGGGCCCCATCAGGAGGAGCTTGCCCACCTTGTCCGGGTGGTCGAGGGCCATGCGGACGGCGGTGCCGCCGCCGAGGGAGTTGCCGACGAAGTGCGCCTTTTCGATGGCCAGTTCGTCCATGAGGGCGGCGACGGCGTCCGCGCTGAAGCTGAAGTAGTCCTTGTCGAGCTCCGGCTTGTCGGAGCGGCCGAAGCAGGGCTGGTCGACGAGGAGCGTGCGGAAGTGTTCGGCGAAGACGGGGAGATTGCGGCCGAAGTTGCTCCAGGCGGAGGCGCCGGGGCCGCCGCCGTGCAGCATGATCACGACGGGGGCGTCGGGTCGGCCGGCGGGCGCGGCCTCGTGGTGGTGGAGGGTGAGCCCGGCCGCCTTGGCGGTGCGGGAGGTCGACTCGTAAGTGAGCTCTGCCATCGTCAACGCCTCTCAGGCCATGGTGTCTTGGATGTCGATGCCGAGCGCGCTCTGCCCGTACATGACCAGGGCCCGCTCGGGGTCGTTGGCGGCGTGGCCGCGGCCGGTGCGGGCGTCGCGCCAGGCGCGCTGGACGAGGCCGGGGCCGGTGCGCATGGCGCTGCCGCCGGAGTTCTCCATCAGCAGGTCGACCGCCGCGACGGAGCGTTCGGTGGCGAGGACCTGGTCGCGGCGGGTGCGGGTGCGCAGCTCCATCGGGATCTCCTCGCCGCGCTCGGCGAGGGCGTACATCTCTCCCATGTTGCGGGTCAGTTGCAGCCAGCTCGCGTCGATGTCACTGGCCGCGCGGGCGATCCGGACCTGTGCGAAGGGGTCCTCGGCGACCTTCTGCCCGTACGAGACGCGGAACCGCTGCCGGGTGGCCTCGGCGTACGACTCGAAGGCGCCCTCGGCGATGCCGACGATCGGGGTGGAGATGGTGGTGGTGAACACCCCGGCGTACGGCAGCCGGTACAGCGGCTCGGGGTTGACCTCGTGGCCGGGGACCTCCAGCGCGGTGACCGGGCCGAAGCTCAGGGCGCGGTGGTCGGGGACGAAGACGTCCTCGACGACGACGTCGTTGCTGCCGGTGCCGCGCAGGCCGACGGTGTCCCAGACGTCGTCGATCCGGTACTCGGACCGGGGGACGAGGAAGGTGCGCATGTCGACCGGGTTGCCCTCGCCGTCGGTGACGATGCAGCCGAGGAGGGCCCAGCGGGCGTGGTCGCAGCCGGAGGAGAAGTGCCACCGGCCGGAGAGCCGGAAGCCGCCGTCGGCGGCGGTGGCCTTGCCGGTGGGGGCGTACGAGGAGGCGATGCGGGTCTTGGGGTCCTGCCCCCACACCTCCTGCTGGGCGCGGGGGTCGAAGAGGGCGACGTGCCAGGGGTGGACGCCGACCACGGAGGCGACCCAGCCGGTCGAGCCGCACGCCTTGGCGATCTCCTTGACCGCCGTGTAGAAGACCACCGGGTGGGCCGCGCGACCGCCGAAGGCCTTGGGCTGGAGCAGCTGGAAGAAGCCGGTGTCCTCCAACTCCTTGACGGAGGTGTCGGGCACGCGTCGCAGCGTCTCGGCCTCGGCCGCGCGGTCGCGCAGGGCGGGAGCGAGGTCACGGATCGCTGCCAGGACGTCATCGGCCATGGGGCATCCCCTTTCGGGTCGTGGTGGGGGAATGCCAGGACCGTACGGCGTGCCGTGCGGCAGCGAAATGCGCTGCTCCCACTGAGCGGGAACCCTCATGCGGGAGGGCTCCGGCGGGTCAGAGCATCGGGTCGTGGACGTCCATGCCGAGGGCGTCCTGGGCGTAGAGGACCAGGGCCCGTTCCACGTCGTTGGCCGCCTGGCCGCGGCCGGTGTGCAGGTCGCGCCAGGCCCTCTGCAGGACGTCGTCGCCCACCCGCAGCGGCCCTCGGCCGGCGTTCTCCATGAGCAGGTCCACGGCGGTGATGGCGCGTTCGGTGGCGAGCGCCTGGTCGCGGCGGGTGCGGGCCCGCAGCTCCATCGGGATCTCCGCCCCGTCGCGCGCGACCGCGTACAGCTCCGCCATGTTGCGGGCGAGCTGCAGCCGGGCGGCGTCGATCTCGCCGGCGGCGCGGGCGATGCGCACCTGGGCGAAGGGGTCCTCCGCGGTCCGTCGGCCGGGCTCGGCCCGGAGGCGCTCGCGGGCGGCGGTGATCTGGTCCTCGTGGGCGCCTTCGGCGATGCCGACCATCGCGGTGGAGATGGCGGTGGTGAAGACGGCCGCGTACGGCAGCCGGTACAGCGGCTCGGGGTGGACCTCGTGCCCGGGGCAGCGCAGCACGGTCACCGGGCCGTAGCCGAGCGCCCGGTGGGCGGGGACGAAGGCGTCCCCGACGAGGATGTCGTTGCTGCCGCTGCCGCGCAGCCCGACGGTGTCCCACACGTCGTCGACGCGGTAGTCGGCGCTCGGCACCAGGAAGGTCAGCATGTCGACCGGGCGGCCCTCGCCGTCGGTGACGAGGCCGCCGAGCAGGGCCCAGCGGGCGTGGTCGCAGCCGGCGGAGAAGTGCCACCGGCCGGAGAGCCGGAAGCCGCCGTCGACGGCGGTGACCTTCCCGGTGGGGGCGTGGGAGGAGCAGATCCGGGTGGATTCGTCCGCGCCCCAGACCTCCTCCTGTGCCCGGGGGTCGAACTGGGCCACGTACCAGGGGTGGACGCCGAGGACCGACGCCGCCCAGCCGGTCGATCCGCAGGCCTTGGCGATCTCGTGCACGGCGGCGTAGAAGACGGCGGGGTCGGCGGCGAGTCCGCCGTACGCCCCGGGCCGGAGCAGCCGGAAGAAGCCGGCGGCCTCCAGTTCCTCGACGGAGGCGTCGGGCAGCCGGCGCAGGGCCTCCGCCTCGGCCGCGCGCTCGCGCAGGGCGGGGGCGAGGGCGCGGACCGCCGCGAGAACGTCGTCGTCGCGCATGGGTGCCCCTCTCGGATTCCGGTCCGGTCGTACCGTGACGAGAAGGAACCTACGCGTTACTGTTCCGAGACGGAACTCCCCCTTCCCAGCGCCCGTCATCCTCTGGCAATCTCCACGCAATACCGGAGATTACGGACTGGGCCCAGGGCCATTCGGCTGTGCTGTCCGTGTGGGAGGTGTCGATGACGACCCATGCTGTCGAGGCTGTCGAGGCCGGGACGCCGCCTCTGTCCCTGCTGGAGAAGGCGGCGAAGGTGCTGAGCGCCTTCGAGAGCGCGGGGCCCCGGCTCACCCTCACCGAGGTGGTGCAGCGCTCGGGCATCCGCCGCTCCTCCGCGCACCGCATCCTCGACCAGCTGGTGCAGCTGCGCTGGCTGGAGCGCGAGGGCCGGGACTACCGGCTCGGCATGGGAATGCTGGAGCTCGGCGCCATGGCCTCGCACCACAACCGGCTCCGCCGGGCGGCGCTGCCCCATCTGCACGCGCTGCACGAGTCCACCGGCCATCTGGTGCACCTGACGGTGCTCGACGGCTCCGAGGTGGTCTATCTGGAGCGCATCGGCGGTTCGGACGACTCGGTCGTGCCCTCGCGCACGGGCGGGCGGCAGCCGGCGTACTGCACGGCCTCGGGCAAGGCGATCCTGGCCTTCGGGGACGAGGCGCCGGTGGAGCAGGTGATCCGGGACGGGCTGCGGGCCCGCACCCCGCGCACCATCACCCGCCCCGAGTCCTTCCGCCGTGAGCTGGCGATGACGCGGGAGCGCGGCGTGGCCTTCGACCACGAGGAGGGGTACCGGGGGGTGTTCTGCGTGGCCGCCCCGCTGCGCGGCGCCGGCCGGGCCGTCGCCGCGATCTCGGTGAGCGGCCACGGCGTCCACCGGGAGATGGAGCGGCTGGCCCCGGCCGTGCGCGGCTGCGCGCGGTCGGTGTGGCAGTCGATGTTCGGCCCGGGACGGCAGCCGGAGAAGCGGGCTCAGCCGGTCGGCGCGGGACCCGTGGGGCTTCCGCGGCCCTCGATGGACGACATGATGGCCTGGCTGCGCTTCAGCGACTGGATGTGAAGCGCGCCCGCAGGGCGGCGAGGCCGGTGCCGTACGTGCCGTCCCCGAAGACCGACTCCACCCGGGGCACGACGTCGTCCGTGCTCCGGTAGGCGGCCGACCACCGGACCTCGGCACCGTCGGGGTGCGGGCGCACGGCGAGCGTCGCCACGTAGTCGTGGACCGGGAGCATGACGGGGTCGAGGAGGGTGTAGCGGTACGAGCGGCCGGCCGCGTCACGGTCGAGCAGGCGCTCCCGGGCGACGGCCTCGCCGTCGACGGCGAAGACCCTGACGGTCCCGGGGACGGCGGGGTCGCCGCCGTCCTCCAGGGTGGAGGGCGGGACGTGGGGATGCCAGTCGGCGAGGGCACCGAAGTCGCCGATGAGGGCCCACACGGCGTCGGGGGCGGCCGGGACGACGGCGGAGCGTTCGAGCGTACGGGGGTTCACGGGCGTCTCCTCGTTACGGGCGTTCACGGGCGTCTCCTCGTGACGGATACGGGTGCGGGTACGGGTACGGGTGTGCGGCGAGGGGCACCCGCACGGGTGCCCCTCCAGGCGGTGCCAGGTGTCCTCGTACGGGTCGTCACCAGGTGCGGTCGCCGCGCAGGACCGCGTCGGCGCCCCCGTCGGCGAAGACGACCTGCCCGGTCACGAGGGCGTTCTCGGGCGAGGCCAGCCAGGCGATGAGCGGGGCGATCTGCTCGGGGCGGGCATGGCCGTGGAGCGGCATCGGCACGCTCCGCTCGACGAGCCCCCGCATCTCGGGGTCGTCGAGCAGCGGCCGGGTCAGGGGCGTGACGACCACGCCGGGGGCCACGGCGTTGAGCGGGACGCCGTCGCCGGCCCAGGCCCCGGTGGGGGCGGCGCGCCGGACCCAGCGGGAGATCGCCGCCTTCGACGAGGAGTAGACGAGGTGTCCCTCGCCGCGGTCGACGGCCGCCCGGGAGGCGGCCACCGCCGCCTCCTCGTCCCCGGCGAGCGCGGCGTCCACGATCGCGGGGTCGACCGGGTGGACGGAGTCGACGGATCCGACGACCACGGCCCGGGGATCGGTGCCGGCGACGAGCAGCGGACGCAGTCCGTCGAGCGTGGCCACGGCACCGAAGTGGTTGACCCTGACGGTGAGGGGGTCGAAGTGGGCGACGCCCGCGCAGGAGACGACGGCGTCGAGACGGCCGCCGGTCAGCTCGCGTGCCCGGGCGACGAGTTCGGCCCGGCCCTCGGCGGTGGACAGGTCGGCGTGGATGTCGCCGTCGGCGAGGTCGGCGCCGATGACGGTGTGACCGCGCTGCCGCAGGAGGTCGGCGGTGGCCTTGCCGATGCCGGAGGCGGCTCCGGTGACCAGGCAGGTTCGGGACATGACGGTCTCCTCGTCAGGAATAGGTGATCTCGACCCGGTCGGTGAGGGGCAGGGCCTGGCAGGCCAGGACGTATCCCTCGGCGATGTCCTGGTCGTCCAGGACGTCGTTGCGGAGCATCTTGACCTCGCCGGCCACGACCCGGCAGGTGCAGGCGCTGCAGGCGCCCTCCTGGCAGGAGTACGGGGCGTCCACGCCCGCGGCGAGGAGCACGTCGAGCAGGGGCGCCGTCGGCGGCCAGGCGACCGTGCGGGTCTCGCCGTCGAGCTCGACCTCGGCGGTCGTGCCGCCCTCGGCCGCCGTGTGCCGCGGCACCTCAGGGGTGTCGAAGACGTCCGCGCCGAGGGAGAAGAACCGCTCCCGGTGGATGCGGTCGCCGGGCGCGCCGAGCGTGCGCAGCGCCTGCTCGACGGCGTCCATGAGCGGCTGCGGTCCGCAGACGAAGGCCTCGCGGCCGGCGTAGGGCGCGAGCGCGGCGGCCAGCCGGTCCACGGAGGGCAGGCCCTGGAGCGACTCCAGCCAGTGGAGCACGAGCAGCCGGTCCGGGTGGGCCTGGGTCAGGGTGCGCAGTTCGTCGCGGAAGACGACCGAGGACTCGTCGCGGTTGGCGTACAGCAGCACCACTCCGCCCCGGCCGTCGGCCAGGGCCGACTTGGCGATCGACAGGACCGGTGTGATGCCGCTGCCTCCGGCGACGAGCAGCAGGTCGTCGTCGAGGGAGTCCGGGGTGAAGGTGCCGGCCGGGGGCAGCACCTCCAGCTCGTCCCCGGCCGCCAGGCGGTCGCAGACCCAGTTGGAGCCGTATCCGCCGGCGACCCGTTTGACGGTGATCTTCAGGGGCTCGCCGGTGTGGGGCGAGCTGGCGAGGGAGTAGCAGCGGGCGGCCGGCCTCCCGTCGGTGCCGGGCAGCTTCAGGGTGAGGAACTGCCCGGGGCGGTACGTGAAGCGGTCCGCGCTCTCCGCCGGTGCCTGGAGCACCAGGGAGTGCGCGTCGGCCGTCTCGGCGATGACCTCGACGACGCGCAGCCGGTGGGTGCGAGAGCTGGTCGTGGGCTCAGGCATCGTCGGCCTCCGTGGTCGCGGTGCCTGCCGTGCGGGACTCCGGGGTGCCGGACTCCGGGCCGCCCGGCGCCAGGGTGCCGACCGTCAGGTCTCCGTCCTCGACCGCGCGGTCGATGCTCGCCCGCAGGGCCCGGCAGGTCCGCATCCGGGCGGTGGTCACGCCCGGGCGCACCCGGTCGCGGAACTCCGCGCAGGCGACGGCGGCGTCGGCCGTCCACTGCACGGAGGTGTGGGCGACGCTGAACTTCTCGCACAGGACCTGGTTGCCGCAGGCCGCGCACTCCACCGCTCGCATGTCAGGCTCCGCTTTCCGTCTCCGCCGCGCGGCGCGCGAGGTTCTCCTCGACCTCGGCGCGCCATGCCGTGTTGGCGCGCCGGGTGTCGATCTCGAACTCGAAGCGGCGGGTCATCTCGTCCTTGACGTCGGCGACGTCGACGTAGAACTGCTCGTACCAGCGGCGCAACTGGTAGACGGGACCGTCCTCCTCGGTGAGCAGGGGGTTGTCGATCCGGGTCTTGTTCCGCCAGATCTCCACGTCCTGCTCGAAGCCGACGGTGGCGCCCTCGGCGGTGAGCCGTGCGGCGTCGGCGGCCTGCTCGTCCGTCATTCCGGGGAGCCGCTTCACGATCGCCCCGTACTGGAGCAGGAAGCTGTTCTCGTCGATCGGGTAGTGGCAGTTGATCAGGACGATCTCCATCTCCGCGCCGCCGCCGACGTCGCTGTAGAGGTGGTCGATCATGTAGGAGGGGCCGTGGTAGGAGGCGTCGGAGCGCAGGCGGCCGGAGCTGAGGGTGCCCAGATCCATGTCCCCGCGGGGGCTGCTCTCCATGTACTGGGTGGCGACGTGGCCGTCGAAGACGTTCTTGAAGTACTCGGGGAAGGCGTAGTGGACGTAGTAGAAGTGCGCCATGTCCACGACGTTGTCCACGATCTCGCGGCAGTTGGCGCCCTCGACCCGGAGGGTCTTCCAGGTCCAGTCGCTCCACTGGTCGGCGTCGGGGCCGTGGATGCCCGCGATCTCGGGGACGGTCACCTCGGGGGGCGGCGGGTTGCCCTCGGGGTCGTGCCAGACGAAGAGCTGCTCGTTCCGCTCCAGTGAGGTCCAGGCGCGGGTCCTGGCGCGCGGGGGGACCCGGCGGGCGTACGGGATGCCGGCGCAGCGGCCGTCGCCCGACCAGCGCCAGTCGTGGAAGGGGCAGGCGACGGCGTCGCCCTTGACGCTGCCCTGGGCCAGGTTGCCGCCCATGTGGGGACAGTAGGCGTTCAGGACGTGCAGCAGGCCGTCGTCCTGGCCCTGGAAGACCACCAGCTTGGTGCCGAAGGCCTCGATCTCGTGCGGCTTGCCGTCCTTGAAGGCGTCGGCGAGGCCGAGGCAGTGCCAGCCACGGGCGAACCGCGTCGGCGGCCTGCCCGCGTCGATGACCCGGACCTCGTCGTTGAGAGCAGTCATCTGGTCCCTCCTGGTGTTCTGTCGGTTCACTTCTGTGCGGCGAGTTCCACGGCGATGTCGATGAGCTGGTCCTCCTGGCCGCCGACCAGGCGGCGCTCGCCGGCGCGCAGGAGGATCTCGGCGCCGGAGACGCCGTAGCGCTCGGCCTGCCGGTAGGCGTGCTTGAGGAAGCTGGAGTAGACGCCGGCGTGGCCCATCAGGAGGGCGAGCCGGTCGAGCCGGCACTCGTCGTCCATGACGGGGCGGACCACGTCCTCGGCCGCGTCGATGATCTTCAGTACGTCGACGCCGGTACGGATGCCCATCTTGGCGCAGACGGCGACCAGGGCCTCGACGGCGGTGTTGCCCGCGCCGGCGCCGAGCCGGCGGGTGGAGCCGTCGATCTGCAGGGCTCCGGCCTTGACCGCGGCGATGGAGTTGCCGGTGCCGAGGGCCAGGTTCTCGTGACCGTGGAAGCCGACCTGGGCGTCGTCGCCGAGCTCGGCGAGCAGGGCCTCGACCCGGGCGGTGACGTCGTCCATGACCATGGCGCCGGCCGAGTCGACGACGTACACGCACTGGCAGCCCGCGTCGGCCATGATCCTGCCCTGCCGGGCCAGCTTCTCGGGGGTCGTGGAATGGGCCATCATCAGGAAGCCGACGGTCTCCAGGCCCATCTCCCGGGCGAGTCCGAAGTGCTGGTCCGCGATGTCGGCCTCGGTGCAGTGGGTGGCGATGCGGCAGATGCCTGCGCCGTTGCCGTGGGCGGCCCGGATGTCGTCCTTGACGCCGAGCCCGGGGAGCATGAGGAAGGCGATCCTGGCCCGCCGCGCGGTGTCGACCGCGACCTTGATCAGTTCCTGTTCGGGCGTCTTCGAGAAGCCGTAGTTGAAGGAGGATCCTCCGAGGCCGTCGCCGTGCGTCACCTCGATCACGGGGACGCCGGCGTCGTCGAGGGCGGCCACGACGGACCGCACGTCCTCGGCGGTGAACCGGTGGCGCTTGGCGTGCGAGCCGTCGCGCAGCGAGGAGTCGGTGATCCGGATGTCGAGGGTGTCCGAGTAGGGCATGCGGTGTGCTCCTTACGCGCCCGGCGCGAGGAGCGCCTTGGCGAACTCCTCGCCGACCTTGGTGGCGGCGGCGGTCATGATGTCGAGGTTTCCGGCGTAGGGCGGCAGGTAGTCGCCCGCCCCCTCCACCTCCAGGAAGATCGCGACGCGGGCGGTCCCGCCGTTCTCCGGGCTCGGGTCGTCGAACTGCGGCTCGGCGCGCAGGCGGTAGCCGGGGACGTACGAGGCGACCTGCTCGGCGATCTCCTTGACGGAGAGGGCGATGGCGTCCCGGTCGGCGTCCTCGGGGATGGCGCAGAAGACGGTGTCGCGCATGATGACGGGCGGCTCGGCCGGGTTGAGGATGATGATGGCCTTGCCGCGCCCGGCGCCGCCGATGGTCTCGATGCCGCGCGAGGTGGTGCGGGTGAACTCGTCGATGTTCGCGCGGGTTCCGGGGCCGGCGGAGACGGAGGCCACCGAGGCGACGATCTCCGCGTACGGCACGGGGACGACGCGCGAGACCGCGTACACCATGGGGATGGTGGCCTGGCCGCCGCAGGTGATCATGTTGACGTTGGGCCGGTCGAGGTGCTCGCGGAGGTTGGCGGGCGGGACGACGGCGGGGCCGACGGCCGCCGGCGTCAGGTCGACGGCCTTGATGCCGAGCTCCGCGTAGCGCGGGGCGTTGGCCCGGTGGACGTAGGCGCTGGTGGCCTCGAAGACGATGTCGGGCTTCTCGTCCTGGGCGAGCAGCCGGTCGACGCCTTCGTGACTGGCCTCAAGACCGGCGCGGGCGGCGCGGGCGAGGCCCTCGCTCTCGGGGTCGACGCCGATCATCCAACGGGGTTCGACGTGTTCGGAGCGCAGCAGCTTGTACAGCAGGTCGGTGCCGATGTTGCCGGAACCGACGATGGCGGCGGTCGCCTTTGTCTTGATGGTCATGATCACCTCAGATGAACGAGAGGGAGACGGAGCCAAGGCCGGTGAACTCGGCGGTGAAGGTCGCCCCGGCCGCCACGTCGACGGCCCGGGTGCACGAGCCGGGCAGCACCACGTGCCCCTTCTTCAGCGGCACGCCGAAGCGGGCGACGGTGCGGGCGAGCCAGGCGACGGAGCGGACCGGGTCACCGAGCACGGCGTCGCTGCGGCCCTCGGCGAGGAGCTCGCCGCCGGCGGTCAGCCGGGCGTCGATCGCCGTGAGGTCGAGCTCGCGGGGGTCCCGGCCCTCCCCGATGACGTATCCGGCGGAGGAGGCGTTGTCCGCGATGGTGTCGGCGATGGTGATCCGCCAGTCCCGGATCCTGCTGTCGATCAGCTCCAGGGCGGGCACGACGCGTTCGGTCGCGGCGAGGACGTCCGCCGGGGTGCAGGTCTCCCCCGGCAGGTCGTCGCCGAGGACGAAGCCGACCTCGACCTCGACGCGGGGGTGACAGTAGCGGGCGGCGCGGACGGGGATCTCCGGCCGGAGCTCCATGTCGTCGAGCAGATGGCCGTAGTCCGGTTCGTCGACGCCCATCATCCGCTGCATGACCGGCGAGGACAGGCCGACCTTGTGACCGCGCACCTCCGCCCCGGCCGCGAGGCGGTGGCGGATGTTGACGAGCTGGATCTCGTACGCGTCCTCGGTGCCGATGCCGGGGAACGCCTCGGTCAGCGGGGCGATCGGCGTGACGTGCTGTTCGGCGGAGCGGAGCAGCTCGGCCGCCTCGTGTCTCTGGCGGTCCGTGAGCATGGCGGGTCCCTCCTGCGGGGCGGTTGGGGCTGTCCGGGGAGGCTAGGACGGGGCCGGGGGCGCCTGGGAGCGCCAGTTCCCGGTGAGCGGGAAAGCCCACCGCCCGTTGCGGCCTGCGCCCAATGGCTTGACGCCCGCCCCGTTGCGGGCTGCGCCCAATGGGACGGTGCCCCGCCTCGTTGCGGGCTGCGCCCGCCGGGCGGTGCCCACTCCCGCCTCCGTTGTGGGCAGTTGTTCCGCTGGGGCGAGGGGGTCCCCCCTGCTCGAGCGAAGCCGAGAGCTTGGGGGAGGGTGGGCACAACGGAACGGCGCCCTTGCCGGCGCCAGAGGCTCAAGCGCCTGAACCCGCACCCGCAGGTACGGCGCACACGTGGTGCGGGTCCAGGCACGGAGCGCGGGGCGCCGCTGAAGGGCGCCGTCCCGTGTGCCCACCCGTCCCGCCCAGCGGGACGATTGCCCACACGGCGGGCACCAGGGGGCACCGCCCCGCCGGGCGCAGCCCACACGGCGGTGGGCCAGGGCACCGCCCGGCGGGCGCGGGCCCGCACGGGCCCACCGGCGGGGCGGGGGCCGCACGGGGCGGGAGCGCCACACCCGCCAGGGGCGAGGGCCCCACAGGCGGAGCGCGCCGCGTGCCAGCCTGGAGCGCGCCGCGTGGGGGCGCTCGCGCCGTGGGGTCAGTTCGTGCCGTAGACCGGCTGCGGGGGTTCCGAGGCCGCCAGGAGCTTCAGGGTCGTCTCGCCCGCCTCCGCCGGCGTCCAGCGCGCCCCCTTGTCGGCCGTCGGGCCCGGCCGCCACCCCTCCATGACCGTGATCCGGCCCGCCTCGGCCTCGAAGACCCGTCCCGTGACGCCGGCCGAGGCCGCGGAGCCGAGCCAGACGACGAGGGGGGAGACGTTCTCCGGGGCCATCGCGTCGAAGCCGCCCCCCGGGGGCGCGGCCATCGTCTCCGCGAAGGTCTGCTCGGTCATCCGGGTGCGGGCCGCGGGGGCGATCGCGTTGACCTGGACCCCGTACCGGCCCATCTCGGCCGCGGCGACGAGCGTGAGGCCGACGATCCCGGCCTTGGCGGCGGCGTAGTTGCCCTGCCCGACGCTGCCGAGCAGCCCCGCGCCGGAGCTGGTGTTGACGACGCGGGCGACGGGCTCGCGTCCGGCCTTCGTCTCGGCCCGCCAGTGCGCGGCGGCGTGCTGGAGCGGCAGGAAGTGGCCCTTGAGGTGGACGCGCATGACGGCGTCCCAGTCGTCCTCGCCGAGGTTGACCAGCATCCGGTCGCGGAGGAAGCCGGCGTTGTTGACGAGGGTGTCGAGGCGGCCGAAGGCGTCCAGCGCCGCGGTGACGAGTGAGGCCGCGCCGTCCGTCGTCGCGATGTCGCCGCCGTGGGCGACCGCCTCCCCGCCGGAGGCGGTGATCTCGTCGACGACCTGCTGGGCGGGCCCCGCGCCGCCTCCGGTGCCGTCGAGGCCGACGCCGAGGTCGTTGACGACGACCTTGGCGCCCTCGGCGGCGAAGGCGAGCGCGTGCGCGCGGCCGAGGCCTCGGCCGGCGCCGGTGACGATGACGACGCGTCCGTCGCACAGTCCAGTCATGGTGGGTGCCTTTCGGTGGGTTCGGTGGGTTCGGTGGTCTCAGTGGTTGACCGTCGCCGCGTCCAGGAAGGCGGGACGTTCCCCGCCGCCGTGGACGAGCAGGCTGGCGCCGGTGATGTAGGCGGCCTTGTCGGAGGCGAGGAAGGCGCAGGCGTCCCCGATGTCGGCGGGTTCGGCGAGCCGGCCGAGCGGCACGGTGCGGCCGACGGAGGCGATGCCGTCCTCGTCGCCGTAGTGCAGGTGGGACAGTTCGGTGCGCACCATGCCGGGGACGAGCGTGTTGACCCGGACCAGCGGCGCCCATTCCACCGCCATGGACCGGGCGAGGTTGTCGAGGCCGGCCTTGGCGGCGCCGTAGGCCGCGCTGCCCGGTGAGGGACGGGTGCCGCTGACGCTGCCGATCATGATGATGGAACCGCCGCCGCGTTGGAGGCGCATCACCTCGTACGCGGCGAGGGAGGCGGTCAGCGGCGCGACGAGGTTCAGTTCGATGACGCGGGCCTGTTGCTCGGCGCTCCCGTCGCCGAGCATCCGGAACGGGGTTCCCCCGGCGTTGTTGACCAGGACGTCCAGCCTTCCGTGGTCGTCGCGGACCCGGGCGAAGAAGTCCGCGACGGCGGCCGGGTCGCGCAGGTCGACGGGGAGGAAGCGGGCCGTGCGCCCCGCCGCCTGGACGGGCTTCCCGGGGGCCCGTCGCGCGCAGGTCACGACCTCCGCGCCGGCTTCGAGCAGGGCTCGGGCGATTCCGGCGCCGACGCCCCGTGTGCCGCCGGTGACGACGGCGACGGTTCCCGACAGATCGATGGTGACTGCCAATGGACACCTCCCGCAGCGTGCGAACCGCTGCTATCTTCCACCTAACAAACGTTTGGTGGAAAGGTAGCTGATCTGCTCATGGGTGTCTCCACCTCCGCCCCCGACAAGGGCGTCGCCGTCGTCACCGTCGACTTCCCCCCGGTCAACGCCCTCCCCGTACGGGGCTGGTACGACCTCGCCGCGGCGGTGCGCGCCGCCGGCGCCGATCCCGAGGTGCGCTGCGTCGTGCTCACCGCGGAGGGCCGCGGCTTCAACGCCGGCGTCGACATCAAGGAGATCCAGCGCACGGCCGGACACGACGCCCTCCTGGGCGCCAACCGCGGCTGTTACGAGGCCTTCGCCGCCGTCTACGACTGCGAGGTGCCGGTGGTCGCCGCCGTGCACGGCTTCTGCCTCGGCGGCGGCATCGGCCTGGTCGGCAACGCCGACGCGATCGTCGCCTCCGAGGACGCGGCCTTCGGCCTGCCCGAGCTGGACCGGGGCGCGCTCGGCGCGGCCACGCACCTCGCCCGGCTCGTCCCGCAGCAGCTGATGCGGGCCCTCTACTACACCTCGCGCACGGTCACCGCCGAGGAGCTGCACCGGCACGGCTCGGTCTGGCGGGTCGTCCCGCGCGAGCGGCTGCTCGACGCGGCGCTCGAACTCGCGCGGGAGATCGCGGCCAAGGACGGACAGCTGATCCGGCTCGCCAAGGCCGCGATCAACGGCATCGACCCGGTGGACGTCCACCGCAGCTACCGCTTCGAACAGGGCTTCACCTTCGAGGCCAGTCTCAGCGGTGTCGCCGACCGGGTCCGCGACACCTTCGGCAAGGGCAGCACCGTCGACACGGACGACACGGACGAGGAGCAGTCGTGAGCAGGGACAAGACGATGACCGCCGAGGAGGTCGTGGGACGGCTCCGGAGCGGGATGACGATCGGCATCGGCGGCTGGGGCTCGCGCCGCAAGCCGATGGCGCTGGTACGGGCCCTGCTGCGGTCCGACGTCACCGACCTGACCGTGGTCTCGTACGGCGGCCCGGACATCGGGCTGCTCGCCGCGGCCGGGAAGATCCGCAAGCTGGTCGCGGCCTTCGCCACGCTCGACTCCGTGCCCCTGGAGCCGCACTTCGGCGCGGCCCGGCAGCGCGGCGCCTTCGAGCTGGTGGAGCTGGACGAGGCCATGCTCATGTGGGGCCTGACCGCCGCCGTGCACCGGCTGCCCTTCATGCCCATCCGGGCCGGACTCGCCTCGGACGTGATGACCGTCAACCCCTCGCTGCGGACCGTCACGTCCCCGTACGACGACCGCGAGGAGCTCGTCGCCGTCCCCGCGCTGCGGCTGGACGCCGCGCTCGTCCACCTCAACCGCGCCGACGCGCAGGGCAACGGCCAGTACCTGGGGCCCGACCCGTACTTCGACGACCTGTTCTGCGAGGCCGCCGACGCCGCGTACGTCTCCTGCGAGCGGATCGTGGAGACCTCGGAGCTGCTCAAGGACGCGGGACCCCAGTCGCTGCTGCTCAAGCGGGCCTTCGTCGACGGCGTCGTCGAGACGCCGAACGGCGCGCACTTCACCTCCTGCGCCCCCGACCACGACCGGGACGAGGCCTTCCAGCGCGCCTACGTGAAGGCGGCCCGGGACCCGGAGGCCTGGCGGGAGTTCACCGCCCGGTTCCTGTCCGGCGACGAGGACGCCTACCAGGCCGCGGTCGCGGCGTTCCACGAGGAGGAAGCATGAGCGGCACCGAGACCCCCACGACGGCGACCCGGGCCGAGTACTGCGTCGTCGCCTGTGCCGAGGCCTGGCGGGACGCGGGCGAGGTCCTGGCCAGCCCCATGGGCACCGTCCCGATGATCGGCGCCCGCCTCGCGAAGCTCACCTTCGCCCCCGAGCTGCTGCTGACCGACGGGGAGGCGCTGCTCATCGCCGACGTGCCGGCGGTCGGCGCCGCGCCCCGGGTGGTGGAGGGCTGGCTGCCGTACCGCCAGCACCTGGCCATGGTCGCCACCGGGCGCCGGCACGTGATGATGGGCGCGAGCCAGCTCGACCGGTACGGCAACCAGAACATCAGCTGCATCGGCGACTGGGCGCGGCCGAAGCGCCAGCTCCTCGGCGTGCGCGGCGCGCCGGTCAACACCCTTAACAATCCGACCAGTTACTGGGTCCCCAAGCACTCGACGCGCGTCTTCGTGGAGCGGGTCGACATGGTCTGCGGCGTCGGCTACGACCGGGCCGCCGCGGCGGGCCCCTCCGCGACCCGCTACCACCGCCTCCCGGACGTCATCAGCGACCTGGGCGTCTTCGACTTCGAGACCCCGGACCGCACCATGCGGCTGCGCTCGCTGCACCCCGGCGTCACCGTCGAGCGGGTTCGGGAGGCCACCGGCTTCGCGCTGACCGTCCCCGACGAGGTGCCGTACACCCGCGAGCCCACCGCCGAGGAACTGCGGCTGATCCGCGAGGAGATCGACCCGAAGGGGCTGCGCGACCGGGAGGTCCCCTCGTGAGCGACGCCACGATTCCCACCCGCCTCACCGAGCTCGTCGGGGTGCGCCACCCCGTCGTGCAGACCGGCATGGGGTGGGTGGCCGGTCCCCGCCTGGTCTCGGCCACCGCCGAGGCCGGGGCGCTCGGCATCCTGGCGTCGGCGACGATGACCGTCGACCAGCTCCGCTCGGCGGTGCGCGAGGTGAAGTCCCGCACGGACGCGCCCTTCGGCGTGAACCTGCGCGCGGACGCCGGGGACGCGGGCGAACGCGTCCGGATCATCATCGACGAGGGCGTGAAGGTCGCCTCGTTCGCGCTCGCGCCGTCCCGTGAGCTGATCGCCCGGCTCAAGGACGCGGGGGTCGTCGTCATCCCCTCCATCGGGGCCAGGCGGCACGCCGAGAAGGTCGCCGCGTGGGGCGCCGACGCGGTGATCGTGCAGGGCGGGGAGGGCGGCGGCCACACCGGCAGCGTCGCCACCACCGTCCTGCTCCCGCAGGTCGTGGACGCCGTGGACATCCCGGTCGTCGCGGCCGGCGGCTTCCACGACGGTCGCGGCCTGGTCGCGGCCCTCGCGTACGGCGCGGCCGGGATCGCCATGGGCACGCGCTTCCTGCTCACCTCCGACAGCACGGTCCCCGACGCGGTGAAGGCCCGCTACCTCGCGGCGGCCGTCACGGACGTCACCGTCACCACCAAGGTGGACGGACTGCCGCACCGGATGCTGCGCACGGAGCTGGTCGACGCGCTGGAGCGCTCGGGCCGGGCCGCCTCGCTGCTGCGGGCGGTCCGGCACGCCGCGGCCTTCCGGCGCGACTCCGGCATGAGCTGGGCGCAGATGGTCCGGGACGGCCTGGCGATGAAGCACGGCAAGGACCTGACGTGGAGCCAGGTCCTGCTGGCCGCCAACACCCCGATGCTGCTCAAGGCGTCCATGGTCGAGGGCCGCACCGACCTGGGCGTGATGGCCTCCGGTCAGGTCGCGGGGCTGATCGACGACCTGCCGTCCTGCGCCGAGCTCGTGGACCGGCTGATGAAGGAGGCCCGCGCCGCGCTCCAGGCGCTGCCCGCCCGGGACTGACCCGACGCACACGGGTCCGCCGGGGTGCTTTCACCCCGGCGGACCCGTGTCGCTCCACCCGAACCGCACCGCACCTATCCGAACGGAACCGCCATGCCGATCCAACGGCTGAACCACGCCGTCCTCTTCGTCTCCGACCTGGAGCGCAGCCTCGCCTTCTACCGCGACGTCCTCGGGTTCCGGCCGCTTCCGCAGGCGTTCCCCGGGGCGGCCTTCCTCCAGGCGGCGGGCTCCGCCAACGACCACGACCTCGGTCTGTTCCAGTCCCCGGAGCGCGGTCCCGGGCACGCCACCGGGCGGGTCGGCCTGTACCACCTGGCCTGGGAGGTGGACACCCTGGCCGAGCTGCGGCGCATGCGGACCCGCCTCGCGGAGGCGGGCGCCCTGACGGGGGCGAGCAACCACGCCTCCACCAAGGCGCTCTACGCCCGGGACCCGGACGGCATCGAGTTCGAGGTCTGCTGGCTGGTCCCGGACGCGGCCGTCGCCGGCGAGCTCTCGGCGATGACCTCGCCCACCCGGCCCCTCGACATCGAGGCGGAGATCGAGGCGTACGGCGCGGAGACCCCCGGCGGTCCCCGCACCGATCACACGGTCTGGCAGCGGCTCTTCGGCTCGGGCGTCACAGGCGCTCGATGATCGTCACGTTCGCCTGACCACCGCTCTCGCCCCTCGGCCCCTCCCCGACGGCCCCCTCGCGCCGCTCGGCCCCAGGGGGCCTCCCGGGCTTCGGGAGCCCGCGCCGGCCTCCGGCCGGACGGTCCGGGGCCGGCGCGGGGACCTCGTCCGTCAGAGGCGCTCGATGATCGTCACGTTCGCCTGACCACCGCCCTCGCACATCGTCTGGAGGCCGTAGCGGCCGCCGGTGCGCTCCAGTTCGTGGAGGAGGGTGGTGGTCAGCTTGGTGCCGGTGGCGCCGAGGGGGTGGCCCAGGGCGATGGCCCCGCCGTTGACGTTGACCTTCTCCGGGTCGGCGCCGGTCTCCTTCAGCCAGGCGAGGACGACCGAGGCGAAGGCCTCGTTGATCTCCACCAGGTCGATGTCGTCGAGCGTCATCCCGGCCTTCTTCAGCGCGTACGCCGTCGCCGGGATGGGGGCGGACAGCATCCGGATCGGGTCCTCGCCCCGCACCGACAGGTGGTGGACGCGGGCGCGCGGGGTCAGCCCGTGTTCGCGTACGGCGCGTTCCGAGGCGATCAGCATCGCCGAGGCCCCGTCGGAGACCTGCGAGGAGACCGCTGCGGTCAGCCGGCCGCCCTCGACCAGCGCCTTCAGGCCGGCCATCTTCTCCAGGGTGGTGTCGCGGCGCGGGCCCTCGTCGGTGGTGACGTCCCCGTACGGGACGATCTCGCGGTCGAAGCGGCCCTCGTCGATCGCGCGGGCGGCCCGCTGGTGCGAGCGCAGGGCGAACTCCTCCATGTCCCGGCGGGAGATGTCCCACTTGGCGGCGATGAGCTCGGCGCCGTGGAACTGGTTGACCGGCTGGTCGCCGTAGCGGGCGCGCCAGCCCTCGGAGCCGGCGTACGGGCCCTCGGTCAGGCCGAGCGGGTCGGCGGCCTGGCGGCTGGCGAAGGCGATCGGGATCATCGACATGTTCTGCACGCCGCCCGCGACCACCAGGTCCTGGGTGCCGGACAGGACGCCCTGCGCGGCGAAGTGCAGGGCCTGCTGGGAGGAGCCGCACTGCCGGTCCACGGTGGTGCCGGGCACCTCCTCGGGGAGTCCGGCGGCCAGCCAGCTGGTGCGGGCTATGTCGCCGGCCTGCGGGCCGACGGTGTCCAGGCAGCCGAAGACGACGTCCTCGACGGCGGCCGGGTCGGCGCCCGAACGCTCCATGAGCGCCTTCAGGACGTGTGCTCCGAGGTCGGCCGGGTGAACGGCGGACAGTCCGCCGTTCCGCCTGCCGACCGGGGTGCGGACCGCTTCGACGATGTAGGCCTCGGCCATGACGGCTCCTTCTTCTCTGTCCACGATGTCATGTCATGTACGGGTGGCGGGGGCGATGCCCTCCAGGACCATCGACAGGTACTGGCGGGCGATCTCCTCCGGGCTGTGCTGTCCGCCCGGCCGGTACCAGGACGCCGCGACCCAGACGGTGTCGCGCACGAAGCGGTAGGTGAGCCGGACGTCGAGGTCCGTGCGGAAGACCCCGGCGGCCACGCCGCGCTCCAGGGTCCTGAGCCAGGCCTCCTCGAACCTCCGCTGGGAGCCGGCGAGATAGCCGAAGCGCGGCTGCTCCCGCAGGTGCCCGGACTCCTTCTGGTAGATGGCGACGGCGGCGCGGTGCCGATCGATCTCCCGGAACGATTCGGTGACGAGGGCCTCCAGGGTCTCCCGGGGGCCGAGCAGGGCGGCGAGCACGGCGTCGTACCGGGCCCACAGCTCGTCCAGGAAGGCGCGGAGGATCTCGTCGAGCATCGACTCCTTGGAGTCGAAGTGGTAGTAGAGGCTGCCCGCGAGCAGGCCGGCCGCGTCGGCGATGCGGCGGACGGTGGTGGCGTCGTACCCCTGGGCGGCGAAGACCTCGGCCGCCGTGTCCAGGATCTCGCGGCGCCGCTCCGGCGCCGGTCTCACGGGTGCTGGCTGCTGACGGAGAGGACCTCGCCCGTCAGGTACGAGGAGTAGCCGCTGGCCAGGAAGACGATCACGTTGGCCACCTCCCACGGTTCGGCGTGGCGTCCGAAGGCCTCGCGGGAGGTCAGCTCCTCCAGGAGTTCGGGGGTGGTGACCTTCACCAGGTGGGGGTGCATGGCCAGGCTCGGGGAGACGGCGTTGACGCGCACGCCGTACTCGGCGGCCTCCAGGGCGGCGCAGCGGGTGAGCGCCATGACGCCGGCCTTGGCGGCGGCGTAGTGGGCCTGTCCCTTCTGGGCGCGCCAGCCGATCACCGAGGCGTTGTTGACGACGACTCCCCCGGCGCCCCCGGCCTTCATCCGGCGCAGCGCGGCGCGGGTGCAGCGGAAGGTGCCGTTGAGGGTGACGTCGAGGACCTTGTCCCACTGTTCGTCGGTCATGTCGACGAGGTCGGCGGTGCCGCCGAGGCCGGCGTTGTTGACGACGATGTCGAGGCGTCCGTGGCGTTCGGCGGCGAGGTCGAACAGGGCGGCGACCTGGGTCTCGTCGGTGACGTCGCAGGGCAGGGCGGCGACGCGGTCGGAGCCGAACTCGGCGGCCAGCTCGGCCTCGGACTCCTTGAGCCGGCGGGCGTGGGCGTCGGAGAGGACGACCCGCGCGCCCTCCTCCAGGAGCCGCCGGGCGGTCGCGCCGCCGATGCCGGCGCCGGCGGCGGCGGTCACGACGGCGCCGCGGCCGGCGAGCAGGCCGTGGCCCGGCACGTAGGGGGGTGGTGTGCCGGTCATGGGCGGACCTCCTTGGGCAGGCCGAGGACGCGCTCGGCGATGATGTTCCGCTGGATCTCGTTGGAGCCGGCGTAGATGGTGTCGGAGCGGGAGAAGAGGTAGAGCCGCTGCCAGTCGGTGAGGTCGTACGGCTCGCCGTCCGCCAGCATCCCCGCGGCTCCGCAGACGTCCATGGCGAGCTCGCCGAGCTCCCGGTGCCAGGTGGCCCAGAAGATCTTCCCGATGGAGGCCTCGGGGCCGGGGGCTCCGGCGGCGACGCCGTCGAGCATGCGCAGGGCGTTGAAGCGTATGGTCTCCAGGCCGATCCAGGCGCGGGCGATGCGGTCGCGGATCAGCGGGTCGGCGGCGGCGCCGTTGCGCTTGGCCAGTTCGACGACGGCTTCCAGCTCGCGGCGGAAGCCGACCTGCTGGCCGAGGGTGGACACGCCCCGCTCGAAGCCGAGGGTGGCCATGGCCACCCGCCAGCCGTCGCCGGGGGCGCCGACGACGTGGGAGGCGTGGGTGCGGGCCCCGTCGAAGAAGACCTCGTTGAACTCCGAGGTGCCGGTCAGCTGGACGATGGGCCTGATCTCGACTCCGGGCTGGTCCAGGGGGACGAGCAGGTAGGACAGGCCGTGGTGGCGGGTGGAGCCGGGTTCGGTGCGGGCGACGACGAAGCACCAGTCGGCCTCGTGCGCGAGTGAGGTCCAGACCTTCTGGCCGGTGACCACCCAGTCCTCGCCGTCCCGTTCGGCGCGGGTGCGCACGTTGGCCAGGTCGGAGCCGGCGTCCGGCTCCGAGTAGCCCTGGCACCACTGCTCCTCGACGGTGACGATCTTCGGGAGGAAGCGCTCGCGCTGTCCGGGCGTGCCGAAGGCGATGAGGGTGGGCCCCAGGAGCTGCTCGCCGATGTGGCTGACGCGGGCGGGGGCGTCGGCGAGGGCGTACTCCTCGTGGAAGGCGACCTGCTGTTCCAGGGTCGCGCCCCGTCCGCCGTACTCCTCGGGCCAGCCGACGCAGGTCCATCCCGCCGCGGCCATGTGCCGCTCCCAGGCGAGGCGTTCGGCGTGCGCCTCGTGCTCCCGTCCGGGGCCGCCGCGCCCGCGCAGGGCGGCGAACTCGCCCGTGAGGTTGGCGCCCAGCCAGCCGCGGACCTCTCTGCGGAACTCCTCGACGTTGCTCATGGCCGTACGTTAACCTACCAAACACTTGTTAGGGAAGGAGGGCGGATGTCCGCTGCCCGCACCGCATCCACGGCCCCGGTCCGCTACGAACGCCTCGGCCCGGTGGCCGTCGTCACGATGGACCGGCCCGATTACCGCAACGCCCAGAACTCCGCGATGACGTACGCCCTCGACCGCGCCTTCTACCGCGCGGCCGACGACGACGAGGTCAAGGTCGTCGTGCTCGCCGGAGCCGGGAGGCACTTCTCCGCCGGCCACGACATCGGCACCCCCGAGCGGGACGCCCACCTGCCGTTCGACCGGCGCGCCGGACTCTGGTGGGACCACTCGGACAAGCAGGGGGCGGAGAGCCGCTTCGCCCGCGAGTCCGAGGTCTACCTCGGCATGTGCCGCCGCTGGCGCGAACTGCCCAAGCCCATGATCGCGTCGGTGCAGGGCGCCTGCGTCGCGGGCGGCCTGATGCTCGCCTGGGTGTGCGACCTCATCGTCGCCGCCGAGGACGCGTTCTTCGCCGACCCCGTCGTCCGCATGGGCATCCCCGGCGTCGAGTACTTCGCCCACCCCTGGGTGATGCCGCCGCGCATCGCCAAGGAGTTCCTCTACACCGGAGACCGGATGGACGCCCGGCGCGCCTACGAGGTCGGCATGGTCAACCGGGTCGTCCCGCCCGGGGAGTTGGCGGAGCGGACCATGGAACTGGCCTCCCGGATCGCCGAGATGCCCCGCATGGGCCTGGCGCTCACCAAGCGCGCCGTCAACCAGGCCGAGGACCTCCAGGGCCTGCACACCGGCATGGACTCGGTCTTCGGGCTGCACCACCTCGCCCACGCGCACAACGCCGAGACCGCCCCCGACGCACTGGGCGGCATGGACATACGCGCGATGAAGGCGGCGGGTGCCTGATGGACCTCGACTTCACCGCGGCGGAGGACGCCTTCCGGGCCGAGGCCCGCGCCTGGCTCGCCGCCCACGTGCCCGACGTCCCGCTGCCCTCCCTGGAGACGGCGGAGGGCTTCGCCGCCCACCGGGAGTGGGAGCGGACCCTCTTCGCCGACCGCTGGTCGGTGGTCTCCTGGCCCGAGGAGTACGGCGGCCGGGGCGCCTCGCTCCTCCGGTGGCTGGTCTTCGAGGAGGAGTACTACGCGGCCGGCGCCCCCGGCCGGGTCAGCCAGAACGGCATCAACCTCCTCGCCCCCACCCTCTTCGAGCACGGCACCGCCGAACAGCGCGCCCGCGTCCTGCCCCCCATGGCGAGCGGCGAGGTCATCTGGGCGCAGGCCTGGTCCGAACCGGAGTCCGGCTCCGACCTCGCCTCGCTGCGCTCCACGGCCGAACGGACCGACGGCGGCTGGCTCCTGCGCGGCCAGAAGACCTGGTCGTCCCGGGCGGCCTTCGCCGACCGCGCCTTCGGCCTCTTCCGCAGCGACCCCGAGGCCGCGAAGCCGCACCAGGGCCTGACGTACCTGATGTTCCCGCTGGACGCCGACGGGGTGACCGTGCGGCCCATCGGGCGTCTCGACGGGAAGCCCGCCTTCGCCGAGCTCTTCCTCGACGACGTGTTCGTGCCCGACGAGGACGTCATCGGAACTCCCGGGCAGGGCTGGCGGGTCGCGATGAGCACCGTCGGCAACGAGCGGGGGCTCACCCTGCGCAGCCCCGGCCGGTTCACGGCCGCCGCCGAACGCCTCACGGCACTGTGGCGGGAGACCGCCGACCCCTCCGACACCGCGCTGCGCGACCGGGTCGCCGACGCGGTCATCGGCGCCCGCGCCTACCGGCTGTCCGCCTACGCGGGCGTCTCGCGGCTCGCCGCCGGAGGCTCGATCGGCGCCGAGTCCAGTCTCAACAAGGTCTTCTGGTCCGAGCTCGACATCGCGCTCCACGAGACCGCGCTCGACCTGCTCGGCCCGTACGGGGAGCTGGCCGACGACGCCGACGACGCGCCCGCGCACGGCGGCTGGGCCGAGGGCCACACCTTCTCCCTCGCCGGCCCCGTCTACGCCGGCACCAACGAGATCCAGCGCGACATCATCGCCGAGCGGCTGCTCGGCCTCCCGAAGGGACGCCGGTGATGCGGTTCCTCCTCGACGACGAGCAGCGGGAGTTCGCCCGCTCCCTCGACGGCATGCTCACCGCGGCCGACACCCCCGCGGCCGTACGGGCCTGGGCGGCGGGCGACACGGCACCCGGCCGTGCGCTGTGGGCGCGGCTCGCGGAGGCCGGCGTGTTCGCCCTCGCCGTGCCGGAGCGGCACGACGGACTCGGCCCGCTGCCGGTCGAACTGGCCGTCGCCTTCACCGAGCTGGGCCGCCACGCCGTGCCCGGCCCCGTGGTGGAGACGGTCGCCGCGGCGGCGCTCCTCGACCGGCTCGACGACGACGCGACCACGGCCCTGCTGCCGCGGATCGCCTCGGGAAAGACGGTCGTCTCCCTGTGCCTCCGGGCCGCCGGAAGCCCCTACGCCCTGGACGCGGACACGGCCGACGCCGTGCTCGTCGTCGAGGGCGACACCGTGCGCCTGGCGGAGACGGCCGGCCCCGTCCAGACCTCGGCCGACCCCGCGCGCCGCCTCGCCCGTCCGCTCGGCGGAGCCGTCCTGGCGCGGGGCCCGGCCGTGGCCGCCGCCGCCGCGCACGCCGCCGACGTCGCCGCCCTGGCCACCGCCGCCCAGTCCCTCGGCCTCGGCCGCGCCCTGCTCGACCGGACCGTGGAGTACGTGAAGCAGCGCACCCAGTTCGGGGTCGCCATCGGCTCCTTCCAGGCGCTGAAGCACCGTCTCGCCGACACGCTCATCGCGCTGGAGTTCGCCCGGCCGCTGCTCCACTCGGCCGCCCTGGCCCTGGCCGAGGGGGCGTCCCACGCCTCCGCCGAGACCGCCGCGGCGAAGGTCACGGCGGGCGAGGCCGCGTACGCCGCCGCCCGCACCGCCCTCCAGCTCCACGGGGCCGTCGGCTACACGGAGGAACTGGACCTCGCCCTGTGGATCCGCAAGGCCCGCCCCCTCCGCGACGCCTGGGGCACCCCCGCGGCCTGCCGCGCCCGCGTCCTCGCGTCCTGAACGGGGCCCGCTGCCCGGACCGGGCAGCGGGCCCCGGTTCCCCCTCCGCTCATCGGTCCCCCTTTCATCGGTCCCCCTTCCCCACCGCACCCGGGAGCCAGCGTGTCCCCCGCACCGTCCCCGCACACCCCCGAGAGATCCTCCGACCCCGCCCTGCTCCGCAGGGTGGCGCTGTCGAGTCTGCTCGGCACCGTCATCGAGTACTACGACTTCCTGCTCTACGGCACGATGGCCGCGCTCGTCTTCGGCGAGCTGTTCTTCCCCGAGTCCGATCCCGCCGTCGGCACGATCGCCGCCTTCGGGACGCTCGCCGCCGGCTATGTGGCGCGCCCGCTCGGCGGCGCCGTCTTCGGCCACTTCGGCGACCGGCTCGGCCGCAAGTCCATGCTCGTCCTCACCATGGCCCTCATGGGCGTGGCGAGCTTCCTGATCGGCGTCCTCCCCACGTACGGGACGATCGGCGTCGCCGCCCCCGTGCTCCTGGTGCTGTTCCGCGTCGTCCAGGGCGTCGCCATCGGCGGGGAATGGGCCGGCGCGACGCTCATGGTCGTCGAGCACGCCGCCCCCCGGCGCCGCGGCCTGTGGAGCGGCGTGATGCAGATGGGGTCCCCGATCGGCTTCCTGCTCTCCACGGTCGCCGTCACCCTCACCTCGCTGCTCCCCCGCGCGTCCTTCCTGACCTGGGGCTGGCGCGTCCCGTTCCTGTTCAGCGCGGTGCTCCTCGCCATCGGCCTCTACGTGCGCGTCAGCGTCACGGAGAGCCCGCTCTTCCAGCGGGCGGCACGGGAGCGCGAGACCGGGGCGGCTTCCGGCGTCCCGCTGGCACAGGTGCTGCGCGGGCCCCGCACCCTCGTCCTCGCGTGCGCCGTGGGCATCGGCCCCTTCGCCCTGACGGCGCTGATCAGCACGTTCATGCTCACCTACGCCACGACCATCGGATACGCCACCTCCGAGGTGATGACCGGGCTCCTCTTCACCTCGGTCACGGGCCTCGTGTCCATCCCGCTCTTCTCCGCGCTCTCCGACCGCGTCGGCCGCCGGGCCGTCGTCCTCGCCGGTGCGGCGGGCGTCGTGCTGCTCGCCTTCCCGGTCTACGCCCTGGTCGACACGCGCACCCCCGCGCTGCTGATCCTCGGCATGGTCCTCGGCCAGGTGGTGCAGTCCGCGATGTACGCCCCGCTCGGCCCGCTGCTCTCGGAGATGTTCGGCACCCGCGTCCGCTACACCGGCGCCTCGCTCGGCTACCAGCTGGCCGCGCTGATCGGGGGCGGATTCACCCCGGTGTTCGCCGGCGGCCTGCTCTCCGACGACGCCCGGAGCGCTCCCCTCGCGGTCCTCGCCGTCGTCTGCGGGCTCGTGACCGCGCTCGCCGTCTGGCGGACGGCCGAGACGCGCGGCCGGGACCTCTCGGCGGAGGACCCGGCGGCGGCCGAGCCGCCCCGCACCCGACCGGCATCGAGAGGAGCAGAGGCATGAGGCTGACGGAGGAACAGGAAGAACTGCGGTCCGCCGTACGGGCCGTGCTCGAACGCCACACGGGCGAGGCGGCCTGGCGGCCGCTGACCGAGCAGATCGGCGTCGCGGGGCTCGCCGTCCCCGAGGAGTACGGCGGCGCCGGGTACGGGGCCCGCGAGGTCCACGTGGTGCTGGAGGAGCTGGGACGGGAGCTGAGCCCCGTCCCGTACCTCGGCTCCGCGGTGCTCGTGGTGCAGGCGCTGCTCGCCTCCGGTGACGCGGCGGCGTGCGCGCGGCTGCTGCCGGACCTGGCCTCGGGGACCGTGGTGGGAGCCCTGGCGTGGGCCGAGCGCGGTTCCTGGGACCCGTCGGCCGTACGGGCCGAGGCCGCCCCCGGGCCCGGCGGGAGCTGGCGGATCACCGGGACCAAGGAGCACGTCCTCGACGGCGCGGAGGCCGGGATCCTGCTCGTGGCCGCCCGGTCGGGGGCGGGCGTCTCGCTCTTCGAGGTGCCGGTGGACGGCGCGGGCGTGGACCGGGGGGCGGCCGTGACGATGGACTCCACCAGGACGCAGGCGCGGGTGGTGCTGACGGCGGCGGAGGGCCGGCTCGTGGGGGCGGAGGGGGAGGGCGAGCGGGTGCTCGCGCACGTCCTCGACCTGGCGTGCGCGGCGCTCGCCGCCGAACAGGTCGGCGCCGCCGCGCGCTGCCTCGAGATCACGCTCGCCTATGCCGGGGAGCGGGTCCAGTTCGACCGGCCCATCGGCTCCTTCCAGGCGGTCAAGCACCGCCTGGCGGACGCGTACGTCCTGGTCGAGTCGGCGCGCTCGGCCGCGCTCGCCGCCTCCTTCGCCGCCGCCGGGGACGACCCGGAGCTCACCCGCCGCGCGGCCGCCGCCAAGTCCGCCTGCTCGGAGGCGTTCTCGGCGGTGGCGGGCGAGATGATCCAGTTGCACGGCGGCATCGGCATCACCTGGGAACACGACGCCCACCGCTACTTCAAGCGGGCGCACGGCGCGGCGCAGCTCTTCGGCCCCCCGGCCTGGCACCGTGCCCGCCTGGCGGCCGATCTGGGGCTGCCGGTGACGGGGTGACGTGAAGAGGCCCGCCGCGGCACCGCGGCTTCCGGGACGGGACGCCGCCCGCCACCGTGCCGGGGATCACCCCCGGCACGTGGCAACCGGCCCGGGACATGCCGTACGCGGGGTTCTGGGCCCAGCCGGCCGACGCGGCGGCCGTGCTCGGCGACGACGGGGTGCTGATCGCCGGCGGTGAGGACGGGCGGCGCCTGCCGACCGACAGCAGCACGGTCCTCACCCCGTCGACCGGCGTCTGGACGTCCGCGCCGCCGCTCCGGCAGGCCCGCCGCCTGCACACCCTGCCCCGGCTGGAGAGCGGCGGCATCCTGGCGGTCGGCGGCATCAGAGCGGGCCCCGGAGTCCCCCCGGTCGGCCTGGCCACGGCCGAGCTGTACGACCCCGACAGCCGGCGGTGGACGCGGGTGCGCGCCCCGATGACGGACGCCCGGTTCGGGCACCCGGCGGTGCGGCTGGAGGACGGCCGGGTCCTCCTGGTCGGCGGGGCGCTCGCGGTGGGGCGGGGCGGCTACGCGGCGCTCGGCCACTGCGAGCTGTTCCACCCGGGCGACGCGGCCTGGACGCCGACCGGCATCCAGGGAGCCCGAGGCTCCAGCCGAGGCCGAAGGGCCCGTTGCCCGCGCCCGAGTCGTAGCCGAGCGCCGGGTCCGGTCCGCATCCCGAACGCCCCGGGGTGGCCGCGACCGGCACGGTCAGGGCGCCCGCGCCGGTCACCGGATCGGCCGCGAACTTCTCGCCGATCCCCTTGATCGCCCCACCGCCCTTCGGCAGGGACACGGTGGGCGGGGACGGCGGTGCGGGGGCGGGCGAGGACGTGGATGCGGACGCGGATGCGGATGCGGGCACGGACGCGGGCGCCCTCGTGGGGCCGGGTCCGCCGGCGGCCGCGCCCGACACGGATGCGCTGCTGACGGCCACCACAACCCCCACGTGATCATCGGCCCAGGTGCACGGAAAGCCGGTACACCGATGCTTTCTTCCGCATCACCGACGTACACGTCATTCGAAGCACGCCCCGCACCCCGCACGCCGGAGTGCGCCGCACGCGCCCCGTCGGCTTCATCCGGCGCCTTCCGAGCCGAGGTGGGCGAGCAGGGCGGCGGCGCCGTCCTCCGCGGCGATCCCGTGGGCGAGTTCGGCCGCGCGGCGGCGGTGGGACGGCTCCGACAGACAGGCCGTGATCGCGTCGCCGAGGGCCTCGGCGGTCAGGGCGTCGAACGGCACGGGCCGCGGGGCGACCCCCAGGGCGTGCAGCCGGGCCGACCAGAACGGCTGGTCGTACAGGAAGGGGACGGGCACGGCGGGCACACCGGCCCGCAGTCCGGCCCCGGTGGTGCCCGCCCCGGCGTGGTGGACGACGGCGGCGGTGCGCGGGAACAGCCAGTCGTGCGGGACGTCGCCGACGGCGAGGACGTCGTCGCCGTACCCGTCCAGTTCGGCCCACCCCGCCTGCACCACCGCGCGCACGCCGGCACGCCGGACCGCCGCGGCCACCAGCTCGCTGAGCCGCTCCCCCCGGCCCGCCGCCATGCTGCCGAACCCGATGAACACCGGGGGCGGACCGGCCTGGAGGAAGTCGACCAGGTCGGCCGGGGGATGCCAGTGGTCCGGCCGCGCGGACCACCAGTAACCCGTGACGTCGACCCCGGACGGCCAGTCCGCGGGGCGGGGCACCACCAGCGGGCTGTAGCCGTGGAAGACCGGCCGGATGTCCCCCGGCGCCGAGGACGTGCCGGCGGGCAGTCCGAGGCGGTCGCGCAGCCGGGTCACGGCTCCCGCGAAGGCCCCGTCGGCGCGCTTCAGCACGTCCCGGCCGGCGGCGAGGTTGCCCTCCGGCCCCAGGTCGTCGGTGCTCCGCGCGTGGGGCAGCGGGAACTCCCGGGTGGCGAACGCCGGTACGAGGTAGGTGCCGACGACGGGGACGCCGAACGCCTCGCCGGCCGTGCGGGCCAGGGGCGCCGGGCCGGAGGGGGTGAGCAGCAGGTCGGCGCCGCCCGCCACGGCCTCCGCCACCCCGTCGGCGAGCCCCTCCGCGTACGCCCTGGTCAAGGCCCGGGCCTCCTCCCTGGAGGCCGCCCGGGCCCAGTCCCGGATCAGCGCCTGCGGGTCTCCCGGCACGATCCGGTGCTCGAGGCCGCACCCGCCGAGGAGCGCGGCGAAGGACGGGTGGGCGGCGACGGCGACCTGATGGCCGGCGTCGAGCAGGCGCCGCCCGAGGCCGGTGAAGGGTGCGACGTCGCCACGGGATCCGGCGGTGACGATCAGAATGCGCATGGGGCGATCTTCCTCCCGGCCGCCGCCGACGACGATCGCTTTTCAGCTCTGCTCCTCGGTTCTGCTCCTCGGTTCCGCTTCTCAGCTCTGGCCGAAGGTCAGGACCGCCTTGCCGTGGAGCTCTCCGGCGCGCAGGGCGGCGACCGCGTCGGCCGCGTCGGCCCAGTCGCCCCGCCAGGTGATGCCGGGGTCGAGGGTCCCGTCGGCGACGCGGTGGGCGAGCAGGCCGAGGTCGCGGTCGAGGCCGGTGCAGGAGAGCAGGAAGAAGGTGACGACGGACCGGTCGTGCCGCCCCTGGTCGCCGAACAGCGTCCCGAACGGGAAGTCCTCGCCCGTGCCGGCGGAGTGCCCGAGGGCGACCAACGTGCCGCCCTCGCCGAGGGTGTCGTACGCCTCCACCAGCAGCGGTCCGCCGACCAGGTCGATCACACCGTCCACGGGCCGGGAGGCCTCCTTCGGCGCTCCGACCACCTCGTGCGCCCCGAGGCCGCGCAGGAGTTCGCCGTTGGCGGCCGGGGAGCCCGTCGACGCCACGACGCGGGCGCCACCGGCGCGGGCCAGCTGGACGGCGTACCGCCCGACGCCTCCGGTCGCCCCGGTGATCAGGACGTCGCGGCCGAGGAGCGGGCCGAGGCGGTGCAGGGCACGCAGCGCGCTCGTGCCGGCGACGGGGACGGTGGCGAGGGCGGCCGGGTCGGCTCCGGCGGGGGCGACGCCGATCAGGGCGGTGTCCACCGCGCGGAGTTCGGCCCAGGCACCGTCGGGCATCAGGGTCACCACGGGGGTGCCGGGAGCGGGGCCCGAGCCATCCGCGGCGGCGCGTTCGACGATTCCGGCGGCGTCCCAGCCGAGGACCGCGCCCTTCGGGGCGGCGCCGAGGCCGAAGGTGATCTCGCCGGGGTTGAGCGAGGTCGCGGTCACCCTCACCAGGGCCTGGTGGGGCGCGGGTTCGGGGTCGGGGGCGGAGCCGAGCCGGAGACCGCCGGGGGCGGAGGGGTCGACGAGAAGCGCGCGCATGCAAGTCCTCCAAGATTCTGCCACTGAGTGGCAGAAGCCTATAGGTGGCGTTCGCCGCTCCGATACAGTGGTGCCGATGACCGCCGAGACCTCCCCCGCACTCCCGCTGCGCGAACGCAAGAAGCTGCGCACCCGACAGACGCTGATCGACACCGCCCTGGAGCTGTTCGGTGCCCGCGGCTTCGACGGCGTGACGCTGGACGGTCTCTGCGAGGCCGCCGAAGTGTCGAAGCGGACCTTCTTCCGCTACTTCGACAGCAAGGAGGACGTCGCCATGGCCCCCACTCAGGACCTGTGGGCGGCCTTCCTCGACGTCCTGGAGAACCGCCCGGCCGACGGACGGCGGCTTCTCACGCTGTTCGAGGACACCCTCGCCGAGGCCGTCGACCGGATGCCGGCCGACGGCTGGGCCGGGCGGGTCCTGGCCGCGCGCCGACTCGCGGCCCTCACACCCTCGATGGACGCGCACGGCCTCGCGTTCTGCGACCGCACCACACGGGCCGCGCTCGCCGTGGTCGAGCGCCGCTTCGCCCTCCCCGGCCCCACCGGACGGCTGCACGCCCGCCTGGCGCTCGACCTGCTCGTCGTGGCGTTCCACCGGGCCCTGGACGCCTGGGTGGCACAGCCGACCGGGCACTCCCCCGAGGACCTCGTGCGCCGGCTCCGCACCACCGCGGCCGAGCTGCCGGGGGCACTCGCCACGACGGCCGAACCGAACGACTGAACGGGGCGGCCGCGCACCCGCCGCACCGGTGCCCACCACCGTCGTGGGCGGACGAGCCGAGGATCGACGCCCTCGAAGAACTCGGCCTCGGTGTCAGCTCCGTCGGCAACCACGAGTTCGGCGAGGACCCGGCCGAGCTCCGGCGCGTCGTCGACGGCGGCTGCCACCCGGACGACGGCTGCGCCCCCGCCGCCCCGTACCGGGGTGCGGGATCCGTCCACCTCGCCGCGAACGTGACCGAACGCGGAAGCACGACCCCACTGTTGAAGCCGTAAGCGATCAAGACCCTGCCGAGCGGGCGGTGCCGGAGGTGGACCTGATCGTCAGCGGCCACTCCCACTCCTCCTACGAGTGCGCGGTGAACGACCCGAACGGGCGGCGGCGGCTCGTCACCCGGGCCGACTCCTTCGGCCGTTCCTTCACCGAGCTGCGCTTCGAGCTCAACCCCGCCGGCGACGTGGTGCGCAGCACCGTGCGGGCGCGGTACCGTCCGGTGCCCGTCGAGACCGCTCGGCAGCCGGCGACGGCGAAGCCGATCGACACCTGGCGGCCCCGCTCCGAGAGCGTGGCGAACCGGGTCGTCGGCCACATCTCGGCCGACGTGCCGGGCCGCGGCTCGACGCAGCCCGAGACGCCGCCGGGCAGCCGCCTCGCCGACGCGCAGGTCGCCGCCGGCCGGGCCCACGGAGCCGACCCGGCTCTGCCGGCCCCGGGACGGATCGCCTTCGTCGCCCGCTGAGCACGGCCGAGCACACCCCAGCACACGAGGGCTGACCCCCGCGGGCCGGATCACCGAAGACGGGTGGTCCGGCCCGCGCGGCCTTCAGCAGAGGTGCACGGCGACACCGCACAGGCCCAGCCCCTGGCGCGCGGCCGTACGCCAGACACGCAGGGGGCCGTCCAGAACGGACTCCTCGCCCTCGGCGTAGTCCAGCCAGTCCCGGTCCTCCACGGCCGCCCGTTCGGCCGGAGCGAAGGTCAGCGCGCGCTCGACGAGCGGCAGGCTCTCCCGCACCCGCGGGGCGGAGAGCAGGAAAGTGCCGCACCACCCCGGCAGCAGCGCCGCGCGCTGGGGACCGAGGGCGTGGAACAGGGACGAGACCGCGTACTCCTTGCGGTGGACGGAGAGGAACATGCCGTCCTCGTCCTGCCCTTCCCACACGTCGTCCAGCACGTGGAAGGAGGGGTCCACGCTCCCGTCGCACACCTCGTCGACCTGGCGACCGGGTGCGGTGAGGGCCCGGAACGACTCGACGGCGTCCCACGCTTCTCCGCCCCCGCCTCGGGGGGAGCACCAGGTCCGGTGGTCGGGAAGCGGTTCCCGCTGCCAGGCCGCCCGACGCCGTCCGGCATCCGGGTGGGCGCGGTCCGCCCGCATCGCGGGCAGGAGCCGTGGGCCGAGGGCGGTGACGACCTCGTCGGCGTGGCTGCTGATCGCCCACGCGCTCGTGAATCCCATGCCCCGGACGCTACCTCCCGTCACCGACACCGCCGCCGGGTCGCTTCGCCATGACGACCACGCCCGGGCCGATCTGCCCGTCCGCCGGGAGGCGGAGTTCGGCGACCGGGTGGAGGCCGGCCCGTTCGACGAGGTCGAGGAATCGTTCCGGGCGCCATTGGTGGGTCGTCCAGCGGATGGAGGCGGTTCCGTAGGCCTCGGTGCGCAGTACGTCCTCGTCGCCGACGTGCGTGGCGGCGATGAGGTGGCCGCCCGGCTTCAGGGCCCGCGCGAACATGGCGAGGACCTGGGGAAGGACCTCACGGGGGAGGTTGAACAGCGACCACCACCCGAGCACGCCGCCCAGGGACGCGTCCGCGAGGTCGAGTTCGGTGGCGGAGGCCACGTCGAAGCGGCATTCCGGGTGCAGACGGCGCGCGTTCTCGATCATGCGCGGGGAGAGGTCGACCCCGGACACGTCGAGTCCGCGCTCGGCGAGGTAGGCGGTCACCGTGCCGGGTCCGCAGCCGACGTCGAGTACGGGTCCGAGCCCGCCCACGGTGTCGGCGAAGGCGTCGATCGACGCCTTGAGCCACGGGTGGCGGCGGATGTCGCCCATTCCCGTCGTCGTCACCATGTGGGCGTAGTTGTCGGCCACTCGGTCATAGGACTCACGGACCACGTCGAGGTCCGCCGGCCGGTCGATACGGTGCGCACGCATCGGCCCATGCTAGGCCGTGCCCGGATCGTGCCGGGCTCGCGGTCCGGCGTGGGGATCCCGTGGGGATCGGTGGCGGGTCTCGCACCGAACGGCCTTCGGACCGTCGCCTTCCGACCCTCCGGGCATCCGGGTCCCGTCTTCGTGATCGGCGCGATTCGGGTGTTTCGCCATCAATCACCATTGATTCAGCGGATATTGTGGGCGAACCGGTCGCGCTTGCCTTTCGCCGGGGCCTTCTGGAACCCTCCGTTCGACTTGTTCGACTTGTCTGACACCCCAGCAGACGGAGGTAACCCCCCATGCCCTCAAGGCGGATACGGCGCGCCTGGCTCACGACGGCCGCCGCGGTCTCGCTCGCGTTCAGCGGTCTCGTGGCCCCGGCCCAGGCCGAGAACGTCCCGCCGGGAGGCTCGGACCCCACGGTCCAGGAGCCCCTCGCCGCCGAGGCCGCTCCCTCGCCTCTCACGGCCGGCGCCTGGTCCTCGCCCGGCGGCACGGCCTCGCCCGGGGACTTCACGATGTCGCCCGGCGCGCTGAACTCCGAGACCACCTCGCGGGTCGCCCGCCTGGACTCGGTGCTCCCCAAGTCGGGCGTGCAGAACCTCCTGGCCGGGGCCAACCGCACCGTGACTCCGTGGTGCTCCCGCGACCCGTTCGGCACCGCGTCCGACCCCGACCTCAAGTACTGCCTGCAGAGCGACGACTCCACCTCGCAGGAGTGGATCCCCCAGGGCTTCTCGGGCGTCTCCGACGCCCAGGACGACGAGCTGTGGGGCACGGCCGGGAACGTCCAGCTGTTCGCCTCGTACGACGGCTGGGACCCGGGCCGCGAGACCGACCCGAACCCGGCCACCGGCGACTGCACCACGGCCGAGCTGGAGGCCAACGACGCCTGCAACCAGAAGGGCGTCCGGATCACCTTCGTGCAGAGCCGCACCAACCCGGCCACCGGCAGCCCGGAGGTCAAGTACCGGCACGTCCTGCTGGGCTGGACGTACATCAACTCGGCCGACCACGTCTCCTTCGACGGGCTGCACGCCTCCGAGTACCCGATCCAGAAGGGCGTCCACGCCGGCGGGATCGTCTGGTACGGCAACTACCTGTACGTCGCCGACACCCGCAACGGCCTGCGCGTCTTCGACATGCGCTACATCATGGACCTGGACCCGGACGGCGACCCCAGCACGCACGACGCGATGGGCAGCGACACCGACGGGGTGAAGACCACCGCCGACACCCAGGACAAGACGAAGGTCGGCCGGCACGACAACGTCTGGTACAGCTTCGGCTACCGCTACGTCATGCCGCAGGTCGCCGCGTGGAAGTTCAAGGCGACGCAGAGCAACCCGGTGGGCTCCTACGCCTGCGTCTCGACCGGCGCGCCGAAGGCCTCGTACATCTCGCTCGACCGCAGCGCCACCCCGGACCGGCTGATCATGGGCGAGTACTGCCGTCCGCAGAGCGGCTACCCGTCCACCGGCCGCATCGCCTCGTTCCCCGTCGCGGCCCTGGAGGGACGCACCGCCGACGTGGCCGCCGAAGGCTGGGCCAACTACCTGCCGTTGACCAACGGCGGCGCGCAGGGCGCGGCGGCGAACAACGGCACGCTGTACGTGAACGAGTCGAAGGGCACGGACGAGCCCGGCAACCTCTGGCGCTACCACTGGGACGTCGACCAGCAGCTGGTCGCGAACGGCCAGCCCGTCAAGACCGCCCGTGGCGCCGAGGACCTCTACGTCGAGCGCGGCACGGGCCGGTTGTGGTCCCTCTCCGAGCACCGCCCGGGTTCGGCGTCCGACTGCACCGCGAACCGGGACGCCGCCGACCCGGTGGGCACGGACTACTGCCAGCGGGTGCTGTACGGGCACAAGTTGAGCTGGGTCGACAGCCGGCCGTAGTCGCGGGGGCCACCCCTGCCGCACCCGGACGGAGGGCCGTTCCCTCCGGGTGCGGATACGGCCAAGAGGAGGGACGCGCTCCGAGCACTCGGGGCGCGGCCTCCGAAAAGGCCGTGGGGCCTGCGTTCGCGCGGGGCCGGCGCGTACCGCCGTCGCGGAAGGATCGCCCCGCCGTCACGCTCCCGTCACACCGTCGTCGTCGCCCCATCGCACTCACGGACTTCAGGATGGCCTGAATCCATACGGCTCGCCCCCTCTCCCCCGAACCGTCGTTGATCACGTCCGTCTCGCTTCCCATACTGCGCTGACCGACGGCGGGCGCCTTGGCACCCCTGGCCGGAACCGACCACCCGACCTCATCCCGAGCTCCTGGGGGAGACTTGCGCGCACACGTGCACAGAGCACGCGCCTTCACCATCGCGGCGGCCACATCGGTGGCCCTCGCAGCAGGCACGACCGGCCCCGCGACGGCGACCGTCGCGATCGCGGCGGCCGCACCCGACACCGCCCCACGCGTCGGCGGCACCCAGCGGATCCCGCTCGTCACGGGCGACCGCGTGGTGGTGGACGCCGAGGGCCGGATGGTGGGCTTCGAGTCCGCCGAGGGCCGTGAGCACATACCCGTACAGGTGCAGCGCACCGGGGAGCACACCCTCGTGGTGCCCGCCGACGCGCGGCGCCTGATCGCCACGGGCCGCCTCGACCAGCGGCTCTTCGACCTCGACGTGCTCACCGACCCGCGACTGCGCGAGAGCCACGGCGCCGGGCTCAAGCTGATCGTGCGGTACGCGGGGAGCGCCGGCACCGCACGCGCCGAGATGCGCGCGGCCGGCGACACCCGGGTACGGCGCACGTTTCCGACGATCAACGCCGACGCGGTCCGTACGTCCCCGGAGGACGTGGCCCGGGTGTGGGAGGCGCTGACCGACCGTCAGGCCACCGGCGCACGCGTCGCCGCCTCCGGCATCGCCGGCGTGTGGCTGGACGGCGTACGCGGCGCGAGCCTGGACCGCAGCGTCCCGCAGATCGGCGCCGACAAGGCGTGGGCGTCCGGATTCGACGGCACGGGCGTGAAGATCGCCGTCCTCGACACCGGCGTCGACAGGACCCACGACGACCTGAGGACGCAGGTGGTCGGCGAGAAGAACTTCTCCTCCTCCGCCGACGCCGTGGACCGCGTCGGACACGGCACGCACGTCGCGTCGATCGCCGTGGGGACCGGCGCGAAGTCCGGCGGCCGGTTCAAGGGGGTCGCCCCCGGCGCCAAGGTGATCAGCGGGAAGGTCCTCGACGACGAGGGGTACGGGGACGACTCGGCCGTCATCGCGGGCATGGAGTGGGCCGCCGCCGAAGGCGCGGACGTGGTCAACCTCAGCCTCGGCGGGCCCGACAGCCCCGGCGTCGACCCGCTGGAGGCGACGGTCGACCGGCTGTCCGCCGAGAAGGGCATCCTGTTCGCGATCGCCGCGGGCAACGAGGGCGGGTCCGGTGCGTCGTCCGTGGGGTCGCCGGGCAGCGCGGACTCCGCGCTGACCGTCGGCGCCGTCGACCAGGACGACCGCCTCGCCCCCTTCTCCAGCACGGGCCCGCGCGTCGGCGACGGAGCCGTGAAGCCGGACCTGACCGCGCCCGGCGTCGCCATCACCGCGGCCGCCGCGGCCGGCAGCGCCATCGACACGCGCCCCGGCACGCCGCACCCCGCGCCGGGCTACCTCACGATCGACGGCACCTCCATGGCGACCCCCCACGTCGCGGGCGCCGCCGCGATCCTGAAGCAGCGGCACCCCGACTGGAAGTCCGCCGAGCTCAAGGGCGCGCTGACCGGCTCCACGAAGGGCGGCGCCTCCACCGCCTTCCAGCAGGGCTCGGGCCGCGTCCAGGTCGACAAGGCGCTCGCCCAGAGCGTCGTCGCCGAGCCGGTGTCGCTGAACTACGGCACGGCGCTGTGGCCGCACGCCGACGACGAGCCCGTCACCAGGAAGGTGTCCTACCGCAACCTCGGTACCGCGGACGTCACCCTCGACCTGTCGGTGTCCACCCTGGACCCGGCGGGCAAGCCCGCCCCGGCCGGTTTCTTCGCGCTCGGCGCCTCGAAGGTGACCGTGCCCGCCGGCGGCACCGCCGAGGTGGACCTGACCGCCGACACCCGTGTCGGCGAAGCCGACGGCGCCTACTCCGGTTACGTGACCGCCACCGGCGCGGGCCAGTCCGTCCGCACGGCCGCCGTGGCCGTCCGGGAGGCCGAGTCGTACGACCTCACGGTCCGCACCCTGGGCCGGGACGGCACCGACGCCCAGGACTTCTCCAGCCTCCTGACCGGCGTCGGCGGACCCGCCGCGGGCTTCCAGGCCCGCGTCGACAACGAGCCGGGCGCCCACACGATCCGGGTCCCCAAGGGCACGTACACCTTCAACTCGGCCGTCTACCAGGACCCGACGGACTACACGGCGGGCACCGACTGGATCGCCCAGCCGAGGCTGGACGTCTCCGCCGACACCACGGTCGTCGCCGACGCCCGCACCACCAAGCCGGTGGACCTCACCGTCCCCGGCATCACCACGGCGGACTACGCGGGGACGTACTACGAGGTGGCGACCGGCATCGGCCGCGTCGGCAACGGCTGGGTCCTGCGGGGCTTCACCGGATTCCGCACCGCGCACATGGGTCCGGCCGTCACCGACGGCTCCCTCCTGCAGACGTGGGACGCGCACTTCCTGAAGGACGCCACCAGCCAGTACTCGGTGGCCTTCGGCGGGAAGGCGAGCACGGTCGCGACCGGCTACACCCGGCACGTGAAGACGACCGAGCTGGCCACCCTCAAGGTCGGTCTGGGCGCCTCCGCCCCCGGCAAGACGGCACTCGCCTCGCCGTACGCCCATCTGCCGGGCGCGCCGGAGGGCAACGGCTTCTCCGCGCCGCAGCCGGCGCCGGGCACGCGTACCTTCTACGTCTCGACCGCCGACGGCGCCACGTGGCTGACCCGGTTCAACCAGCTGGGCGAGAAGGACGAGTGGGGCTACCCGGCCTTCGAGGGCGCCTACGAGATGGTGCGGCCGAAGCGCTACGAGGCCGGCCGGACGTACCGGGAGACCTTCGCCACGGGCGTCGTGGGTCCCCTCCTGGGCGAGGGCATGGGCGTCTTCCGCACCGCTCCCGACCCGGTGACGGGTGAGCAGCAGCTCGTCGGGGCGCTCCCGCTGTTCGCCGACGGCGAGGGGCACGTCGGGACCGTCCCGTCCTCGGCCACGTCGACGCTCTACCGCGACGGCGTGAAGGTCGCGGAGAACGACGACCCGCTGAGCGGCTCGGCGCCGTTCACGGTCGACGCCGCCGACGCCGAGTACCGGCTGACGGCCTCCGTGGAGCGTCCGGCGACGGCCGGTGCGGCCTCCACCCGGATCGAGACCGGCTTCACGTTCCGTTCGCGGCAGGTCGCGGCCACCACGGCGCTGCCGGTCTCCACGGTCCGCTTCGCGGCCCCCGTCGACCTCGCCTCGCGCGTACCCGAGCGCGCGACGGTCCTGGTGCCGGTGACCGTGCAGGGCGCGGCGGCCGGCGCGAACCTGAGGTCGCTCGCCGTGTCGGTGAGCTACGACGGCGGGAGCAGCTGGCAGTCCGTGAAGGTCGTGGGCGGCCTGATCGCGGTGAAGAGCCCGGCGAAGGACGCCGGCGTCTCGCTCTCCGCCGAGGTGACGGACAAGCAGGGCAACACGTCGACGGTGACCGTCCACAACGCGTGGCTCGGCAAGTGACCTCGTGCGACTGACGCGGCGTCACCACCTCCGGGTGGTGACGCCGCTTCGGCGCGTCAGGCCCGGCGCAGCGCGGAGCGGCCCGCGAAGCGTGCGGAGTCGCCCAGCTCCTCCTCGATGCGGATCAGCTGGTTGTACTTGGCCGTGCGGTCGGAGCGGGAGAGCGATCCGGTCTTGATCTGGCCGCAGCCGGTGGCGACGGCGAGGTCCGCGATGGTGGTGTCCTCCGTCTCTCCGGAGCGGTGCGACATGACGGCCGTCCAGCCCGCCCGGTGGGCGGTGGCCACGGTGGCGAGCGCCTCGGTCAGGGTCCCGATCTGGTTGACCTTGACGAGGACCGAGTTGCCGACGCCGGTACGGATGCCCTCGCGCAGCAGCTTCTCGTCGGTGCAGAACACGTCGTCGCCGGTGAGCTGGCAGCGGTCGCCGACGCGGGCGGTGAGCTCGCGCCAGCCGTCCAGGTCGTTCTCCGCCATCGGGTCCTCGATGGAGACGACGGGGTAGGCGTCGATGAGCTTGGCCAGGTAGTCGGCGTTCTCGGAGGGGGTGCGGCGCACGCCTTCGCCCGCGTAGTCGTACACGCCGTCGCGGAAGAACTCGGAGGAGGCCGGGTCCATGATGAGGGCGATGTCCGTGCCGGGGCGGTAGCCGGTCCGCTCGACGGCGGACATCACGAAGTCGAGCGCCTCCTCGGCGGTGCGCAGCGCCGGTGCGAAGCCGCCCTCGTCGCCGACGCCCGTGGAGTGCCCGGCGGCCAGGAGGTCGCGGCGCAGGGTGTGGAAGACCTCGCTGCCCATGCGGACGGCTTCGGCGAAGGTGTCCGCGCCGACGGGCGCGATCATGAACTCCTGGAAGTCCAGCGGATTGTCGGCGTGGGCGCCGCCGTTGAGGATGTTCATCATCGGCAGCGGCAGGAGGTGGGCGTCGGGTCCGCCGAGGTAGCGGTAGAGGGGCAGGCCGTGGGCGGTCGCGGCGGCCCTGGCGGTGGCGAGGGAGACGCCGAGGATCGCGTTGGCACCGAGCCGGGACTTCGTGGCGGTGCCGTCGAGGGCGACCAGCGCGGCGTCGAGTCCCGCCTGGTCGGCCGCGTCCCGGCCGCGCACGGCGGCCGCGATCTCGCCGTCGACGTGGGCGACCGCGCGGTCGACGCCCTTGCCGTGCCAGCGCGCGGGGTCCCCGTCCCGCAGTTCCACGGCCTCGCGGGCTCCGGTGGAGGCACCGGAGGGAACCGCCGCGCGCCCCAGGGACCCGTCCGTGAGGACGACGTCGACCTCGACGGTCGGGTTGCCGCGGCTGTCGATGATCCGGCGGGCGGTGACGGTCTCGATGGTGGCGTCGACGGTCCCGGCTTCGTGGGTGGTCATGGTGGTGGTCCTCCCCGTGGTGGTGTGCCGCGGCTCCGGCTGCGACGACGACGGCGCTGAGCCCGACGAGCCAGACTCTACAGCAATGCTGTGCAGTTTTGCTGCACAGTTCTGCTGTACAGCATTGCTGTAGAGATCTGCGGTACGGCGGACCCGACGAGGTAAAGTGCCGTATGCCCACCCCGGAAGCCGCCGCCATCGCCGCCGAACTGCGCACCGCGATGGGCAAGCTCACCCGACGCGTCAAGGACGAGGACCGCATCCCGCTCGGCCAGGCCGCCGTGCTCGGCGCCCTCGACCGGAACGGCGCGATGACCACCAGCGACCTCGCCGCCGATCAGCGCGTGCGCCCCCAGTCGATGGCCCGTGCGGTGGGGTTGCTGATGGAACAGGACCTGGTCACGCGCCGGGCCCACCCCACGGACGGACGCAAGTCACTGGTCGAGCTGTCGGACGCGGGCCGGTCCGCGCTCGAGGCCGAGCGCGGCCGCAGGGCCGGCTGGCTCGCGCAGGCCATCCAGGCCGAACTCACCGACGAGGAGAGGGCGCTGCTCGCACGGAGCACCGCTCTCCTCGAACGGCTCGCCGCGCACTAACGCCGGGGCGCGCCGAGCACCCGTACGGCCTCGACGATCAGGTCCCAGAAGCCGTCCGCGTCGACCTCCATGCCGACCTCGGTGTCGGCGGGCCGGCCGGTCACGCCGTGCAGGTCCACCACGGTCGCGCCCCGGGTGTGCGTGCCGTGCAGCTCCACGCTCACCGCCGCCCGCGCCAGGGAGACCAGGGACGGATCGATCAGGTGGGCGACGGTGAGCGGATCGTGCAGCGGGGGCGCGTCGAAGCCGTACACCTCGCGGTAGGTGGACGCGAAGTAGGTGAGCAGGTCGACGCAGAGCGCGCTGAGCGGGGTGCCGAGCGCGGCGATCCGGGCGACGACCTCGGCGGTGGCCCGGACCTGGTGGGTCGCGTTGAGGCCGAACATCGTGACCGGGAGGCCGCTGCGGAAGACGATGTCGGCCGCTTCCGGATCGCAGAGGACGTTGAACTCGGCGGCGGGCGTGGTGTTGCCCCGGTCCGCCGAGCCGCCCATGAGGACGATCCGCTCGATCCGCCCGGCGAGCTCGGGGTGGGCGAGCAGGAGGACCGCGATGTTGGTGAGCGGGCCGGTCGGGACGAGGGTGACCGGCGTCGGGTGCGCGAGGAGGACGTCCCGGACGAGGGTGAGGGCGTCCCGCGGGTCCTGCGGCACGTCCGGCTCGCCCCGGGCGAAGCCGGGCCCGTCCAGGCCGGAGTCGCCGTGGATGTTCTCGGCGATCCTGCGCGGCCCGTGCAGCGGCCGGTCGCGGCCCGCCGCGACCGGCACGCCCCGGATCCCGGCCACCGAGCAGACCCGGCGGGCGTTGAGCGTGGTCTTCTCCAGCGTCTGGTTGCCCGCGACGGTGGTGATCGCGAGCAGGTCGATCGCGGGATGCGCGGCGGCCAGGAGGATGTTGAAGGCGTCGTCGTGACCGGGGTCGCAGTCGAGAATCACGGGGACCGGCATGCCCCCACCGTCCCACACGGGGCCCGGCGGGCGAAGGACGCGCTCTCCCCCGCGCCGCGGGCGTCGTCGGCGACGACCGGTTCACGACTCCCTGGCCGCACGTCCGGGGCGTCCACGGACGCGGGGCCCGCGCCCCGCACGATCTGGAGCGCCTCCCGGGCGGCCCGGCGACGGCGACGACGCCCCCCTGGGCGGAGCACCGGATCGGCCGACGGCGGGACGGACCGCGGTCGGGGACGGGCTCCTCGCGGGCCCGTCCCCGTGCGCGGTCAGGCGTCCCAGGCGACCGGGAGGCTCTTCACCCCGTAGATGTCCGCGGTCTCCGGGCGCAGGGCGACCTCCTCGGCCGGGACGGCCAGGCGCAGCGTGGGGAAGCGCTTGAGGAGCGCGGCGAAGGCGACCCGCATCTCGACGCGGGCCAGTTGCGCCCCGAGGCACAGGTGGATGCCGTGGCCGAAGGCCAGGTGCCCGCCGGCGTCCCTCGTGACGTCGAGCGCGTGGGGGTCGTCGAAGCGCTCGGGGTCGCGGTTGGCGGTGTGGTACGAGAGGACGACCGTCGTGCCCGCCTCGATGACCTGGCCGCCGACCTCGACGTCCTCCAGGGCGGTGCGCATGAAGGACTTGGCGACGGTCAGGTACCGCAGCAGCTCCTCCACGGCCCGGTCGGTGAGCGACGGGTCGGCGCGCAGGGCGTCCAGCTGGTCGGGGTTCCGCAGGAGGGCGAAGGTGCCGAGGGACAGCATGTTGGCGGTGGTGTCGAAACCGGCCGCCAGCAGGATCAGGCTGATCCCCTTCAGTTCCTCGTCGGTCAGGTCGCTGTCCGTGAGTTCGCTGAGGATGTCGTCGGTGGGGTTCGCGCGCTTGGCGGCCACGAGCCGGGCGAGGTAGTCCTGGGTGGCGGTGTAGGCCGCGATCAGGTCCTCGTCGCTCGTCTCCCCGTTCATGAACGTGTCGATCTGCTCCTGGAAGGAGGCGCGGTCCTCGTAGGGCACTCCGAGGATCTCGCAGATGATGATGGTGGGGATGGGCTTGGCGAACGCGGTCACGAGGTCCGCCGTCGGCCCGGCCGCCTCCATGGCGTCCAGACAGTCGGCGGTGATCTGCTCGACGCGCTCGGCGAGCAGGCGCATCCGCCGCGCGGTGAACTTGCCCACGAGGGGCTTCCGGTAGCGCCCGTGCTGCGGTTCGTCCATGAGGAGGAACTCACCGGGCGGCGCCGGCGGCAGCTCGAAGTCGACCACGTTCATGAGGTCCTTGCGCGAGCTGAACCTCGGGTCGGCCAGGACCGACCTGACCAGGTCGTACCCGGTGATCATCCAGCCGGGCTTCCCGCCGGGGTGGGTGTAGCGGCTGATCGGGCCGTGCTCGCGGGCCTCGGTCAGCTCCGCCGGCGGGTCGAAGGGGCAGCCGGACGGGCGCTCGGTCGGCAGCGTGGTGACGGTGTGGACGGACTCGCTCATGGCCATTCCTCGATCTCGCGGCGGCAGGTGGTTGACGCATCCCGAAAGCTACGTTGCGTTCACCATTCCGTCAATGATCCAAAATGCAGAACCCCAGCTCACCGCCGCGAAATTGATGCAATGACACTGCCACTTAATGCAACACCACGTTGCAATGGATCTACTTCGCGGGATCCTCCCGGCGGGCGATCAGCAGACCGAGCGCCCCGACCAGGAGCAGGACGGCGACCGTGCCGAGGGTGAACGCCTCGAACGCGCCCCGGGACATGCCCCAGACGTCCTCGAAGGCGTACTCGATGCCGAGGAGCGCTTCCAGGGTCCCGGGGAAGAGGGCGCACCAGGAGCCGACGAGGATCCAGGCGTAGACCAGTGCCGCGCAGCCCATGAAGCCGCGGTGGCCGAAGGGGACCCGGTAGGGCCGTACGACGTCGGGCCGGCGCAGACGGAGCAGGACGAGGGCGGGGACGATGACGAGGTAGGACAGCAGCAGCGTGGTGACGGCCACGGTGAGGACCACGGCGAAGACGGCGCCCGCGTCGCCCTCGGCGACCCGCATGGCCACGATCATGAACACGGTGGCGACCGCTCCGGAGAGCAGGTTGGTCCGCACGGGCGTGCCGAGCCGGGGGTGGAAGGCCCCGAGCGCGCGGCTGAAGGAGCCGCCGTCGGCGGCGGCCATCGCCTGCATGCGGTCGCTGACGATCATCCACGCGCTGCCCTGGGTGAGGAGGGCGAAGACGAACATGACGGCGGTGAGCGTCAGGAGCGGGCCGGCCGCGTCGCCGTAGACGCCGAAGACGAGGCGGGCGCCTTCCATGAAGCCGCCGATGCCGGTGACCTGGTGGGCGGGGACGACGGCGAGCAGCGCGAGGACCGGCAGCAGGTAGCAGCAGGCGGCGACGGTCGCGGAGCGTCCGAGTGCGGCGGGGACGTCGCGCTGGGGGTCGTGCATCTCCTCGCCGGCGGCGTTGGGGGCCTCGAAGCCGACGTAGGCGAAGAGCAGGATCGGCACGAGGGCGAGGAATCCGGCGGTGGTCGGGGTGAAACGGGCCTCGGTGAGGCCGTGGAAGCCGTGCTCCATCCCGTAGAGCAGCGCGGTGAGGGTGAAGACCGCGAGGGTGAGGACCTTCACCGCGGCGCCGAGGGTGGTGATCCATTTGCCGCGGCGCAGGGAGACGACGGCGGTGAGGATGGCGGTCCAGACGAACAGCAGCTTGAACACGTAGTCGGCGGCGGTCCCCGAGCCCAGGGGGAAGACGAAGCCGTCCCAGGTCTCGGCGGCGAGGAAGACCAGGGAGCCGCCCAGCCAGATCGGGTTGGTCACCCAGTAGAACAGGACGGTGAGCGCGGCCGCGGTGCGGCCCAGGGTGAGCTTGACCCAGACGTACGGGCCGCCCTCCTGCGGGAACGCGGCGCCGGTCTCGGCGAACAGCAGGGCGTACGGGACGAGGAAGAAGAGCGCGAGGGCCGCCGTCCAGGTGGCGGCCTCGCCGCCGCCGGTGGCGATCTGCCCGACGGTGTCGAAGGAGATGACGGCGGCGATGGCCAGGGCGGTGATGTCGAGCCGCTTCAGGCTGCGCCGCAGGCCGGTCGTGGTGTGGGGAGCGCGCGATTCGGTGGAGGAGTGTGCGGAGGACACGGGCAGTTCCTAGCGGGGAGAGGGGTACTGCGAGCAGGCGCGCGAGCGCGGTGACGGCGTGGCGTCCGTGTCGGGGAGGCCCGGCGGGGCACCGGGCCTCCCTGGAGGGGGTCAGGCGGGGCGGATCTCACCGGTGGGTTCGGTGCGCTCCAGGACGCCGCGCAGCGCGGTGGCCGCTTCCTTCGCCTCGGTCTCGGTCATGACGAGCGGCGGGGAGAGGACCAGGCTGTGGGCGGAGTCGCGGACGATCACGCCGGCTTCACGGCGGACGACGTCGTGGGGCATGCGGTCCGGGTCGAGGGGCAGGGGGGCACGGGTGGCGCGGTCCCGGACCAGCTCGACGGCCAGCATCATGCCGACGGAGCGGATCTCGCCGACGATCGGCAGGTCGCCCAGCTGCGCCTTCAGCTCGTCGTGGAGGAAGGAGCCCAGACTCGTGGCGCGGGCGAGCAGTCCCTCCCTCTCGATGATGTCGAGGTTGGCGGTGGCGACGGCGGCGGCGACGGGGTGGCCGTTGTAGGTGTAGCCCATGGGGAATCCGTGGTCGCGCAGGAGCACCTCGGCGAGGTGGTCGCCGACCAGGAGGGCGCCGAGGGGGACGTAGCCGGAGGTGATGCCCTTGGCGGTGACGATGATGTCGGGGGTGACGTCGAAGTACTGGGCGGCGAACCACTCGCCGACGCGGCCGTACGCGGTGACGACCTCGTCGAAGATCAGCAGGATGCCGTGCCGGTCGAGGACCTCCCGCACCCGGGGCCAGTAGTCGGCCGGCGGGACGAGCATGCCGCCGACGCCCATGATGGGCTCGCCGATCATCGCGGCGATGTTCTTCGGGCCGATCTCGGCGATGCGCTCCTCCAGCTCGCGGACGAGGAAGTCGGTGACCTGCTCGGGACCGAGCGGCTCGTCGCCGTACAGCTCGCTGCGGTACGGCCACGGGGGCGTGAGGTGGGAGACGTGCGGCATCATCGGTGCGAAGCCCTCGTGGTAGAGGGGGAAGCCGGTGGCCGAGCCGCCGCCGTACCCGATGCCGTGGTAGGCCTTGCTGCGCGCCAGGATCCACGTCCGGCCGCCCTCGCCGCGCCGGTGGTGGTAGTAGCGGGCCATCTTGATGGCCGCCTCGTTGCCCTCGGAGCCGCCGGAGGTGAAGTAGACGTGGTTGAGCGGCTCGGGGGCGATGTCGGCGAGGCGGGCGGCGAGCTCGATGGCCCGCTCGTTGGAGAACTCCCAGAAGCTGGTGAAGTACTCCAGCTTCTTCATCTGCTCGTGGGCGACGTCGGCGACCTCCGTGCGGCCGTGGCCGATCTGGGCGAGCCAGAGGCCGCCGGTGGCGTCGAGGTAGTCGCGGCCCTCGGTGTCGGTGAGGCGGCAGCCGGAGCCGGAGGCCATGACGACGCGCTCGGTGGCGCTGCCCGGCAGGTAGGGGTGGATGATGTGCGCCCGGTCGAGGCGGATCAGGTCTGCGGTGTCGCTGGTCATGGTGGGAGTCCCTTGCTGGGGTGGGGGTGTCGGGTCGGGTGCCGCGCCGGCGGGTCAGCCGTACGCGATCCAGGTCGTCTTCAGGCCGGTGTACTTGTCGAAGGAGTGCAGGGAGAGGTCACGGCCGTGGCCGGACTGCTTGAACCCGCCGAAGGGGGTGTACGGGCTGAGCGCGTCGACCGTGTTGACGGACACGGTCCCGGCGCGCAGGGCGTCGGCCACGCGGTGGGCGCGGCCGAGGTCCCGGGTCCACACGGAGGCGGCCAGCCCGTAGGCGGAGTCGTCGGCGAGGCGGATCGCCTCGGCCTCGTCCCGGAAGGGGAGCACCGTCAGCACGGGGCCGAACAGTTCCTCCCGTGCGAGCGGGGCGTCGGGGCCGAGGCCGGCGACGACGGTGGGGTCCAGGTAGGCGCCGTCGCGGTCGGGGCGCGTGCCGCCGCAGACGACGGTGCCGCCCGATGACCGCACGGCTGTGAGGACGCGGTCGGCCTGGGCCTCGTCGACGAGCGGTCCGAGTCGGGTGGCGGGGTCGAGGGGGTCGCCCGGCAGCCAGGTGCGGGCGTGCTCGGCGACGCGGGCCGTGAACTCCTCGGCGACGGAGGCCTCGACGAGGAGGCGGGTGTTCGCGGAGCACACCTGCCCGGCGTTGTAGACGAAGCCCCAGGCCGCGCGCTCCGCCGCCGCGTCCAGGTCGGCGTCGGCGAAGACCACGTTGGGGCTCTTGCCGCCGGCCTCGGGCCAGACCTGCTTCATGTTGGACTCGGCGGAGTAGGCGAGGAAGCGCTTGGCCACGGCGGTGGAGCCGGTGAAGACCAGGGTGTCGACGTCCGGGTGGAGGCCGAGGGCCCGCCCGGTGGTCTCCCCCGGGCCGGGCACGACGTTCAGCACGCCGTCGGGCAGTCCGGCCTCCGCGGCGAGTTCCGCGAGGAGCAGTGCGGAGAGCGGGGACTGCTCGGCCGGCTTCAGCACGACGCTGTTGCCGGCGGCCAGGGCGGGCGCCAGCTTCCAGCTCGCGAGGTCGAGGGGGAAGTTCCAGGGGACCACCGCGCCGACCACCCCGAGCGGGGCGCGGCGCACGAGGGCGAGGTTGCCCGGCGGGGCCGGGGCGACCTCGTCGTAGAGCTTGTCGACGGCCTCGGCGTACCAGGTGAAGACGCCGACGGCGCCGGGGACGTCGGTGCCGTGGGACTCCGCGATGGGCTTGCCCATGTCGAGGGTGTCGCAGAGGGCGAGCTCCTCGCCGTGCTCCTCGACGAGGCGGGCGAGGGCGAGCAGGACCCGCCTGCGCTCCGCGGGGGCGGTGCGCGACCAGCGGCCGTCCTCGAAGGAGGCGCGGGCCGCGGCCACGGCCCGGTCGACGTCCGCCGCGGAGCCGGCCGCCACCTGGGCGGTGGTCTTGCCGGTCGCGGGGTTCACGGTCGGGATCCACCGGTCCTCGGCGGGATCGGTCCACGCTCCGTCGATGAACAGGCGCGTGCGGGGCGTGAGGTCGGCGGCGCGCTGCCGCCAGTGGGCGTACGTCTGCATTGCTGTGGCCTTCGCTTGCGTCGTGGGACGTGGGATGAGCCGGTGCCCCTGGGGGATGCGGCCTGGCCGTTTCGGGGAGGGAGCGCCGCCCGGAGACGGCGGGGCGGTGAGGGGGAGGGGAGCCCGGCGGCGGCGTCCGCACCGAGTTCTTTGAGTTGGGATTCAAACAATTGGTGAACCGGCCGTCAATGCCCTGGACCAGAACTTCTTGCACGATCTGATACCGGCATCAGAGAATGAGTCCATGAGGAAAGTCGGCAGACCACGCGACCAGACGGCACGCAGGGAGGCCCTCGTCTCCGCCGCGGGGCGGGCCATCGCGGAGCGCGGGCTCGAAGCCCTGCGCATCAAGGACATCGCGGAGGCCGCGGGCGTCTCCCAGGGCTCGGTCCTGTACTACTACCCCGAGCTCGACGACCTCGTCCTGGAGGTGCACCGGGGCGCGGTGGAGGGCTATCTCGCGTCCCGGCAGCAGGCCTACGACGAGGCGGCCCCCGACGATCCCGCCGCGCGGCTGCGGGCCCTCGTGGACAGCGGTCTGCCGAGCATGACGGACGACCCGGTCCACGGCCTGCTGTACGAGCTGCACCGGCGCGCCGGCCGCAGCCCGGGCCACGCCGAGCTGATGGCCTCGCTCTTCGCGCGGGAGGTCGCGCTCTACACGACCGCCCTCGCGGTGGGCGCCGCGACCGGCGGGTTCACGCTCGCCGCGCCCGCGCCCGACCTGGCGCACGGACTGGTGGCCCTGGAGGACGGCTACGGCCTGCACATCGTCAGCCGCAACGCGGCCCTGCGCCCCGACAGGGCCCGTGAGCTGCTCCTGGCCCACGCCCGGACGGTGACGGGCCGGGCCGATCTGTAGGACGGTGCGCCCCTCCCCCGCCGGACGGGAGGTCGCCGCTCAGCCCTCGGCGGGCCGGGGGGCGACCTCCCGCAGTACGTCCATGACCGCTCGGGCGCGGGCCGTCGGGGTCACGCTCGCCACCGAGGCGATCTTGACTTCGAGCGGCGGTCCGCCGTCCCGGAGCCGGAGCTCCGCGATCTCTCCGCCGCCGTAGGTCTGGCTGGTCGCCGGGCGCTGGTTGAGGACGGAGTAGCCGAGGCCGCGCGCCACCAGGGAGCGCACCGTCTCGTAGCTCCGCGTGCGGTAGCGCACGTCGGGTGCGGTGCCGGTGGCGGCGAGCAGGGAGCGGAAGTAGTCGCGGCTGTGGGGGAGGTCGAGGAGGACGAGCGGCTCCGCCGACAGTTCGGCCAGATCGACGGCGTCCCGGCCGGCCAGGGGGTGGTCGGCCGGGACGATGACGTACGCCGGGGCGCGGGCGACGGTCTCGGCGCGCAGGTCCGGCTCGGCCGACAGACCGAGGTCGTAGGTGAGCGCGAAGTCGAGGCGTCCCGCCGCCAGGGCCTGGACGAGCTGGTCCGACTCCCCCTCCATCACGTCGAGTTCGATGCCGGGGTGGCGTCGGGTGCATTCGCTGAACAGCGCCGGCAGGTAGTACGGGGCCAGGGTCACGAAGCAGCCGACGGCCACCGGTCCGGAGAGGGACCCGCCCCCTCCCCTGGCCTCCCGTTCGACCTCGCGGGCGCGGGCGAGGAGGTCCTGGGCCTGCTGCCGGAGCCGTTCCCCGGCGGGTGTGAGCGTCAGCCCACGGCCGCGCCGGCGGATGAACAGCTGCGCCTGCAGGTCCTGCTCCAGGTTGTGGACGGCCGTGGACACGGCGGACTGCGCGATGTGCAGCTCCGCCGCCGCCTCCGTCATCGAGCCGCGTTCGGCGGCGACGAGGAAGTAGCGGAGCTGGACGAGTGTGAAACCCACTGGTGACGTCATGCGTGGCCCTCGCGCCTGGTGATCCGGTCGGCTCCGACCCTATGCGGCACCGGCGGCGGACACGACGCCGTGGGGCGCTCAGGGGGCGCCCCGGCCGGTGAGGGCGGCGGGACCGGTGAGCTCGCGGAGTTCCGCCTCGGTCAGCAGCTCGCGCTCGCGCACGAGGTCGAGCGCGGGTCTGCCGGTGTGGTGGGCCTCCAGGGCGAGGGCGCAGGCGGTCTCGTAGCCGAGTGCGGGCCCGAGCGCGGTGACGAGGCCGGTGGAGGCGGCAACGGTCCTCGCGAGCCGGTCCCGGTTGGCGGTGATGCCCCGCACGCAGTGCTCGGTGAGGACGCGGACGCCCGCAGCGAGGTGGTCGAGGCCGGCGCCCAGGCTCCGGTGGATGACCGGTCCGAAGGCGTTGAGCTGGAGCTGGCCGCCCTCGGCGGCGAGGGTGACGGTCACGTCGTGGCCGATCACCTCGAAGGCGATCTGGTTGACCGCCTCCGGGATCACCGGGTTGACCTTGCCGGGCATGATGGACGAACCGGCCTGCCGCGGAGGGAGGTTGATCTCCCCGAGGCCGGCCTGCGGCCCCGAGGAGAGCAGCCGCAGGTCGTTGCAGATCTTGGACAGCTTCACGGCGATCCGCTTGAGCACTCCGGACAGGTGCACGAAGACGCCGACGTCCTGGGTGGCCTCGACGAGGTCGGGCGCGGAGACGAGCGTGGGGATGCCCGTCAGCCGGCGCAGCTCCTCCACCGCCCGCTCGCGATAGCCCGGGCGGGCGTTGAGTCCGGTGCCGATGGCCGTGCCGCCGAGGTTGAGCTCGTGCAGCAGGGGCCTGACCTCGGCGAGCCGCTGCTCGTCCTCGGCGAGGGTGGCGGCGTACGCCCCGAACTCCTGGCCCAGCGTCATGGGGACGGCGTCCTGCAGCTGGGTGCGGCCCATCTTCAGGACGTCGGCGAACTCGGCGGCCTTGCTCCCGAAGGCGTCGCGCAGTCCGGCCAGGGCGGCGAGCAGATCGGCGACGTGCGCGTCCAGGGCCAGTCTCAGGGCCGTCGGATAGACGTCGTTGGTGCTCTGGCCGAGGTTGACGTGGTCGAGGGGGTGCAGGACCGCGTACTCCCCGCGGGAGCGGCCGAGCAGTTCCAGGGCGCGGTTGGCGATCACCTCGTTGGCGTTCATGTTGGTGGAGGTGCCCGCGCCGCCCTGGATGAGGTCGACCACGAACTGGTCCCGCAGGGCTCCGCCGCGGATCTCGGCGCAGGCGGTCTCGATGGCCGAGGCGAGCGGGGCGTCCAGGGCTCCGATCTCGGCGTTGGCGCGGGCCGCCGCGCACTTGACCGCCGCCAGGGCGTCGATCAGGTGCGGCCGGGTGGCGAGGGTCTCCCCGGTGAGGGGGAAGTTGACCACCGCACGGACGGTGTGCGCTCCGTAGTAGGCGTCCGCCGGGACGTCGACGTCGCCGAGCATGTCGTGCTCCGTGCGGTGGCCGGGGGGCGGCGGGGCGGTGCGCCGGGGGGCGGGGGCCGGGGTCATCGGGTTCCTCCGGTCATCGGATTCCTCCGGTCATCGGGTTCCTCCGGTCGTCGGGGTGCCTCCGGTGGGCCCGGCGCGGTCCACGCCGGTCCAGGCCAGTGCGACGGCCCCGTCGAGCAGGGCCTTCTGGGCCGTTCCGCCCACGCAGTACGCGGCGAACTCGTGCTGGTGGTTGGTGGCGGGCAGGGAGCCGATGCCGATGTACGGGTGGATGGCCGGCACCACCTGGGAGACGTTGCCCATGTCGGTGGAGGCGCGGTTCATCCGTGCGGCCTGTCCCGGCGGTGCGAACTCCCTGCCCAGCGCGAGGGCGTTCGCACGGTAGTGGCCGAGGGCGGTCCCGTCCGTGCGGAACTCCGCGTACGGCCTGCTCTCCGGCTCGATCCGGAGCTCGCAGCCCGTGGCGAGAGCGCCGGCCTCGAAGGCCCGCATCACGCGCGGTTCGAGGGCGGCCAGTTCGGCGAGCGTCTCCGCCCGTACGTACCACCGTCCGGTCGAGCGCTCCGGGATGGCGTTGGGGGCGTCTCCGGCGTGGGTCACCACGCCGTGCACCCGGGTCGAGGCCGGCAGCTGCTGGCGGAGCAGGCCGATCGCGACCTGGGCCACCGTGAAGGCGTCGGCCGCGTTCACGCCGGCCTCCGGATAGGCCGCGGCGTGCGCTGACCTCCCGGTGTAGGAGATCTTGGAGTGGCTGACGGCGAACGGGCGGGCCTCGGCGACGTCGACCGGCGCCGGATGCACCATCATCGCGAGGTCCACGCCGGCGAAGGCGCCCCGGTCGAGCAGCTCGATCTTGCCGCCGCCGCCCTCCTCGGCCGGGGTGCCGTAGACCTCGACGGTCAGGCCGGCGTCGTCGGCGACGGCCGCGAGGCCGAGCGCGGCCCCGACCGAGCTCGCCGCGATGAGGTTGTGCCCGCAGGCGTGTCCGAGGCCGGGCAGCGCGTCGTACTCGGCGCAGAGGGCGATCCGGACGGGCCCGCTGCCGGTCCGGGCGTGGAACGCCGTCTCCAGGCCCAGGTAGGACGAGGTGACGTCGAATCCGGCCCGGTCCAGGAGGTCCGGGACGGCGGCCGCGGCCCGGTGCTCCTCCCAGGCCGTCTCCGGATCGGCGTGCAGCCGCTCGGAGAGGCCGATCAGCTCCTCGGCCCGGCGGTCGACCGCCTGCCGGGCCGCCCGCTTCATGTCCCCCGTCACAGGTCCCCCGGGACGCCGTACGAGGGTGCGCCGGCGGGGTCGAGTCCGCGCCGCACGTAGTCGTCGCGCTGCGGCAGCCAGACGTCGAGGAGTTCGCCGAGCCGGTCCACGGGCTCGTCGGCCCAGTCGACCCGCAGGTCGGTCACGCGCCAGTCGACGTCCGCGACGACCGCCAGGCCGGCGGAGCGCACCGGGCCCTCCTCGCCGCCGGCCGCGACGGCGGCCCTGAGGGCGGCGAGGAGGCGCTCTTCGAGTTCTCCGCCGGCCTCGGCGTAGGCGTCGAGGAGCACGCCGGGGATGTGCGCGCCGGACAGCATGTTGCCGGCGGCCACCGCGCCGTCCGCGGTGGCCGAGGCGTACGTGCCGAGCGTCCGCGCGCCGCTGTGGACGAAGCCGGGGCCGGAACGGCCGAGGACGGTCAGCTGCCGGTACGCGATGGTCCCGGCGTTGCGGGCGGCGCCGGTGACGCCGGCCAGGGCGCGTTCCGCGTCCGAGTGCTCCGCGAGGCCCGCGAGGAGGCTCGTGCCGAGGGTGGGGTCGGTGATGTTCTGCGAGGTGGCGGCGCCGACACCGGGCCGCAGATGGGCGACGCGGGCGAAGACCGCCGGGCTCGACGAGCTCGCCACGACGCCGAACCGCTCACCGTCGCGCACGACGAGGGAGAAGGTCATGCCGGGCCCCCCTCGGCGGGCGCGGGGACGACGGCGATCGCGTCGATCTCGCACAGCCACTCCGGGCGGGCGAGCGCGGACACCACCAGGCCCGTGGAGATGGGGTGCACGCCCTTGGTCCAGCGGCCCACCGTGCGGTAGACCGCCTCGCGGTAGCGCGGGTCGACCAGATAGACCGTCAGCTTGACCAGGTGCTCCATGCGGCTGCCCGCCTCTTCGAGCAGCATCTTGATGTTGGCCATGGCCCGCTCGGCCTGGGCCTCGGCGTCGCCGATGCCCACGGACTCGCTGGTGTCGAGGTCCTGGCCGATCTGGCCCCGGACGTACACCGTGTTCCCGGCGACGACGGCCTGGCAGAGGTCGTTGTCGAGGTTCTGCTCGGGATAGGTCTCGCGGGTGTTGAACGGGCGGACACGGGTGTGTCCGCCGGCGACGATCGGGGCCTTCGGGGTCCTGGAGGTCATGATCCGCTCCTCAGTTCTTCCGGTCGGTGGGGTCGTACGCGAGATAGCCGCGCTGCCGCGCGATGTGGTCGGCGACGTACCGGGCGTCGTGCCAGACGCCCCAGATGAAGCTCGATCCGCGGCGGGACAGCCAGGGCAGTCCCAGGAAGTAGACGCCGGGTTCGGCGGACACTCCGCGTCGCTGGTCCGGGCGGCCGTTCTCGTCGAACGCGTCGACGTCGAGCCAGCCGTAGTCGCTCGCGAAGCCCGTCGCCCAGACGATGGAGGTGACGCCGGCTTCGGCGAGGTCGAGCTCCTGTCGGGGTTCGGTCACGCACTCCGGGTCCGGCCCGAGGACGTGGGCCTCCGGCTCCTCGGGGAGGTCGAGCCCGTTGCGCTCGACGTAGGCGTCGGCGGTCCGGAGGAACTCCAGGTACTGGGCGTCGCCGAAGGCGATGTGGGCGGCGAGGTCCGGCGCGAAGCGCAGGACGCCGTCGTCGTAGGACGTGGTCATGCCGACGAGTTCGATGCCGGAGGCGGCCAGGTCCCGGAAGTCCACGGTGTGACCGCCGCGCGCGCCGCTCACCGCGATGGTGACGTGCTCGGCGCCCTGGGGAGGGGTCTGCGCGTCCCAGGTCCCGAGGACGCCGAGCCACCAGCAGAAGTCGCGCCCCCGGTACGCGCGGGGCGGGCGGTCGTGCGGGCCGACGGAGAGGAACACCCGGCGCCCGGACCGGCGCAGTTCGTCGGCGATCTGGACCCCGGAGGAACCGGCCCCGACGACGAGGACCGCTCCCTCGGGCAGCTGTCCCGGATTGCGGTAGCCGCTGGAGTGGATCTGCGTGGGGACGGCGCCGTCCGGCACGACGGGCGGGATCACGGGCCGTTGGAACGCCCCGGTCGCGGCCACGACGAAGCGCGCGTCGATCGTGCCCTGCGGCGTCTCGACGCGGAAGCCGGACCGGCCGGAGAGCCTGCGCACCGAGGTCACCTCGACACCGCTGCGGACCGGGGCGCCGATCTTCTCGGCGTACGCGACGAAGTAGTCGGCGACCTGCTCCTTCGGGGCGAAGGCGTCGGGGGCGACGTCGGCGAACTCCAGGCCGGGGAAGCGGTCGTGCCACGCGGGCCCGTTCGCGACCAGGGAGTCCCAGCGCTCGGAGCGCCACCGCTCGGCGATCCGGTGCCGCTCCAGGACGAGGTGCGGTATGCCGTGGGCGCCCAGGTGCTCGCTCATCGCGACGCCCGCCTGGCCCGCCCCGACGACGACTACTTCGGTCTCTTCATGCGGCATGTGTGCCTCCGCTCTCGTGGACTGTGCAACCGCACGGCACATCCTTGGAGCGACCCGTGGAACTGTCCAACAGATGTTTCAGTTGTGAGCCATCTGATTTATAGATGCACGCAGCTCGGACGGCTCTTGACCTCGGTGATCGCCGGGCATTAATTTGCAGCCTCGACCCATGACGACCGAGAGGAGGCGACCGGCGGATGAACACCAGCTCCGACCTGAGCCGCCTCGCCCACACCACGGTCTGGGTTCCGGGTCGCATCGCCCACGGCTGCTGACGACGCCGTTCCGCCGTGCCCGGCCATGGGCACGCCGCTGGTTCCCCCGGTTTTCCCGGATTCCCCTCACCGCTTCCCGGCACGCCGCCGTCGCGTGCCGTTCCGCGCCCGCTTCACCGACGTGGCGCGTCTGAACACAGAAAGCTGCCCGACATTGGCGAACATGATGAATCGACCCATCGCGCACGGAATCGAGGGCCCGTCATGGTAGCGGCGCGCATCACCGTCAACGGAGAAGAAGCACCCATCGCACCGGCCCCGGCCCACACCACGGTGCTGGACTTCCTGCGCGAGCGGGGACTCACCGGCACCAAGGAGGGCTGCGCCGAGGGTGAGTGCGGCGCCTGTTCGATCCTGGTGGCCCGCCCCGGCGTGGACAAGCCCACCGACTGGGTGGCGGTCAACGCCTGCCTGGTCCCGGTCGCGGCTCTCGACGGCCAGGAGGTCGTCACCTCCGAGGGCCTCGCCGCCACGGACGCGCCCGGCGCGCCGTCCGCCCTGCACCCCGTGCAGAAGGAGATGGCGGTCCGCGGCGGCTCCCAATGCGGCTACTGCACACCGGGGTTCGTGTGCAGCATGGCCGCCGAGTACTACCGGCCCGACCGCTGCGCCCACGCGGACGCGGACGTGGACGGCGGACCCGACGCCGAGCACGGTCCGAACGGCTTCGACCTGCACGCGCTGAGCGGGAACCTGTGCCGCTGTACGGGCTACCGCCCGATCCGCGACGCCGCGTTCGCCGTCGGTACGCCCACCGACGAAGATCCGCTGGCGCGGCGCCGCGAGCAGGCCCCGCCCGCACCGGTCGCCACCGCGTACGTCCAGGACGACAGCGCGTTCCTGCGGAAGGGCACCCTGGCCGAGACGCTGCGGCTGCTGCGCGAGCGGCCCGACGCGGTGGTGGTGGCCGGCTCCACCGACTGGGGCGTGGAGGTCAACATCCGTTCCCGGCGGGCCGGTTGCGTGGTCGCCGTCGACCGGCTCCCCGAACTGCGGGAGCTGCGCGTCGATTCCGACGCCGTCGAGATCGGGGCGGCGCTGACCCTCACCGAGATCGAGCGCCGCCTCGACGGCGAAGTCCCGCTGCTCGCCGAGCTGTTCCCCCAGTTCGCCTCCCGTCTCATCCGCAACGGAGCGACCCTCGGCGGCAATCTGGGCACCGGCTCCCCCATCGGCGACAGCCCGCCGGCGCTGCTCGCGCTGGAGGCGTCGGTGGTCCTCGCCGACGCCGACGGCGAGCGCGAGGTCCCCCTCTCCGAGTACTTCACCGGCTACCGGCAGAGCGTGCGCCGGCCCGGCGAGCTGATCCGCTCGGTGCGGATCCCGCTGCCCCTGTCGCCGGTCACGGCCTTCCACAAGATCGCCAAGCGGCGCTTCGACGACATCTCCAGCGTCGCCGTCGCCTTCGCGCTCGACGTCCGGGACGGGATCGTCCGCAAGGCGCGCATCGGCCTGGGCGGTGTCGCCGCCACCCCGATCCGCGCCCTCGCCACCGAGGCCGCCCTGGAGGGCCGGCCGTGGACGGCGGAGACCGTCGAGGCCGTGGCGCCGCTGCTGCGGGACGAGGGCACGCCGATGGACGACCACCGGGCCAGCGCCGCCTACCGCTCCGCGATGCTCGGCCGGAGCCTGCAGAAGCTGTACACGCGAACCACCGAGGCGGTGTCGTCATGAGCCAGTTGTCCGAACGCCCCGAGAAGCCCGTCGTCGGCCTTCCGCTGCCGCACGAGAGCGCGGTCCAGCACGTCACCGGCACCGCGCTCTACACCGACGACCTGATCCACCGCACCAAGGACGTGCTGCACGCCTACCCGGTCCAGGTCATGAAGGCCCACGGCCGGATCACCGCGCTGCGCACCGAGGCGGCGCTCGCCGTGCCCGGTGTGGTCCGGGTGCTGACCGGCGCCGACGTGCCCGGCGTCAACGACGCCGGGATGAAGCACGACGAACCGCTCTTCCCCGACGTGGTCATGTTCCACGGGCACGCGGTCGCCTGGGTGCTCGGCGAGACGCTGGAGGCGGCCCGGCTCGGCGCGGCGGCCGTCGAGGTGGAACTCGACGAACTGCCCTCCCTGATCACGCTGCCGGAGGCGATCGCGGCCGACAGCTTCCACGGCGCCCGGCCCGTGATGGTGACGGGTGACGTCGACGCCGGCTTCGCCGACTCCGCGCACGTGTTCACCGGCGAGCTGCACTTCTCCGACCAGGAGCACTTCTACCTGGAGACGCACGCGGCACTGGCCTACGTCGACGAGGCCGAGCAGGTGTTCGTGCAGAGCAGCACCCAGCACCCCTCCGAGACCCAGGAGATCGTCGCCCACGTGCTCGGCCTGCACAGTCACGAGGTGACCGTGCAGTGCCTGCGGATGGGCGGCGGCTTCGGCGGCAAGGAGATGCAGCCGCACGGCTTCGCGGCCGTCGCCGCGCTCGGTGCCAGGCTGACCGGCCGGCCGGTCCGGGTGCGGCTCAACCGGACCCAGGACCTGACCATGTCCGGCAAGCGGCACGGCTTCCACGCCCGGTGGCGGATCGGCTTCGACGCCGACGGCCGGATCCAGGCCCTCGACGCCACCCTCACGGCGGACGGCGGCTGGAGCCTGGACCTGTCCGAGCCGGTGGTGGCCCGCGCGCTGTGCCACATCGACAACACGTACTGGATCCCCAACGCCCGCGTCACCGGCCGCATCGCCAGGACCAACAAGGTCTCCAACACCGCCTTCCGCGGCTTCGGCGGCCCCCAGGGCATGCTGGTGATCGAGGACATCATGGGCCGGTGCGCGCCGCTGCTCGGCCTGGACCCGGCGGAGCTGCGGGAGCGCAACTTCTACGGGCGGGGGCAGACCACGCCGTACGGACAGCCGGTCGTGCAGCCGGAGCGGATCTCCGCCGTCTGGGAGCAGGTCAAGGAGAACGGCGGGATCGACGTGCGCCGGCGCGAGATCGCCGCCTTCAACGCCGCGCACCCGCACACCAAGCGGGCCCTCGCACTCACCGGTCTCAAGTTCGGCATCTCCTTCAACCTGACCGCCTTCAACCAGGGCGGCGCGCTGGTGCTGATCTACAAGGACGGCTCCGTCCTGATCAACCACGGCGGCACCGAGATGGGCCAGGGCCTGCACACCAAGATGCTCCAGGTGGCCGCGACCACGCTGGGCATCCCGCTGCACAAGGTGCGCCTCGCCCCGACGCGCACCGACAAGGTGCCCAACACCTCCGCCACCGCCGCGAGCGCGGGGACGGACCTCAACGGCGCGGCGGTGAAGAACGCCTGCGAGCAGCTGCGCGGTCGGCTGCTGCAGGTGGCCGCGACCCAGCTGGGGTCGAGCGCCTCGGACGTGCGCATCGTCGAGGGCGTCGCGCGCGCCCTGGGCAGCGACAGGGAGCTGGCCTGGGACGACCTGGTGCGCACCGCGTACTTCCAGCGGGTGCAGCTGTCGGCGGCCGGCTTCTACCGGACCGAGGGGCTCCACTGGGACGCGAAGACGTTCCACGGCTCGCCGTTCAAGTACTTCGCCCACGGCGCCGCCGCGGCCGAGGTGGAGGTGGACGGGTTCACCGGCGCGTACCGCGTCCGGCGGGTGGACATCGTGCACGACGTCGGCGACAGCCTCTCCCCGATGATCGACATCGGTCAGGTCGAGGGCGGCTTCGTGCAGGGCGCGGGGTGGCTGACCCTGGAGGACCTGCGCTGGGACGCCGGTGACGGCCCGAACCGGGGCAGGCTGCTGACGCAGGCGGCGAGCACCTACAAGCTGCCGAGCTTCTCGGAGATGCCCGAGGAGTTCAACGTCAAGCTGCTCGAGAACGCCGGCGAGGAGGGCGCGGTCTACGGCTCCAAGGCGGTGGGCGAGCCCCCGCTGATGCTGGCCTTCTCGGTGCGGGAGGCGCTGCGGCAGGCCGCCGCCGCGTTCGGACCGGCCGGGACCAGCGTCGAACTGGCCTCGCCGGCGACGCCGGAGGCGGTGTACTGGGCGATCGAGGCGGCCCGCCGAGCCGGTGCGTCCCCCGTCCGCGCCGATGTCGCGGAAGCGTTGAGCGGTGCCTGACATGACGTGGTTCGCCGCGGTCGCGCGGCTGCGGGAACGCCGGGAGTCCGGCGTCCTCGTGACCGTCGCGGCCGTGCGCGGCCATGCCCCGCGCGACGCCGGCGCGAAACTCGTGGTCGGCCGGACCGAGACCTGGGGCTCGATCGGCGGCGGCAACGTGGAGGCCGTCGCGATCGACCGGGCCCGGGAGATGATCGACGCGTCCCGGCCGGAACCGGAGCTGCTCGATTTCGCGCTGAACGACAAGGTGACCAACCAGCACGGTGTGCAGTGCTGCGGCGGCACGGTGTCGGTGCTGCTCGAACCGCTGCCGGTGGTACGGGCGGTGGCGATCTTCGGGGTCGGGCACGTCGGACTCGAACTGGCGCGCGTCCTGGCCCGCCAGGACCTCGACCTCCATCTGATCGACACGCGTGCCGAGACCCTCGCCGAGCGGCGGCTCGACGTCCTCGCGGACGCGGTGGCGCGGGTGCGCGTGCACCACACGCCGCTGCTGCCGGAGGAGGTGCTGGAGGAGCTCCCGCACGGCACCCACGTCCTGATCATGACCCATGACCACGCCGAGGACGCCGCCCTGTGCGACGCCGCCCTGCGCACGCCGCACCTCGGCTCCATCGGGCTGATCGGGTCGGCGGCCAAGTGGGGGCGGTTCCGCAAGCGCCTCGCCACCGAGGGCGGTCACGACGAGGCCGTCATCGACCGGATCAAGACCCCGATCGGTCTTGCCGACATCACCGGAAAGGAACCCGCGACGATCGCCGTGAGCGTCGCCGCGGATCTGCTGCGCGCCTTCGAGTCCGAAGGCGCCTGAGGCACCCGCGCGAGTCCGTCCCGAAGGGGGCGGACTCGCGCGGACGGCCCTCGGCGCGGGAGCTACAGACCGCCGGTGAACAGCAGCTTGTTGGGCGTGCCCGGGCTGACGCTGGTCAGCAGGCCCTTCGTGGCGTTGTCGTCGAGCCGCTCGGCGACCTCGGCCGGGGCGGCCGCGGGGTGCTCCGCCTTGTAGAGCGCGGCGACGCCGGTGACGTTCGGACGCCCTCGCCGTCGCCGTCGGGGCGGTGACGGCGAGCGCGGTCAGGGCGGCGCTCGCGAGAGCGAGTCTGGTACGTGTGTTCATGCCGGGGAGGGCATCATGCAGAAACGATCACGCCCCACGACATTTCCCCGTGGTTCCCACGAATGCCCCGGACGTCACCGCAATGCGCTCCGGTGATCACCGCCCCCCAGGACACCAGGGCCGGGGTGGGTCACCGCCGCAGCTTGAGCCGGACCCCCTCCGCGTCGTCGTGCCGGAGCCCGTCGAACAGCTCCCAGGACCGCTGCCACGCCTCCCGGGCACGTTCCGGCCGTCCGGCCGCCGACTCGGCGTCGCCGAGGTGGTCGAGCGAGACGGCCTCGTGGTAGAGCGAACCGACCTCGCGCAGGATCTCCGCCGAGACCCGGAAGCAGTGCGCCGCCTGCTCCAGGTCCCCCGTCTCCTGGTGCACGACGCCCAGGCTGTCCCAGGTGAGGGCCAGACTGCGCCGGTCCCCGAGCTCCTCGAAGGCCAGGCGGGCCGCGTCGCACATGGTCAGCGCCTCGGCGTGGTTGCCGAGGAGCGCCTGGAAGTAGCCCACGTTGTTGAGGGCCTTGGCCTCTCCGCTCCGGTGGCCGAGCTCCCGGAAGATCTCCAGGGCCCGCTCGTTGTGGTGCAGCGCCTGCTCGGAACGCTCCTGCTGCTCGTACCGGCCCGCGAGGTCGAGGTGGACGTCCGCCTGGCCGAACAGGTCCCCCTCGGCCGTGAACAGGTCGAGCGCCCGGCGCAGATGCGTCCCGGCCTCGGTGTCCCGGCCGCTCCAGCGCAGCACCACGGCCAGACTCCGGTGGGCCCCCGCCCGGGCCGTCGGGTCGTCCAGGCGCTCCGCCGCCTCCAGAGCGGCGGTCTGGACGGTCGCCGCGTCCGCCCAGTGGCCGCCCCAGTTGAGGTACGTCTTCAGCACGTGGGCCAGCTGCCAGCACTCCCGGTCGAGACCGGCCGCACCGGCCCGGACGACGGTCTCCACGAGGGCCGCGCGTTCGCCGCTGAACCACTCCCGGGCCTCTCCCAGGTCCGCGAGGTCCTCGGGGCGCACGCCCCTCCCCGCCCTCGCGGGCAGGTCCACGGGCGGCAGCTGGGGGTCCATGAGCAGCGCGCCCCGTTGCGCGGTGTGGAGGTAGTGCTCGGTCACCCGTCTCAGGGCCGTCCCGCGGCTCGGGGCGGGGTCGACCTGTTCGCCGAGCTCCACCGCGTAGGTGCGCAGGAGGTCGTGGAAGGCGTATCTGCCGTCCTCGCCCTCCGTGACCAGGTTGGCCTCGGCCAGTTCGGTCAGCAGGACGTGCGCCCGGGGCGGCGGGAGCGCCGAGAGGCTGCCGGCCACGGCGGCGGTGATCCCGGGCCCGGGGTGGACGGCGAGCAGCCGGAAGAGGCGTGCGGCGTCGGTGCTCAGCGTCTCGTACGACCAGGAGAGCACCGCGCGGACGTCGCTCCAGGCGTCGCTGCCGGTGAAGGCGTCGAGGCCGCGGGCGCGGCGCAGTCGTTCGACGAGCCGGGTCAGGCCGAGGGCGGGGGTGACCGCCGCCCGGGCGCCCACGACGGCCAGGGCCAGGGGGAGGCGCGCGGTCAGCTCGACGACCTCGTCGACGGCGCGGGGGTCGGCCGTGACGCGGGCGTGCCCGACGCGCGCCGTGAGGAGTTCTCGTGCCTCGTCGTGCGACAGCACGTCGAGCGCCACGGGCTGGGCGTCCTCGACGGCGACGAGACCGAGGAGCTGGTCCCTGCTCGTCACGAGGGTGAGGCTGGTCGCGGACCCGGTCAGCAGCGGCCGCACGTGCGCGGCGTCACGGGCGTTGTCCAGCAGGATCAGGTACCGGCGTCCGTCGGTCAGCGTGCGGTAGAGGGCGGTCCTGGCCTCCTGGGAGGCGGGGACGCGTGCGCGCGGCACGCCCAGGCCTTCGAGGAGGCTGCGCAGGGCGCTGTCCGGTGTGACGGCGGATCCGTCCGGCGCGAAGCCGCGCAGGTTCAGATGGAGCTGTCCGTCGGGGAAGTCCGCGCGGACGCGGTGTGCCCAGTGGACCGCGAGGGTCGTCTTGCCCACGCCGCCGGGGCCGGAGAGGACGATCGGGCCCGTTCCGGCGTGCCGGCGGGCGTCCTCGAGGAGGCCGTCGAGTCGTGCGAGCGCCGTCCGTCGGCCCGCGAAGTAGCGTGATACGGGTGGGAGTTGGGCCGGTACGTGGGCGTCGCCGGACTTCGGCGCGCCGTCTCCGGCCGCCTTTCCCGGGGCCGGTACGGGACCGGGCGGGGACGCCTGGGCCTGTCGCGCGGGCTCGGTGTGGCCCCGCAGGATGTCCGCCAGCGCCTCCTGCACGGCGCGGCCGGGCGAGACGCCGAGCTCGTCCGCCAGGATCTTGCGGAGCCGGTGGAAGACCGCCAGGGCCTCGGCCTGACGGTCGGTGCGGTGCAGGGCCACCATGAGGTGGCGGTGGAACCCCTCGCGCAGGGGGTGCTGTTCGGTCAGCGCGTACAGTTCCGCGGCCAGGCCGTCGTACCGGCCGAGCCGCAGGTCGGCCTCGCAGCGCCACTCCAGGGCGACGAGCCTCGCCTCGTCGAGGGCCTGGAGGCCGGGGCCGTACAGCAGGCTGTGGCCGAGTCCGGGCAGGTCCGCGAGGGGGCTCCCCCGCCAGAGCCCGAGCGCCGTCGCGCACGCCCGCCGTACGGTCTCCCAGTCCTCGCGGAGCCGTGCGGTGCGGGCGGTGCCCAGGAGTTCCTCGTGCCGGTCGCTGTCGAGGGCGCCGCGGTCCACCTCCAGGAGGTATCCGGGCGGCACCGAGCGGAGGCGGCCGGCGCCTTCGGGACCGAGGGCCCTGCGCAGGCGCGTCACGTGGTTGTGCAGGGAGCTGGAGGCCGTCGCGGGCAGGTCCGTTCCCCACAGGGCGGCCTTGAGCTCGTCGGAGGAGACCACCTGGCCGCGTTTCAGGAGCAGGATGCCGAGGAGGAGCCGGACCTTCGCGCTGCCTATGACGAGAGGGCCGGCGGCGTCCTGCGCCGTGAGAGGGCCGAGCAGGCCGAAACGCATCTGTGTGACTCCAGGGCTCGGTGGATCGGACGGCCGCGTACGTCGGTGGACGGGCCGGTCACCGGTTGTACGCCACACCTCGCGCCCCAGGCGAACAGGACACGCGTTCACGTCGGGAACTTCTTTTCGGGGACGAGAGGTCGGGCGACACGACGGCGCGCCTGTCCGTCCGTCGCCGCCCGGCGGCGACGATCGTGCGGCGGGGGTGGACCCGCGGGCGCCGCCCGCCACCGCCGTACGGCCTTGTCCGTGTGTCACGAGATGCCAGGAGACCCAGCATGACGATCCAGCGGATGGACAACGTCCTCATCGTGGTCGAGGACCTCGACGCCGTCGTGGCGTTCTTCGTCGGGCTCGGCATGGAACCGGAAGGCAGGATGCCCGTCGAGGGGCGGTGGGTGGACCATGTGATCGGGATCGAAGGATCCCGGCAGGAGGTCGCCATGCTGCGGACCCCGGACGGTCACGGCCGGATCGAGCTGGCGAAGTTCCACACGCCGAAGGCGGTCGACGCCGGGATGCGGGACGCGCCGGTGAACGCGCTGGGGCTCCGGCGGGTCATGTTCGCCGTCGACGACATCGACGCCACCGTCGCCCGCCTGCGCGCCCACGGCGGCGAACTCGTCGGCGAGGTGGTGCGGTACGAGGACGCCTACCGGCTCTGCTACCTCCGCGGCCCCGAGGGCATCGTCGTCGGACTGGCCGAGCAGCTCGGCTGAGGCGGGCCGCTCGGACGGACGCCCGCCGTGCGGCCCGGTGCGTTTCCCCGGCTCGGTCGGCCATCACTGGCGCCGCGCACCGGAGTTGTGTTTTCCTGAACCCATGAGCCTTCTCGTGACGCGCCGACACGTGGACTACGTGCGCGTCACGACCATGGCGTGTTTCCGCTGACACCGAGGCCTCGACCCGGCGTCCGGACACCGACGCGCTCGCCCCGACGGCTCCTGGGCGCCTCCTGACGGCCTCGTTCCGCCCGCGGTCCGTTCCCTCCGCCCTCCCCGCCCCCGCCTCCGGGCCCGGCGGCCCCCGGCGACGGACACGCGACCGCGCCCGTCCCACCGTCCCTCACCGCAGGAGGAGAAGCATGAGCGTCCGCGACACGTCCGTATCCGACCCGTCCGAACTGGAGGTCTTCGCCAAGGAGTGGGAGGCCTGGCACCGGGACAAGGACGCCCGGCTCGCCTCGGAACACGGCTTCCTCGCGATCACCGGCCTCCACTGGCTCTCCGACGAGCCCCAGGCGTTCACCGGCGTGCCCGGAACCTGGTCGACGGGGCCCGAGGGCGTCGTCGTGGAACTCGACGAGGGCACGGAACTCGTCGTCGACGGCACGGTGGTGCGGGGCCGGTACCTCTTCGGCGTCGTCCCGGAGCGCGGCGGCGTCGACGCCGTCTGGGGCGACACCGTGATCGAGGTCGCCAAGCGCGGCGGCCACGACGTGGTCCGGCCGCGCCATCCCGGCCACCCGCTGCGGGTCGCCTTCGCCGGCACGCCCGCCTACGAGCCCGACCCGCGCTGGGTGGTCACGGGCCGGTACGAGGCCTTCGACGAGCCGCGCCCGACCACGGTCGGCGCCTCCGTCGAAGGGCTCCGGCACGTGTACGACGCCCCCGGCCGCGTCGTCTTCCGGCTGGACGGAAGGGAGTTGAGCCTGACCGCCTTCAACGGGCACGCGCCCGGCACCCTCACGGTGCTCTTCACCGACGAGACCTCGGGCGTCACCACGTACGCGGCCAACCGGAACCTCGGGGTGGCGGCCCCGGGACCCGACGGCACGGTCGTGCTCGACTTCAACCGCGCGACCAATCTGCCCTGCGCCTACACCGACTTCGCGACCTGCCCGCTGCCGCCGGCCGAGAACCGGCTGCCCGTCGCGGTCGAGGCCGGGGAGAAGATCCCCCACGAGCGCCTTTCCCAGGAGGTGCCCGCCGGCCAGGCCGGGCTCCCTGGTCCGGCCTGACCGAAAGACAGGTTCCAGGAGCTGTCCGGCCTATCATGTGACTCTCCAGGCCGGTCCCTTCTGGAAGGGGTGGCTGTGACGGAGGTGGCTCGTGAAGCGGCCATTGCATGGGTGCAGAAGATCATGGACGCGGACCACGTTGGCGATGCCGAGATGTGCGGTGTGATGGAAGCGTTGGGCAAGGCCCTTGGCTGTCCGAGCGGCTACGTAAGCGACTTGGTCTTTTGGCCCAAGGGGCGGGAGCTGACAGCACCCGAGGTCGTCGATCAGGCTCTGAAGTACCGGCCCTTCGCCTTGTGAGGGGGCCTCGACCCCGTAGCCGAATGACCAGGGCGGCCTCGGTGACAGTGCCGGGGAAGACGTAGCCGCGCTGGTCGTGACGGGTCGCGACGGCACGGAAGTCCTTCAGCCTGTTCACGGCCCTCTCGGCGGTGTCGCGTTTCTTGTACCGCTCCCCGTCGAACCCCGGTGGCCGTCCGCCTCGCAGTCCCCTGCGCAGGCGGACGGCCCGGCGGTCGGCCCTCTCCGGGATCGCGTGCCGGACGCCCCGCCGCCGCGGGCACCCGCGGCAGGGGCCGTTGCGGTAGCCCTTGTCCGTGGCGACGCTGTCCGGCTTCTTGCGGGGCCGGGTGGGGAGCCTTCGTGTCGAACGGCTACAGCGTCGCGTCGAACGTGTGGGCCACGGGTGTTTTCCCTGCGGGCGGAGGGTGGGAATGGCCTGGTGCAGGCGCATTCCGGCGGAGTCGATGCCGAAGATGGCGACCTCTTCGAGCGCGCAGGTCGCGGAGTGCCGCGCCGAGTTCCATGAGCGCTGCACCCGGACCGGAGACCTCGGTCGTGATCTCGCCGTTGTCGTCGATGTGAGGGGCGGTGCAGTGGTCGATGCAGCCGCGCTTGCCGACACGGTCGGCGAGTACTGGCAGGTTCGGACATTCGATTGTGCGGAATAGTGTTGGTGAGCCCACCGCGGGGCAGTCCGACGACGCGGAGGCGGTTCCTGGTCCTGGCGTCAATACACTCCCCTCATCAGCACTTACGTTCGGGTGCTGCGGCCGAAGCAGGGGGATGTGATGTCGACGGTCGACGCGCAGAGGGTCTGGAAGCCGTCCGTGACGGACCTCTGGGCGGGACGACGCCCTCTGTGGTGGACCGTCGGTCCCTCGGGGGAGCTGGCTGTTCTGCTCGTCCACCGGCAGTGCCTACGCCGAAGCCGTTACGTGAAGGGTTGGGTGGGCTGGGGCCCGCAGGTCCCCTTCGATGCGGTGCTCGTGATTCGCCGGGCTGACGGGTCGCTTCAACGTCGACCGATCAGGGACGTGCCGGTCAGGCCGAGCCACATCGCTCTTCTCCCGAATTCCCGACTCGTCCTAGCAAGCGGTCGAGCGGGTAAGGACGAGTCGGGAGCATGGAGCCCGAACGCCGTGGTGTTCTCTCTGGAAAGTGGTGACCAAGAGGCCACCTTCTGCATCGGCGACGACATTCCTGCTCTGGTGACCGATCGCGGGGGATCGATCTGGACGGCTTACGGAGACGAAGGCATCTACGGAGGGCATCCGCAGTCTGCAGCCGGTCTTGCCGGCTGGAGTGCCGATGGTCGGTCAACCTGGGCTCCGGGAGGTCGCCTTCCTGACGTGCCTTTGGAGGGATGCACCGCTGCCACCGAGGGGGACCGAGTCTGGCTGGTCTGGTATTCCGGCAGTCGACGGGGCGGCACGTTCTTGACGCGGATCACCCCGTCGACCGGTGAGGTGACCAGTTGGCCCAGCCCCGTCCGTGACCCGGACGGGTTCGCCGTGCGCGACCATCGAGCGGTCCTGACCAAGCGCGTTCACAACCAGCGGTCAACCGAAGTAGTGCGAGCCGAGTTGAATGGTGATACCTGGGGTGTGACCGAGCGGCGCAAGATTCGAGTGCCCGGACGGGTGGTCATGCGCTGCGGTCAGGGGCGCGACGGTCTTCTGTGGCTTCGCGCCGGCGACACGTGGCTTCGCATCGAAGCCTGAGAGCGGCCGAGACGTGCAACTCACGATCGACGGGCTGCCTCAACTGCGTAGGCCATTCTGATGTGACGCGCTGAGGGCGTGCAGATCGGCGTTGGCGGCGTCGAGGCTCACCTGGAGCCCCTTGACCTCCCCGAGCCAGCCCTTGTCGGCACACGACCTCAGCTCCCCCTCACGTACGGATGAACCTCCCCAGCCGACGGGGCGTGTTCTTGGCCGGACCAGGTCAAGAACACAAGCCGGAGCCACCGACCGATGCCCGGCTTGACCCGTACCGCCGAGCTGCCGCACGTCTCATGGACGGAGACGAACAGATCGGCGTGCTCGTGATCCGAGTCACCACCTGGTGGTGGGGAGAAGGGCCCTTCTGGCGAAGGCGGTGGAGCAATCCGCAAGAGCTTCCCGAGTGGGCGTCGTCCTGCGTCGACCCGCTCCAGCAGCTGCCCGACTTCGACGACGGGATCATCTCCGCTGACCAACTCGACGAGGAGCTTGCCAACTGGTCAGAGGGGATCCTTCGACTGCTGGGCCGACAGTTCAGCGTCGCCTGGCTTGGCGAAGAAGAAGTCGACACCGCCCACAAGGAGCACGGCTGGGCGATCGACTGATCATCCTTACCTTCACCGCAACGGAACTCGTGACGTTCTTCCATACGCAGCTGGGGAGGAAGTCCGTACGCCGACAGTTGGGGCCGCGTTCCGGTTCCGGCTCTAGTTCCATGAAGTCCGCACCATGAGCGAGAGTTGGGCGCCGCTTCCGCCGTCCCGATACAGCCAGGTGCCGGGTGGTTCAGGACTGCGTCGCGTTCTGGCTGGCGCTACGGTCAGCAACCAGCGGCGGTGAGCTTTCAGGCGGCTTCTCTCGGAAAGCGTCCAGGCCTGCAGCACGTTCGTGATGCGGCAGCCTCGACATCTTGGAGACCAGTGCCCACATCTCGCGTTCGCCGGCCAGCTCGCCCGGCAGGAGGAGGCCGAGTGATTCGGCGAGCGGTTTACGTCCCGTGTTCACGAGTGCTCTTACGGCCGCGGACCATTCGTCGGTCGCCGACACGGCCGCGCGGTACCACACCGGAGTCAGGACGCTTGGCACGGCGATGGCCACGAGCAGCAGTGGGACATCCGGGTCGGCCGTGGTCAGGGCCGCTGCCGCACAGAGGGCAACGGCGCAGTGGCCGTAGAGCAGGGCTACGAAGAAGTCGACATTCGCGCGGGCGAGGTCGACCTGTCGGCGGACCTGCTCCGGCGCGTTCCCGGTCAGTTCGTTCCACAACACTTGAGTGTCGAGGCGGAACCGGTCGTAGCCGTACTCCTCGAAGCGCCGGATGGCATTACCCAGTCTCGTGGGTGCCAACTGCGCGTCGTCGACGGGATAGCGAGCGAGGCGTTCGCGGAGCAGCGCACGTTGCACAGCAGTACGCCGCCGATCCCTGGGAACGGCCCGGGCGATCCGCGGATTGGCGCGCAAGGTCGTCAACCGGGCGGCACCGTCCGATCCCAGCCGGTCCTCCCGCTCCTGGCGCTCCAGGCGGATCAGCATGAGGCGGTCCTGCAGATCCTGCTTCGCCTGGCGTCGACGAGCACACCCGTAGGTGTAAAGCACGTTCGGCCAGAGGGTGTAGCCCTCCAGCACGCGGTAGAGAGGGTTCTGCAGGGCGCAGAGCGCCAGCCCGAGGAGCACCGAGACACCCAGCACTCCGGCAGACAGATGTGCGACACCCTCCGACCACAACTTCACGGTTCCCTCGCCGCGTCGCAAGCTCGGCCAGACCGCCAAAGCAAAGAGGCTCACGTTCAGAGCCGTCGGCAAGAGCCATCCCACCAGCACCGTCCACGCGCCGCCGAGAGCGCTCCTGGCGATGTCACCCACGCGTCACCACTCGTCGTCATCGTCACCGAAGGGCGGTCCCGGTGGGGTGCTCCCAGCTGCATCGCCAGGCGCGGGTGGGGATGGCGGGGAGGCCGTAGGCACCTCTGGTCGCTCTGCCGCTCGCATCCTTGACGGCGCTCCGACTCCGCTGGAGGCGGCAGTGCGCAAATGGGCCACGAATTCCTGGCATGAGGAGTAACGGTCTTCAGGAGCCTTGGCTAGTGCCTTTGCCATGACGGCATCGGCGGCACGTGCGATCTCGGGACGTGCTTGGGAAAGAGCGGGTGGCGGATCGTACTGGTGCACCCACCCCAGCTCGAGGGCGCTATTGCCCTCGAACGGCGGTCTCCCGGCAAGGGCTTCGTAGACGACGCAGGCCAGGCTGTACTGATCGCTCCGGCCGTCTACGGAGCGCGCGGAGATCTGCTCAGGGGCCATGTAATCGAGCGTGCCGACGATTGTGCCGGCGGTGGTGAACCCGCTGAGCGCCAGCGACGTCTCCGAGATCCCGAAGTTCGTGAGGTAGACGTGCTCGGAATGGTCGCTGTCGGTTCCCGCGGCGACCAGGATGTTGCTGGGCTCGACGCCCCGGTGCACCAGGTCGTGCTCATGGGCGGCGTCGAGCCCTGAGGCCACCTGGGCGGCGATACGCAGGGCAGTCGGTACCGGGAGAGAGCCTTCCCGGTCCAGCAACGCCCGCAAATCGAGGCCGGGGACGTACTGCATAGCGAGGTACAAGACACCGTCGGTCTCGTCCACTTCGAAGATCGGCACGATGTGCGGATGATCGATCGCAGTCGCCGTACGTGAGTCATGGGCGAGACGCCGGCGAAAGCCCTCATTCTGCGTCAAAGCGGGCGCGAACAACTTCAGGGCGACAACACGGCCCTGTCGTAGATCCTTCGCGCGGTAGACGACGGACATCTCTCCACGGCCGATTTCGCGCTCCACCCGATAATGCGCGACCCTTGCCCCGATCAATCAGCCACCACCCTTGCACCGGAGGCCGCTTCAGGATCGCCTCGGAAGTCGTCGTCACCGCAGCACCGAAACGCTAGCTCAGGGGAGGCGGCCGGCCCAGTGAGACACTCCTCAACGCCTGAATCCAGTCAAATGGCCTTACATCTTGTTGCTTGAGCATGGGAGGCGTGCAGAGCTTCGGCTAGGAGCTGTCCGGCCGATCATGTGACTGCCGCCTGAGCGGAAGACGCTCTACGAGCGGCATCCGCTCTGGTCGGCGGACGGCCACCGGGGTGCGACGGGGAGCGGTACAAGAAACGCGACACCGTCGAGAGGGCCGTGAACAGGCTGAAGGACTTCCGTGCCGTCGCGACCCGTCACGACCAGCGCGGCTACGTCTTCCCCCGCACTGTCACCGCGCCAGCTGTCCTCGTGGGGCTCCGCTCATGACCGGGCACTCGTGTTCAAATCGAGTGCGGCAGCCTGACCGACCGCGGCAAACAGGATGAGCGGCAGCTCCTTGTCTGCCTGGCCGATCGCCAGCGCGAGCCAACGACCGCTGTCGGGGAGCGGCCACACCTGCATGCTCACGGCCTGTTGGCTGAGGTAGTCGAGAGGCTCGGGCACCGCCTCTCCCTCGCAGCAGGCACTGAGAGACGGCCCGAGGTCCACGACGAACGCGTCGCCCCACCGATTCGTCAGACGTGCTGCCAGGTCGTCGAGGCAGGCCTGCAGTTCGGCTTCGGCCTCGACCCAGGCCTGCCCGTCCTCGTCATCCCAGAAGTCCCGGCTGACCTGCAGTTCGCGCACATGATGCTCTGGTCCCCCTCCCCCGGAGGCATCGGCATAGGTCGCCTCCGGGAACGGCTGCACGGCCAACGACTCAATCGTCGAGAGGTACTTCTCGGTGGTCATGGGCGCAGGTTAGGGGACCGCGCAGACAACCACCGCCGACCATGCGCACCGACCAATGATCGTCCGGACAGGTTCTAGGCGGCACTCGGGCGGCACTCCGTGCGGTCCGGTGCGTCCCGGCCGGTCCGTGCGGGTGGGTCGGCCGGTGGGGAGGGGGTGCCGCTCCCCCGGCCGGGCCGGCCGAGCAGCGCGGTGAGGAGGACCGCCGTCAGGGTGCCCGCGACGACACCGCTGCCGAGGATCGTGCGGGCCCAGCCGGGGAACCCCGCGTACAGGTCGGGGCTGAGCAGCGGCAGCAGTCCCGCGGCGAGCGCGAGCGCGGCCGTCAGCGAGCCCGTCCCCGTCCCGGACAGGTCGGCCCGGCGGAGCATCTCGACGCCCATGACGGCGATCACCGCGTAGACGACGAGGGCGGAGCCGCCCACGACGGCCTCGGGGATGCCGGCCAGCGCCCGGGAGACGGGCGCGGCCAGGCCGAGGACGACCAGGAGCGCTCCGGCTCCCGCGGTCACGAAGCGGCTGCGGACCCCGGTGAGCCGGCCGATGCCGATGTTCTCGGCGCTGGTGACCATGAGGGAGGTGCCGAAGAGCGCGCCGGCCAGGGACACCAGGGCGTCGGCGCGGGCGACGCGGGGGACGTCGCGCCCGGGAGCCGGCTTCCGGCCGACGGTCTCGCTGTTGAGCACGGTCTGCCCGGTGATCTCGGCGAGCGTGGTGAGGCTGAAGACGAGCAGCGGAAGCGCGGCGACCAGGTCGAACCTCGGTGTGCCGAAGGGCAGGAACACGGGCAGCGCGAAGCCGCTGCCGGCCGCGGGGGCGAAGGAGCCGAGGCCCGTCCCCACGCCGAGGAGGGTCCCCGCCGCCATGCCGATGAGGACGGACGTCTGTCGCCAGACGCCGCGCAGGAAGACGTACGCGGCGACGGTCGCCGCCACGGTGAGGGCGGCGAGGAGCACCGCGCGCGGCTCCCCCGTGCCGTCCGGACCGGTGACGAGCCGGGCGGCGACCCGGATCATCGCGATGCCGATGAGCAGCACGGTCACGCCCATGACCAGTGGGGGGAAGAGCCGTACGACACGGGCGTACACGGGAAGCACGGCGAGCAGCAGGGCGGCCGCGAGGAGGACGGCCCCGGTGGCGGTGGCCGGCCCGTGCTCCTGGGCGATCTGGAGGAACAGCGCGGTCGCGGCGCCGCCGGGCAGCATGACGAACGGCAGGCGGCCGCCGATCCGCCACACCCCGAGGGACTGGAGCAGGGCGCCGGCGCCGCACAGCAGCAGGACGGTGCTGAGCAGCGAGGCCGTCGCGCCGGGCGGCATCCTCAGGGTGCCGGCGACGAGGAAGACGGTGGAGACGGGGGCGGCGATCATCGCGAGGACGTGCTGGGCCGCGAGGGGTGCGAGGCGCCGCAACGGGACGCGCGCGTCGACGGGTTCCACCGCGTGGACGGAGGCGGGCGCGGTCGTCATGCCGTCGCCTCCAGCCACGGGATCTCCGCCGCGGTGTAGCGGTAGGCGCGGAAGACGGCGTTCGGCTGCGACGGGAAGAGGCTGCGGACGTCGCTCTCGTCGTAGCCGGCGAAGTACGGGACGACGTACTCCCAGCACAGGTAGCCGTCCTTCGTCACCTCGAACAGGCGGCCCGACGGGGAGTCGGTGACGAGCGTGTTGCCGTTCGGCAGGCGCTGCGCGGAGCCCATGAAGGGGGCGAAGAAGAACTCGCGGGCGGGGTCGTGGTACTCCCACGCGATGTCGCCGGACTCCCGGTCGATCTCGATGACGCGGGAGTGGGGGACGTCGTGGCCGGGCCGGAAGACGCCGTTGTCGAAGACGAGGAACCGGCCGTCGTCGAGTTCGGTGGGGGCGTGCTGCTGGCTGACGGTGCCGGGGCGGCTCCGCCAGAGGATCTCGCCGGTGTCGCGGCTGATGACGACGACGGCCGAGACGCTGCGCAGGCTGGCCAGGATGTTGCCGTCCCGCAGGGGCGTGACGCTGTTGATCAGCGGCCAGTGTTCGCGGGCGTAGGCCTCGTGCAGCGGGTAGGCGTCGCGGTCGAGGTGGTCGGCGGCGCGCCAGGACCACAGGAGTTCGCCGTCCGGGCCGACCTCCTTGATGGTGTCGGCCCAGACGAGGCCGCCTTCGGCTTCGGAGCCGGGCACTCCGCCCTGCACCGCGGCGGCGTCGGCCCCGGCGAGGGGTTCGAGGGCGGTGTAGAGGATGCGGCCGTCGTCGAGGTGGTGGGCGTCGTGGTGCTGGAGGGGGTCGCGGTGCTCCCGCAGCACGGTCCCGTCGGGTGCCGCGTGGAGCATGACGCCGCCCCGGTACTTGTGCCACATCGGGAAGAGGGCCCGCTCTCCCGGGAGTACGCCGTTGTACGCGAGGGTTCCGTCGGTGAGGAGCCGGGCGTGGCGGCCGGGGCGGTGGGGGAGGTCCCAGCGGTGGACGGTGCGGCCCCGGAGGTCGACGAGGTACACCTCCCCGGTGCCGGTGAGCGGCGCGTAGAGGGTGTAGCCCTCGGACGCGGCCGTCTCGTCGAGGGCGATGAGGCCGGTGGGACGTCGGCGGCGTGAGTTCTGGTCGACCGTGGGCATGTCGGAGCTCCTTGCTTCAAACTTTCTTTGATCAGAACAACCGACTTTGACGTTAGGCGCGTTGTGTGACGGGCGTGTGTCGGGAGTACGAAACCGTCTCCGGGGTTCGGCCTACCTGCGCGTAGGGTGCGGTCATGCGCCGTGGAAGAGGGCGGACGGCGGCGCGGGGCGGGAAAGGACGGGACCACCGATGGAGACCGCGAACACACCGCGGGTGGGCGCCGCCGTGCGCCGCCGGCGACGGGCGCTCGACCTGACGCTCGCCGACGTGGCGCGGAGCAGCGGGCTCTCCTCGCCGTTCCTCAGCCAGATCGAGAACGACCGGGCGCGCCCCAGCATGCGGTCGCTGCAGCGGATCGCCGACGCCCTCGGGACCACGGCGGTGCAGCTGCTCGCGGCCTCCGACGAGACCCGGACGGTCGACGTGGTGCGGGCGGACGACGACAGCGGCCTCGACCGGGAGGCGCGCGTCCGGCCGGTGGTGCGCGGCCGCCACCAGCTGCACGCGCTCGAGTTCGTCGGCGCGCACGAGGCGGACCGCGAGTTCCGGCACCGGAACGACGAGCTGCTGTACGTGGCGGACGGCTCGGTGGAGGTGGAGGCCGACGGCCGCGTCCACCGGCTGGGCCGCGGGGACACGCTGCTCCTGTCCGGCGGCGTCCGGCACCGCTGGCGCACCACCGAACCCGGTTCGCGGGTCCTGGTCGTCGCGGTCGGCGACCACGTGGAGGTGCTGGAGACCTGAGGGGACGGACGGCACCACAGGTGGAGCGCTCCCGGCGACCGGCCGGGCGCGGCACGGCGGGCGAACGTCGGATGCCGGAGGGACGGCTGACGTCCGGTACGGCCGTGGGGTCGCCGTACCGGACGGGCGGTCGGCCGGGCCTCAGGCTTCGCGGGCGCCCTCGTACATCGCCTCGACGAGCTCGGCGTACTCCCGCTCCACGACGGGCCGCTTCACCTTGAGGCTCGGGGTGAGCTCGCCGTGCTCGACGTCGAGGTCGCGCGGCAGGACCGAGAACTTCTTGATCGTCTGCCATCTCTGCAGGTCGCCGTTGACGCGCTGGACGAAGCCGTCGATCAGCGCGTGCGCCTCCGGGGAGGAGACGACCTCGGCATAGGGGCGGCCGCCGAGGCCGTTCGTCGCCGCCCAGGGCATGATCGCGCTCTCGTCGAGCGCGATCAGGGCGGTGCAGTAGTTGCGGCCGTTGCCGATGACCAGGATGTTGCTGACGAACGGGCAGACGGCCTTGAAGCGGCCCTCGATCTCCGTGGGGGCCACGTACTTGCCGCCCGACGTCTTGAACAGGTCCTTCTTGCGGTCGGTGATCCGGACGAAGCCCTCCTTGTCGATCTCGCCGATGTCACCGGTGCGGAACCAGCCGTCGCTCTCCAGGACTTCGGCGGTCTTCTCCGGAAGGTTGTGGTAGCCGCGCATGATGCCGGGCCCCCTCAGGAGGATCTCCCCGTCCTCGGCGATGCGGACCTCGGTGCCGGGCAGGGGCCGGCCGACGGTGCCCACCCGGTAGTCGTCGACCGGGTTGACGGTGCAGGCCGCGCTGGTCTCCGTCAGGCCGTAGCCCTCCAGGACGGGCACGCCCGCGCCGGCGAAGAAGTAGCCGATGTCGGGGGCGAGCGCGGCACTGCCCGAGGCGCTGCCGCGGAGCTCTCCCCCGAACGCCGCCCGGATCTTGCCGTAGACCAGCTTGTCGGCGAGGGCGTGCTGGACGCCGAGCCAGAGGGGCACCTTGCGGCTTCCCGTCGCCACCAGGCTCTCCTGGCCGGTCCTGGCGTGGTCGCGGGCGACCTTCGCCGCCCACCGGAAGATCCTGTACGTGGCTCCGCCCTCGGCCCGCGCCTTCGCGGCGATGCCGTTGTAGACCTTCTCGAAGACCCTCGGCGCGGAGGCCATGACGGTGGGACGGACGACGGGCAGGTTGGTGACGATGCGGTCGACGCGGCCGTCGATCGCGATCACGTGTCCGGTCTGCACCTGACCGGAGATCAGGGCCTTGCCGAAGACGTGGGAGAGCGGCAGCCAGAGGAACTGCACGTCGTCGGGGCGCAGCAGGCCGCTGGCCTCCTGTGCGGCGCCCTGGTAGGACCAGCAGTCGTGCACCAGGCGCACGCCCTTCGGGCGGCCGGTCGTCCCGGAGGTGTAGATCAGGGTGGCGAGCTGGTCGCGCTCGATGGCCCCCACCGCCGTGTCGATCGCGTCCGGGTGCTTCTGGAGGTACGCCCTGCCGCGCTCCTCCAGCTCGGCGAGGCTCAGTACGTCCAGCCCCTCGACCCGGGGGAGGTCCGCCTCCGGGTCGAAGAGGATCGCGTGGCCGAGGCCGGGCAGGCGGTCCACGTGCTCGGCGACCTTGGCCAGTTGGGCGGCGTCCTCGACGAAGACGGCCCGGCTGCCGGAGTCGGCGAGGATGTACGCCGTCTCGTCGGCGTCGGTGCTCGGGTAGACGGCGGTCGCGGCGGCGCCCGCGCACATCACGCCCAGGTCGGCGAAGATCCACTCCACCCGGGTCGAGGAGGAGATGGCCACGCGCTCCTCGGTCCGCAGCCCGAGGGCGAGCAGACCGGCGGCGATCGCCGTCACGCGCTCGGCGGCCTGGGCCCAGGTCAGCGAGTGCCACTCCTCGGCGCCGGGGGTGCCCTGTCCGGCCGGCGCGGGGTAACGGTAGGCCTCCCGGTCGGGTGTGGCCTCGACCCGTGAGAGGAAGAGGTGCGCCACCGAGTGCGGCCGGTTCTCGAGCAGGTCCTGTGCGGAACTCATGGCGACCTCCGAGGCCTGTGCGCCCGTCAACGTTGTTGACCGGCAGGTAACTTGCGAGCAGTGGTGTGAGGCTAAGGGGAAACCCACCGCCGCGTAAGGGGGAGCCGGGGAGGAAAGCGTCCGGTGGCCACCACGTCCGGCGCCCACCACGTCCGGCACCCGCCACGATCGGCGCGCCACGTCCGGCACCCGCCACGATCGGCACCCGCCGCGTCCGGCGCCCGCCTCGGCACGCAGCGAGGCGCCCGGTGGTGACGTACCTGGGGTACGCCGTCCACCGGGCGCCGGCCGGGCCTGCCGCCCGCGCCCTACGGCGTGTGCCCCCAGGGGCCCGGGCCCCGGTCGTCGAGCAGGGCGCAGACGAACCGCTCCTCGGTCGCGCGCAGTCGGGCCAGCAGGGCCGGGTCCGTCGTGACCTGGCTGGTGACGGAGACCGTCACCGTGCGTCGGCCGTCCCGCGTGGCGGCGGCGAACTGCGTGTAGCCGGGGGTGTTGCCGGTGTGGCCGAGGACCGTGCCGCAGCGGGTGGTGTACCGGAAGAGGCCCAGGCCCGCCGCGTTGGCGCCGGGGCCGGCCGGTTCGGAGGCGCCCCCGGGGAGGAAGTCCTGCTGGGCGTGGCGGGTCATGGGGGTCAGCAGCTCCGGTCCGGCGTAGCCGCCGATGAACCTGCTCAGGTCCGCCGGGGTGGAGACGATGCCGCCCGACGCCCAGGCGCCGGAGGCGCTGACCGCCTCGCTCACGTCCTCGGGCGGCTCGCCGGGGGCGGTGAGGTAGCCGTGCAGGAAGGGGCGGGGCAGCAGGTAGCCCTGCGGGAGGCTGGTCTCCGTCAGGTCGAGCGGGCGGTACACGAGCTGTCGCAGCAGCGACTCGTACGGGCGGCCGGTGGCCCGCTCGGCCATCAGGGCGACCGCGATGTTGTCCGAGTTGGAGTAGGCGTAGCGGCTGCCCGGCGGGAAGCCCAGGGGCAGGTCGGCCACGAAGTCGAGAAGGCGGCGGGAGTCGAAGTGGTGGCGGGGGTCCGCGCGGACGATGTTCTGGAACGCCTCGCTCTTGCTGTAGTCCGGAAGTCCGCTGGTGTGCTGGAGCAGTTGACGGAGCGTCACCGCGTGCCAGGCCTCGGGGAGGTGGGGCAGGAGCCTGCCGATCGTGTCGTCCAGGCGCAGGGCCTGCCGGTCCACGAGGCTCAGCGCGACCGCCCCGCTGAAGGCCTTGGCCACGCTGGCGATGCGCATGTGGTCGTCGGGCCGGGGTGGTCGCCGCGTGCCCACCTCGGCCGTGCCGACCCGGTAGACCTGCCGTACGCCGTCCCGGGTCAGGATCGCGATGGCCCCGGGCGGGCCGCCGGGCGCCGCCACCAGGTCGGCGAGGGCCCGCTGGAGCGCCGGGTCGCCGTGACCGGGTCCGTGCGGCGCCGTCGCCGTCGGGGCGGCCGCGACCGGTGCGGTCGCGGCGCCGCCCAGGACGGCGGCCGCCACCACAGCCCCGACGGCGGCCGCCCCGAATCCGCGCCTCGGGCGGGGTCCGGTACGGGCACGGGCGGAGCTCGTGGAATTCCGGCCGTCGTACGCGGCGGGGACACGTCGGGGCATGCGCTACCTCCTCGGCTACGGGACCGGGAAGGGCGGACGGTGCCCACGGCCCGGTGCCGGTCGGGCGATCGCCCGTCCGGGCCCCGGCCGGCCGCCGGACCGCCCTGTCCCAGGATCAGGCCACCGTCTCGCGGACCGGGCTCCCCCGCGCGCCGTCTGCGCCATCCGGCCCACACGCGCGCACGGGACGTCCCGGCGGTCGGTCTCAGCGGTTCGGCGCGGTCCCGGCGTCGGGTCGCCGCCCGGACGCGGTCCGGTATCCGAGGGTGACCAGGCCCGTGGCCACCAGGACGACCGCGCCCACCGTGCGCAGCGCCGGGCTCATCGCGTCGGCGAAGGACGCCGTGCCGGCGCCGGAGCCGTGTGCGGCGAGCACGGTGCCGGTGACGGCCACGCCGAGGGCGGCGCCGATCTCCCGGGCCGAGGTGCCGAGGCCGGAGCCGAGGCCGGCCTGGTGGGCGGGGAGGGAGGAGACGACGCCGACGGTCAGGGCCGGCATGCACAGGCCGGTTCCCGCCGAGATGACGAGCAGCCAGCAGGCGTACAGCGCGTACGGCGTGGCCGCGTCGGCGGTGGAGGCCCCGAGGAGTCCGGCGCCGATCAGGAACAGGCCGGTGGCGACGGCGGGGCGCGGACCGGAGGCGGCCTGCCAGCGGGTGGCGACCTTGGGGAAGAGGGCCATGCCGATCGTGAGCGGGACGATGGCGAGCCCGGTGACGGCGGGGCCGTACCCCTTCACGTACTGCAGGTACTGGGAGTTGGCGTAGAACAGCGAGAAGAGACCGAAGAAGCCGGTGGCCGTGCCCAGGACGGCGGCGCGCAGCCGCCGGGAGCGGAAGACCCTCGGGTCGAGCAGCGCGGCCGGCGAGCGGAGCGCGTACCAGGTGAACAGGCCGGTCAGCGCCGCGCCCACCGCGAAGAGGACGAGGATGCGGGGCGAGGTCCAGCCGTGTGCCGGGCCTTCGATGATGCCCGCGAGGAGGGCGACCAGGGCCGCCACGAGCACCGGGGTGCCGCGCGGGTCGGGGCGCCCGTGCGGGGAGCGGTCGGTGCGCGGGACGGTGACCGCGACGGTCCAGGCGAGCAGCGCGGCCAGCGGGACCATCAGCCAGAACAGGGCGCGCCAGGAGAGGAACTGGCCCGTCGCTCCCCCGCCGACGTTGCCCGCGAGCCCGCCCAGGCCGACGGAGAGGGTCCAGGAGGCCAGGGCCCTGGCCCGGCCTTCGGGTCCGGCGAGCTGTACGAGGATCGACATGGTCGCGGGCATGACGCAGGCGGCCCCGGCGCCGGACACCCCGCGGCCGGCGATCAGCAGCGCGGGCGACGTGGCCAGGGCGCTCAGCGCCGCCCCCGCGGCGAACAGCGCGAGACCGGCGAGCAGCACGCCCTTGCGGCCCCGGCGGTCGCCCAGCGCTCCGGCGGGGATGAGCAGTCCGGCGAAGACGATGACGTACGCGTCCACCGTCCACAGCAGCTCGGTGGAGGACGGGTGGAGCGAGGAGGCGGCCAGTTGGGGGATGAGGAGGTTGATGGCGGCGACCATGCTCTGCGCCACCAGGACGCAGGCGCACAGGGCGAGCAGGGCGGACCTCCTGAGCGGGCTCGGCGCGGTGCCGGCCGGGGCGGAGGGGGGCGGTGAGAGGGCAGCGGAAGACATGGCTCCTCCGGGGAGCGTCGTGGTGAGGGGGTGTGCGTTCACCGTAGGCTCGGCCCGTGGATTACTTCCAGTGCATCTTTTGCAAGGGGTGAGTGCGTGTGACGCAATCCGGGGACGCCACCGGTCTCGACCTCAATCTCCTCCTGGCCCTCGACGTCCTCCTGGAGGAGCAGAGCGTGCGGGGAGCGGCCCGGCGGCTGCATCTGTCCGAGCCGGCCACCAGCCGCACCCTGGGCCGGATCCGCAAGGCGCTCGGCGACCCGATCCTGGTGCGCGCCGGGCGCGCGATGGTGCCGACGCCGTACGCGCTGTCCGTGCGGGCGGAGGTCGGCGCGGTCGTGGAGCGGGCCAGGGCGCTGTTCGCGGCCTCGGGCCCCACCGATCTCCGCGCCGTCGCGCGCACGTTCACGGTGCTCGGCCAGGACTCCCATCCCGCCCTGCTCGGCCCCGACCTGCTCGCGCGTGCCGCCCGCGAGGCCCCGCGGGTGCGGCTGCGGTTCCTGAACGAGAGCCACGTCGACGCGCCGACGCTGCGGGAGGGGGTCGCCGACCTGGAGATCGGCGTCATCGACACCGTCCATCCCGAGGTGCACACCGAGCACGTCCTCGACGACCGCATGCTCGCGGTCGTCCGCGCGGGACACCCGCTCCTCCAGGGGCGCCTGACCCGGCGGAGGTTCGCGACGGAGGCGGACCACCTGATCGTCTCGCGCCGGGGACGGCTGCAGGGCCCCGTCGACACCGCGCTGGCCGAGCACGGTCTGCGGCGGCGGGTCGTCGCGAGCGTCGGCACGTACCCGGCGTCGCTGTTCGTCCTGCGCGACACCGACCTGGTCGGCCTGATCAGCGCGCGGAGCCGCTCGCTGGCCGCGGCCCTCGGCCTGGTCGCCTTCGACGTCCCCCTCGACCTGCCGCCGCTTCCGGTCGGCCTCGCCTGGCATCCGCGCCACGACGCCGACCCGGCGCACGCCTGGCTGCGCGGCTGCGTACGGGACCTGCTGCTCGGCCGGTCCGGCTGATGCCGTCCGCCCGCCCCCCCCGTCACGGCGGGCGGACGGCGCTATGCGGGGTCGGCGGCCACCCGGAAGCCGATGTTCCCGGTCGAGCTGTCGGGTGTGTTGGAGCTGCGGGCGGCCACCCGGTACCGGTTGCAGTAGGAGTCGTGGCACAGGTACGAGCCGCCGCGCATCGCGCGCGCGGTCTCCTCGCCGGGGGCGAACCGGTCCGCGCACCACTCCCAGACGTTGCCGACCGTGTTGTAGAGGCCGAAGCCGTTGGGCCGGAAGGACTTCGCGGGGGCCGTGCCCGCGTGGCCGCCGCCGACGGGGAGGTCCGGGAAGTCGCCCCGCCAGATGTTGCACAGGGGACGGCCGTCCGACGTGAGCTCGTCGCCCCACGGGTAGCGGCGCTGCTCCAGACCGCCGCGGGCCGCGTACTCCCACTCGGCCTCGGTGGGCAGGCGGGTGCCGGACCAGGCGCAGTAGGCCTGGGCGTCGTGCCAGGACACGTGGACGACGGGGTGGTTCTGCCGGTCGGTGACGTGGGAGCCGGGGCCTTCGGGCCGGCGCCACGAGGCGCCGTCCACCGTCCGCCACCACGGGACGCCCGGCACGGGCGGGGACACGGCCGCGGCTTCCTCCCCCAGGAAGGCCCCGAAGGTGAAGGAGAAGCCGAAGCGCTCGGCGTCGGTGACGTGTCCGGTGGCTTTGACGAAGGTGGCGAACTGCGCGTTCGTCACCGTCGTGGCCGCGATGCGGAAGGGCTCCACGGTCACCTCGCGGACCGGGCCCTCGGCGTCGGCGGGGAAGCCCTCCGGGTCGTCGGTGCCCATGAGGAAGCGCCCTCCGGGCAGGGAGAGCAGCTGCCGGGCGACCCGGGAGGGGCGGGCCGGCGGGCGGGGCGGGGCGAGGGTCAGGACGGGGAGCGGGGTGTGACCCGGGGTGCAGCACGAGGACATGACGACTCCGGCGGAATCGGAAGGGTGGGCGGCCGGCCCCGCGCGTCGCGGCGCGGGGCCGGCCGGCAGTGCGGTGGCGCGGGTCAGGCCACGCGGTCGGCGGCGAGCCGCGCGGCCAGGGCGGGGATGCCGAGGGCCTGCTCCTGGGCCGGTGTGGCCTGGTAGAGCTTGTTGGTCAGCTGGTAGGGGTCGTTCACCAGGTCGTAGTACTCGCGGAACTTCACCTGTCCGGTGCCGGACACCGTGCCGTTCCCGTCGGTCGTCAGGTCGTAGTACTCCGTGTACTGCTCGTCCTTGGCCACGTACGAGGACCAGGTGGGCGCGCCTCCGGCGGCGGTGCCCTGCTTCCACCATTCCACCAGGAGGTGGTCGCGGCTGTGAGCGGAGAGCAGGGAACGGCCGTCCTGCGGGGCGCTCGGGGTGATGCCGGCGGCGTCGAGGATGGTCGGGGCGATGTCGATGTTGGCGACGATGCGGTTGTCCTGGGTCCCCGCGCCGAGCCCGCCGGCCGGCCAGGAGAGGTAGAACGGCACCTCGTGCGCGGGGCGGTAGGGCACCGACTTCGCGGTCCAGCCGTGGTCGCCCCAGCTGAAGCCGTTGTCGCCGATGTAGATGACGAGGGTGTTGTCGAGCTGGCCCAGGGCCTGGAGCTTGTCCTTGAACGCCTGTACGGCGTCGTCGACGGAGAGCAGGGTGCGCAGCTGCTCGGCGCGGATGGTCCGGCCGTCGGCGAGGGTGCCGGTGGCGTTCTTGATGTAGCCGGGCTTGTCGCTGCGGTCGTTCTCGGGGACCGAGGGACGGCCGTTCCAGTCGGGCACGGGGGTGTCGGCGTACTTCGCCTCGGGGGTGCGCGGGCCGTGGGAGGCGTAGGGCGTGACGTACGCGAACCAGGGCCTGGTGTCGGTGGCGGCCTTGTCGAGGAATTTCAGGGTGCGGTTCTTGACGATGGTGGTGGTGTAGCCGTTGATCGTCTGGACGGTGCCGTCGACGTTCCACTGGGCGTCGACGTACCCGGGCTGGAGGAGGGCGAACTCCTCGAAGTGCGGCGGATTGTCCGCCAGGGTCCAGGAGTTGAGGTACTTGCCGAACAGGCCGGTGCGGTAGCCCGCCTGCTTGAGGTACTTCTGCACGGTGGTGCTCTGGTCGAGCGCGTACGAGGCCTTGTTGTTGCGGACGCCGTGGTTGTGGGCGTGGCGGCCGGAGAACACGCTGGAACGCGAGGGCGCGCACAGCGGGGTGGTGACGTGGCCGTCGGTGAACCTCACGCCCTGGTCGGCGAGCCAGGCGACGGTCTTGGGCAGGGCCCATTCGGTGTGCTTGGGCTGGTCGTCGGTGACGATCAGCAGGATGTTCGGCCGGCCGGCGGCAGCGGCGGGGCCGGCCGCGGCGACCTGCGCGAGGGCGGGCACGGCGGTCGCGGCCGCGACGGCGGCGGCGCCGCCGAGGAAGCCTCGTCGGCTCACCTGCGGGCGTCGGTTCTCGCTCATGATGTCCATTCCTCCGGGTGCGACTGCACGAGGGACACGGCGGACGGAGGCACGGGGAGACGTGCCGTCGGGCCGCGGTGGGGAAGGGGAAGAGACGGGAGTCAGGCGGGGGCGCCAGGTGGGGATCCCGTGGGGGGAGGGGCGCTTTCAGCGCGCCGGGGCGACCGTACACAGGGCGCTCGCCAGGTGCCCTTGGTCGACGTGGCGGCGCGCAGTGAGGATTCCTGCTGCCATGGCCACGACAGTATGCGGAGTGGAACCGCGGTTCCATGTACGGCGGATGAAATGGCGGCCGCCGTGCTCACCCGCGACCGCCGTGCTTACCTGCGCCCACCGTGCTCACCCACCACCGCCGTGCTCACCCGCGACCGCCGTGCTCACCCCGCCTCCGCGCCCACCCCGTCTCCCTGCCGGTCTCCCCGGTCTGGCCGCCGGGCCACGGCCACGTGAGAATGCCCCCATGACCGATGCATCAGCGACACCGGCGGAAGAGGACGCCGTCCGCGTCGAGCGCGACGGACCCGTGACCACGGTGGTCCTGTCCCGGCCCGCCGCGCGCAACGCCGTGGACGGGCCGACGGCGCGGCGACTGGCCGACGCCTTCCGGGCGTTCGAGGCCGACGAGGAGGCCTCGGTCGCGGTGCTGTGGGGCGAGGGCGGCACGTTCTGCGCGGGCGCCGACCTCAAGGCCGTCGGCACCGAGCGCGGGAACCGGGTGGCACCCGACGGCGACGGCCCGATGGGGCCGACCCGGCTGCGCCTGACGAAGCCGGTCATCGCGGCCGTCAGCGGCCACGCGGTGGCCGGCGGGCTCGAACTGGCCCTCTGGTGCGATCTGCGCGTGGTCGAGGAGGACGCGGTCCTCGGGGTGTTCTGCCGCCGGTGGGGAGTGCCCCTGATCGACGGCGGCACGGTCCGGCTGCCCCGACTGATCGGCGAGAGCCGCGCCATGGACCTGATCCTGACCGGCCGGCCGGTCCCGGCCGCCGAGGCGTACGGGATCGGGCTCGCGAACCGTCTCGTGCCGCCGGGCCGGGCCCGGGCCGCGGCGGAGGAACTCGCCCGGGAGATCGCCGCGTTCCCCCAGCTGTGCCTGCGTCACGACCGCCTGTCCGTCCGGGAGCAGCACGGCCTGCCCGAACCCGAGGCGCTGGCGGTCGAACTCCGGCACGGCATGGTGCCCCTGTCGGCCGGCGAGACCCTCGACGGCGCCGCGCGCTTCGCGGCCGGGGCGGGCCGGCACGGCTCGTTCACCGGTTGAGCCGTCCGGGCCGCGGCGAGGGCGCCGGGCTCGCCGTGAGCCGGTGTCACCCGCTTGTCCGGTAGAGCCTGATGTCCCGGTTGACGAAGAGGTGGACGTAGCCGCACGACCAGCAGATCAGGCCGGTCGCCGACTCGTTCGCCCAGGCCATGTTGAAGAACTCCATCCCCGTGCTGTTCAGCTTCACCTCCCGCTCGCGGAAGGTGTCGTTGTCGCACACCTGGCAGCGGATGGGCTTCTGTCCGATCGCCGCGTGCACCGGCTTGGCCATGCCGTCCCTCTCATCCTCCGCCGGTTCCGGCGGTGTTCCGGGGTGGGTGGGGCGCGTCCGTCACGCGGGTGATCGCCGTCTCGACGGCCGTGACGCGGTCGGCGAGCAGGCCGAGGGCGGCGACCGCGCGGGCCAGGCGGTCGTCCCCGGAGCCCCCGGGCGCGCGGGTGCGGGCGGCGTTCAGTTCCGTGCGGCGCGCGGACTGCGCCGGGGTGAGGGTGCCGCGCAGGGCGGCGAGTTCGAGGAGGTTGGCCTCGGCTTCGCTGGTCAGGGTCTGGGCCTCGGCGGTGTAGTGGTCGTCGATCAGGGCGGCGAGTTCGGCGTCGTCCATGACGGGCGAGAGGCGGGCCGTGATCTTGTTCATCGTACGGTACGACCCCTGGAGCCGGAACGGCGGTCCGGTGCGGGCCTCGTCGGCGGTGGCGGCGGAGGCGATGTACGCCTCGTTGACGGCGAGGACGGTCTCCCGGACGGTGAGGAGACGGCGGAGGACGGCGAGGACCCGGTCGAGTTCGGCCGGGGCGTAGGGGTGGGCGAGCCGGTCGCGGCGCGCCGCCGGGTCTCCGGCGGCCAGCCGGGTGAGGAGCTCCAGGTCGGCGCGGTCGCGGCCGGCGAGCGGGGCGAGGAGGGGGTGGGAGGTGAGGGCGTTCTCGACGAAGCTGAACGCGAAGGCCTCCTCCTTGCCGGTCAGGACGTCGCCGAGGTTCCACACGTCGGCCCGGCTGGCGAGCATGTCCGGCACGCGGAAGGCCCGGCCGGACTCGGTGTACGGGTTTCCGGCCATGCAGACGGCGAAGCGCTTTCCGCGCAGGTCGTGGCCGTTCAGGGTCCGGGTGGCGTCGCAGAGGGGGATGAACTTCTGCAGGAACTCCGGGGAGGTGTGCTGGATGTCGTCCACGTACAGCAGGACGTTGTGGGCGGCGGCCAGGGCGAAGGCGATCTTCTCCAGCTCCCGGCGGGCGGCGGCGTCGGGTGCCGCGGCGGGGTCGAGGGAGGTCGTCCGCCGGCCGAGGGCGGGGCCGTCGACCTTGACGAGCAGCAGGCCGAGGCGTTCGGCGACGTACTCGATGAGGGTGGTCTTGCCGTAACCGGGCGGGGAGAGGAGCAGCAGCAGTCCGTGGGAGGCGCCGCGCCCGTCGGATCCGGCGGCGCCGAGCTGCTTGGCGAGGTTGTCGCCGAGGAGCGGGAGGTAGACGTCGTCGACGAGCCGGTTGCGGACGAAGGACGACATGACGCGGGGGCGGTACGCGTCCAGGCGGAGGCGGGCGCGCTCGGCGGTGAGGAGTTCCGTCCGCCGCCGCTGGTGGGCGCGGAAGGCCGGCACGTCGACGGCGGCGAAGCGGCGTGTCCTGGCGAGGAACTCGTCGAGCCGCAGCTCCAGCGAGCGTGCCCGCACCCGGGGGTGGTCGCCGAGGAGCCCGGTGACCGTGGCCGTGGTCGGGGCGTCGACCTCGTAGCGGTCGAGCCCCGGGCAGAGCTCGACGGCGACGGCCTCGGCGAGCGCGCCCGGGTCGTGCGGCTCCCCGGACGCCGAGGCGTACGAGGTGAGCCAGGCCTCGACGAGCCGGCGTCGTGCGTCCGGCTCGGTGAGGGCGGCGAGGGCCTCGTCGTAGGCGGAGGAGCCGACGGTGCGGCGGAAGGCGGCGAGGAGGGCGCGCGCCGCGCCGGAGACGGCGAAGCCCGCCGGGCCGGAGGCGAGTTCGTCCGTCAGGTACGCGGCCGCCGCCGGGTCCCCGGTCGCTCCGGTGAGCTCCGCCCTCAGCCCGTCCAGGGCCGAGTCGGTGCCGAAGAGGTCACGGGCCCGGGTCAGCGCGACCGCCTGACGGATCCACTGCTCGCGGACCTCGGCGCTGGTGGACGCCCAGAAGAGCTGGGCGGTCGCGCGTGCCGCCCCGGTGTGGCGCAGCGGTCCGGCCCCTTCGTCCAGTTTCAGCACCGCTTCCAGGATCAGCGCCGCGTCGTGGTCGTGGACGCCGCGCTCGTGGCCCTCGTCGTAGGCGGTCTCGGCCGCCTGCCGGGCGAGTGCGCCGAGGTCCGCTCCGGCGAGGCCGTCCGTGCCGTGCTCGGCCAGGAGGCGTGCGGCCAGGTGCTCGGCCCGGTAGACCTCGGGCGACTCGGAGGGCAGGGTCCGGTCCCAGAGGTGACGGGTGGCGGCGAAGGCGGGGTCGGTGACGGGTTCGCGGTAGTCGGTTCCCGTCAGGGCGAGGACGAGGGTGCCCGCGCCTGTGCCCCCGCCCGCGTCCTCGTGCGGTACGAGGGTCAGCTCGGGGGCCTGCCGGGTGACGGCGAAGCGGTGCCGGCCGAGGCGGATCGTGTCGCCGCCGTCGGAGAACAGCTCGACGCGGTCCCGCAGCGCCCGTCCGGCCTCCTGGCGGGCGGCTCCGAGGCGGCTCTCCAGCTCCTCCGCCCGTGCCCGGTCGCCGAGCTCCCGCAGTTCGTCGCCGATGCGCCGGACCCGGGCGACCATGGGGTCGGAGGCGAAGTGGGCGTGCACCTCGTCCGGGTCGGTCAGGCTCGCCGCCCGCCGGGCGATGGTCTCCAGGACCCGGCCGGCCGAGTCGGCGAGGCGCGCGGCGCGGCGGGCACGGGCGTCCTGGAGGGCCTGTCCGCGTGCGGTGAAGGCCTCGTGGATCGCGGTGCGCCGCTCGGCGACGGCGGCGAGGAAGCCGTCGTGTCCGGTGAAGCGGGATTCCAGGTTCTCCAGCTGGAGCAGGAGCCGGCCGAGCTGTTCGTCGCAGCGGTCGGGGGTGTCGGCGGCGGCCAGGGCACCGGTGACGGCCTGGCCGAGCAGGGCGAGCTCGGCGGCGAACTCGGCCCGGCCCTCCTGCTCCAGGAGCTCGGTGCGGCGGGCGGCGAGGTGGGCCCGGGCGCGGTTGAGCGCGCCCAGGACGTCGGCGACGCGTGCCAGGATCGAGGCGCGGACGGTGGCGTCGCCGACGTCGAGGCCGGCGACGACCTCGCCGAGGGTGCGCAGTTCGTGGGTGCGGGCCTCGATCCGTTCGCCGGCCGGGCCGGTCTCGGCGACGGTGGCGAGTGCCCCGGCCTCGGTGGCGAGGCGTTCGGCCTCGGTGTGGTGGGCGGTGAAGGCGTCCTCGCCCCGGAGGAACGCGACGGCCCGCCCGGCGGCGGAGACGATGTCGGCCTCGACGTCCGCGGCGAGGGCGTCGATGCCCTCCGTGTCGGCGTACCGCATGTCCTTGAGGGTCGCCACGTGCCCTTGTGCCGTGCGGAGTTCGGTGATGCGGGAGATCCACTCCCCGGCCGTGGCGGGCTCCTCGTCCCGGATGCGCCGGACGAGGCGGCTGATCTCCCGGGCGGTGTCGGCGAGGGCCTCGGCCGCCTGCCGGGTGAGCGCCGTGACGGTGCCGAACTCGTCGAGGACCTGCTCGGCGGTGGCCCGCAGTTCGGTCAGGGGCGTGCGCAGGTCGCCGGTGTCCGGGTCGCCCAGCCAGTGGTGGGCGTCGCCCGCGCGCACGCAGGCGGCGACGAGCGCCTCGTACCCCTCGGTGGTGGGCGTGGGCCCGGTGGCCTGCCGGGCGATCGACAGGCAGTCGGCGATCCCCCGGACGAGGTCGGCGTTGCCGATGCGGGCCAGGGGGCCGGTCCCCGCGGGGCGCCGGTGGGTGTCGGAGACGTACGGCGTGCGCCAGATCTGCACCGGGTGGGCCCGGCCCGGCTCGCCGGACCCGCCGCGGAGCACGGCCATCGTCCCGTCGTCGAGCAGGGCGTATCCGCGGCAGAGGAGCGGGTTCGCGATCTCCTTGCCGATGGGGTCGTACGGGAGGAGCAGGGTCCGGCCCTCCGTGGGATCGCGGAAGACGAAGAGGAGGTGCTCCCCGTCGGGCGAGCGGACCGTCCGGTCGAAGGTCTGTCCCGCCGTGTCGGTGTCGAAGGTCCGCACGGCTCCGGAGGCGAGGCAGTAGCCGCCGGGGAACACGATCCCCTCGTCCCCGGGCAGCCGCAGGCACGCCTGCCCGATGGCGTCGAGCCTGACGACGGCGCCGGTCAGGGTGTTGAGGACGAGGTGGCGGCGGACGTCCTCCTTGTAGGGGCGGACGCGCACCAGGATCAGCGCGCCCACGACGGCGTAGGCCACCTCGGCGTCGGCGAGGGACTGCAGCGGCTCGTCGACCGGCTCCGTGTGGACGCCCCCGGCGGTGTCGGTGTCGTCGTCGGTCCTGATCGTCAGCGTCCCGCCGACCGTGGAGACGAACAGGCGGCCGCCGAGCGAGATGTGCGGGTGCCGGCCGGGGACGTGGTCGTCGCGGGTCGTCTCCACCCATGCGAGGTCGTCGGGGGGAGGGAGGACGTGGTCGCGTTCGCCCCGGGCGTCGAGGAACCGGATCTCCCCCGCCGGGCCGACGGACCAGCGCAGGACCCGCAGGTCGTCGTTCTGCTCCCCCGTCCGGAAGACGGCGAGGAGCCGGCCCTCCGTGCGTCGCAGCCGGATCAGGCGCGCGCCCCGGTAGTAGCGGTGCAGCGCGGAGAACTCCCGCACGAAGTCCGGGTCGTCGAGGAGTCCGGGCACCGCCTGTGCGGGCAGCGCGTTCAGGTCGCGGTCGTGGAGGGTGAGGACGTCGGCGACGGAGACCTCGGAGAGCCCCGGGCCGGAGGGCTGGAAGCCGAGGAGCAGGAGGTCGTCGCCGACGGCGACGACGTCCTGGGGCGCGCAGGCGCGGGCGGTGTCGACGCGGCGGGTGCCGGTGAGCGCGAGCTCGCCGGAGCCGAAGGCCGCGGTCCGCTCCTCGTCGAGGGCTCCGGCGCGCCCGGCCAGCTCGGCGGCCCGCGCCGCGAGCCGGTCGCGCAAGACCGTGTACGTGTCCTCGTCGATTCCGGCACCCATCTCGTCCCGCTCCTTGTACGGTGGTGAGTACGGGTCCGGTGCCGCCAACTCCCCCGTTTGCCGGCGCCGGACCCTTTGTGACCGCTCCTCGTGCGGTCATTTCCCGGCGGCGCCGTTCAGCGCGGTCGTCTCCGCCGCGGGCGCCGCGGCCGGTCCGGCGCCCCGCGCGTCGAGCACCCCGTCGAGCACCCCGGAGTTCATGGCCTTCGCGAGGAACGCGGAGACGCCGAGGTTCTGCACGTCGGTCGTGGACAGCGAGCCCAGCACCTTGGTCAGGTCCTCCGTGAAGGAACCGGAGCCGTCCAGCCAGGGGCCGGCGAGCGCCTGCGCGGTCCGGGAGTGGTCCATGAACCCGTCGACCGACCTGCCGAGCGCGACCGCCTCCACCAGCCGGTCGAGGAAGACCGACTCCCCGCCGACGATGTTGATGTCGGCGTGCTCCAGACCGGTCGCGAGGACGGTGGCCTGCGCCTCGGCGACCTGCCGCTGGACGTCGAGCCCGGCGAGCCGGATCTCCTTCTCGGCGGCCAGGCGCAGCCGGTACTCCTCGTGGGTGCGCGAGGCCTCGTCCAGCGCGGCCATCGCGACCGCCTTCTCGGTCAGGCCGGCCGCCTCGGCCTTCAGCTTCTCGCCGATCGCCGTGGCCTCGGCCAGCGCCTTCTCGCGCGTGCCGGCCGCCTCGGCCAGCGCCTTCTCGCGGACACCGGCCGCCTCGGCGCGCAGCCGTGCCTCGGTGGCCTCCGCCTCGGCGCGGCCGGCCTTCTCGATGACGTCGGCCTCCATGTCCCGCACCCGCACGGCCGCGAGGCCCTCGGCGGCGGCCTCGGCCTGGACGCCCTCGGCGAGGCGGATCTTGGCGCGGGCGTCCATGTCGGCCGCCTTGTTGCGGGCCTCCGCCAGGGTGAGCTCCTCGGCGGCCCGGTGGACGGCGGCCTGCTCGGCCGCCTCCGCCGCCTTGATGTCCTTGACCAGCCTCTCCTGCGCCTCCGCCTCGGCCGCGATGACGACGGCCTGCCGGGTGCGCTCGGCCTCCTCGACCACGCGCAGCCGCTTGATGGACTCCTCCTGCTCGGCGACCGTGCGGTCCACCACGACCCGCTCCCGGATCACCTCGGCGATCTCCCGGCGCTCGGCCTCGACCTCCTTGTCGGCGGCGATGCGGGTCAGCTGGGTCTCCCGGTCGCGGGCGATGACCTCCAGGAGGCGGTCCTTCTCGATCCGCTCGTTCTCGACGGCGATGACCCGCTCGCGGTTCTTCTGCGCGACGGCCACCTCGCGGGCCTGGTTCTCGCGCTGGACGCCGAGCTGCTCCTCGGTCCTGAGGAAGGCGCTCTGCGCCCGCAGCCGCTCCTCCTCCACCACGCGCGCGGTCTCGGCCTCCTCGCGGGCCCGCGCGGTGTCGATCTCCCGCCGCTGCTTGATCTCCGCGTCGGCCTGACGCCGCTCCAGCTCCAGGATGGCCTCGCGGGCGTCGACGTTCTGCCGGGTGATCTCCTTCTGCTCGTTCTGCCGGTACTCGTTCGTCCGGATGTTCTCCACGGCCGTCAGTTCGGTGATCTTGCGGATGCCCTGGGCGTCGAGGATGTTGCCGGGGTCGAGCTGGCTCAGCGGCGTCTGCTCGACGTGGTCGATGGCGGCGTCCTCCAGGTGGTAGCCGTTGAGGTCGATGCCGATGAGCTCGATGATCCGGAAGCGCAGTTCCTCGCGCTTGGTGTAGAGGTCGGTGAAGTCGAGCTGCTTGCCGACGGTCTTGACGGCCTCGGAGAACTTGGCGTGGAACAGCTCCTCCAGGGTCTCCTTGTGGCTGGCCCGTGCCGTTCCGATGGCCTGCGCGACCTTGACGACGTCCTCCACCGTCTTGTTGACCCGGATGAAGAACGAGATCCGGATGTCGGCACGGATGTTGTCCCGGCAGATCAGCCCGTCCCGGCCCATCCGGGAGATCTCGAAGGTCTTCACCGAGATGTCCATGACCTCGGCCTTGTGCAGGACGGGGAGGACGATCCGTCCCGTGAAGGTGACGTCGACGCTGCGCGTCCTGGAGACGATCAGCGCCTTGCCCTGCTCCACCTTGCGGAACAGCCGGCCGGCCACGAGGAGCAGAGCGACGGCGACGAGCAGGACGACGGCGATCAGCGCGCCGGCGCCTCCGGTGATGGCATCCATGAGAAACCCCGTCCGCTTTCTGTCTCCCGGCATCGGGCCGACGCCCATGCCCTCGGGTGGGGCCATCCTGAGGCAGGGTCATCCGTCCGGCATTGCCGTGATCCGGCAGTCTTCGACGTCTCCTCGATGCCGGTCGCACACCCCGGCGGACGGCGTGTCACTCTTGATCGCCGCGCGTCGAGAACGCGACAGGGGCGGGTCCGGAGACGGGGGAGGAACCATGGCGGAGAGGGAGCCGGCCGAGGAGTACCTGGAGGGATACGTCGAGATCCTGGCGGCGGTGTGCGCGACCCGCCGCAGGCTCACCCGGGAGGAGCGCGAGGCCCTGGGCGCGCTCGGGGAACGGGCCGCGGAGGCCGGCATCGGACTGCGGGCCCTCGTCCGGGCCCATCTCTCCGCCGCCCAGCGAGTGCGCCCCGGTCTGCCGCGGGACGCCGCCGAGCACCTCCTGAGCGCCGTCGAGCAGGCCGTGGACGCCTTCGCCGAGGGACACGAGCGGGCCCAGTACCTGGCGGTTCGTCAGGAGGAGGCGGCACGACGTGAGTTCATCGACGACCTGCTCCAGGGCCGGAGCGGTCTGGGCCGGCTGGCGGAGCGGGCCGAACGCTTCGGGCTGCTCCTCTCCCACGCCCACGCCGTCGCCGTCGCCCAGGGCCCGGAGCCGTACAGCGACGGCTACGCGGTCACCCGTACCGTCGAGTCCTCGCTCGTCGCCCGCTTCGGCAACCGCCGCATCCTGCTCACCACCAAGGACGGACGGCTGATCTGCGTCGCCCCGGCCGACGAGCCCGAAGTGCTCGCCCACTTCGCCAAGCAGGCGTACGCGGCGACCGACGGCGGACAGGTGGCGATCGGCCGTGCGCATCCGGGCGCGGGCGGTGTCGTCCACTCCTACGAGGAGGCGCTCAACGCCCTCGCCCTCGCGGCCCGCATGGACCTCAGCGATCCGGTCCTGCACGCCGCCGACCTCCTCGTCTATCCCGTGCTCACCCGCGACCGGCAGGCCATGGCCGAGCTCGTGGGCACCGTCCTCGGCCCGCTCCGCCAGGCCCGGGGCGGCGCCGAGCCCCTGCTCGACACGCTCACGGCGTACTTCGACAGCGGCTGCGTCACCGCCCAGGCGGCCCGCAGCCTCAGTCTCAGCGTGCGGGCCATGACGTACCGTCTCGACCGCATCCACCGTCTGACCGGCGCGGATCCCGGCGATCCCGTCCAGCGCTACACCCTCCAGACGGCCGTCATCGGCGCCCGGCTCCTGGACTGGCCCCACCAGCCGCTGTGACGCGTCGGGCGCCGGTCGCCGGCAGGTCCGTTCTGTTTCGCGAGTGAACCCGAACTGATCGCCGATCTCGTTTAGTTGAACGGTTTCCGGTCGTCTCTGGTGGGCAGGTTTGCAGAGCCGTGGACCGGGCAGCGTCCGGCCTCGCGGCACAGCGATGCGGGCCGGAGTGAGAAGGAGGTCGGTCCCATGACCGTGCGTGCCGTCGAGCTGCCGCAGTTGTGGATGCCCTACGCGCTGCGGGTGAATCCGTATCTCCCGGCCCTGCACGAGGAGAGCGAGTCCTGGGCGCGCGGCATGGGGATGCTGGACGACGGCCGTTGGCCCTCGGCGCGTACCGCGATCTGGACGCGGTCGAAGTTCCACGCCATGACCGTCGACCAGCTGACCGCCTGGACCCTCCCCGACGCCTCGCTCGATGCCTTACGGCTCAACCACCGGTTCAACATCTGGGCCCTCGCCTGGGACGACTACTTCGCCTCCGCCTTCAAGCAGACCGGCGACCTTCCCGCGGCCCGGCGGTTCACCGCCCGGCTGCACGCCTTCCTGCGGCCCGAGCGCGGCGCCCGGCTGCCCGAGCCGGCGAACGCCGTCGAGCGGGGGATCGCCGATCTGCAGCAGCAGCTCTTCCCCCCGAGGCTGGCGCACTGGCGGGGGGAGTTCAACCGGGCCCTGGCGCGGTACGTCGACGCGGGGGTCGAGGAACTGGCCAACAGCCGCAGCGGCCGCATTCCCCACCTGATCGATTACGCCCCGTTCCGCCGGGAGAGCTTCGCCGCCTACACCGCCCCCTACTCCGTCGAGCTGGCCACCGGCGCGCGCATACCCGAACAGATACGGCACACCCGGACCGTCCGCGCCCTGCTCGACGCCTTCATGGACTTCATGGGACTGGCGAACGACATCGCGTCCTACGAAAGGGAGGTGCACGAGGAGAACGACGTCAACAACCTGGTTCTGGTCGTCGGGACGTCCCTGGGCATCTCCCTCCACGACGCCGTGCCCGCCGCCCTGAACCTGGTCAACGCCCGGCTGCGGGACTTCGACCACCTCCGGCGGAGCGAACTTCCGCTGCTCGTACGGCACTTCGGCCTCGACCGCGACGAGCGGACCGAGCTGGAGACCTGGGTCGAGGGGGCCTGCGGCTTCCTCTCCGGCCTCCACGCCTGGTACACCGGGGCACCCCGCTACGCCTCCGGGGACGTTCCGTTCCCGGGGTGAGGGCAGCGGGGCGGTCCCGGCGCGGGCCTACCCCCTGCGCAGAAGGCGCCTGACGCGCGTCAGCCAGGAGGCACGGGGCTCGGGCCCTCGTGCCGCCGTGGGAACGGGCACCGGCCGCGGGGGCGGCACGGGCCCGCCGTCGCTCCGGGGCGGCGGGGCCGGGAGCGGGTCCGGGAGGTCGTCGGACCGGGGCGGGCGCGGGGCGAAGGTCACGGGCAGGGCCGTGAGGTGCCGGGCCCAGGTGGAGGAGCGCCAGCTGAGGCTCTCCTCGGGGACGGCCAGCGCGATGTCGGGCAGCCGGGTGAGCAGGATGTCGATGCCCGCGTCGGCGATGATGCGGCCGATGTCCTGGCCCGGGCACTCGTGCGTGCCCGCGCTGAAGGACAGGTGCGCGCGGTTGTGGTGCACGGGGGTCTCGGAGTCCGGGCGGATCGCCTGGTCGACGTTGCCCGCGGCCAGACCGAGCAGGAGCATGTCCCCCGCCTTGATCTCCTGTCCCCCGAGGGTGGTGTCGGCGTTGGCCCAGCGGCCCGGGCACACCATGAGCGGCGGCTCGTCCCAGAGGACCTGCTCCACCGCCTCGGGCAGGGTCATCTGGCCGCCCGCCAGCGAACCGCGGAACCGGGGGTCGGTGACGACCATGCGCATGACGTTCGACATGAGGTTCGCGGTCGTCTCGTAGCCGGCGAGCAGGATGAGCCGCAGGTGGTGCTGGACCTCCTCGTCGTTGAGCCCGGCGGGATGGGCGAGCAGCGCGGAGGCGATGTCGTGGCCCGGCCGGGCGTGCTTCTCGGCGACGAGCTGTTCGAGGCACTCGAGCACGTAGGCGTTGCTGGCGAGCGAGGTCTCGGTGGCCTTGAAGAGGTCACGGGCGGCGTGCACGAGCTTGGGGGCGGACTCGTCGGACATCCCGAGCAGATGGCTGAGCGTGAGCATGGGCACGGCCTCGGTGAACTGCTCCACCAGCTCCGCCTCGCCGTTCTCGCAGAAGGTGTCGATCACCTGGTGGGCGAAGCGGGTGATGTGGCGCCGGACGCCCCGGTGGTCGAACTGGCTGAGGCCGGCAGTGACCGCGCCGCGCAGCCGCTGGTGCTCCTCGCCGTCCGCGCACACGCAGTCGGGGCGCCAGCCGATCATCGGGATGAGCGGGGAGGTGGCGGGGTCGATCTCCCCGCTGCGCCAGCCGTGCCAGACGCGGGGGTCGCGGGAGAACTGGGTGGGGCGGCTGGCCACGTCGCGGTTCTCCAGGTACCCCAGGACGAGCCAGGCGCGTACGTCTCCGTCGAGCAGGACGGGCGCCACGGGCCCGTGGGCGGCGCGCAGCTTCTCGTACAGGCCCATGGGGTCCGTCTCCGCGGCGGGACCGTAGAGCCGGGTGGCTCCGCCGGGGCCGTCGGCGATGTGGGCCGGGCAGCCCGGGGGCGGGACGGCTCCGGGCTGTGCGGTGGCGTGTTCGGTGGGCGGGACGGTCATGCAGTCTCCTGGGCGGCGGCGAGGGTGCACAGGTAGCCCATCAGCGAGAGCAGGGTGTCGCGGCAGGACGCCCGGTCCCGTGCGTCACAGGTGACGATGGGCACGGTCTCACTGAGGGCCAGAGCGGTGCGGAGGTCGGCGATGGGGTACTTCGGGGCCTCCGGGAAGGCGTTGACGGCCACGACGAACGGGACGCGGCGGTCCTCCAGCCGGGTGATGACCTCGAAGGAGACTTCGATCCTGCGGGTGTCGACGAGGACCACCGCGCCGAGCGCGCCTTCGAAGATGCCGTTCCACAGGAACCAGAAGCGCTCCTGTCCGGGGGTGCCGAACAGGTAGAGGATCAGCTCCTCGTTGATGCTGATCCGTCCGAAGTCCATCGCGACGGTCGTGGTCTTCTTGTCCTTGGCGCCGGGGTTGTCGTCGATCCCGACGCCCGCCTGCGTCATGGTCTCCTCGGTGGTCAGGGGCGGGATCTCGCTCACCGCCCCGACCATCGTGGTCTTGCCGACTCCGAAGCCGCCGACGACGACGACCTTCACCCCCCTGGCGCCGTGGGGCAGCAGCAGGTCGGCGTCGCGCCGGCCGGCGTCGAGCACGTCAGAGCTTGCGTAGTCCATGGATCACCGCCTCCAGTAGGCCGCGTTCGGGGTAGGCCGCCACGGGGACGGGCGCGATGGCCTCGACCCGCTCCTCTTCCACGAGTTTGGAGAGCAGCACGGTGACGACGCTGAAGGGAAGGCTGAGGTATGCGGAGACCTCGGCCACCGAGAGCGGGTACGAGCACAGGGTGAGGATGGCCGCGTGCTCGGGCTGCATGGCGGGGTCGGGCTCGGCCCTCGTCGCGATGAGGGTGACCAGGTTGAAGCTCTTGGCCGCGGAGTCCGGGCCACCGGTAATGACGTAGAGCGGGACGGGTGTGCCTTCATTCCAGGGGTCCTGGTTCTCCGACGTCACATCGCCTGCCCGACGTCCTCACGGGGAGGGCTGGTCATGTGCTGGCCGATCCGGATCACCAGCGTCCGCATGCGGTCGCCGAGGAGTCCGGCGTCCACCTCCTGGTCGGCGAGGACCGCGAGATAGGCCCCGGGGCCGGCCGCCATCAGGGAGAAGTAGCCGCCGTCGGCCTCGATCCCGACCATCCGCGTCGATCCGTCCCCCTGCGGGAACATCTGGGAGATGGCCCGCGCCAGGCTCTGGATGCCGGAGCAGGCGGCGGCGATCGCGTCGGCGGTGTCGGGGGCCGTGTTCGCCTGCCCGATGCACAGGCCGTCCGACGACAGGACGACCACGTGGCGCACGTACGGGACGCTGCTCACGAGCTCCGTGAGCATCCAGTCCATGTTCGGCAGTGGCTGCATGTTACTCGTCCTCATCTGACGGCTCGCTGGGGGAAGGGGAGGGTTCGGCGACCGCTCTCTTGTCGCCTCGCTTGTCGCCGTTGAACGCCTCCCACATCAGACCCGGCTGGCGGGTGCTGCCGGAGGTGCTCCGGGAGGCCGCCGGATCGGCGGGGGCGGGCCCCGTCTGGACGACCGGGGTGGGGACGGGCGACTCGCGTCGTCGCTGCGGGAGCACGGGGGACTCCCGTCGTCGTTGCGGGAGTCCGTTGGCGGTCTTCCTGACCTCCCCGGAGCCCGTGGCGGCGTCGGGTGCCGGTGTCGGCCGGGGCAGGACGGGGCCGCCGCCGGCACGCCTCCGAGCGGCGTCCGGGATCCGCAGGGCGGACTGCGGGACCGTGGTGATCAGACGGCGGGGGACGAGGATCACCGCCCGTACGCCTCCGTAGGCGGAGGTGCGCAGGTCGACCTCGCAGCCGTGCTCGCGCGCCAGCCGGCTGACGACCGGGAGACCGAGCTGAGTGAGCTCGCCGAGGCCCGACAGGTTGATTCCGGTCTGCGACTGCGCCATGACGCGCTCGACGCGCTGCCGGACCTCTTCGGTGAGTCCCACGCCGCGGTCCTCGATCTCGATGGCGATGCCGGAGGGCACCTCGCTCGCGGTCACCTCCACCGGGGTGTGCGGCGGCGAGAACGTCGTGGCGTTGTCGAGGAGTTCGGCGAGCAGGTGCATCAGCGGCTCCGCGCCGGGGCCGATCACCGCCACCTCCGTCACCGACTGCAGCTTCACCCGGGGGTAGTCCACGATGCGTGACATGGCCCCGCGCAGGACGTCGTAGAGCGGGATCGCCTTCGACCACTGACGGCCGGGCCGGGCGTCGCCGAGGACCGCGATGCTGGCCGCGAGGCGGCCGATCAGGGCGTTCCGGTGGTCGACGTTCTGCAGGCCGCGGGAGACCACGAGGTCCGTGCCGTGCAGGATCTGCATGGCGTGGAGGTCCTTGGCGAGCTGGTGCACGATCGCCTGGACCCGGCGCGCGACCGCCACCAGGGCCCGCTGGGAGGCGTCCCGGGTGTGCTCCTCGGCCTCCACGGCCTCCAGGAACGTCCGCAGGGCCCCCTTGAGCGCCTCGGTGTAGTCGGGGTCGAGGTGCTTCCCGAAGGTGACGGCGTTGAGGATCTCCGAGGAGGGGTCGCCCTTCTGCAGACGGGCGACGGTCGCAGGCAGGAGCTCTTCGGCGAGCCAGACGACGGTGGCCCGCTGATCGGCCAGGCGTCCGAGCAGCTCGGCCTCGCGCTGGGCGTGCCGCTCCGCCGCCTCGGTGCTCGCCCGTCTGTGGCGGTCCGCTTCCACCGCGCGGGTTCGGCGCGCGGCGGCGGCGGAGGTGAGGGCCGTCAGGAGGACCGCGGCGAGTCCGCACCAGGCGACCGGTGTCCGTATCGGGGCGGGACAGAGCAGCAGCGCTATGGCGGAGGCCGCGGCCAGGACTCCGGGAGGGAGGAGCCACACCCGGGCGACGGCGGTCGGCCGGGGTCTGGAAATTGAACCTGCACGAACCATCAAGGGGTCCCTAAACCGTCTGAAATGAACGGACTGAGGTGCTGCGATGCGCCGACGGGTCGCTTCGAGATCGCGTCGATGGCCGCTTTCCGCAGCCGCGCTCCGTCCGTGCGCCCGCAGCGTTCATGACTCGCTGTGAGCGCTCCGCAACACATCGGGGAGCATAGTCAGTTCGGGTTCGCCATGTGACCTTGCTGGAAGGACAGCCTCCACCGGTCATTCCATGCAGATAAAAACGACCAACCACCGCATTGAAAATGCAATAAACCGATCAGGTTCTGGCTTCTGCGATACAAGGGAGTGGCCGCCACCCGGACGTCCGGGTGGCGGCCACTCCCCGCCGAGGACAGCGCCTCGACGGTCAGGCGGAGGTACGGGCTCCCCTCTCGCGTCGGCGCAGCCGGACCGCCCCGGCCGCCACGGCACCGGCCAGCAGGACGCCGCCCAGGACGAGCGGGGTGCGCGTGGAGTCCGTCGCGGCCTTCCCGGCGGGGGCCGCCACGGTCTTTCCGGCAGGGGCCGCCGCCACGGCCTTCTCGACAGGGGTTGCCACGGCCTTCTCGACAGGGGTCGCCACGGCCTTCCCGGCACGGCCCGCCGCGCCGGCCGCCCAGCCGAAGCCGGCGTCGACGCCGCCGTGGGGCCGGCCGGAGATGTGGTACGTGACGGTCTGCTTGATCCGCGGCGGACACTTCAGGGTGACCGTGTCCGTTCCGGAGGCGGCGCCCTCCGGGACGACGAACTCGCCCACCAGGACGCCCGACCGGTCGCCCGGCAGGAGGTGGAACCGGCCGCCCGCCTCCGACTCCCCCTTGCCGTAGGTCTCCTTGCCGCACGCGGTGGTGGAGACGGTGACGGTGGTACCGGGCGAGGCGTTCAGGGGGGTGATGCGGACGTCGGACCCCCCGGGCGCGGCGAGTGCCGTGGGGGCGGACAGGACGACGACGCCGACGATCAGGCCGACCTGCAGACCGGTACGTGCGCGACGCATGCTTCTCTCCTTCGGTGGAGCTTTCCGGCCGGCTCCTTCGCGCGGCACCCGTGCTGTGCTCCGTGCACGAGGCAAAGGCCGGTGCGCGGCCCCCGCAACACGGGGAGCGCGTTCGGCCGTCCTCCGGTCGGGCTCACAACCGCCGGCGGCCGCGCCCGTCGCAGCAGGTCACCGCGGTGGGCGTACCGCCCCACGGGTGATCTCGCCCCGCACGCGAACGGCCCAGCGCCGGTACGCCCCGCCGCCGGGGCCCTCCGGCGGCCCCGTCCCGGCCGGGGGATCAGCGGTGGCGGGTCGGAACACCCGCTCATAACTTCACGATATGACGAAACGACAGATCGCCCTCCTGGCGTGCACCGCGGCCCTCACGGCCTCGGGGCTCGGCGCCGCCGCGCCGTCGGCCGCCAAAGGATCGGTGCACCGGGTGAAGCCCGGCGAATCGATCCAGAAGGCCGTGGACTCCGCGCGCCCCGGCGACACGATCCTCCTCGCCCCCGGCACGTACCGCGAGAGCGTCCGCATCACCACCCCGCACCTGACGCTCCGCGGTTCGAGCGTCTTCCCCACCGTCCTCGTGCCCGCGAGCACCCTTGGCGCCGACGCGTGCGCCCAGGCGGGCAACGGCATCTGTGTCACCGGCACCGAGGCCCGCCCCGTCGAGGGCGTGACCGTGCGCTCGCTGACCCTCCGGGGCTTCGCCAAGAACGGCCTGTGGGCCAAGTGGACCGACCGCCTGCGCGTCCAGGGGGTCACCGCCGAGTCCAACGGCACCTGGGGCATCGCCCAGGAGCGCTCCGTCCGCGGCGTGCTGCGGCACAACCTCGCCCGGAACAACGGGGACGCCGGGCTCTTCCTGGCCAACACCGTCACCGAGGAGGGAGGGGCCACCGACACCCACGGCACCGTCGTCAGCGGCAACCGCGTGTCCGGCAACCGGATCGGCATCACCGTGCGGCGCCTGCGGAACCTGACCGTCGACCACAACGAGGCGACCGGCAACTGCGCCGCCGTCTTCGTCGTCGGCGACGAGTCCACGCCGCGCGCCGGGGCGATGAGCGTGCGCCGGAACGACATCCACGGGAACAACAAGCTGTGCCCGAAGACGCCGCGCCTGCCCGCCCTGCAGGGCTCGGGCATCGTGATCACCGGCGCCGAGGACACCGTCGTCGCGCACAACAGGGTCGAGGACAACGTGGGCAGCTCGCCGCTGTCGGGCGGCATCGTGCTGTTCAAGAGCTTCGTGGGCGTCCCCAACGAGCGGATCGAGATCCGCGACAACGTGGCGCTGCGCAACGGCACCGCCGACCTCGCCGACCGCGACGTCTCCAAGACCAACACCTTCCGCGGCAACACCTGCGGCGTCTCCGAGCCCGCGGGCATGTGCTGACCCCCCGCCCCCTCCCCCACCCGTACGGCACGACAGCAAAGGCAAGGCGAAACAGATGACGACCGTCGATTCCGCTCCCCCGCCGCCCATGCGGCTGAGAGAACTCGTCTTCGGCGCGGCATGCGCCGCCGCCGTGCGCGCGGCCGCCCGTCTGGGTGTGGCCGACGCGCTGGGCGACACGCCCATGACCGCCGAGGACCTCGCGGCCGCGGTGAAGACCGAACCGCGGACCCTGCGGCGGCTGTTGCGCGCCCTGTCCTGCCAGGGCGTCTTCACCGAGCAGCCCGACGGCGCCTTCGCGCACACGGAGATGTCCCGTCTGCTGCGCGAGGACGACCCGCACAGCCTGCGCTACATCGCGCTGTGGTGCACCGAGCCCTGGACCTGGGACGTCTGGCCCAAGCTCGACGAGGCGGTGCGCTCCGGCCGGAACGTCTTCGAGGACGTGTACGAGAGGGAGTTCTTCTCGTACCTCAACGAGGAGGCGCCCGAGTCGGCGTACGTGTTCAACCGGGCCATGACGACGTCGAGCAGGCAGTCGGCCGAGGACGTCGCCGCGCTGCTCGACCTGGGCGGGGCCTCCTCCGTCGTGGACATCGGCGGCGGCCAGGGCCACGTCCTGGCGAGCCTCCTGGAGAAGCACCCCTCGCTGCACGGCACGCTGCTCGACCTGCCCGCGGTGGTCGGCAACGCCGATCCCCGGCTGCGGGAGGGCGGCTCGCTCGCCTCCCGGGTCCGGATCGAGCCCGGTGACTGCCGGGAGGACATCCCGGTCCGGGCCGACGTCTACATCATCAAGAACATCCTGGAGTGGGACGACGACAGCACCCGCAGGACGCTGGCGAACGTCCGGAAGGCGGCGCGGCCCGGGGCCCGCGTCGTCGTCATCGAGAACCTCGTGGACGACACCCCGTCGATGAGGTTCACGACGGCCATGGACCTGCTCCTGCTGCTCAACGTCGGCGGCGCGAAGCACACCCGGCAGAGCATGGTGGAGCGGCTCTCGGACGCCGGACTCGTCATCGGCGAGATCCGTCCGGTCAACGCGTACCTCCACGCCTTCGAGTGCACCGTGCCCGCCTGACCGGGCCGGGAGAACCCGAGGCCGCCCGCTCCGCGTCTGACGCGGGGCGGGCGGCCTCGGGTTTCACCGGGTTCCCGGCTCAGGAGCCGGCGTCCCGCTCCCAGCGGTAGAAGCAGTGCGCCATGGCGTCCTTGGGGCTGCGCCAGGTCGCCGGGTCGTACGCGCTGACGTACGCCGACAGGCGCTCGCTGACGCCGCGGAACTCGGGGTGTCCGGCCAGCCTGGCGACGTTCGGCGCCGGGTCCTGCTCGGACTCGATGAGGTGCAGGTAGACGTCGCCGAACTGGAACAGGCTGCGACGGGCGACCCCCACCAGGTGCGGCAGCTCGCCGCGGTCGGAGTCGGCGAACACGTCCGCGATCGCGGGCGCCGAGCCGGGCGCCATGCGGGCGACGATCAGTGCGTGGTGCATCGGTTTCCTTCCTCGGATGGTCCTGGCCCGCGTCCGTCAGGCGGGCGTGACCGGCGCGCTCCGCCGCTCGCGCGCGGCCTGCACGATGCGGTCCCGGATGAGGGCCATCTGGGTGCGGGAGTTGCGGTTGATGTTGTCGGTCATCCACGCGTCGTCGACGGGGGCGTCGGGCTTCATCGCGAAGTCCTGGACCCACCGCATCTGGACTCCGCCGGGCAGCTCCTCGTACTCCCAGGCGATGTCCATGTGCGCGAACGGTCCGGTCTCGACGCGGCGGGCCCGGACCCTGCGGTTCGCGCGGTCCGTGGTGCGCTCCGACACCCAGCTCCAGATCTTGCCGTTCTCGTCCGGGTGCATGGTCAGGCGGAAGGTGGTGGTGTCGCCCTCCCGCTTCAGCACCTCGACGGAGGCATACTCGCTGAAGAGCCGGGGCCAGTTCTCGATGTCGTTGGTGATGTCCCAGACGAGGTCGAGGGGGGCGTCGATGGTGATGCTGTTGTCGGTGTGTCCGGACACGTCAGACTCCTGCGAGGGTGTTGTTGACGAGGGTGACGAACTCCGCCGGCGTCTTGCAGCGCTCGGCGTCGGTGGGCAGTGCCACGCCGTGCCGGTTCTCCAGCTCGCCGACGATGCCGAGGAGGCCGAGCGAGTCGACGCCGAGGCCGCTGAACGGGGTCTCGGGGGCCTCTTCGAGCTGTGCGGGGTCGACGGTGACGCCGGCCGACTGCTTCATCAGCGCGGCCAGTTCGCCGAAGGTGAGTCCGGTGGTGATCATGTGCGTTTCTCCTTCCCCGCCCGGTCCTACCGGGCGAGTCCGCCACCGCGGCGCACGACGAGCGCCGCGTTGGATCCCATGAGTCCCCTGCTGAGGACGAGGGCCGTGCGCAGCTCGGCGGGCCGAGCGCGGGACATCACCACGTCGAGGTCGCAGTCGATGTCGTACACGTTGGGGGTGGGGGGCACGAGGCCGTGTTCCATGGCGAGCACGGCGGCCGCGGTGTCCAGTACGGGTGCCCCGCAGTAGGCCCGGCCGTAGCCGGTCTTGGGCGCCGTCACCGGGACGCGCGTGGCGTGCGCGCCCAGCACGTCGGCGAGCGCCAGGGCCTCGGCGCGGTCCGCCTCCGGTACGCCGAGGGCGTCGAGGAAGACGACGTCGATCTCCTCCGGGGCGCAGCCCGCCTCGTCGAGGGCGACCCGGACGGCGTGGGCGAGCCCCTCCCGGGACTCCTTCCAGCGGGAGGCGCCGGTGAAGGTGGCGCCGTGGCCGGCGACCGTGGCCCGTGCGGTCGCGCCCCGGTCGAGGGCGCGGGCCTCGTCCTCGACGAGGAGCATGGCGCCGCCCTCGGCGGGGACGAAGCCGCAGGCCTTGGCCGTGAAGGGGCGGTAGGCGCGGTCCGGGTCGTCGACGGTGCTCAGCTCCGGGTAACCGAGCTGGCACACCATCGAGTACGGGGCGAGGGGGGCCTCCGCGGCGCCGACGACCATCGCGCCGGTCCCCCGCCGGACGGCTCGGGCGGCGTGGGCGAGGGAGTCGAGGCCGCCGGCCTCGTCGCTCGCGACCACCCCGCACGGGCCCTTGAAGCCGTGCCGGATGGAGATCTGGCCGGTGCTCGCGGCGTAGAACCAGGCGATGGACTGGTAGGGGCCGACGAACTTGGAGCCCTGGCCCCACAGCTTCTGCAGCTCGCGCTGGCCGAACTCGCCGCCGCCCGATCCGGCGGCGGTGACGACGCCGACGGAGAAGGGGTCCTCGATGCCGTCCTCGTGGGCCAGGCCGGCGTCGTCGAGGGCGAGGGCCGCGGCCGCCATGGCGTAGTGGGTGAACCGGTCGGTCTGGACGAGGAAGCGCTCGTCGATGAGGGCCGAGGCGTCGAAGCCCTCGACCTGGCCCGCGACCTTGAGGGGCAGGTGCTCGCAGCCCTCGCGGGTGATCCGGCCGAGAACGCCGAGGCCCTCCCGGACGGACTTCCAGTACGCGTCGGTGCGCAGTCCGTTGGGGGCGATCACACCGATTCCGGTGACGACCGCCCGCCGTGGCCGCTGTGTGCTCATCGTTTCCTCCCGCCCGGCCCGGTCAGGAGCACGGCGGACTGGAACCCGCCGAAGCCGCTGCCGACGGAGAGCACGTTCCTCAGCTTCCGGGGGCGGGCGGTGCGCGGCACGTAGTCCAGGTCGCACTCGGGGTCGGGGATCTCGTAGTTGGCGGTCGGGGGCACCACCTGGTGCTTCAGGGCGAGCACGCAGGCGGCGACCTCTATCGCGCCGATCGCCCCGAGCGAGTGGCCCACCATGGATTTGATGGAGCTCATGGGCGTGTCGTACGCGTGGGAGCCCAGGGAGCGCTTGACGGCGGCGGTCTCGTGCCGGTCGTTCTGGCGGGTGCCCGAGCCGTGCGCGTTGACGTAGTCGATCGCCGTGGGGTCGAGCCTGGCCTGGTCGAGCGCGGTGTCGATCGCCCGGGCCATCTCCAGTCCCTCGCCGGTCAGTCCGGTCATGTGGTAGGCGTTGCCGTAGGTGGCGTAGCCGCTGATCTCGCAGTAGATGTGCGCGTCGCGGGCCCTGGCGTGCTCGTACTCCTCCAGGACGAGGACCGCCGCGCCCTCGCCCATGACGAAGCCGTTGCGGCGGTCGTCGAAGGGCTTGGAGGCGTGCTCGGGGTCGTCGTTGTCGGGCGACGTGGCCTTGATGGCGTCGAAGCAGGCCATGGTGATCGGGGAGATCGGCGAGTCAGACGCCCCGGCTATGACGACGTCCGCCCTGCCTTCCTCGATGGTGTGGAAGGCGTAGCCGACGGCGTCGAGGCCGGAGGTGCAGCCGGTGGAGACGGTCTGCACCGGGCCGTGGGCCCCGAACTGTTCGGCGACCACCGCGGCGAGCGTGCTGGGCGCGAACGCCAGGTGCAGCTTCGGGTCGGCGGCGCGGTGGTCCACGTCCCACCGCCGCCCGCCCTCGCTGACCAGGACGTAGTCGTGCTCCAGCCGGGTGGTGCCGCCGACGGCGCTGCCGAGGCTGACGCCGACGCGCCAGGGGTTCTCGGCGGCGGTGTCGAGCCCGGAGTCGCGGACGGCTTCTTCCGCGGCGACGGCGGCGAACTGGACGTACCGGTCGTTGTGCTCGCTCAGTTCGGGAGGCAGACCGTGGGCGTAGGGGTCGAAGTCGCACTCGGCGGCGATGCGGGAGCGCAGGCCGACGGGGTCGAACAGGGTGATGCCCCGGGTCGCCGTCCGCCCCTGCGAGAGGAGGTCCCAGAACGCCGCCGTGCCGGCGCCGCCCGGTGCGACCACGCCGATGCCGGTGACGGCCACGCGCCGGGTCACTCGAGGGCCCCCTCCCGCTCGAGCGCCCGTCCATGGTCGCCGTCGCAGGAGTGCGGTTCCGTCGCGGCCGTCTCCTCTGTGTCGACGTGGCCGAGGCTCGGGTGCGGGGCGAGGGGGCCCAGGTGGAAGACCATGCGGGCCTCCACGTCGCCGACGTTGCGGAACCGGTGCCGGACGTCGATGGGGATCAGCAGCCCCTGGTCCGGCAGGAGCGTGTGCGTCTCGCCGTCCAGGTCCACTTCGAGCAGGCCCTGGACGACGTACACGAACTCCTCGGAGTACGGGTGGTAGTGCTCGCCGATGCGGTCGCCCGGCTGGATGATGGCCAGCCCCATGAAGCCGCTGGTGGAGCCCACGGTGGCGGGCGTGAGCATGGCCCGCAGGTCACCTCCGCGTCTGCGGTTGGGTTCCGTGTCGCTCAGGTTCACGATGCGCGGACGCTGCTGGAGCATGGTTGATACCTCCGGGTGTGGCGATGACGTGTGACGCACGGTCGGGCGCGGGCCCACCGTGGGTGCCAGGGGCGAGGCCCACGGTGGGGGGCCGGGGAGCCTGGACCGTTTCCTCAGGAGTCGGCCGCGCGACGGTCGGTGACGGGCAGCATGTCGGCGTGCGACAGGAGCCGGTTGAGGTTGCGCTCGGTGTCCAGTGACCCCTCGACGCCGATCGCGGCACCGTCGAGGAGACGTTCGAGGACCTTGGCCTTCCGCTCGCCCTTGACGCCGAGGGCGGCGACGGGGTCGAGGTCGAGTTCGCCCTCGACGTCGACGAGGCGCACCACGACGTCGTCGCGCTGGAAGACGGTGCTGCCGTACACGGGGCTGTCGGGGTCGACCGCCGCCTCCGCGTCCTGCTGGGCGAGCAGCCGCGCCAGGTCCGAACCGCGACCCTCCTTCGCCGGGTAGTACAGGGCGTGGCGCCGCAGGTCGGTCGGTTCGGGGCGGGCGGAGACCACGTGGTGCACGGCCGGGAGGGCCGCCCGGGTGAAGAAGAGGCGGGCCGACTCGGGGTCGGTGAGGTCCCGGTCCTGCTCCAGGTAGGGGTTGATGGCCTCCTCGACGGCCCGGACGCCGGGCTGCCGGGCGACGTGCCGCAGCGCGGACAGGAGGTCGCCCTCCACCTCGACGGCCCGCACGACGCGGTTGCCGTGCATGAACAGCGAGGTGCGGCGCAGCCGCGTGTTCTCGTCGACCTGGGCCTCGGGCGACTCGTAGCCGGCCAGGAGCTCCGCGACCTTCGACTCGGAGCCGGGCTTGACGGTGAAGGTGAGCGCGTGACGGGTCACCCCGTCGCCCACGCGGGCCGCCACCTGCTCGCCCGAGGCGGCCTGGGGCGAGAGCGGCCGCTGCGCGCCGGTCTCCCGGAGGATGCTGTAGCGCATGGACCGGGTGTCCCGGACGCAGCTGTGCATCGGCTTGACCACCTCGACGTGATCCTCGCTGTTCACCCAGGCGAGGAAGGGCGGGGCGCTCTCCCACTCACTGGTGATCAGCCACTGCGAGGGGTTCTCGATGGACTGGCACAGCTGGTCGCTGATGTGGCCCGGGACGGCGGCCACCTGCTTGCGCATGACCTCGTACGCCTCCAGGAACTGCTGCTGGGCTCCGTCGTACAGGTCGAGCAGCAGGATCACCCGCAGCCTGGACCCGTCGAACACCGACTGCGATATGCGTGGCGTGGTGGTCATCCGGCGCACCTCTTTCTCCTCATGAGAGCGGGAAGGGACCGCCGGGCCGGGAAGGCCGGGGTCGTCATGTACCGAACCTTCACGCGACCCCGACATCCACGCGAGCCCCACGGAGCGGATGAGTGAACCGCGCGTCATTCGGGTGGCCCTCGCGCACGGTCCCGGGCTCGGCAGGGCAGGCATGTGCATCCCATCCCCGACCCGCGTCACCGGTGACGCTGGAGGCCATCGATGAACCGAACCGAAGCGACCGGTGAGATCGGACACCGCACGCCCGTCCTCATCGTGGGCGGCTCCCTGGTGGGCCTGTCCACCTCGCTCTTCCTGGGACGCCTCGGGGTGCCGCACACGCTCGTCGAGCGTCATGCGGGCACCTCGATCCACCCGCGCGGACGCGGGAACAACGTGCGCACCATGGAGGTCTTCCGGGGCGCCGGTGTCCGCGGGCGCATCCACGAGGCCGCGAAGACCCTGTCGGCGAACAACGGGATCCTGCAGACGCCGACCCTGGTGGGCGATGCCGGCGAGTGGCTGTTCCGGCACATCGACCCGGGTGGCGGCCTGGCCCGGTTCAGCCCCGCCGAATGGTGCCTGTGCAGCCAGAACGACCTCGAACCGGTGCTCCTGGAGAGCGCGCGGGAGCTGGGCGGGGACCTGCGGTACTCGACCGAGCTGATGTCGTTCGAGCAGGACGACGAGGGGGTGACGGCCCGGGTCAAGAGCCGGGAGACGGGCGAGCACACCACGGTCCGGGCGGACTACCTCGTCGCGGCGGACGGCCCGCGCAGCCCGATCCGCGAGCAGCTCGGCATCGGGCAGACCGGCCCGGGCGACCTGTTCCACAACGTGAGCGTCACCTTCGAGTCGCGCGACCTCGCGGCCGTCGTCGGCGACCGCCGCTTCATCGTCTGCTACCTCACGAACCCGGAGGGGGACGGGGCGCTCCTGCCGGTGGACAACGCCGAGCGGTGGGTCTTCCACGCCCCCTGGCACCCCGAACTCGGGGAGACGCTCGAGGAGTTCACCGACGAGCGGTGCAGGGAACACATCCGGCGCGCCGTGGGCGTGCCGGACCTGCACGTGGAGATCACGGGCAGGGCGCCCTGGCACGCGGCCGAGCGGATCGCCGAGCGGTACGCGGACGGGCGGGTGTTCCTGGCCGGCGACTCGGCCCACGAGATGCCGCCCACGGGGGCCTTCGGCTCCAACACCGGCATCCAGGACGCGCACAACCTCGCCTGGAAGCTCGCCGCCGTACTGGACGGCTGGGCCGGTCCCGGTCTGCTCGCGTCCTACGACGCGGAGCGCCGGCCGGTCGCGGAGGCGACCAGCGCCCGCGCCTCGTCCCGCTCGGTCGAGCACAGCCACCCGGGGTACTCCCCCGAGCCGGGGTCGGGCGGCCCGGGCGGGAAGCAGGGCGGCATCCTCAACGTGGCGCTGGGCTACCGCTATCCGCACGGCGCGGTCCTGGGCGCGGACCCGGCGGTGCCGGTCGTCCCGGACGGCCTGCGGCTGACGGGCGAGCCCGGCAGCCGCGCGCCGCACCTGTGGCTGGACCGCGCGGGTGACCGGATCTCCACCCTGGACCTGTACGAGCGGTCCTTCGTGCTGCTGAGTTCGGCGGGGGCCATCGGCGGCTGGCACACGGCGGCGGCGCGCGTCGCCGAGCGGCTGGCGGTGCCCCTCGACTCGTACCGGATCGGCGACGGGCCCGACGCGGAGCTCTCGGTCCCGGGCGGCGAGGACTGGGCGGAGGCCCACGGCGTCACCGTGAACGGTGCGGTGCTGGTCCGCCCGGACGGATTCGTCGCCTGGCGGTCCGAAGGGACGTCGGAGGACCCGGAATCGGCCGTACGGGCGGCCCTCACGGCGGTGCTCGCCCTGGACTGACGGGCCGGTCCGCACGGCGGCGACGCCCACCGGACGGGCGGGGCGTTCCGCGTTCCCACGGGAGCGGACCGCCCCGCCCGTCGGCGTCGGTGGCGGTCCGGGGGCCGCGGGCCGATCGTCCCGCGGCCGACGCGGCCCCGGCAGACCTGCGTCGACCCCCACCGACCTGGGACGTTCCGAGGCCGCGCGTTAGGGTGTGGGGTGCTTCCGCGAACCCTTCTCACCGGCCCGTCGCTCGCCGACGCCGCGCTCCTCTCCCACGGGGAAGGGGGCCAGGAGTGGCCGCTCCTCGTGTGGGCCCCGGGTCCGGGCGTCCGCATGGTGTCGAGCGCCGTCCTCGGCGGAGGCATCGGCGAGCGCCGGTGGGTCGTCAACGCCCAGGTCCCGCCCGGCTACACCCGGCTCGACCCCGTCGCCCACCTCCGTGACCTGGCCTCCGGGGCCGGCCTCGAAGGCGCGGGCGTAGGGCTCATGACCGCGGCGTCGGTCGCGGACCGGCGGCACGCCGTGGACGGCGGCGCGCAGGCCCTGGTCACCGCCGGGATCGGGGTACGGGGGTGGGCCGCCTCCCCCGGAGCCGGCGGCGTGGCGGCGCCGAGGCCCGGCACGATCAACATCATCGTGTCCCTGCCGGTGCCGCTCACGGACGCCGCCCTCGTGAACGCGGTCGCCACCGCCACCGAGGCCAAGGTGCAGGCCCTGGTGGAACTGGGCGCCGACGCCTCCGGCACGCCGACGGACGCGGTCTGCGTGGCCGCGCCCTCGCCGGCCGCCGGCGCCGGGAGCTGCGTCGAGTCGTTCGCCGGACCGCGGTCGCTGTGGGGCGCGCGGCTCGCCCGCGCCGTGCACGCGGCGACGCGGGCGGCCTGCGCGGAGCTGCCGGCCTCCCCGTCCGGCACCTGCTGACCCGGGCGCCCGCGCCCCCGTCCGTTCCCCTCTCCCTGTCCGTTCCCCTCCCCTTGACCGTTCCCCTCCCCTGTCCGTTCTCAGCCGTGCGAGAGCAGCGCCGCGGTGAGTTCGGCCGCCCGTCGGTGCCAGAGGTCCGCGCCCCGGAGCATGGCGTGCCCGCCGGTCGGCATGGGAATGCCCGCCGCGTCGGCGCCCGCCTCCCGGGCCCGGCGGACGAACTCCCAGGACTGGCGGGCCGAGGTGACCCGGTCGGTCTCGTCGTGGAGCAGGTAGAGGCGCCGGCCGCCGAGGTGGTCCACGGGCTCGTCCGCGGGGCACCAGGGCGCCAGCGCGACGACCCCGCGCACGGCGGGATCGCCCGCCGCGCGGAGGGCGGCCCGGCCGCCCATGGAGTGGCCGAGGAGCACGACGGGCACGGGCCCGGCCTGCTCCCGGAGCCGTCCGAGGGCGGCCTCGGCGTCCCGGGCCGCGTCGGCCCGGGCGCCGTTCCAGCCGCGGTGGCGGTAGCGCACCTCGGCGATCAGCACGCCCCGGCCCCGGACGGCCCGGGTCACGGCGGCGGCGAAGGGGCGCATGCGCAGGGCCGGCAGGTTGAGCGCGGGCGGCGGCTCGGGGCCGTCGGCGCGGCCGCCGTGGAGCAGCAGCACGGCGGCGGTGGGCACGGCGGGCGCGCTGCGGACGACGAGCGCGGTCGGATCGGCGCGCCGGGTCGGGCACAGGTTCATCGCGTCGCCGTCCCGCTCGGGCGCCGGCGTGATGGCCGGGGGACGTACCCGCTCGCGCGGGCCGTGCGGGCCGTGTGACCGGGCCGCTGCGCCATGGGCTGCCTCCAGGAGTCGCTTGCCGTCTGAGGCCCGAAGTCTGCCAGGCCTCACCGGTCGTCAGATACACCGCGGTCCTGCCGACGGATCGTCCGTCCCGGGCGGGCCGCCCCCGGAACCCGGCTCGGCTCGCACCCGCGAATCGAACGCACGCACCCGCAAGGATGAGCGCCGTCGGTCCTCCGGCTCCGCTTGCGCGGCCGGGGGCGCGGGACGCCGGAGAGTGATCGTCCAGGGGCCGGTCGGAGACGGGCCCCGGTCGTCGTCCCGTTCGAGCAGGGAGCCAGATGGGCAGCCGCCTGATCCGCCGTTGCCGCGACGCCCTCGTCGTCGCGGTGCTCGCCGTCGTGACCGCCGCCGCGCCCGGCCTGCCGGCTCCGCCGGGCGGCGCCGCATCCTCCGCCGCAGCCCCCTTCGACCCCGGCCCGGCCCGGGCGGGGCTGGAGCGCCTGCTGCCGTCCCGGGCCGCGCAGTTCACCCTGGTCCCCGTGGAGGAACCGGGCTCCGGGGACTACTTCTCCCTCTCCGGCGGGGCGGGGGCGATCGAGGTGCGGGGCACCTCGCCGGCCACGCTGCTGACCGGGGTGGGCTGGTATCTGGAGCGGGTCGCGGGGGTCGACATCGGGTGGCCTGGCGACAGCGTCGGCCGGCTGCCGGTCACGCTTCCCGCGGTGCCCGGGACGGTCACCCGATCGGCGAACGTGCCGCACCGCTACGCCCTGAACGACACCGACGAGGGCTACTCCGGCGCGTACCGCGACTTCGCCTCGTACCGGCGCGACATCGACCTGATGGCGCTGCACGGCGTGAACGAGGTCTTCGTGCCCACCGGGGCCGAGTATCCGTACTACCGGGCCCTCCAGGGGTTCGGCTACGAGGCGGCGGAGCTGCGCGCCTGGATCCCCGGCCCCGCGCACCAGGCCTGGTGGCTGCTGCAGAACATGTCGGGCTTCGGCGGACCGGTGTCGGAGCGGCTGATCGAGGCCCGGGCGGCGCTGGGGGGCCGGATCGCGCAGCACCTGCGCTCGTTGGGGATGACGCCCGTCCTGCCGGGCTTCTTCGGCACGGTGCCGCCGGACTTCGCCGCCCGGAACCCGGGCGCGGTCACCGTCCCGCAGGGCAGGTGGGTCGGGTTCGCCCGGCCCGACTGGCTGGATCCGACCGGACCCGTCTTCGCCGAACTGGCCGCCGCCTACTACCGGGCGCAGCGGCACCGGTTCGGTGACAGCGACATGTTCAAGATGGACCCGCTGCACGAGGGCGGCACCCCCGGACCGGTCGACGTCGCGCGGGCGGCCCAGGCCGTGCAGCGGGCCCTGGACACCGCGCGTCCCGGGGCCACCTGGGTCATGCTCGGCTGGCAGAACAACCCCTCCGCGGCGCTCCTGAGCGGGGTGGACCGGAGCCGGGTGCTGATCGTCGACGGCCTGTCCGACCGTTACGAGGGGCTCGACCGCGAGACGCAGTGGGGCGGGGCGCCCTACGCGTTCGGTTCGATCGCCAACTTCGGCGGGCACACCAGCCTGGGCGCCAACACCGGCGTGTGGACGGACCGTTTCCACGCGTGGCTGAGCCGGTCGGACAGCGCGCTGCGCGGCATCGCCTACCTCCCGGAGGGCACCGGCGGGAACCCCGCCGCGTTCGACCTGCTCACCGAACTCGCCTGGGAGCCGGGCCCGGTCGACCAGCGCGCCTGGTTCGCCGCGTACGCCGCCCGGCGCTACGGCGGCGCCGACCCGCACGCGGCCGCCGCCTGGGAGCAGCTGCGCCTCGGCCCGTACAGCGGCGCCTCCGGTACGTGGAGCGAGCCGCAGGACAGCCTCTTCACCGCGCGGCCGAGCCTGACGGCGGTCAAGGCGGCACGCTGGAGCCCGACCGCCATGCGGTACGACGCCGGCACGGTGGAGCGCGCCCTGTCGGAGCTGCTGAAGGTGGCCCCGGCGCTGCGGGGCTCGGACGCGTACCGCTTCGACCTGGTGGACGTGGCGCGCCAGGCGCTCACCAACCGCGGGCGGCTCCTGCTGCCGCGGATCAGGGCCGCGTACGAGGCGAAGGACCCGGAGGGGTTCCGGGCGCTGGTGCGCGAGTGGAACGCCGCGGAGGAGCTGCTCGGACGGCTCGTCGCCTCCGACCGCCGCTTCCTGCTGGGCCCGTGGCTCGCCGACGCCCGCTCCTGGGGGGCCGACGCGGAGGAGAGCGACCGGCTGGAGTACGACGCCCGCTCGATCCTCACCACCTGGGCCGACCGGGGACCGAGCGAGAGCGGCGGCCTGCACGACTACGCCAACCGCGAGTGGGACGGTCTCGTCCAGGACGTGTACGGGCCGCGCTGGGCGGACTACTTCGCGGGCCTCGACACGGCGCTCGTCCGGGGCGCGGCGCCGGTCGCCGTCGACTGGTTCGCCAGGGACGACGCCTGGGCCCACGGGCGGCAGGCCTATCCGACGTCTCCGTCCGGTGATCCGGTCGCCCTGGCGGGCGAGGTCGCCGCGGCCCTGGCCGTGGCGACCGCCGCCGGACGGTGACGGGGTGCGCGGCCCGACGGTGACGGGGTGCGCGGCCGGGCCCGCCGTGAGGCGGGCCCGGCCGCCGGTGCCCCGGCGGTCAGTCCCGGCCGCGTGAGAACCAGTTCTTCCGCGGGGCGGGCCCGTCCTGCCTGCCCGGCCAGGCCGGCTCGCCGGGGGCGGCGAACGGGACGGGTGCCGCCGCGCCCGGCGGGGCCGGGGGCAGGGGCCGGGTCGGCGGCTGCAGACGCTTCAGTCTCGCCCGCCACGGGCCGTCCGCCATCTCGAAGTGGACGATGAGCGGCCCCTCGGGAAGCGGAACGGTCTCGCGTCGCCTGCCGATCTCGTTCACCGCGTTGTCGTACGGGGGCAGGGCCGTGTGGTCGTCGTGTCCCGCGAGTTCGTAGACGTGGACGATGAGGTTGTCGTCGCCGCGGTAGTGGATGGCCAGGTCGGCCACGCCTCCCGTGTGCAGCAGGACGTCGGGGCCGCGGAACTCCGCTTCCTCCTCCGTCAGGCGACGGGCCGCCGCCAACGGCGACACCTGGACCTGCCAGGGCCCCTCGGCCTGCAGCTTCAGCCGCAGGGTCCCGTTCTCGGGGACCGTGGCGAGCAGACGGCCCTGGAAGTCCTCCTCCGTGCTGTTGACGAGGTTGTCCTCCTCCTTGTTGCGCCGGTTGAGCACCCAGAGGCCCGTGTATCCGTCACCCCGGACATCGAGCTGGACGACGACCGGCCCCGGCGGAAGCCCGGCCACGGTGATGACGTCGTTGTCCCGGCCCGTCTCGGTGTACGGCTCGAAGACGGGCCCGTACGTCCAGCGGCCGGCGCCGCCGGGAGGGACGGGGGTGAGGGGCGGGACCGCCGTGGGAGGGACGGCGGCGGGAGGGACAGCCACCGGGGCGACCGCCATGGGCGGAGGCGCGAAACCGGGCGCGGGAGCCCGCCCCGCCGGCGGAGCCGCGAAGCCCGGTCCAGGTGCCGGAGCCGCGACGGCGGGCGGAGGCGCGAAGCCCGGCGCGGGCACGGGAGCCGTCCCGGCGGGCGGAGGCGCGAAGCCCGGCGCGGGCGCGGGAGGAGCCACGGCCCGCCCCGGTACGCCACCGCCGGGCGGCGCTCCGTTCCCTCCCTCGTCGGCCACGTCCACGCCGTGGTCCGTGGCCAGACCCGCGAGACCGCTCACCCATCCCTGGCCCACGGCGCGGAACTTCCATCCGCCCGCGCGCCGGTAGAGCTCGGCCAGCACCATCGCCGTCTCCCCGGCGGCGTCCGTGACGTCGTACCGCGCGACCGAGGTGCCGTCGGGCGCGAAGGCCTCCACCGACAGTCCGGCGGCGTCCCGCATCGCACCGCGCTCCGTCGAACCGACCACGAGGACGCGGGTGATCTGCTCCTCCACCGCGGTGAGGCCGACCTCCAGCCACGCCGTACCGGGCTGCGCCGACCCCGGCGTCGCCTCCGTCAGGCGGACGGCCCCGGAGGGGTGCGCCGGAGCGCCGTGGAAGACGACGTCCGTGTCGCCCCTGACCTTTCCGGTCTCGCCGAGCAGCAGCGCCATGGCGTCCACGCCACCGCGCACGGCGATCCTCAACGGCACGGACGGAACGAATCCGTTGCCTCCCTTGGTCATCTCCCCCACGGCGCCCCGCCCTTTCCCTCTCCGCTCCCACCCGAGTCCCTCACGAAGAGGATCTTGCAACCGTCGGCGCTCCCGGACAAGGTCCCGGCCGTGCGCCGCCTCCGGTGCTCCGGGACCGCGCAGGCCGGTCCGGCGTAGGCTTCCCCCGACACGGACCAGGCAGAGGGGGGCGCATGACGGTCGGTACGGCGCGCAGGTGGGGGTCGAGCCTCGACTCGGTCGTCGTGTACGCGCGGGGCGCGCTCTGCCGGCGCCTGGCCCGGGGGATCGTGCCCCCGGACGGCCGGGTGCGGGTGACGGGGCTGCCGCGCGCGCTGGACCCGGCTTCGCTGCGGGCCCGGGTCCTGGGCGCCTCCGGGGCGCGTGTCACCGAGGCGCGGGTGGAGGTCGAGGCGGAGCCGGCCGCCGACGGCGTTCCCGACGGCCTGCGGCACGAGGTCGACCGGCTGAGCGAGGCGCACGCGGCGGCGGCGGCGCGCCGTGACCGGCACCGGGCCCTGATCGAGGAGGTCGGCGGTCTGCGCCCGGTCCCGCCCGGCCGCAAGCGCGAGGACCCGCACCGCCGCACGCCGGTCGACGCGTGGCTGGAGCTGGCCGACTTCGTCGACGAGCGGCTGGCGGGGCTCCACGCCCGGCTCGTCGAGCTGGACGAGGCGGTCCGGATCGCCGAACACGAGCTCGACGTGGCCCACGACCGGCTCGACCGTGCCTCCACCGCCGCGTCGTCGGGACGGGTCGAGACCTCCGTCTGCGCCGTGCTGGCCCTCCACGGCGCCGAGGAGGCGCAGGAGGTGGAGCTGGAGCTGGAGTACGGCGTGCCGGGTGCCGTCTGGGTGCCGACGTACCGCCTCACCCACCGCCAGGGCGACGGCAGCGGGCGGCTGGTGCTGCGCGCCTCGGTCGCGCAGCGCACCGGCGAGGACTGGACCGGGGTGCGCCTCGCCCTGGCCACGGCCGACCTGGGGCGCCGCACCGACCTGCCGGCGCTCCGCTCGATCCGGATCGGACGCCGCCAGTCCGCGCCCGCGCCGTCCGGCTGGCGCGAGCCCCCGGCGGGGCTCGCGGGCCTGTTCTCCGGGTACGAGGCGGCGGGCCCGGCGCCTGTCCGCCGCGGTTCCACGGCGGGCTGGGCGCCGGGCGCCGCGGCCGGTTCCGAGCCCGTTCCCGTGGCGGCGCCCGCAGCCGTACCGGCACCGGTTCCGGTCCCGCCTCCGGCGTTCACCGGTCCGCCGCAGCACGGTGGGGCGTACGGCTCCGCTCCGGAGGCCTTCGCCGTCGCACCGCCGGCGGCCCCGCGGCCGCCGGGCGGCCGGCAGCGCGCCGGTGGCAGAGCCGGCTTCGGATCCCGCCCCGCCCAGGCCCCCGCGGCCCCGGGCGCGGCGGCGCCGCCACCGCCACCGCCGGTGGGTCCGCCGCAGCCGAGCGGCGCCGAACTCGACTACGCCTCCCTGGTGCTGTCCGGCCCCGAGGAGCCGGGCGGTCGCCGCGGCCGGCTGTTCCCCGGCCCCTCCTCCGACGCGGTGGCGGCCGAGTACCGCCGCCGCGCCGAGGCGGTCGCCGCGCTGCCGCTGCCCGAGCACGCCGTGCGTCCCCGGGAGTCGGCGGGCTCGTTCGACCACCGCTTCGACGCGGCCGCCCGCGCCGACGTCCCCTCGGACGGCACCTGGCACACCGTCACCGTCGGCGAGATCCCGGTCGGTCTGCGCACCGAGCACCTGTGCGTGCCGTCCGTGGAGCAGACGGTGTACGCGACGCTCGCGGTCTCGAACGCCACCGACCAGGCGCTGCTCGCCGGTCCGGTGGAGGTCACCGTCGACGACGACTTCCTGCTGACCGCCGCTCTGCCCACGCTCGCGCCCGGCGGTGTCCGCCGGCTGGGCCTCGGTCCCGCCGAGGGCGTCCGCGTCACCCGCCGCACCCATCTGAAGGAGTCGACGGCGGGCCTGCGCAACAACGTGACCGTGCTCGACCACCGCGTCCACGTGGAGCTGGCCAACCGCCTCGCGGGTCCGGTCACCGTGGAGGTCCACGAGAGGGTGCCGGTCTCCTCCGAGCCGGACGTCCGCATCGAGGAACGCGCCGACTGGACGGCGCCCGAGGACGGCGCCGCGCCGGAGCGCCATGCCCCGGGCACCCGCGTCTGGCGGGTGGAGCTGCCCGCCGGCGGCACCGCCGTGCTCGACGGCGGCTACGAGATCCGCATACCGGCCGGCAAAGCCCTGGTCGACGGCAACCGCAGGAGCTGACACACGCCATGTCCACGGAAACCGAGCCGATCGCCCTCCCCGTCACCGCCGTCACCTGTCTGGAGGACCGCGCGCACATCGAGCGGACCGCCGTGCTCGACCTGGAGGCCGGCGTCCAGCGCCTGCGCCTCGGGCCGGTCAGCGCGCTCGCCGTCGACCGCACCCTGCACGCCGAGTTGGCCTCCGGCCATCCGGCCACCGTCCTCGACGTGCGGCTCGTCCGCGACTGGACGCCGCGCGGACCGGTGCCGCCCGCAGAGGGCGACTCCGCGCTCCGCCACCGGGCCCACGCCCTCGAAGAGGAGCGCCGCTCCGTGGAGCAGCGCCGCGACCGGCTGCGGGCCCGCCTCGACCTGCTGGGCCGGCTCGCCGCCGACCTGCTGCGGGAGATCGGCGAGGGCGCCGGTTCCGGGGAGTCCGAAGGGCCCCGCTGGAGCCGCGAACTGGACCGGGTGGACGCCGAGCGCGACACGTACGGCGAGGAGCTCCGCGCCGCCGAGGCGCGCCTGACCGCCCTCCGCGCCGAACTCTCCGAGGTCCGCCGGGCCATGGAGCTCGCCGAGGAGGAGCCGGCGGAGCTCGTCGCCCATGTCGAGCTGACCGTGGAGGCCGCGGCCCCGGGGCCCGCGCGGCTGCGGCTGACCCACCTCACCCCGTGCGCGCTGTGGCGGCCGGCCTACCGGGCCGTGCTCGACGGGGAGTCCCTGACGCTGGAGACCGACGCGGTGGTCTGGCAGCGCACCGGCGAGGACTGGTCGGACGTGCGGCTGACGCTGTCGACCGCGCGGTCGGCCCTGGCCGGCGATCCGCCGCGGCTGGTCGAGGACCGGCTGACGCTCAAGGACCGGACGACGGCGGAGCGCCGCACGATCGACGTCGAGGTGCGCGAGGAGGAGATCTCGACGCTCGGACCGGCGCCGGTGCTGGGCCTGCCGGGCGTGGACGACGGCGGCGAGGCGCGGGTGCTGCACTCCCCCGCGCCCGTCTCCGTGCCGGGTGACGGCCGCGCCCACCGGGTGCCGCTCTCGGCGTTCACGACGGCCGTCGGCAGCGAGTACGCCTGCTCGCCGGAGCTTTCCCCGCTGGTCACGCAGGTGGTGCGGTTCGACAACCTGTCGGGCCACGCGCTGCTCGCCGGCCCCGTGGACCTCGTCCGGGGCAGCGGGTTCACCGGCCGCGGCACGCTGGCCTTCACGGCTCCCGGCGCCGCCGTCGAGCTCGCCTTCGGCAGCCGTGACGACTACCGGGTGGTCCGGCACGCCGAGGAGTCCCGCGACACCGCGGGACTCGCCCAGCGGACCGTGATCACCCGCACGGTCCGGCTGCACCTGTCCCGGTTCTCGCCGCCCGGGGAGCGGGGCGACCGGGTGGTCGTCCTCCGCGAGCGGATCCCCGTCTCCGAGGTCTCGGCGGTGGAGGTGCGCCTGCGCGAGGAGGCCTGCTCCCCCGCCCCGGACGCGGTGGACGCCGAGGGCGTCGTGCGCTGGGACGTCACCCTGCCGCCCGGCGGCCGGCGGACGGTCACGCTGGTGTACGAGCTCTCGGCGACGGCCAGGGTCGGGGGGATCTGAGCCGGTCACCACCGGCCCGCCCGGCGTCGGGCCGACGGCCGTCCCCGGGAGCTCGGCGCCGGGCACCCTATCAGCCCGGCGCCCTTCCCATCCCGAACTCCCCTCACTCTCCACAACCGCGCGGACGCGTGCGGTAGTCATGGGGGCAGGAGGGAACACCTTGGTCTTCAGTCTGGGTCGCCGCCGCAAGGCCGCCGCCGTCAGCACCTGTCCGTTCACGTCCGCGTCCGCGCCCCCGTCCGACGCGCCGCAGCACCCACGGCACCCGTCCGTACCGCAGGTGACGGACCGCCGGGAGGCGGAGGGTTTCGTCCGGCAGTTCCACCACGAGCAGCCCGACGCCGGGGACGTGGAGCGCCGGGTCCGCGAGGTGCTGGCCGAGATCGACCGGACCGGCACGTACGAGCACACTCCGGCCGAGCTCTCCTTCGGCGCCCGGGTGGCGTGGCGCAACGCGGCCCGCTGCATCGGCAGGCTCTACTGGCGCAGCCTCGTGGTGCGCGACCTCCGGCACGTCACCTCGGCCGACGGCATCGCCGCCGCCTGCTTCGAGCACCTGCGGGCCGCCGGGAACGGCGGCCGGATCCGCCCGGTGATCTCGGTGTTCGCCCCCGACCGGCCGGGGCGTCCCGCGCCGCGGATCGTCAACGACCAACTGGTGCGCTACGCCGGGCACAGCACCCCCGAGGGCCGCTGGATCGGCGATCCGCGCGGCGCCTCGCCGACCGCCCGCGCCCGCGAGCTGGGGTGGAAGCGCGACGAAGAGGCCTTCCAGGTGCTTCCGCTGATGGTGGAGGAGCGGCCGGGCGCGCGACCGGAGTGGTACGAACTGCCGGAGGACTCCGTCCTGGAGGTGCCGCTCCGTCATCCGGACCACGCGTGGCTGGCGGAGCTGGGGCTGCGCTGGTACGCGGTGCCGGCGATCAGCGACATGACGCTGGAGGTCGGCGGGGTGCGCTATCCGGCGGCGCCGTTCAACGGCTGGTACATGGGGACGGAGATAGGCGCCCGCAACCTCGCCGACGCCGAGCGCTACGACCTCCTGCCGGTGGTCGCCGACCGGCTCGGCCTCGACCGCTCCTCGGAACGCACGCTGTGGCGGGACCGGGCGCTCGTGGAGCTCAACGTGGCGGTGCTGCACTCCTTCCAGGAGGCCGGGGTGACGATGGCGGACCATCACACCGAGTCCGAGCGGTTCCTGCGGCACATCGCGCGGGAGAGCCGGTACGGCAGGCCCACGCCCGCCGACTGGAGCTGGATCGTCCCGCCCGTGTCCGGGTCCACGACCCCGGTCTTCCACCGCTACTACGACCCGGTGGACGCGTCCCTGCGCCCCGCCTTCCTCGCCCGGGAGCGGTGAGGGCGGTCCCGCGCCGGGCGGCGGGGGCGGGGCGCGCGAGGGGCGGGGCCGGGGTGGAGCGGCTCCGCCTCAGGCGGCCGGGCCGGGCGGCAGGTGGACCGTCATGATCAGGTGGCAGGCCGTCTCGCCCGCTCCGCGGTAGGTGTGGGGGGCGTCGCCGTCGAAGGCGGCGGTCTGCCCGGCTTCGACGGCGTGCTCCACGCCGTCGACGACCAGGGTCATCCGGCCGGCGGTGACGCTGACGGTCTCCACGACCCCGGCCTGGTGGGGGTGGCTGGGGTACTCCTCGCCCGGTTCCAGGATCCAGCGCCAGACCTCGACCGGTGCCGGACCCGAGGTCGTGAGCATGAGCCGGGCCTCGCCGCCCAGCCTTCCGGTCCAGAGCGGCGCGACGGCGTCGGCGGTCACGACCCGGACGCGGCCCTCGGCCGGACCTTCGAGCAGTGCGGAGACGGAGACGCCGAGGGTGTCGGCGAGCCGGACGAGGGTGGCGAAGTTCGGGTTGCCCTGGGCCTTCTCCAGGCCCACCAGGGCGCCCTTGCTGACCTGGGCGCGTCTGCCGAGTTCGTCCAGGGACAGGCCGGCGCGGTGGCGGGCCGTCCTCACGTTGCGGGCGAGGGTCCGCAGGGCTGCCTCTGTCTCGGCCATCCGATCACCGTTCTCGCGGGGGGCAGGGGGTGTGGAGCAATGAGGGTGGATCAGTGGAATGCACCATTCGGTCGTTCGGTTGACACAGGTCGGTCGTTCCGTTGTACGGTCTGGTCGTTCCATTGACATCGTAAGGGATGTACCGTGATCGCTCTGCTGCTGGCCCTGGGCAGCTCCCTCGCCTACGGATGCGCCGACTTCCTCGGCGGCCTCGGCGCCCGCAAGGCCCATGTGCTGCGGACCGTGCTGATCGCCGCCCCGGCCTCCCTCGCGGTGGAGCTGCTGCTCTGGCCCTTCCTCGGCGCCTCCTTCGACGCCGGCGCCCTGGGCTGGGGCGCCGCGTCCGGCGTCGCCTCCGCCGTGGCCTTCGCGCTGCTCTACCGGACCCTGGCGATCGGGCCGATGAACGTCCTCTCGCCCGTGACCGCGCTCGTCTCCGCCATGCTGCCCGTCGGCGTGGGCCTGCTCCAGGGCGAGCGCCTCGGCGCGACCGGTCTGGTCGGGCTGCCGCTCGCCCTGGTGGCGGTGGTCCTGGTCAGCGCCGGACACGGCTCCGGCACGGCGCGCCCGTCCCGTACGGCGCTGCTGCTGGCCCTGGGCGCGGGCGCCGCGATCGCCCTCCAGCTGGTCTTCCTGCACCAGGCGCCCTCGGACAGCGGGGTGGCGCCGCTGATCGTGGGTCGTGCGGTCTCCTCGGCCGTGACCCTCGCGGCGGCGGCGGTGCTGTACCGCAGGCTGGGCTCCGAGCGGCCCGCGTACGCCGTGTCCGCGGCGGCGGGCGTGCTGGACTCGGTGGCGAACCTGCTCTTCCTGCTCGCCGCCCGCGGCGGGGACCTCGCCGTCGTCGCCGTGATCACCGCCCTCTACCCGGCGGGCACGGTCCTGCTCGCCCGTGGCGTGCTCGCCGAGCGCGTCCACCGCGGTCAGCTCCTCGGCCTGGGGACGGCGGCGGTGGCCGTCAGCCTCCTGGCACTGACCTGACCGGACCCACCCCGTCCGCCCTCACGAACGGAGCTCCCATGACCACCTTCCGCATCGCCCCCGCCGTCGCGGAGGCCTTCCCCGACACCCTCGTCGCCCTGGTCACCGCCACCGGCCTGCGGGGCCGCGAGCCCTGGCCCCGCACCGCGGCCGCCCTGGCCGAACTGGAGCGGCGGCTCGCCGACGGCACCTGGCTCCCCGCCGACGAGACCGACCCCCGCGTCGGGGACTGGCACACCGCCTACCGGTCCTTCGGCACCAACCCGCGCCGCGTCCGCCCCAGCGTCGACGCGCTCGGCCGCCGCCTCGCGAAGAGGGGCGTCCTGCCGCGCGTCAACCCCGCCGTCGACTCGTACAACGTCGTCTCCGTGCGCCACGGCCTGCCCGCCGGCGCCTTCGACCTGGACCGCGTCACCGGCGAGGTCTCGATCCGTCCCGCCGACGGCACCGAGACCTTCACCCCGCTCGGCGAACCGGACACCGTCGAGAACCCCGGGCCCGGCGAGATCGTCTACGCCGACGACACGGGCGTCCTGACCCGCCACTGGAACCACCGCGACGCGCACCGCACCCGCGTCACCGAGGACTCCACCCACGTCACCTTCGTCCTGGAGACCCTCAGCGCCGGGCGGGACGGCCACCTCCTGAAGACCGCCGCGGCAGAACTCCAGGAGCTCCTGGTCCCGCACGCCGACGGAACGACCGTGCGGTACCTGGGCCCGAGCTGACCGCCGCCCCTGCCGAGTGGTCCCCGCGGAGGGGAAGGGGGACGCTGGTACTGAGCGCGTCCGGGGGCCCGGGCGCCCGCAGTGAGCGCCCGCCCGGTCGGGAAAGGCCGCGTCATGCGCATGCTGCTGAAGGTTCAGATGGACACCGCGGCCTCGAACGAGGCCATCAAGCAGGGCAAGCTGCTCAAGGTCATGGAGGGCGCTCTCGAGGAACTCCACCCCGAAGCCGCGTACTTCACCGTCGAGGACGGCTGTCGGACGGGGTACCTCTTCTTCGAGCTGAGCGACCCCGCCCGGATGCCGAAGATCTCGGAGCCGTTCTTCATGGAGATGGGCGCCAAGGTCCACTACTCGCCGGTCATGAACCCGGAGGAGCTCCACAAGGGCATCTCGGCGATCATGCCCTCGTGAGCGGCTTCTCCCAGGCCAGGGAGTACCGGCGGAGCAGGTGCCGGCGGTAGCGCACGCCGGGGAGCAGCCGTCGTGCCTCGGCACGCACCTGCCCGTAGCTCATCTCCGGCTCGGCGACCGGCATCCCCTCCGGGTCGCGTGCGCCGCGCAGCAGCTTGGTGATCCGGACGATCGGTGCGGCCCCGATCCCGACCGCCCACTCCGTGACGCTCGCGTCCCGGGCGAGGCCGACGACCACCAACGTCCCGCCGGGCCGGAGCAGTTCACGCATGCGGGTGAGGGCGGCCCGGAAGTCCACGTGGTGGACGGTGGTCACCGAGCAGATGAAGTCGTAGCCCGTGGCGGGCAGGTCCGCGGTCAGGAAGTCGCCCTGCACGAAGGCGAGTCCGGGGTGCCCTCCGGCGTCCCGGCGGGCTCGGTCGATCATGTGCGGGGACAGGTCGATGCCGGTGACGCGCCGCGCTCGCCCGGCGAGCTTCCGTGCGAGCAGTCCGTCGCCGCAGCCGACGTCGAGGGCCTCCCCGCAGCCCCCGGGAACGGCTCGCAGGACGCCGGCGTGCCGGGCGACGTTGGTGTTCCAGTACGGCTCCGGGGAAGGCTCGCGCATCGGGCCATCGTAGGCCCGGATCCGCCGGTCCCTCAGGCGGCCTTCTCGCGGCCGACATAGCGGATGACCTCGCACTCGTCGAGGACCACCAGGCCCTCGTCGACCAGCTCGTCGAGCTGGGGCAGGAAGGCGCGGATCTTCTCCTCGGTGTCGACGACGACCACGGCGACGGGGAGGTCCTCGCTCAGTGAGAGCAGCCGCTGGGTGTGGATCAGCGAGGAGGCGCCGAAGCCCTCGATGCCGCGGAAGACGCTCGCGCCCGCGAGGCCCGCCTCGCGGGCCCGGCCGACGATCTGGGTGTAGAGCGGCTTGTGGTGCCACAGGTCGGCCTCCCCCACGAAGACCGTCACCCGCAGGGCCCTGCCCGTCAGCCTGGTCATGTTCCGAGTCTACGGTCGTGCCTCCGGGAGGGGCGGGACCGGCCGGGGCACCGGCGAGGCGGCGGACGAGGAGGCCGGCCCCGGTCTGCGGCGGGCGCTCGCGGGGCTGCTCGCGGAGGGCGCGAAGGACGAGGTGATCGCCCGGCGCACAGGGGTGTCACTGCGCACCTGTCGCCGTCACATCGGCCGCTCCGCTGGAGGAGTTGGGGGCGGAGAGCCGCTTCCAGGGCGGTGCGCTCGCGGAGCGTGCCGGGCTCACGGGAGCGGAGGTCACGACGGACGCGGCCGAGGACGCGCCCCACCGGTAGGGTGCCCTCCGGAAAACGGTGTTCTGCGTGGGGAGACATGGGCTTCATGGGCGGTCAGCAAGCGGACCGGGGCGGCTCCGAAGTGTTCAAGCCGCTGGCGGCGGACGATCCGACGACGGTCGCCGGGTACCGGCTCGCCGCCCGGCTCGGTGCCGGCGGCATGGGCAAGGTGTACCTGTCGTACACGCCCGGCGGCCGGCCGGTGGCGATCAAGCTGATCCGTCCCGAGTTCGGCGAGGACGCGGAGTTCCGCCGCCGGTTCGCCCAGGAGGTGCGCTCGGCGCAGCGCGTCCAGGGGCTGTTCACCGCCCCCGTCATCGACGCGGACCCCGACGGCGCGCAGCCCTGGCTGGCCACCGCGTACGTGCCGGGACCCTCGCTCGCCGACGCGGTCGTGGCGCACGGCGCGCTGCCCGTGGAGACGGTGCTGCTGCTCGTCGCGGGCATGGCCGAGGCCCTGCACGTCATCCACGGCGCGGGCATCGTGCACCGCGACCTGAAGCCGTCGAACGTGCTGCTCGCCGCCGACGGGCCCCGCGTCATCGACTTCGGCATCGCGCACGCCGCCGACGCGACCTCCCTGACGGGCAGCGGGGTCACCATAGGGACGCCGTCGTTCATGGCGCCCGAGCAGGCGGCGGGCCGGCGGGTCACCCCGGCCACGGACGTGTTCGCGCTCGGTCAGGTCGCGGCGTACGCGGCGACGGGCGTCCCGGCCTTCGGGGAGGGGACCGGGCACGGGGTGCTGTACCGGATCGTGCACGAGGAGCCGGACCTGAGCGCCGTGCCGGAGCGGCTCACCGAGCTGGTCACGCGCTGTCTCTCGAAGGAGCCCGAGGACCGGCCGACGCTCTCCGAGATCATCCGGCTCTGCCAGGCCGCGAACGCGGCGACGGTGCTGCGCCGGCCCGAGGACTGGCTGCCGGGCGCGGTCTCCGCCGAGATCACGGCCCGGGCGGCGGCGCCCGCTCCCCCGCAGGCTCCTCCGCCGCCGACCGTCGCCCCGTCCGCGCCTTCCGTGCCCTCCGCGCCTCCTGTGGCGTACTCGCCGACGGCGCCGGCCGTGCCCTCCGCGCCGTCGACCCCGCCGCCCGGCTACGGCCCGCCGCCGAGCACCGTCTCCGGCGTTCCGGCGGGCCCCGTCCCGCCGGCGGCGCCGGTCGCCGCCGCTCCGGCGCCCGCCTTCGCGTACGCGCCGACGCAGGGCCCCGGCGCCCCCGCGTACCCCCGGCAGCCCTGGCAGGGGCAGCCGGGGCCGATGGGTCATCAGCCGCCGCAGCCGCCCGGGCAGCAGAAGAAGGGCGGCGGGCGCGGCCTCGTCGTCGCCCTGGCCGCCGTCCTCGCCTTCGCCGTCGCGGGCGGCGTGACCGCCTACGTCGTCCTGAAAGACAAGGACGGGCAGGCCTCCTCGACCGCCGGCGGGAAGGGCTCGGCGGGCGCGGGGAGCTCCGGGGGCACGGGGACCGGGACGGGCACGGGGACCGGGACGGGCACGGGATCGGGGAGTTCGGCCCCGAAGCCCTCGACGGCACCGGCCCCGCGGGCGGCCACGTACAAGGACATCGACCTCACGGCCGGCTACCACCTGACCCTGGGGGACGAGAACGTGCGCCCGCAGGACGGGGAGGACAACAACTACGAACTCTCCTACGACACGGGCGGCTACCTCGACGCCGAGAGCAGCGGCGGCAATCTGGTCCTGCTCGACCCGGGCCAGGAGGGCTCCCTCGAAGCGTGCCGCGCGGAGACCCGGTTCACCCAGAACATCTACGTGAACAAGCTGTCGCCGGGCCGTCAGGTCTGCGTCACCACGGGCACGGGCCATCTCGGTCTGCTCACCGTCAAGGCCTTCTCCCCGGAGGACTCGCCGAGCACCTACATGACGCTCGATCTGACGGTGTGGCGCAACGCGGCTCCCTCCGCGTCGTCGAGCTGATCGCTTTTGATGACATATTCCGTGACCTGAATACCGATCCGATCAAGGGAGGTTCCGAACCGATCAAGATCGGATCTATAGTGCCGTCGTTACGACTCCCCCCGTGCCTGCCCTCGAGAGTCTGGTTGATGTCGGCGCCGTCCACCCCCCTCCGCCCTGCCCTGCTCGCCTCGTTGCTGACGGCCGCGGTGGGTGGTGCGCTCGCCGTCGCGGCGACCGCCGCGGCGCCGGCCGGGATCCGTCCCGCGCTCGGCTGGTTCGCCGGCGGCGGCGTCCTGCTCCTCGCGGCCGCGGCCTTCGCGGTCACCTGGTACGGGCGGACCTCCCGCTCCCTGAGCCGGCGGGTCGAGGCCCTCACCGCCGAACTCGCCGCCCAGGAGGCCCGGGCCGTCCGGCACGCGGCCGACTTCGCGCGCGAGGCGGCGGCGTCCAAGGAGCGGTACGAGACGGAGGCCGCCGCCTCGGAGGCGGCCCACCGGGCACGGACCGAGGAACTGGTCCGCGCCCACACGGCCCGGACCGCCGAGCTGACCGCGGATCGGGCCGCCGAGGTGCGGCGCCTCGAAGCCGAGCTGCGCCGCGCCGAGTCCGGCCGGTCCGCCGCCATGGCCGCCGCGGCCAACGCGGCCGGCCGCATGCAGGCCCTCGCCACGAGCATGCTCGCCGACCTGCGGGAGATGGAGCACCGGCACGCCGACGAGGACGTCCTCGCCGACCTGCTCCACCTCGACCACCGCACCGCACAGGCCGGACGCCTGGCCGACTCCGTCGCCGTGCTGACCGGCGCCCGGTCCGGCCGCCGCTGGGCCCGCCCCATCGTCATGGAGTCGATCCTCCGCGGCGCCATGGGACGGATCGGCGGCTACCAGCGGGTGCGGCTGCACTCCAGCAGCGACGCGGCCGTCGCCGGGCACGCGGCGGAGGGCGTCATGCACGCCCTGGCCGAACTGATGGACAACGCGGCGAACTTCTCGCCGCCCACCGCCGAGGTCCACGTCTACGTGGAGGAGGTCCCGGCCGGGGTCATCATCGCGGTCGAGGACAGCGGTCTGGTGATGAGCGACGTGCAGCTGCGCCGCGCGGAGGCCGCCGTCGGCTCGACGGCACAGGACCTGGCCGGCCTCTCCGGCACCCGTCTCGGCCTGGCGGTCGTCGGCCGACTGGCCCGGAAGCACGGCCTGACCGTGTCGTTCCGTCCCTCGGCGCGCGGCGGCACCGGCGCCCTGCTGATGCTGCCCCAGGAACTGATCAGCCACGCGCCCGTCGAGCCGCCGGCCGCGCCCGCCGCCGCCCTGCCGCCCGTGACGGGCCGCGGACCGACGGCGCCGGTCCCCCGGGAGGCTCCGGCCGCCCCCGCCCCCGCCGCGGCCGTCGAACCCGAGACCGTCCACGACAGCGCGTCCGAAGGCACCGGCGAACACCCCCGGTTCGGCGAGAGCGGTCTGCCCCGTCGCCGTCGCGGCCGCGCGATGGCCGCCGCCCACCCCGAGGGTCCGGAGGCCGCCGTGAAGCCGCGCGCCACGGGTCCGCGCACCGGCGCCGCGGCCGGGGCCGCCACACGCTTCGGCACCTTCCGCCAGGCTGTCCGCGGCACCGGCACCCCGCCGGCCGGGACACGGACGACGCCCGACGACGAGCCCGCCGCCGAACCCCCCGCCGCGCCGAGCGCCGGCACCCCCACCACGAACTCCCCGCACCCGGAAGGCACCCCGTCATGACCGGCACCACCACCGACGAGAAGCTCAGCTGGCTCCTGGAGGGCCTGCTGGAACGCACCCCGGGCACCCGCCACGCCCTGGTGCTCTCCCGTGACGGCCTCAAGCTCTGCCGCACCCCCGAGCTCTCCGTCGACCAGGCCGACCAGCTCGCCGCGATCGCCGCCGGCATCCAGAGCCTGTCGCACGGTGCCTCCGTGGAGTTCGGCGACGGCACGGGCGGAGTCCGCTCCGCGATGGCCGAGTTCTACGGCGGCATCCTGTTCATCGTGGAGGCGGGCGAGGGCGCGCACCTCGCGCTGGTCGCCGACGAGGACGCCGACGCCGGGCTCGTGGGCCACAACATGTCCGAGCTGGTGGAGCAGTTGGGCGAGCACCTGGTCGCGAGGCCCCGGGGATGAGCCGCGGCAGGCCGGGCCGGGACGACTCTCCCGACCGGCTCTACACCCTGACCGGCGGTCGCAGCCGCGCCGGGTCCGACGCCTTCGACCTGGTGACGCTCGTGGTCTCCGAGAGCGATCCGGTCGCCGGCATGCAGTCCGAGCACGCCGCCATCCTGCGCATGTGCCGTTTCCCCACGGCCGTGGTGGAGGTGGCGGCGGGGCTCGGCCTGCCGGTGTCGATCACACGGATCCTCCTCGCCGACCTGCACGACACCGGCCGGATCAGCGCACGGCACCCCCGCGCCGCGTACCGCCTTCCCGATCACGACATCCTGGAGCAGGTGCTCGTTGGACTCCGTAACCTCTGAACAGCGCCAGGCCCTGCACAGCACCGCCGACAACGGCCTGAAGATCGTCGTCGTCGGCGGTTTCGGAGTCGGCAAGACCACCCTGGTCCGCTCGGTCAGCGAGATCCGTCCGCTGAACACCGAGGAGACCATGACCCAGGCCGGCGAGGGCGTCGACGACACCGTCGGCGTCGCCGCGAAGACGGCCACCACGGTCGCCTTCGACTTCGGCCGGATCTCGCTGGACGCGCACAACGTCCTGTACCTGTTCGGGGCGCCCGGCCAGGAGCGCTTCTGGTTCCTGTGGGACCGGCTGTTCTCCGGGACGCTCGGCGCGGTCGTCCTCGTCGACACGCGGCGCCTCGCCGACTCCTGGTACGCGATCGACCGCCTGGAGCACCACGGCACGCCGTTCGTCGTCGCCTGCAACGACTTCGGCGGCCCCGCCCACACCCCCGCCCAGATCCGCGAGGCCCTCGACCTCGCCGACGAGGTGCCGCTGGTCTTCTGCGACGCCCGGTCGCGCGAGTCCAGCAAGCAGGTGCTGATCTCGCTCGTGGAACACCTGCGGACCGTCGTCGCGGCCTCGCGGCCGGCCCCCCACCCGATCCCGGAGCCCACCCCGTGACCCTCCCCGAGCCCCAGCCGGTCCCGCTGAGCGGCCCCCGGTTCCAGACCGACCCCACCGAGCTGTACCGGCAGATACGACGCGAGCACGGGACCGTCGCCCCGGTCGTGCTCGACGGGGACGTGCCGGCCTGGCTGGTCCTCGGCTACCGCGAACTGCACCAGGTCACCAGCGACCCGGTCCTCTTCTCCCGCGACTCGGACCTGTGGAACCGGTGGGACGCGATCCCGGCGGACTGGCCCCTGCTGCCGATGATCGGCCGCAAGCAGCCCTCCATCCTCTACACGGTCGGCGAGCGGCACCGGGAGCGGGCCGGAGTGATCTCCGACGCCCTGGAGGCGATCGACCCCTTCGTGCTGCGGGAGCGGGCCGAGCGCTTCGCCGACGAGCTCATCGACGCGCTGTGCGGCAAGGGCTCCTGCGACATCATCGCCGAGTACGCGATGCTCCTGCCGGTCCGGGTCCTCGCCAGCTGCTACGGCTTCGCCGACGAGCAGGGCCCCGGTCTCGTCACCGCCATGAACGACATGATCAACGGTCAGGAGGGCGCGCTCGCGGGCCAGCGCCACCTGGCCGAGTCGATGTTCGCGCTGCTCGCCGCCAAGGCCGAGGCGCCGGGGGACGACGTCGCCTCCCGGATGCTGGCCAACACCGCCGGGTTCACCGTCGAGGAGGTCGCCCAGGACCTCATGGTGATGCTGGCCGCGGGCCACCAGCCGACGGCCGACTGGATCGGCAACTCGCTGCGCCTGATGCTCGTCGACGACCGGTTCGCGGCCTCCCTCGCCGGCGGCCGGCACAGCGTCGGCGAGGCGATGAACGAGGTCCTGTGGGAGGACACCCCGACCCAGAACGTCGCCGGGCGGTGGGCCTCGCGCGACACCCACCTCGGCGGACGGCGGATCGACCGGGGCGACCTGCTGCTGCTCGGTCTGGCCGCGGCCAACTCCGATCCGCACGTGCGCACCGACTCCGGCGCGTTCACCGGCGGCAACAACGCCCACCTCTCCTTCGGCCACGGCGAGCACCGCTGCCCGTTCCCCGCCCAGGAGGTCGCCGAGACGATCGCCCGGACGGGGATCGAGGTGCTGCTCGACCGGCTCCCGGACGTGGACCTCGCGGTCGCCGAGAACGCCCTCGCCCGCCGTCCCTCCCCCTGGCTGCGCGGCCTGACCGCGCTCCCCGTGACGTACACCCCGACCCCCGCCCTTGGAGCCCTCGGATGAGCTGCCCGTACGACCACACCGCCGCGCCCGGCACCGACGTGATCGAGCTGGACCCCTTCGTCGCCGACCTCGACGGCGAGAGCGCCCGGCTGCGCGCCGCCGGTCCGCTGGCCCGTGTCGTCCTGCCCGGCGGGGTGCCCTGCTGGGCCGTCACCCGGCACGCCGAGGCGCGCAAGCTGCTCACCGACGCCCGTCTCGTCAAGGACATCGACGTCTGGGGTGCGTGGCAGCGCGGCGAGATACCCCTGGACTGGCCGCTGATCGGTCTCGCGAACCCCGGCCGGTCGATGCTGACCGTCGACGGCGAGGAGCACCGGCGGCTGCGCTCGCTGGTCGCGCAGGCGCTGACGGCGCGTCGGGTGGAGCGGCTGCGGGCGGGCATCGAGTCGCTCACCGGGGGGATGCTGGACCGGCTGGCCGAGCGGCCGTCCGGCGAGGTCGTGGACCTGAAGGCGGAGTTCGCGTACCCGCTGCCGATGAACGTGGTGGGCGAGCTGATGGGCGTCGACCCGGCCGACCACCCGCGGATGAAGGCGCTGTTCGACAAGTTCTTCTCGACGCAGACGCCGCCCGAGGAGGTGCCGCAGATGATGGCGGACCTGGGCACGCTGTTCGCGGGGATCGTGGCGGGCAAGGCGGAGAAGCCGGGTGACGACCTGACGAGCGCGCTGATCGAGGCGTCGGAGGGCGGTGACCGGCTGACCACGGAGGAGATCACCAACACCCTCCAGCTGATGGTGGCGGCCGGGCACGAGACGACGATCAGCCTGATCGTGAACGCCGTGGTCGCCCTGGAGACCCACCCGGAGCAGCGGGCGCTGGTGCTCAAGGGCGAGGTGCCGTGGGAGAACGTGATCGAGGAGACCCTGCGCTGGTCGACGCCCACCTCGCACGTGCTGATCCGCTTCGCCACCGAGGACGTCGAGGTCGGCGACCGGGTCCTGCCGAAGGGCGAGGCGCTGATCGTGTCGTTCGGGGCGATCGGCCGGGACGAGGAGCAGCACGGTCCGACGGCGGGCGAGTTCGACGTGACCCGGACGCCGAACCGGCACATCTCCTTCGGCCACGGCCCGCACGTGTGCCCGGGCGCGGCGCTCTCCCGGCTGGAGGCCTCGGTGGCGCTCCCCGCCCTCTACGCGCGCTTCCCGGAGCTGCGCCTCGCGGTGCCGCGCGAGGAGCTCCGCAACAAGCCGGTCGTGACCCAGAACGACCTCTTCGACCTCCCGGTCCTGCTGTCCTGACGGCCCCCGGCGGGTCCTGCTCGAAACGCCCCGTGGCCTCGGCCACGGGGCGCTATGCTGGCTCCATGCATCTGTCGTCGTGCCTCAACTGGTGGCGCTCCTCCTAGGAGCGGCCACCACTCGCGCACGACCGGGCCGTTCGGACGAACGGCCCTTCTGCGTTTCCCGGCTCATGGGTCCTGTCGTCCCGACGGCGCCACCGACCCACGCCAGGAGACGCCATGACCATCCTCGCCACCGACGACGCCACCACCACCGACGACGCCCTCGGCACGTCCGCCGCACGGACCCGCAGCGCGGTCCTGGAGCGACAGATCCACGAGAACCCGGGGCGCTTCCGTGTCCTGACCGGCGACCGCCCCACCGGGCGGCTGCACCTGGGGCACTACTTCGGCACCCTGCACAACCGGGTGCGGCTCCAGGACCTGGGGGTGGAGCTGTTCGTGATCATCGCGGACTACCAGGTCCTGACCGACCGCGACGTGGCGGACAACCTGACCGGGCACGTCGAGGAGCTGGTGCTCGACCACCTCGCGATCGGTGTGGACCCGGAGCGCAGCACGGTCTTCACCCACAGCGCCGTCCCCGCCCTGAACCAGCTGCTGCTGCCCTTCCTCAGCCTGGTGTCGGTGGCCGAGCTGAACCGCAACCCCACCGTCAAGGACGAGATCGCCCACTCCCGGCAGTCCGCCGTCAGCGGCCTGATGTTCACCTATCCCGTCCATCAGGCCGCCGACATCCTGTTCTGCAAGGCGAACCTCGTCCCCGTCGGCCAGGACCAGCTGCCGCACCTGGAGATCACCCGGACCGTCGCCCGCCGGTTCAACGACCGCTACGGCGCCGTCTTCCCCGAGCCCGACGCCCTGTTGTCGGGCGTCCCGCTGCTGCTCGGCACGGACGGCGCCAAGATGAGCAAGAGCCGTGGCAACGCCATCGCGCTCGCCGCCGACGCCGACGAGACGGCCCGGCTGATCAAGGGCGCGAAGACCGACTCCGAGCGTCACATCTCCTACGATCCGGCCGGCCGCCCCGAGGTGTCGTCCCTCCTGCTGCTCGCGGCCCTCTGTCAGGGCCGCGCCCCGGAGGAGGTCGCCGCCGACATCGGCTCCGCGGGCGCCGCCGCGCTGAAGCGGACCGTGACGGAGTCGGTCAACGAGTACCTGGCGCCGGTCCGGTCCCGCCGCGCCGAGTACGCCCGGGACCGCGCGTATCTCCGCCGGGTCCTGCGCGAGGGCAACGAACGGGCCCGGGCGGTCGCGGACGCGACCCTCGCCGAGGTGCGCACGGCGATGAACAGTCACTACTGACGTATGTTTCCCGCATGGGAACGACGGAGGGGAGCCGGGAGTGACGGAGGGGACCGTGGACGCCATCGACCGGGCGCTGCTCGCCGAACTGCAGCGGGACGCCACGCAGGCGTACGCGGCGCTGGGCAGGGCGGTCGGCCTGTCGGCCGGCGCCGCGCACGAGCGGGTGCGGAAGCTGCGGGAGCGCGGTGTCATCCGCCGCACCACCGTGGACGTCGATCCCGCCGCGCTCGGGCAGGAGGTGCTCGCCTTCGTCATGGTCGACTCGTCCGCCTGGATCGGGGACTCGGCGGCGGCGTTCGCCGCGATCCCCGAGATCCAGGAGGCGCACGTCATCGCCGGCAGCTCCTCGGTCCTGGTGAAGGTGCGCACCGCGACCACGGCGCGACTCCAGGACGTGCTGCGCCGGTTGTACGCGATCGAGGGCGTGAGCGGCACGCAGGCGACGGTGTCCCTGGAGACCTTCTTCGAGCGGCCGGTCTCCGCGGACTGACGCCCGCCGTCAGCCGGTCGTGCCGCTCTCCAGGATGCCCTTGAGGGTCAGTTCGTCCCTCGGCATCTCCCTTCGCACCTGCGGGCGGACGACGAGGGGGACCAGGGCCTTGCCGACGCCGTGGCCCTCGAAGTCGAGGGAGAGCGTCAGGCGGCAGTGCTCGCCGTCCTCCAGCGGCTCGATCGTGCCCTGCACGTCGCCGCGCACGGGGCCGTCGATGCCGTGCACGTGCCAGTGCGTCGGCGGCTCCCACTCGATGACCTGCATGGTCGAGGTGAACTCCCGCTTGCCGAGCCGCCGGGTGACGGCGACCTTGGAGCCGACCGCCAAGGGGGTGTCGACGATCTTGCGGACCGAGACCGCGCTCTCCTGCCACTCGGGCAGGTGCGTCGGGTCGGTCACGTAGGAGAAGACCTCCGCGGGCTTGCGGGAGATGTCGATGGTTTCGGTGATGGCAGACATGGCGCCTTCTCCGTTCGACGGGAGGCCCCGCCGGAAGCCGATGCCGACGCGGGCCCGTAGTCGCTTCGTACAAATCGTCCCACTCCCGTCGGTGCCCCGCCAGCCTCGATCCGAGGAGCGGTGCTCATGCCGGGATCCGGCTCCGGCGGGGGCATGACGGCAGGCGGACGGGCCGGTCCGGAGGGGGTCGCATGAGTCGCGCGGGCAGGGTCGTGGGCGTGTTCGGTGGGGTCCCGCGCACGGCTTCTCCTCGCCCGGTCGGCGTCATCTTTTTATGACGATCGTCATAAACAAGGGTCACGCCAGGCCATCACGAGCGTCCTATCCAGGGAAAGGCCACCCGCCGGCTCCAGGCTCACCCGCTTGCCGGTCCTCCGGTTGACGCTAATGTCGATATATAGGCGATATGTACATCCTCGTTCCCGCGCTCACGAGGTGAGGGAGAGGGGGCGTACGAAAGGAGCCTCCCATGACCCGTACTCTGCGGAGCGCGATAGCCCTGGCCGGAGCCGCAGCCCTCTCCCTCGGAGTGGTGGCGACGAGCGCGACGGCCCTGGGCGCGGGGAGCGAGAAACAGGGGAACATCCGGATCGGACTGCTGCTGCCGGAGAGCAAGACCACCCGGTACGAGAAGTTCGACCGGCCCTACATCGAGCAGAAGATCAAGGAACTGGCGCCCGACGCCCAGATCGACTACTACAACGCCGCCGAGAGCGCCACCACCCAGCAGCAGCAGGTCAACACCGCGCTCGCCAAGGGCGACAAGGTCCTCATCCTCGATGCCGTGGACGCCAAGTCCATCCAGTCCTCCGTGCAGAAGGCCCATGACGCGGGCGTCAAGGTCGTGGCGTACGACCGCCTCGCGCAGGGCCCCATCGACGCCTACGTCTCGTACGACAACCACAAGGTGGGCGAGCTGCAGGGCCAGGCGCTCCTCGCCGCGCTCGGCGACAAGGCCAAGAGCGGCGAGATCGTGATGCACAACGGGTCGCCGACGGACCCGAACGCCGCCGAGTTCAAGGCCGGAGCGCACTCCGTCCTCGACGGCAAGGTGAAGATCGGCAAGGAGTACGACACCCCCAACTGGGACCCGAACAACGCCAACCAGCAGATGTCCGGCGCCATCAGTTCCCTCGGCAAGGACAAGATCGTCGGCGTCTACTCGGCCAACGACGGACTGGCCGCCGGCATCGCCACCGCCCTCAAGGCGGCCGGCATCAACGTGCCGCTGACCGGACAGGACGCCCAACTGGACGCGATCCAGCGGATCCTGATCGGCACCCAGACGATCACGGTCGAGAAGCCGTACAAGCCGGAGGCCGACATCGCGGCCACCATGGCCGTCAACCTGGCGGAGGGCAAGAAGCTGTCGTCCGACCTGGTTCCCACCACCGTCACCAGCGACGGCGACCGCAAGGTCGCGGCCCGGCTGCTCAACCCGGTCGTGGTCCACAAGGACAACATCAAGGGCACCGTCGTCAAGGACGGGCTCTACACGGTCCAGGAGATCTGCACCCCGACCTATGCGGCGGCCTGCAAGGACGCCGGTCTCGAATAAGGACGCCGGTCTCGAATCACCGGCCTCGGACAGCCGGTCCCGAACGACCGACCGGCTTCGAACAGCCGCGGAGCGGTTCGCGCGAGCGGAGGAGGCGGTTCCCTTGCCGGAGCCAGCCGTGCTCACCCTGCGGGGGATCTCCAAACGGTTCGGCGCGGTCCAGGCGTTGAAGGACTTCGATCTGGAGGTCCACGCCGGCGAGGTCGTCGCCCTCGTCGGCGACAACGGCGCCGGCAAGTCCACCGCCGTCAAGTCGATCGCCGGGGTGAACCCACCCGACGAGGGCGTCATCGAATGGGAGGGCCGGCCGGTCAGCATCAACCGGCCCCACGACGCCCAGAACCTCGGCATCGCCACCGTGTACCAGGACCTCGCCCTGTGCGACAACCTCGACGTGGTCGGCAATCTCTTCCTCGGCCGCGAACTGCGCCGCTTCGGCGTCCTGGACGAGGTGCGGATGGAGCAGCGCTCGCGCGAACTGCTCGACACGCTCTCCATCCGCATCCCCAGCGTCCGGATCCCGGTCGCCTCCCTCTCGGGCGGCCAGCGCCAGACCGTCGCGATCGCCCGCTCCCTGATCGGCGACCCGCGGATCGTCATCCTGGACGAACCCACGGCCGCCCTGGGCGTGGAGCAGACCGCCGAGGTGCTCGACCTGGTCGAGCGGCTCCGCGAGCACGGCCTCGGCACCATCCTGATCAGCCACAACATGGTGGACGTGATGGCGGTCGCCGACCGCATCGCCGTCATGCGCCTCGGCCGGAACAACGGCCTCTTCGACAAGCGCTCCACGACCACCGAGGAGATCATCTCCGCCATCACCGGGGCCACCGACAGCGCCGTCACCCGCCGCCAGGCCCGCAAGCGGGAGGAGGAACGATGAGACGGGACCGCACCCCCGGCGACACCTCCGCCCAGGAACCGGCACCCCAGTCGATGCCCGCGGTGGACACCCGGCTGCTCGTCCGAGAGGAGGGCCTGAAGGGGTACCTCGGGGAGTTCCGCCGCAAGGTGCGCAGCGGAGAGCTGGGGTCCCTGCCCGTCATCATCGCCGTGATCATCATCTGGACGGTGTTCGGCAGCCTCGACAGCACCTTCCTCTCGGCGCAGAACCTCTCCGACCTCAGTCAGCAGATCGTCGGCACCGGCATGATCGCCGTCGGCATCGTCTTCGTCCTGCTGCTCGGCGAGATCGACCTCTCCGTCGGCTCCGTCAGCGGCCTGTGCGCCGCCATCTTCGCCGTGCTCAACGTCCTGAACGGCATGAACGAGTGGCTGGCGCTCCTCGTCGCCATCGCGGGCGGAGCGGCCGTCGGGCTCATCCACGGCTTCTTCTTCGCGAAGGTCGGTGTGCCCGCCTTCGTGGTCACCCTCGCGGGCAACCTCGCCTGGAACGGTCTGATGCTCCAGATCCTGGGCAGCAGCGGCACGGTCAACATCCCGAGCGAGAGCATCGTCTCCAAGCTCTACTCGACGATCTTCCACAGTCCCGCCGCGGCCTACGTGACCGCGGCCGTGGGCGTCGGGCTCTTCCTCGCGGCCTCGCTCCTGGACGCCAGACGCCGCCGGGTCGCCCGGGTGCCGTTCCGGCCGGTCGCCGAGATCGTGCTCCGTACGGCCGTGATCGCCGCGATCGCGTTCGTCTCGGCGTACATCCTCAACCGGTACCAGGGGCTGCCGCTCGCGCTCCTCATCTTCCTGATCCTGCTGGTGGTGCTGGACTTCGTGCTGCGCCGTACGACCTACGGGCGGCGGATCTTCGCCGTCGGCGGGAACATCGAGGGCGCGCGCCGGGCCGGCATCAGCGTGCCGTTCGTCCGGATGACCGTCTTCTCGATCTCCGGGACCATGGCGGCGGTCGGCGGCCTCTTCCTGGCCGGACAGATCCAGTCCGCGAGCCAGACCTCCGGCGGCGGCAACCTGCTGATGAACGTCATCGCCGCGGCCGTCATCGGCGGCACGAGCCTGTTCGGCGGGCGCGGCTCGGTCTGGTCCGCCCTTCTGGGCGCACTGGTCATCGGATCCATTCAATCGGGCATGAACATCATGGGGGTCAGCAACGCCGTTCAGTTCATGATCACCGGATCGGTGCTGCTGGCCGCCGTCGTCGTCGACTCGCTGTCCCGCCGGAGCCAGAAGGCCGCGGGGCGCGCCTGACCCACCGGGCTCCCCGGGAAAGGAGACAGAAGACCTCATGGAGGCGGAGCCGAACCGGCGGAACGGGCGGCGTCACGGCCGCGACGAGACCGAGGAGGAACGGGCCGACCGGCGCTGGACGGATCTCATGCAGGAGATCCGGGTGGCGCAGACCGGCGTGCAGATCCTCCTCGGCTTCCTCCTCACCGTGGCCTTCACCCCGCACTTCCAGGGGCTGGAGCAGACCGACAAGACGATCTACGTCATCACGATCGTCCTCGGGTCGCTGGCCACGGGCGCGCTCATCGGCCCCGTCGCCTTCCACCGGGTCGTGTCGGGGCAGCGGATCAAACCCCAGGCGGTCGTCTGGGCCTCCCGCCTCACCTTCACCGGTCTCGTCCTGCTCCTGGCGACCCTGACATCGGCGCTCTTCCTCGTCCTGCGGGTGGTCACGCACGACTCGTACGTGCCCTGGCTCGTCTCCGGGGTCCTGGCCTGGTACCTGCTCTGCTGGTTCGCCCTGCCCCTGTGGACGCGTTTCCACCACACCGAGGAGGACTGAACGCCGGGCCGGCGGGGGACCGCGGGTTCAGAGGACCGCCGATTCGGCGAAGAGCTCGTTCACCCAGTGGGCGCTCGCCTCCGCGCACCCCGTGGTCGGCGTGCCCGGGAAGAGACGGAACCAGGAGACCGCCCGGCCCAGCGCGGCGAGCCGCGTGGCGAGCGCCGCGGCGCGGCGGAGCTCCGGCAGGGAGGGGCCCAGGTCGGTCCAGGGCTCCAGATAGGCGTCGCGCAGCCGGTCCACGTGCTCGGGGCCGTGGCGCTCCCGGACGGCGCGGGCGGGGACCAGCAGGCTGGTGAAGGGATGGGCGACGTTGGCGTCGCCCCAGTCGAAGAAGGTGAAGCGGCCGGCGGCGGGGGCGAGGAGCTGTGCGTCGTGCAGGTCGCAGTGGTCGAGCGAGTCCGGGATCCCGTACGCGTCGAGCTCGGCGCACCAGTCGAGGAGCCGGGGACGCCGCTCCCGGAGGGCGCGGCGGGCGTCGGGGTCCAGGGTGGCGTTGCCCTCGACGAGGCCGTCGAAGATCTCCGGCAGCTGAGCGGTGCGGCCGCCGGGCACGCCGAGGGCGGTCATCCGGTCCGCGTACGGGGTCAGCGCCCGCTGCATCCGCGCGTACTGGCCGAGCGCCTGCGCCCAGGACTCCGGCCCGGCGCCGCCGGCGTCGAGGACGTTCCGGAAGAGGGGTCCGCCGTCGGGAAGGAGCGACCAGCCGCGCTCGGCGTCGACCGCGAGCGGCGTCACGACGTGTCCGGGCACCCAGTCGGCGAGCGCTCCGCCGAGGGCGGCCTCGAAGGCGGCGTCGGGGGCGCTCGCCTTGAACCACACCGCGTCGCGTTCGCCCGCTCCGGTCCGGAACCGCACGAGGATCGACCAGGGCCGGACCCTGACGTCACGGGGCCCCGTCTCCTCCAGACCGTGCCGGCCGAGCTCCCGCTCCGACCAGCCGAGGGCCTCCGCCCGCCAGCCCTCTTCCTCCCAGGGGGTGACCGCGTCGGCGAACTGCCCGCGGTCGACCGTCATGGATGTCACTCGTCCCATCGGGCGATTGCACCATCCGGGAGGGTCCGGCGCACCCGAATATCCGGGGCGCGCACGAAAGCGGAACGACCCCCTGGAGATATTCGTATACCAAAATCACGGACCACGAAACCCCAGACTCAAGGCAGGCCAGGTCCAAAGCTCCATCTTAGATCTTCACCCTTGTCCGCCTCCCCGAACTTGGTATACAAAACGGGGAGCCGCCGTCGGCCCACTCCCCCAAGGAGCTCCCATGTGCCTCGAAGCCACCCCGCCGCCCTCCCCCTCGGTGACCCGCCGGGGCGTCCTCGCGGGCGCGGCCGCGCTCGCCGGCACCGTGGCCGCGGCCGGCACGGCGACGGCCGCGGGCTCCTCGACAGCCGTGGGCTCCTCGACGGGCGCGGCCCGGGGCGGGGGGACTCCGGCGGGAGGCGACCTCGTGATCCGGGGCGGCACCCTCCTCGACCCCGCCACCGGCGAGGTCACCGAGAACGCCGTCGTCGTCATCGAGCGCGGGACCGTGCGCGCGGCGGGCCGCGAAGACGCCGTCGCCGTCCCGCAGGGCGCCGAGGTCCTCGACGCCCACGGCCACTGGGTCCTGCCGGGTCTGGTGGACGCGCACATCCACCTCGGCACCGCCGCCGAGGCCCGCGAAGCCGTCCGCCGGGGCGCGACCAGCGCGCGCAGCGGATCGACCACCTTCTACCAGGACATCGCCGTCCGCGAACTCGCCCGGCACAGCCCGGCACTCGCGCCCCGCCTGACGGCCGCCGGCGTCTTCGTCACCCCGGACCTCGGCGACACCGTCCTCGCCGACCCCGACCTCACCCCGCTCGCCCGCCTCAAGGAGGGCGTGCGCTCGGCCGAGGCGCTGCGCCGGGTCGTCGAGGTCAACCTCGCCCGAGGCGCCGACGTCATCAAGACCCGCGTCAACGAGCGCGCCGGGCTGCCGGAGCAGGACCCGCTGGCCCAGGTGTACTCGTACGAGCAGCTCGCCGAGATCGTCGCCGCCGCCCGGCGGCGCGGCAAGGGCGTCCTGTGCCACAGCTACAGCGAGCAGGGCTGCCACGACGCCGTCACGGCCGGCATCCGCTCCCTGGAACACGGCGCGTTCGTCGGCGAACGCACCCTGCGCGAGATGCGCCGCAGGGGTACGTACTTCACCCCCACCCTCACCGCCATCGCCGGCCTCGCGGAGTCCACGAACCCGATCCTCGCCGAACGCGGCCGCACCTACCTCCCCGTGCTGAAGCGGGCCGTCCTCGCCGCGCACGAACTCGGCGTCCCGCTCGCCGCCGGCACCGACTCGTCCGGCGGCACGGTGCGCCCGATCGGCCGCGAGGTCGAACTCATGCGCGCCGCGGGGCTGTCCGCGCTCGACGCGATCCGCACCGCGACCACCGGGGCCGCCCGTCTGCTGGGCGCGGACCGCACGGTGGGCCGCCTGGCCCGGGGCTACGCGGGCGACGCGATCCTCGTGGCGGGCGACCCCCTGGCCGACGTGAGCCTCCTCAAGCACCCGACCCGCGTGATCCGAGCGGGCCTCCCCCTCTGACCCCACCGGTCCGGCGCCCGCGTGGTGGTGCCGCCCCACCCCACCGCCGTGTGGGCAATCGTCCCGCTGGGGCGATGGGGGTCCCCCGGACGGAGTCCGGGGGAGGAACGACCGCCCACAACGGGGTGGGAACCGCACCGGACCGCCCGACGACCTCCCCGCCCCACCCCTCCCAAGGAGCCCCCATGCAGCCCCCGTCCACCCCCTCCGCCCTCTCCCGTCGCACCGTGCTCGCCGGTGCCGCCGCCCTCGCCGGTGCCACGGCCACCGCGGCCGCCACGACCGGAACCGCGCAGGCGGCAGGCGCTCCGGCCGCCACCGGAGCCGCGACGTCCCCCCGCGCCGGCCGCCGCGACAGGACCGTCGTGTTCCGCGACGTGCGCCCGTTCGGCGCGGCGAGGCCCACGGACCTCGTCGTCGTCGACGGCCGGATCTCGGACGGCCCCGCGCCGCACGGCGCGAAGGTCGTCGACGGCGGCGGCCGGATCGCCCTCCCGTCCCTCGTCGACGCGCACGTCCACCCCGACAAGACCACCTGGGGCGGCTCCTGGGTGAGCCGGCGGCCCGCCTCCGCCATCGCCGACTACGTCGCGCAGGACGTCGAGCTGTTCCGCGCCCAGCGACGGCCCGTCGCCGAGCGCGCCTACGGCCTGATGAGCCACGCCGTCTCCCGCGGCACCCGCGGCATGCGCGCCCACGCCGACGTGGCCCCGGCCTACGGCCTGGCCGGCGTGGAAGGCCTGGCGGAGGCCCGCGAGCGGCTGCGCCACGCCCTCGACGTCCAGATCGTGGCCTTCCCGCAGCACGGCGTCATCCGCACCCCGGGCACGGCGGCGCTCCTGGAGAAGGCGGCGCGCGAGGGCCTCGTCGACATGATCGGCGGCATCGACCCGATCGGCTTCGACCAGGCCCTCGACGAGCAGCTCGACGTCGTCTTCGGCATCGCGGACCGCCACGGCGTCGGTGTGGACATCCACCTGCACGACCGCGGCGAGAAGGGCATGCGGGCGATGCGCGGCATCGTCGAGCGCACCCGTGCCCTCTCCCTCACCGGCAAGGTCACGGTCAGCCACGTCTTCTGCCTTCCGGGCCTGACGGACCGTGAGCTCGGCTCCATCGCGACGGACTTGGGCGAGCAGGACATCGCGCTCACCACGGTCGCGCCCTCGGACTCCCTGGTGCTCCCGATCGCCCGGCTGCGCGAGCACGGCGTGCGGGTCGGACTCGGCTCGGACGGCGTCCGGGACTCGTGGAGCCCGTTCGGCGACGCCGACATGATGCACCGCGCGCACATCCTCGGCTGGGTGACGGACGTGCGCCTCGACGACGAGCTGTCGGAGTGCTACCGGGTCGCGACCCACGGCGGCGCGGACGTGATGGGCCTCGCGCACGCCGACTTCCGGGCGGGCGCCCCGGCCGACTTCGTCCTGGTGCGCGGCGAGTGCCTGCCGCAGGTCGTCGTCGACATGCCGCGCCGGGACATGGTCGTCCACGGCGGCGTGGTCGTGGCCCGCGACGGGGAGTTCCTCGCCTGACGGGCGCGGCACCGGGTGCGGGTCGACGGGCCGGGCGCGTCCCGGCCCGTCGACCCGCGGACGTCTCCTCCGTCATCGGAGGAGACGCCCCGGCCCACGGCTCTACGGTTCCACGGCTCTACCGGCCTACAGGTACGGGCGCGTGATCAGCTCGATCGCGTGCCCGGACGGGTCCTTGAAGTAGACCCCGCGCCCGCCGTGTTCGGTGTTGGTCTCACCGGGGCGCCGCATCTGCGGGTCGGCCCAGTGCTCGATGCCGCGCTCGCACAGGCGCTGGTACGCCCGGTCGAACAGTTCGTCGTCGACCAGGAACGCGTAGTGCTGCATCTGGATGTCCACCGGGGGCTCGGCGAACTGGAGCAGGACGCCGTCGGCGAGCTGGATGTTGAGGAAGGGCCCCCAGGACGGCGCCTCGGGGATCTCCAGCAACTCCCGGAAGAACCGGGCGGATTCCTCGCGGTCCTTGGACGCGATGATGGTGTGGTTGAACGTGACTGCCATGTGGATGACCTCGCTGTTGATTCGACACGTGGAAGGGATGCGCAGTGCTGACGCACTGGGGGCCCTCGTGCCGAACCTTCGGGGTGCCTGTCGCGCACCCGCCGAGCGATCAGCCTTCCACCGGATCGCCCGTCCGTGCATGGCGTATCGCCGGTCCGGTGTTCATGACGGGCGACGCTACTTGATCAGGAGGGCAGGGACAAGGCGGGCCGTCGGTTCGGCCCCGGAAATGACCGGAAACGCATGCCGCCCGCAGGCAGTCCCGTAGAAAGTCGGCAGGCGATTCCCCCACCGAGTCCCCCACCGAGGGAAGACGAGCACGAGACGAGGATCGCACGACGATTCCAGGCGGCGCCGACACGACCGGCTCCGTGTCGATCGAGTGGGGCACCCCCACCGCCGTCCCCGTGATCGCCGTCCGGGAGACGGCGGGCACCACGGGCCGCATCGGCTCCTCTCACTCCGTACCGGTCACGAACTCCCGGTCGCCGTACCGCACCCGTGCCTGGTCCCAGTCGGCGCCGAGGGAGGTGGTGAGCCTGCGGGCCGGCGGCAGGTCGTCGACCGGAGCCACGAGGACGAGCCGGCCGTCGAGGGTGACGGAGCCGCCGCCCAGCTTGTCGCGGGCCTCCGGGTCCGCGACGAGCGCCTCCCGCAGGCCGCTCGCGCGGACGCCGGGGACCTCGATCTCGACCGCGTCGGTCTCCGGCGACGTGCGCGGCAGGCAGCGGAAGGTGAGGACGGCCTCCTGGTCGTACTGCTTGGCGATGACGCCCGCGATGTGGTGGAGCCCGTCGCGGCCGATCCTCTCGACGTCGAACCCGCGGGACCGCTCGTACGTCGCCTGCTTCAGCTCCTCGGACCAGAAGACGCCGTCCAGCAGCTCCGATCCTCCCGGGCGTGCCCCGTGGGCGCGGATGATCCGCCGCACCTCGTGTCCGAAGCGGGTGAGGCGGGTGTCGAGCCTCGGGTCGTCGGGGTCCGTGATGATCGCGGTGTTGTCGGTCGCGAAGACCTCCGCCGCCGGACAGTCCTGCGCGTCGGAGCCGGCGTACGTGCTCGGCGCACCCGCGACGCCGAGCAGCAGGGCGGCGACGGTCGAGGCGAGAAGGCGGGCGCGTCGTCCGGTGTCGGCGTTCTTCATGGCGTGGTCAACGAGCCTCGGTGGAGATCGTCGCGTCGCGGTCCGGACAGGCGCCCGCGTCCCGGGCGCGCCGACCGGTGGCGGCGCGCCCGGGACACGGGGAGGTGGGCAGGTCAGGCGATGACCTTGAGGGTCTTCGCCTCTCCGTACGCGTCGAGGGTCCTGAACAGGGCCTTGATGTGGTTCGGGTGCAGCTTCACGCAGCCGAGGGACTTGTAGTCCCGGTCGCCGCGCCACTGCGAGGCGCCGTTCACGGTCATGCGGCTGTGGATGAAGAGCTCGTCCCGGTTGGCGCCCTCGCCCCCCTTGCACTTCTTGTCGGCGAGCCGGATCGCGTACCCCTTGATCGCGTCGCCGTTGTAGGTCCTCGTACGGGAGGAGATGGCGTACGTGCCGTTCGGCAGCCATCCGCCGCTGTTGCGACGGCCGACCTGGCACTCGTCGGTGGTCGTGCCCGACCCGGCGCGCCACTGGCCGAGCACCCGCTTGCCGAGGTACGCGGTGAGCTTGGAGTACGTGGGGTGCTTCGGGTTCTTGTCGAAGACCAGCGTGACCGGGCCGCGGGCCTCCCGGCTCTGGGGCGCGGCGGTGGCGGCGGTGCCCGCGGGGGCGGCCAGGGCGAGGGCGAGGACGGTCGAGGCGAGGGCGAGGGCGCGTGTCCTGGAACGAAGCATGATCGTTCTTCTCCTGTCAGAGAGGTGGGAGCGCCGGGCCGTCGAGCGGCTCGGCGGAATCAGAATCCCGGGGGCCCGGCGGGGGCGGCAGTACCTTCGCCGGGTCGGCTCACCCGGCGTCGTTTCATCCCGGTCCCGGGGCCGACTCACTTCTCTGACCTGCGGGTTCGATCGGTCGTGGGACGGCGGAGGGATGACGATGGGTGAGGCGTCCGGCACGACGGGGGGCGGCACGGCCCGTGCGGAGCTCGCCCGCCGGATCGGTGAGGCGTGGACGCGGTCGGGTTGTCTGGCGCAGGAGCGGATCGAGGCGCGCCTCAAGTCCCGTTTCGCCGGCCGGGGCATGCGGGGGCTGAGCGATTCCAGCTTCAACCGCTACAAGGATCCGGAGGCCACCGCGTTACCGGACGCGGAGGTGCTGGCGGCGTTGGCCGAGCTCTTCGGCGTCGGGGACGAGGAGGGGGAGCGGTGGGCGCGGCTGCTGGAGGAGGCGCGGACCGAGGCGCGCAGGCGCAGGGCCGCCGTACGGGGGACGAAGGCGTCCCCGGAGCCGTCCGGCGGCGTCGGGGACGCGTCGCCCGCCGCTCCGACGGAACCGCCGGTCGGGCGGCCGGGGCGGGTGGTGGGGCCGGCTCCGTCCGGGGTCCGGGAGGCGGACCGGAGCGAGGGACGACAGGAGGACCAGCCTCCGGACGGGCAGGAGGACCAGACACCGGACGGGCACGAGGGGCGACGCGAGGACCGGGCCCCGGCGCTGTACGAGGGCCGGGACGCCGCGCGTGCCGAGGGTCCTGGGGTGGGGCGCCGTCGCGCCGGTCGGCGGGTGGTCGTGGGCGTGGTCGCGCTGGGGGCGGTCGTGGCGGCCTGGGCGGTCTTCCACCTGCCGTCCCCGCCCGTCGGCGACCCGCCGACCGGCCCGTCGGCCGGGCGGGCCGCACCGCCGGGCGTCGCCGCGGCGGAGGACGGCGCCGACGCGCTCGGAGGGCCGGTCGGGCCGTCGGCGGTCACCGGCACGGCGGCCCCCGGACCGATGACGGGCGACTACCGCTGCGGCAAGGTGCGCCCGGTGGAGCATGCCGCGTGGAGCGCCTGCAGCCAGGTCCTCGACGGCGGCGACACCCTGCGGTTCGCCGTGCGGATCGACAACCCGGGCAGTCGCGCCGTGACCGTACGCGCGCGGCTGTCCTGGGTGCGGAGCCGTGTCGTGACGCCCTGTCCCGCGCCCTGGGGCACCGGGGTGCGGCTGACCGTCCCGGCCGGCCGGTCCGCCGTCACCCCGCTCGACGCCTGCCCCCGGAAGTCCTCGCGTCCGAGTGCCTACCAGGCGATGGCCTGGGTGATCGGCGAGTCGGACATGGGCTGGGGAGAGCGGGAGACCTCCATGACGGTGCACGTCCAGCCGGACCGCTACCGCTGGAACGACCAGCTCCCCTGACCGGGCGTCACCGGCCGTCTCCTCGGCGGGGAGCCGGCCGGCCCGGCGGCAGCGGAGGCCGCGCGCGGAGTGGCGTGCGCCGGGTCGGGGTCGCCGAGCGGCACCAGGGGGCGCGGGCCGTCGACGATCATGTACTCGGCGAGGGCACCGGGCGCGCCGAGCCCGGGCGGCCTGATGCCGAGCTCCCCGGCGCCGGGGCCGAGGGCGGTGACGGTGCCGACGCCCTCGTGACCGAGGGTCAGGGGCAGCGAGAAGGGCGGCTGGTCGACGGGCCGGCTCATCACGGGGATGTCGGAGTGGCAGACACCGGCGGCGGTGGCCCGGAGGAGCACCTGACCGGGCCCCGGCTCCGGGCCGGGGACGGTGACGACCTCGGGCGGGCGCCCACGGCGCGGTACTGGAGTGCCTTCACGGCCTTGTCCTTCCGTTGGCTCGGCGGTCGGCGCGGGCGGCGCTGCCCGGCGTGGTCCGAAAGGCAGGCCTTGGCGCCGTCCGTGACGACTTGTCGCCAATAGACCGCTCTCGACGCGTGTGCCGGGCAAGGTTGGGCAGATTGTCCGTGGGCCGACGGAGGTCCGCGCGAAAGGAAGGGGGGCGCCGTGCTGAAGGACTTCTTCGACCGGCTGCGGCGGGGCGGTGGGCGTTCCGGTGGGGGCGGTTCGGTGTCGGCCCCCGCCGACCTCGTCCTCGAAGCGGACTTCTCGTCCACCGAGCAGTGGGTGGCGGGCCGCTCGTGGGCCTATCCCGGCGGCGGGCCGACGAACCCCGGCGACAACAAGCTGGACCACCTGGTGGAGGACCCCTCGTACAGTCGGACGGGGACGTTCCGGGCCACCCGCAGGAGCGACGGCTTCTGGGACGCCGGGCTGCTCACGACGGAGGGCAGCGCGGAGGGCTTCCAGGTGCGGGCGGGCGACGTCCTGGAGGCCCGGGTGCGCCTGCCCGAGGAGACGGGCGCCTGGCCGGCGATCTGGACCTGGCTCGACGGCGGCCAGGAGGTCGACGTCTTCGAGTACCACCCCGACAATCCGGACCTCCTGGAGCTGTCGAACCGGGTGCGGGGCCGGTACCTCTACTTCCGGGACCCCGCCGTCCGGCCCGGGGCGTGGGTGGACCTCCGGGTCGAGTTCGGGGCGCGGTCCGTCGTGTGGTGGGTCAACGGCGCCCGCGTCTTCGACGACCGCCGGGGCGTGGGCCGCTCCTGGCGGGCCCATCTCATCGTGAACCTGTCGGTCTGCGCGGGCCGGTACCACCCGGCGCCCGACCCGGACGCGTCGGAGATGTCGTACGAGGTGGCGGAGCTGCGCGTGTACCGACGCTGAACCGCCCGGGATCGAAGCACCCCTCCCCTCTCAGCGGTCCGCGAGCAGTGTGCGTGGGCCGGCCGCGAGGCGGTCGTACTCCTCGGCCCGGTTGTAGATCCGCCCCGAGATCCGGATGTCGCCTCCGTCGGGCCACGGCCGGATCAGCACCCGGCAGCCGGGCCGGGCGACGACCTCCTCGCACAGCGTTGCGGCCTCCTGCCGGGTGCGGCGAGGCCCCTGGGCAGGCGCGGCGACCACATCGCGAGGCCCTCGGTGTGCGGCAGCGGGGTCAGGGCGGGGATCTCGGCCGGCAACTCGGCTCCGTGGCACAAGAGTTCGCTGTTGTGGATGTGGACGCGACCGGCGCCGAGGGGCGCGATCAGACCGAGGCCTTCGGGCGGCGAGCATGCCGGGCGCGTGGGCCCCGTCGACGAGGTTGGTGACCCCGCGCTCACGGAGCTCGGCGAGCAGCCGGCGGCCGGCGACGGTCCGGGCCCGGCGGGCCGCCGCCGCGACGACCGTGCCGCAGCCGTGGTCGGTGGCCGGGATCTCGTCGTCGGCGTCCAGGCGCAGGGCGTCGAGGGCGAGCCGGGCGGCCTCGGTGGCATGGGTGACGAAGGCGATCCCGTCCGGGTCGGCGCCCAGGGGGCGGCGAGGCGCCGGCGGACCTCGGCGACGCGGCCGGGGACGCCGGGGAAGAAGGCGTCGGGGTCGGCCGCCGCCTCGGCCGCCGGGTCGCGGTGCGCCCGGGCGACCGGGGTGGGCAGGGCGCCGAAGGAACCGCGGTCGAGGTGGGCCACGTCCGGGCCGAGGCGGAACAGCTCCGGTCCGCCCGGGAAGCCGGCCGGCGGGCTCGTCGCGCCTCGACGGGCCCGGCTGCCCGCTCGTCGCGCCGGGTGTTGCGTAGGCTCGAACTGAGCGTTTCGCACAGCCGTCATGACGAGGAGGACCCTGTGAGCACCGCCGGAGAAGGACGGCAGCAGCTGGACGAGGCCAGTGTCCTCAATGCGAAGAGGACGCTGCTCCAGCTGCTCGCCCGGGCGGGCGTCTGGTCCGGTGACGCGGAGGAGCTGATCGGGTTCGTCGAGGCGGGCGCGCTGGCCCTCGCGTACGAGGAGGTCGGCGGGGCCGGGCGGAGCGCGCCCGAGGGGAAGGGCGAGCCGTACGCCTCCGGCTGGCTCGACGGGGCGCGGGCCGTCGTCGACGAGCTGGGCGCCGTCGCCGAGCGGGCGCTGAGGCACGCCGTCGCCTCGGATCCGTCGGCCGCCTCCCCGGACGACCGTCCGCCCGTCGGGCGGACGGAGCTGGAGCGGACCAAGGTGGCGGTGACTCCGCTCTACCTCTCCTTCGCCGACGTCTCCGATCTCGACCCGGAGGTCACCGAGCAGGTGCTGCGGGCCCTCCTCGGCACGATGAGCTCGCGTCAGCGGGCGGGGTACGCGGGCCGGCTCACCGAGTTCACCTCGGCCCACCGTGCGCGCCTGGAGCGGCTGTACACCGAGTACGGGCCGGGCAGCGCGATCGCGATCCACGGCCGGTACTCCCTGATCCACTCCCCCACCAGTGTCGCCGTCCTGGAACGGCTCGCCACGTCCCCGGCGGACCTGCACGAGGAGTGGGACGCCGCCGAGCTGCCGCCGGCGTGGCTGGACGGCCTGACGACGGCGTGGGAGGCGTCCGCCTGACGGCGCCTCACACCACGGCCGGGCGGCCGGGGCGGGGTGCTCCCCGCCGAACGGCACCTGGCACTCCACACCGAACGGAGATAGGTTAGGCTCACCTAACAAGCGCCTCGCGATGGCCGCTGCCCCGGCATTCCCATGACGGGAGGGGCGTCGGGCGGGGCGTCAGCACACCTCTGCCCGGAGACAAGGATCCGCCATGCCTGCTGTGTTCACCCCCCTCCGCCGTCGCGTTCTCGTGGCGGGCGCCGCCGCGGTCTCGCTCGGCCTCATGGTGACCGGGTGCGGCTCGGACGACAAAAAGGACGACGCGAAGGACACGGCGGCCAAGGCTCCGGCGGGCGCGTTCCCCGTCACCATCAAGAGCGCGCTCGGCGAGGCCGTCATCAAGGAGAAGCCGAAGCGCGTCGTCACCCTCGGCCAGGGCTCCGCCGAGACGGCCATCGCCCTCGGCAGCGTCCCCGTCGGCATCGAGAGCTACCCGTGGGGCAGCGACAAGACCGGCTACCTGCCCTGGATCCACGACGCGGTGACGAAGTCCGGCGCCAAGCTGCCCCAGCAGTTCGACGGCGGCGAGGAGCTCGACATCGAGGCCATCACCGAGCTGGAGCCCGACGTCATCCTCGCCCCCTGGTCGGGCATCACGCAGAAGCAGTACGACCTCCTCAAGGACATCGCGCCGACCGTCGCCTACCCCGACAAGGCGTGGAGCACCGACTGGGACCAGCAGATCGAGATCGTCGCGAAGGCGCTCGGCCAGCCGGAGAAGGCCAAGGAGCTCACCTCCAAGATCGACAAGCAGCTCGCCGACGCCGCCGCCACGCGCCCGAACTACAAGAACGTCACGTTCTCGTACATCTACAACACCGGCCCCGGCACCCTCGGCGTCTTCAAGCCCGAGGAGCAGCGCGTCGCGATGGTCTCCAAGCTGGGCCTCAAGGTCGACCCGGTCGTGAACACCTTCAAGGAGACCGAGGGCACCGACTCCGCCCTCATCGGCCTGGAGAACGCCAACAAGCTCTCCAAGAGCGACATCGCCTTCACCTTCTACATGGACGAGAAGTCCCGCAAGGAGATCGAGGCGCAGCCGCTGTACGCGGCCATCCCCGCGGTCAAGAAGGGCGCCCTCGTCCACAGCAACGACCAGCCCTTCGTCACGGCCTCGTCGATGATCAACCCGCTCACCGTGCCGTACAGCATCGAGCGGTACCTCCCCATGATCGACAAGGCCGTCGCCAAGGCCGGGAAGTAGCAGCGGGTCCCCAGCGTGACCACTCTCTCCCGGATCGGCCAGGGCCCCGCCGTCGTACGGCGGGGCCCTGCCCGGCACTTCGCAGCCGCCGCCCTGTGCCTGGTCCTGCTCGCCCTGGCGGTCCTCGCCAGCGTGATGTTCGGCAGCAAGCCGACGTCCGCCGCCGACGTCCTCCGGGTCGTCACCGGTGACGGCGACGGCTATCTCCGCACCGTCGTCGAGAGCCGCTATCCGCGCACCGCGCTCGGCCTGCTCGCGGGCCTCTGCCTCGGGGTCGCCGGCACGCTGATGCAGGGCATCACCCGCAATCCGCTCGCCGAGCCGGGACTTCTCGGCATCAACGCGGGCGCGTCCGCCGCCATCGTCGCCGCGACCGCGTTCCTCGGCGCCTCCGGGCAGCGCGAGACCATCTGGTGGGCCCTCGCCGGCGCCCTGGCGACCGGTGTGGTCGTCCACCTCGTCGGCACGGCCGGCGGCGGCAGCGGGCCGGTCCGCCTGGTGCTCGCCGGCGCGGTGCTCGCCGCCGTCCTCGCCGCGTTCATCCAGGCCGTCGCGCTGTCCCGGCCGCAGGTCTTCGACACGTACCGCTACTGGGTGGTGGGCTCGCTCGGCGGGCGCGGCTTCGACGCCTTCTGGGCGGTCCTGCCCTTCGCCGCCGTCGGCCTCGTCCTCGCCGTGCTCCTGGCGCCGGGACTCAACGCCATGGCGATGGGCGACGACAAGGCCGCCTCCCTCGGCATCAGCCCCGCCCGCGTCAAGGGCGCCGGTCTCCTCGCGGCGACGCTGCTCAGCGCCGCCGCGACGGCCGCCGTCGGCCCCATCGCCTTCGTCGGGCTCGCCGTCCCGCACCTCGTCCGGGTGCTCGTGGGCGCCGACTTCCGCCTGCAGATCCTCTTCACCTCGCTCCTGGGACCCGCCCTGCTGCTGTTCGCCGACGTCATCGGCCGGGTGCTGCTCCGCCCGCAGGAGCTCATGGTCGGCGTCGTCACCGCCTTCGTGGGCGCGCCCGCGCTGCTGTTCGCCGTCCGTCGCATGAGGGGAGCGGCATGAAGACCGCCGAGCGGATCGACACCCCGGCCGTGACGGCGTCGCGGCCCGTAGGGCCCTCGGGCCGTGGCCTCCTGAGGATCGGGCCGTGGGTCGCCGTCCCCGTACGGCGCCGCACCGCGATCGCCGCCGCGGTGACGCTGCTGCTGCTCCTCGGGGCGGCCGTGGCGACCCTTTCCCTGGGCCGCCTCGGCATCCACCTGGCCGACCTGCCGTCGGCGCTGGCGGGCGAGGCCAGGGGCAAGAACGCCTTCGTGCTGAACCGGCTGCGCGGCCCGCGGCTCGTCGTCGCCATCGCCACCGGCGCGGCCTTCGGCCTGTCCGGGGCCCTCTTCCAGTCGGTCACCCGCAACCCGCTGGGCAGCCCCGACGTCATCGGGCTCGGCGCCGGTTCCGGAGCGGGTGCGGCGGCCGCCGCCCTGTTCTTCCCCGACCTCGTGCCGGTGCCCGTCGGCGCGCTGCTCGGTGCCGTGATCGCCATGGCCGTCGTCTACTTCTCCACCGGTTCGGGATTCCGCAATCCCGGGCGCCTGGTGGTGGCCGGCATCGGCGTGTCCGCGATGTCGACGGCCCTCACCCAGTACGTGGTCTACGCCGTCGAGCGGGACAAGGCGAGCGCGCTGACCGCCTACATCAACGGAAGCCTGTCCGCCCGCTCCTGGGACGACGCGCGGACGATCTGGCTGGTGCTGCTCGTCTGCCTGCCGCTCGCCGCGCTCCTGGCCCGGCCGCTGGGCATCGGCGAGATGGGCGACGACCTCGCGACCGGCCTGGGCGCCCGTCCGGCCCGCACGGCGACCGCGGCGGTCTCGCTGTCGATCGTCCTCTCCGCCGGCGCGGTCGGTGTCGCCGGACCGATCGCCTTCGTCTCCCTGACGGCGCCGCAGATCGCCAAGCGGGTGACCCGGGGCGGCGGCCCGCACCTGGTCATGTCGACCCTGCTCGGCGCCCTGCTGCTGGTCCTCGCCGACCTCGCCGCCCAGCAGCTGCCGCTCTTCGACAACCTGCCGGTCGGCCTGTACACGATGGCCGTCGGAGGGGCGTACCTCGGCTACCTCCTGCTGCGGGAGTGGAAGCGCCCGGCCTGACCGGGCCCGCGGCTGACGGGACGTCTACCGCCGCGGTACGAGGGGCTCGCCCGGGCGCAGGTTCCAGCGCCCGGCACGGCCGCTGAGGTGGACGGCGGACAGGGGGCGGACGTCCAGGCGCCAGGCCGTCGCGTCCGGTGCCGCGAGGGCGTGGACCATCGCGGCGCGGATCACGTCCGGTTCGGCGACCGCGGTGACGCGGCCGGATCCGTCCCCGAGGCCGTCGAGCCAGGCGCCCACGCGGGCGCGCAGCTCGCGCAGGGACTCCCCGCCGTGCGGCGCCGCCGCCGGGTCGGACAGCCAGGCGGCGACCCCGGCCTCCTCGGCGGCGGCCACGGCCTCCAGGGTCTGCCCGCGCCACCTGCCCATGGCGCAGCCGGCGAGTTCGTCGAGGGCCTCCGCGCGCAGGCCCAGGGCCCGCGCCGTGCCACGGCAGCGCCGGGACGGGGAGGCGTACGCGGGCGGGGACGGGTCGACGGCGGAGGCGACGGCCTCGGCGCGGGCGATGCCCGCCGGGTCGAGAGGGCCGTCGTCGTCGAACCGCACCTCACGGAGCGCTGCGCTCGTCGCGGGCGAGATCAGCGTCAACCGGACTGTCATCGGGATCCTTTGCGGCGGGCGGGACGGCGGGGCCGTCGTGGCCGGAGTGGTGCGCGGGACTCTACCCGGGGGCGTACGAAGGTGATCCGGGCCTCACACCCTTGGCGGCGCCTCCCCCGCGCGGTACGGTCAGGCGACATTTGAACAGCGTGACGACGGCGAGACGGAAGTCCGGTGAGAATCCGGCGCGGTCGCGCCACTGTGAGCCGCGGCGCCCCCAGGGTGACGTCACGGCGAGTCAGACCCGTGGACCGTCGTCCTGCACCACCGTCTGGGACGCGAGTTCCCGCAGGAGGTTCCATCATGGCCGAGGCCGTCGTCTCCGCTGCCGTTTCCACCCCTTCCGTCGCCGTACCGGCTCCGCTGCCCGTGCGCGCGGTGCTCCCCTGGGCCTTCTTCGTCGGGCTCCTCGCGCTGATCGCGCTCTACTTCGTCGGCGCCGAGCAGGGCGCCACCTCCCTGATCGCGGGCACCGACGTGCACGAGTGGGTGCACGACGGACGCCACCTGCTCGGCTTCCCCTGCCACTGAGGGGCGACCGGCACATGCACGCCTCGACCGTTCGGTCCCTGCTGGTCCGCGGCATGCTCGCGGGCCTGATCGCGGGGCTCTTCGCCTTCGCCGTGGCCTACGCGGTGGGCGAGCCCCCCGTGAACGGCGCGATCGCCGTGGAGGAGGCCAAGGCCGCCGGGGAAGCCCCGGCCGGCCACGGCTCCCACGCGGGCCACGGCGGCGGCACCGTCGCCGTGGAGGCCGCCGGGGAAGAGGAGGAGGGGATCAGCCGCTCCGCCCAGTCGACCTTCGGCCTCGCCACCGGCGTCCTCGTCTACGGCGTGGCGCTCGGCGGCATCGCGTCCCTGGCGTTCTCCTTCGCGCTGGGCCGCGTCGGCCGCTTCAGCCCCCGGGCGACGGCGGCGCTCACGGCCGCCGCCGCGTTCACCACCGTCTACCTGGTGCCGTTCCTCAAGTACCCGGCGACCCCTCCGGCCGTCGGCAATCCGGACACCATCGGGAAGCGCACCACCCTGTTCTTCCTGATGATCCTGCTCAGCGTGCTGCTCGGGGTCGCCGCCCTGATCGCCGGACGGCGGCTCGCGCCGCGCCTGGGGAACTGGAACGCCACCCTGGCGGCCGGCGCCGGCTTCGTCGTCGTGACGGCCGTCGCCTTCGGCGTCCTGCCCGACAACGAGGACGCCGTCGCGGCGGGCTTCCCCGCCGGGCTGCTCTGGGAGTTCAGGCTCGCCTCCCTGGCCGTCCAGGCGGTGCTGTGGGCGGTGTTCGGGATCGCCTTCGGCGTCCTCGCGCAGAAGACGCTGGCCCCCCGGGCGGCCTCCGACCAGGAGGTCCGACGGGGAGCCCCCGCCGCCGGCTGACCGGCGAACCGTTCCGCGACGCCGCCCCGCCCACCCTCCCGGTGGGCGGGGCGGCGTCGTCGTTCCGCCGGCCGCCCGCGCGCCCACGGAGGCGGCCCGCCGCATCGGTGGACCGTCCCCCGTCACGTTCTCCCGCCGGGCTCCGTCAGTGAGGCAGGACCAAGGAACGGAAGGACACCACCATGTTGTCGAACATCATGTACGTGACGCTCTACGTCACCGACCAGGAGCGCGCGCTGCGGTTCTACACGGAACAGCTCGGCCTGGAGAAGCGCGTCGACCACACCGGCGCCGAGGGACGCTTCCTCACCGTCGGCGTCCCCGGCAGCGCGACCGAGATCGTCCTCTGGCCCCACGCGGCGTCGGCCGGGCAGCCGACCGGGGCACGGGCGGGCACCGCTCCCGGACCGCTGTTCCTCGAATCGGAGGACCTGCGGGCGGACTTCAAGGTGCTGCGCGACCGCGGCGTGACCTTCGACCAGGCCGAGCCGGACGACTACGGGTTCGGCATCCGCATCGAGGCGGTGGACCCGGACGGCAACCGGATCTCGCTGCGTCAGCGCGGCGGGGCGAGCCGCGGCGACGGCTGACGGGCCCGGCGGGGCGGCCCCGGTCGCACGGGGCCGCCCCGCCGCTAGCCGGACACCCGGTCCCAGGCCTCATCGAACATCTCGTGCAGGGGTGCCGTCGGCAGCACGCGTACGAACGGGGAGCGGATCCACTTGTCCCACATCGGCCGCACCAGGTGGCTCGTCAGCTTCGCGGTCTCCAGCGGCAGGTGCGGGGCCTTGAGGTCGGTCCAGTCGCCGGGCAGGAACAGGGTCCGGCCGGCCCGTGCCCGCTTGGCCTCCAGGACCGCGCCGGTGGCGAGGAGTTCCGCCCGGACCTCCGTGTGCCGCTTGGCCGACCAGCCGTTCCACCGCCGTACGTTCCGGTCGGTGGGCGCGGCGAGGGTCGCCAGCTGGAGGTACAGGGCCGCCGCGTCCGGGCCCACGCCGAGCTTCGCCGTCGCCCGGGCGACGAGCTCCGGGCAGGAGTGGCGCGGATCGGCCTCGTACGCCCCGGCCGGTACGGCTCCGGACCCGGCGCGGCGCATCATGCGGGCGAGTCCGCCGCCGGCGAGGAGCGGTGCCATCCGGTCGAGGTCCTCGGCGAGGTCGGCGACCTCGCGGACCCGCCGCCACGTCCCGGGGTCGGCGACGGCCGCAGGGCGCAGGAAGGCCGTGCCGTGCGGGGCGCACACCACCAGCGGTCCGGAGTCGTAGGCGGTGGCCGGTTCGGTCCGGTTCTCCGGGTGCGCCGCCACCGGCATCGTCCGGGGCCCGAACCGCTCGGCGATCCGCTCCGCCGTGTCCCTCACGCGGGTCTCGGAGAGGGCGAGCAGCAGCTCGGGGCGGTCCAGCTCGGCGCGCAGCCGCTCGTACAGGGCGGGCGCCCCGGCCAGTGCCGGATCCCCGACGGGCCGGTCCGTCCACGCCCAGACGAGGGCGCTCGCGACGTCCGTCAGCGCGAGCCCCACCGGGGTGCGGTACGGCAGTTCGGGCCCGGCCGGCGGCACGGGCCTGACCTCCACCCCGCTGCCCTGCCGGCTCGCCGTGAGCGCCCAGCCCGCCGCGGGGACGGTGGCGTCCTCGGCGGCGTCGTACCCTCCGGCCAGGCGCCGGGCCCACACCTCGCCGAGTCCCAGGTCGGCCTCCAGGGCGTCGGCCGTCTCCTCGTGCACGGCGGGCCGTGCCCCGAGGAGCTCCCGCCACACGCCGGCCATCCGCTCCACGGCGGCCTCGATCCCGCCCGGCCGCCACAGCTCGGCCGGGTCGTCGGGCAGGGCGGCGGCCAGCACGGCCCTGCGGCCCGCGCCGCCCAGGCGGGTGCGCAGCAGCTCGTACGACTCCGCCGTCAGCGGGGTCGCCTTGTACGGGGCCTTGCGCACCAGGGCCCGCTCCTCCTCGCGGTCGGCGCGGCCGACGAGCCCGGCGACGACGAGCCGGGCCACGGAGCGCCGTACGCCCGTCAGTTCGGCGAAGCGCGCGGCCGCCGACTCCGGCACCGCGACCGGCCCGTGGGCGTCGACGGCGGCCAGCAGGGCGCGCAGCCGCCCGGCGTCGTCCCGCTCCACGCGCACGTGCCGCGCCTCGGAGGCCTGGACCGGGACGGGGTCGCTGTGCGGGTTCTCCGCGACGGGCGCCACGAACCAGTGCTCCGCGCCCCCGTCCCGCACGCCGGCGGACACGACGACCGCGCCGGCGGCGCGCAGGAGGTCCACGAACCCCGGGCCGGACATCCGCCCCGCCCACCAGCGGCTGCCCGCGCGGGCGAACGGCTGGTCGGCCCAGGTGTCCAGGAGCGCGAGGAGAGCGGTCCGCTCCGCGTCCGGGGTCGGGGCCACCGCCGCCCGCCAGGCGACGGCGTCGATCGCGCCGAGGAGCTGCGACCAGTCGTGCGGCGGGGCGGGCGGCGAGAGCCGGCGCACCTCCTCGGCGATGCTCCCGGCCAGGCAGGCGCCGTCGGCGGCGAGCGCGGTCAGCGTCGCCGGCAGCGCCACGTCGGGGGTGCGCCGCCACCGATCGGACCCGCCGGTGTCGACGAGGCCGTGCAGCGCGGGGACGAGCTCGGTGTCCGGCGCGGGCCGGCCGAGCCGCACGGGCGGCGCCTCGGCGAGGAGGGTGACGCGCCGGTGCAGGGCGCGCCGCCGCTCCTCCACCCGGGCGGCCCGCTCGGCCACCGCGACGACGGCTTCGGCCAGGACGGGGTCGGTGACGTCCGGCAGCTCCCGTGCCACGGCCCCGCGGAGGGCCGCCGTGCCGTCGGACGCGGCCGCGAGCAGCGTGTCCGCCGTCTCCCGGCGCACGGTCCGCAGCGCCCGCGACCCGGCGGCGTCCCGGGTCCGGAGCAGGTACCAGAAGGCCGGGGGCAGGGCCACGCCCCCGGACGGGGTGGCCCGCCGGCCCGGCTTCACCCGGGGGTGCCGGGGCGAGTGGTGCCCGTCCAGCTCCCACAGCAGGACGCCGTCGGCGGTGTACGCGCGCACGCCCGTCCGCGTCTCGGCCTCGGCGAGGACCACGTCCTCCGCGGCGCCCTCCGGCGGTGCCCACAGGGCCCAGGGCTTCTGTCCCTGCCGGTCGACGGCGAACCGGGCCGTGCGCCCGTCGATGCTCTGCACCAGATAGTGGTCGGGCGCGGGGTCGCGGTGCGGGGTGCGGAACAGGATCCGGGTCCCGACGAGGCCGTCCCTGCTGCCGAGCGGGGAGTCGGTCAGGCCGGCGGGCAGCGGGGCGAGGTGGAGTGCCTCGGCGGCCAGGGCCATGCCCGCCTCGGACGGTTCCGTCGCCGGGTCCGCGCTCGCGGGGCGGCCGGGGAAGTCGGGTACGTCGGTGCCGCCCCGCGGCTCTCCGGTGACCGGGTCCACCAGCTCCCACGGGCGGTCGCGGTACACGCCGTTGGTCCAGGTCCGGGAGCCGTCGGAGAGCTGCAGCTCGTTGCTGTCGATGCCCTCGGTGCCGCCCGGCCGCAGCGCGCGGCCGCCGCCGTGCCGCCCTCCTCCGTCGGCGGTCTCGAACTGGAAGCCGTACCCGCCGTCCAGCTCTCCGCCGAACGGCACGAGGCCGCCCTGCTCGTCCGGGGTGAACGGCTGGTCGGACCGGTCCGCCCAGCGGGCGGTGTCGCAGAAGCAGGGGTCCGGCTTGACCGACCAGCTGACGAGGAAGGATCCGCCGACGTGATGGACGGCGTGCATCGTCGCGTCCTCGGGCAGCGTGAACCGGCAGGAGGCCCGGACCCCGTCGGGGGCGACGGCGACCGCCCGGTCGGTCCCGAAGACGGTGAGCACGGGCCAGGTGCAGGTCACCCCGGCGACTCCCGGCACGGGTCCGGTGCCGGCTTCGCCTCCGGGCTGCTCGGCGGCGAACTCCGCGTACACCGACTCCAGGGCGGGCCAGGCCAGTTCCTCCGGGAGGCCCGCCGTGAGCGAGCGGTGCAGGGCGCCCGCCGCGCTCGTCGCGCCGAGGGCGTCGGCGACACCGCCGAGCGCCGTCACGGTCGGCCGGTCGAGGAGGGTCTCCAGCTCGGCCACGGACTCCTCGGCGCCCGCCATGCCGCCGCCCCCGACGGTGTCGACGAGCTTGCCGACGCGTCCGGCCACCTCGTGGGCGATGCCCTCGTTCCCCGGGAGGAGCGTCACGGCCGATCCGGGCCGGCGGCCGTGCGCCACGGGCCGGCCGGGCAGCAGGTCCGCGTGCACGGTCCCCTCCAGGCGGGGGCCGAACACGGGGTCGGCGGCCAGCGCGGCGAGGTCGCGCCGGGACCTCTCGCCCCAGAAGCGCATCCGGACGTCCGGGCCCGGGTCGGCGACCGCGACCCCGGCCGCCAGGCAGGCGTCGAGGACGTCCGCGTCGAATCCCTGGTAGTGGTGGCGGGTGGTGTGCAGCGTCACCGGGGTGCCCTCGTCCCGCAGGCGGGGCCCCAAGCGGCCGATGAGATCGAGGAGTTCCGGCGGGAGCGGCCGGCGCCCGACCCCTCCGCCGGGCTGCGGGGCGTACTGGTACATGCGGACGAAGGTGCCGAGCCAGTGGTGGAGGCCGCCCTCCGGCACGACCCGTCCGGCTTCCATCGCCGCCGTCGCGCCGCAGCCGATCAGCATCCGCAGCCATGCGCCGCCGTCGGTGGCCCCCTCGGGGAAGACCTCCAGCAGACCGGCCGCGATCGCGTCCGTCGGCGGACGGGCCGTCAGGATCGGCTCGGCCGCCGTCAGCAGGGCGTCCGGGACGGCCTTCTTCCGCGTGACCGAGAGGATCGCGCCCACCATCCGGGCGGTCTCCGCGTCCCCGAGTCCCGCCGCCCTTGCGGAGGCCCGGACCCGGCGCACCAGATCCGCCGGCAGGTCCGCGGGCGAAGCCGCCCACGCGGTCAGGAACGCCTCCAGGGCGGTGTGCGCCTCGGCGGGCTCCAGCGTCTCGGCCAGGAACCGCTGGTGGGCGCCGAACTCCTTGGCGGGCATGGCGCCGCCCTCGGCGAACAGCAGTCCGTTGGCCCGGCGGTAGGCGGGGTCCACCGGAAGCCCGTGCCGGGCCTCGGCCGCGCGCGCCGCGGCGTAGGCCCGGCCGCCCGGCCGGCTCCCGTATCCGATCAGCCGGTGTCCCACGGTGTCCCAGAACCACGGCAGGTGCGCCGGCGGCAGCTGTCGCGCGCGCCGCGCCATGGCGTCGACGACGGCACCGGGCTTCGTCCAGGACCGGTCGACCTCGGCGCCCATGTCCTGGACCAGGCCGCGCGCGGCCTCGACCGCGCCCGGGTCGTGGGCGGCGACCCAGTCGACGTAGGTGGTCGACACGTGCGCACCGGTGGTGGGCAGCAGGGCATCCAGCGAGACGATCATGCCCAGGATCGTCGCACGTCCCACTGACACGGCCCCGGTCGGCGGGTGTTCCCGGGGCCCGCTCCGGAGGGGGTTCCCACAGGTCCTGGGAGCGCTCTCAAAAAGCGGCGGCCACCGATATCCTGGTCCGCGCGGGACCGCGCACCACCGGACGCGCCCACCCCACGCCCCGTACAGCCGACGCAGCAGAGGAGCGCACGCCTTGCCCGAGCAGAGCACGGGGCCCCGTCCCACGCTGGAAGCCGTCGCCGACCGTGCCGGGGTCTCCCGCGCCACGGCCTCCCGGGTCGTCAACGGCGGCGCGGGCGTGCGCGCTCCGCTGGTGGAGAAGGTGCGCCGGGCCGTCGAGGAGCTCGGATACGTGCCGAACCACGCGGCCCGCACCCTGGTCACCCGGCGCAACGGCGCCGTGGCCGTGATCATCGCCGAGCCCGAGTTCCGGATCTTCTCGGACCCGTTCTTCGAGCAGCAGGTGCGCGGGATCAGCCGGGAACTGACCGCCCACGACGCCCAGTTGGTGCTCCTGTGGGTGGAGGGGCCCGGGGACCACGAGCGGATCTCGCGCTACCTCGGCGGCGGGCACGTCGACGGCGCGCTGGCGTTCTCGCTGCACAGCGACGACGCCCTGCCGTCCGTGATCGAGCGGGCCAGGATCCCGGTGGTCTTCGGCGGGCGGCCCGCGCCGGGGACCGACCCGGCCGTGCCCTTCGTCGACTGCGACAACCGCGGTGGCGCCAGGGAGGCGGTGCGGCACCTGGTGGAGCTCGGGCGGCGGAACGTCGCGCACATCTCCGGTCCCCCCGACCAGACGTCCGCGATCGACCGGATCCACGGCTATCGGGACGTCCTCCTCGACGCCGATCCCGCGCTGCTCCGGCGGGGCGACTTCACGGAGGAGAGCGGGGCCCGCGCGATGGCGGAGCTCCTCGACCGGCGGCCCGACGTCGACGGCGTGTTCGTCGCCAACGACCTGATGGCCTCGGGGGCGTTGCGGACCCTGCGGGAGCGCGGGGTGCGGGTCCCGGAGGACGTGGCAGTGGTCGGCTTCGACGACATGGCCTCGGTGGTCGACAGGACCGTCCCGGCCCTCACCACCGTGCACCAGGACATCGAGGGGATGGGGCGGCTGATGGTGAAGCTGCTCATGCGGCTGCTCGACGGGACCGGGCCCGGGGTCCCGGCCTCCGTGATCACCCCGACCTCGCTGGTCCGGCGCGCCTCCGCCTGACGGCGCACGAGGGGCGGCGGGCCCGGAACGCGTCCGGGCCCGCCGCCCCTCGCCCGGGGGTCAGTCGTACGGGATGACGAGGACGGACCGGTCCGTGCCCGTCTGGAGCCGTGAGTCGCCGTTGCCGATCGCGCTCCAGACCTCCAGCCGGACCGTGCCGCCGCGCAGGTCGCCGAGCGTTCCGGTGGCGGACTTCAGCCCTCGGGACTGGCCGTACTCCTCCCAGCCGGTGACGGGGTCCGTCGCGAAGTACTGGTACGTCTCCGTCCGGTCGAAGGTGCCGTCGCCGGTGAGGTCGTAGCTGACGCGGGCCTGCTGGCCGAGTCCGACCGTCGTGCCGGCGTCCACCTGGAGGCGGAAGGCCGTCGAGCCTCCGCTCCTGAGCGTTCCGTCGACCCCCCTGGCCTCGTAGACGAGGGGGCGGTACGGGGTGCCGTCGTGGTTGGCGCCCTGCGCCGAGGCGATGGTGTCGCCGCCCGCCGCGGCTCCGCCGGCCGTGGTGAGGGCGCCGCCGGTGCGGAGCTGGAAGGTGTCGCCCGTGGAGGGCCCCGGGCCGGGGTCGGTGGTGCCCGCGCCCGTGCCGGTCGCCGTGGAACGGGCCGGGACCGAGAGGGACCTGCCGTCGGAGAAGGTCACCGTGCGGGCGGTCGTGCCGTGGTTGTGGGCCACGTACGTCCTGGTCGCCCCCTTGGTGAAGACGGCGGAGGTGGGGATGGATCCGGTGACCGTCGCGTCGGGCGCGCCGAGGGTGTCGAGCGCCGTCAGCCAGTGGTACGTGTGGGCCTTCGACTCGCCCGCCTCCGGGGTGTAGCCGGCGTTGCCCGCGTCCCACTTGGCCTTCGCGGCTCCGGGGTCGGCGAGGGACTGGAACTCCCAGAGGATGTCGCGCCACTCGACCGCCGGTCCGCCGTTCTCGCGTTCCATCTCGGCGATGTTGCGCCGGACGGCGTCCTTGCGTCCGCCGAGCTGGAGCGAACCGCCCGTCACGGGAAGGACGTTGATGCCGTGGATCTCCTCCGGGTTGGCGGTCCACCAGGTGGAGTACGCGGCGCCGCTGCCCCACACCATGCCCACGGTGTCGTGCTGGAAGGCGGCGGGGAAGACCTGCTGGTCGGCGTCGAACCAGTACTGGGCGACGGCCTCGCCCTCGGTCGTCAGCAGATAGCTGCCGAGGTCGCGGAGCTGGATGTCGCCGGTGGCCGCGCCCCAGAGGACGAGTGCGGCGCTGAGGTTCGTCGACTCGGAGGACGACTCCTGGTTGTTGCCGGCGGCGAAGCCCTGGTGGCCGCTGGCCCAGCTGTGTCCGGCGTAGACGTCGAAGCCGCGCAGGAAGGGGAAGGCGCTGTCGGTGCGGCTGGGGTTGGCGGTGTCGCGGACCAGGGTCTTGACCATCGCGCCCCATGCGGAGTCGGCGGCCCAGGCCGGGTCGTACTGGGCGACGATCGCGGCGGCGTACACGTAGTAGCCGTAGTGGAAGTGGTGGTCGTTGAGTTCGGTGTCGCTGCCGTAGGAGGCCGGGTAGCCGGTGAGGGCCTTCCAGGTCCGGTCGTAGGAGAACTCGTTGGCGCCGCCGGCCGTGAACCAGTCCTGGAGGCGGGTCTTGATCAGCCCGAGGAGCTTGTCGCGGATCGTGCCCTCGCCGATCTGGTCGGCCAGCGGGACCAGTTGGGCGAGCTTGCCGAGGGCCTTGCCGGTCCAGTACGTGTCGACGGCGCCGGAGAAGGGGTCGGCGGCGTTCGCGACCTCGTTCAGGTGGCCGCGCAGCCGGGCGGGGTCCACGCCGGCGCCCGGGAGCGCGGGCAGGGTGGCGGCGGCGCGCTGCGAGGTCGTGAAGGAGGCGGACTCGCGGACCTTCATGGTGCCGCGCGGCGAGACGTAGGCGTACGGGGTGAGCGGGTCGGCGGTGTGCAGCCACTGGTGCCGGTAGAGCGCCTGGAGGGTGCCCCGTTCGGTGCCCTCCTTCGCCTCGGTGGTGAGGGTGTAGGTGGCGCGGACGGTCCCGGCGTCGTAGCTCCAGTTCACGGTGGAGCCGGTGACGAAGCTGTACGCGTACTTCCGGTAGGTCGCGAGGGCGTCGGTGGAGGGCAGGACGGCGACGGAGAAGTAGTCCTTGCCGCCGAGGCCGGCGGTGACGGTCGTGCCGGAGACGTTCCAGTCGGTGCCGGTGGGGGCGAAGAGGGCGTAGTGGTGGCCCGCGACGGTGATGCCGAGGACGTTGCCCTGGTCGGCGAAGACGGCGGGCGGCTCGGCGGTGGTGATCCGGGCGTCGCCGCCGCTGCCCTTGGCGTACACGAAGGGCAGGCCGTGGCCGATGGTGGTGCGCAGGGTGCGGGCGCCGTCGGACCAGTAGGGGGTGACGGTCCAGTCGGACCAGGCGTCGGCCCTGGTGTCGGGCGAGTTGAGGCCGGTGAGGCCGAGGGTGAGGTCGCGCTTGTGGGCGAACTCGTACTGCCGTCCGTCGCCGACGACGGCGGGGCTGGTGGGGTAGCCGATCTCCAGGCCGCCGGCGACGGCCTGGTAGGTGAGCGGGTGGCCGTACATGGGGGTGGAGTACGGGTTGCCCCCGTAACGCTGGAAGGCGAGGGAGGACCACCAGTCGTTGGTGGGGACCGGCTTGCCCTGGGCGGCCGGGGTGACCTTGGGGGTGACCGGGGTGCCGGTGTCGGTGGTGGGGCCGGACGTGCCGGCGGGGCGGGTGTCGGAGTAGCTTCCGGCGCCCACCGGGACGGTGGCCGCCGCCGCGGGACCGGCGGCGGGGCCGAGTCCCAGGGCGGCGAGGGCGGAGACCAGGACCAGCGCTGCGGCCGGCCTGCTGCGGGGGGCTGGCATGAAGGAGCACCTCATGTCGTCGTGGGGACGGGGGACGTGACACAGGAATGTGTGAGAGCGCTCTCAGGCCGCCGGAAACGTAAGACCCGCGAAACGACTGTGTCAATAGATTGAACACAGAGGGGAGTTGAACCTCCCGCTCGCCCGATACGCCTTCGAGCCTTGACGGAAACCCCTCTCCACGGGCACGCTCCCCCCGCAGGCTTGAGAGCGCTCTCAGAAATCGCCGTCGCTCTCGTCCGCGTGCGACCACCGCTCTCGCTCGACCACCGCAGCCAAGGAGGCTTCCCATGCCCATCGCCCGAGCCGCCAGGAGAACCGCCGCCCGCCTGGGGGCGGTCGTGCTCACCGGGGCCCTGCTCGCCGCCTGCGGGAGTTCGACGGACGGCGCGTCCCGGGACGGCGCCGGGGGCGGGGTCACGATCACCGTGGACCTGTTCGGCTCCTTCGGATACAAGGAGGCCGGGCTGTACGCGGAGTACGAGAGGCTCCACCCCGGCGTCACGATCAAGCAGACGGACACCGAGGACGAGGCCGACTACTGGAAGTCCCTCCAGACCCGGCTCGCCGGCGGCGGCGGCCTCGCCGACGTGCAGGCCGTCGAGGTCGGCCGGATCGCCTCCGTCACCCAGCAGCAGGCCGAACGCTTCGAGGACCTCGGGAAGTACGGGGCGGGCGCCCTCAAGGACCGGTTCGCCCCGGCCAAGTGGGCCGCCGCCACCGGCAGGGGCGGCGAGGTCCTCGGCCTCGGCACGGACGTCGGCCCCGAGGCCCTGTGCTACCGCACGGACCTGTTCGCGCAGGCCGGACTGCCCACCGACCGCGAGGAACTGGCGAAGAAGTGGGCCACCTGGGACGGCTACCTGGAGCTCGGTAAGCGGTACAAGGCGAAGGCCCCCGGCAGGAGCGCGTGGATCGACAGCGTCGGCAGCCTGTACTCGATCATGATCGGACAGGAGAAGGAGCGGTACTACGACGCCTCCGGGAAGCTGATCTGGGAGGACAACCCCGCTCTGCGCACCGCCTGGGACCACGCCGTCGAGGCCGCGCAGGGCGGGCTGAGCGCCAAGCTCGACCAGTGGTCCCCGCAGTGGAACCAGGCCTTCGCCGCCGGTTCCTTCGCCACGATCCCCTGCCCCGCCTGGATGCTCGGGTACATCAAGGGCCAGGCCGGTGAGGCGGGCAAGGGCAAGTGGGACGTCGCCGCGCTGCCCGGCGGCGCGGGCAACTGGGGCGGCTCCTACCTGGCCGTGCCCAGGGCGGCGAAGCACAAGAAGGAGGCGTACGAGCTGATCGAGTGGCTCACCGCGCCCGAGCAGCAGACCCGGCTCTTCGAGAAGCAGGGCAACTTCCCCTCCGCCACCGGCGCGATCGACAAGGTCGCCGGCGCGAAGGACCCCTTCTTCTCCGACGCCCCGATCGGGAAGATCTTCGGCGACGCGGCGAAGGCGGCCCCGGTCCAGGTCCTCGGCGTGCACGACCAGAACATCGCGCAGCAGATCACCAACGCGCTGAGCGAGGTCGAGCGCAAGGGCACCTCGCCCGAGGAGGCCTGGTCGAACGCCAGGAAGGGCGTCGAGAACACCATCGGCTGACGCGGAGCCGGCCGCCGGCCCGCCGCGCACTCCTGCCGTCCGCCGCGTATGCCCGCCGGGCACCACGCACGGCCGCCGGGTCCCGCGTACGGCCCAGCCACCGCGCACGCCCGTCCGGCGCCGTCCCGCACCCCCCTCGCCCCGACCCCTCATCGAAGGGCCGCATCGTGACCCTCACCGCACCCCAGGCGCCGCCCGTGCCGCGCGCCGTCCCGCCGGCCCGGCCGGGGGCCGCCCGGCGGGCCTGGCGGACGGTCTCGCCGTACGCCTACCTGGCCCCGTTCTTCACCCTGTTCGCCGCCTTCGGCCTCTTCCCGCTGCTCTACACGGCCTTCGTCTCGCTGTACCGGGTGGAGCTCCAGGCCCCCGGCGACATGGAGTGGCGCGGCCTCGGCAACTACACCGCGCTCCTCGGCGACGCGTACTTCTGGGTGTCGCTGCGCAACACCTTCACCATCGGCGTGCTCTCCACCGTGCCGCAGCTGGTCATGGCCCTCGGGCTCGCGCACCTGCTGAACTACCGGATGCGCGGCCGCACCTTCCTGCGGACGGCGGTCCTGCTGCCGTACGCGACCTCGGTCGCCGCCGCCACCCTCGTCTTCGCCCAGCTCTTCGGCCGCGACTTCGGACTGGTCAACTACGCGCTCGGCCTCGTCGGCGTCGACCCCGTCGACTGGCAGAACGACACGGTCGCCTCGCAGATCGCGGTGTCCACGGTCGTCGTCTGGCGCTGGACCGGCTACAACGCGCTGATCTACCTGGCCGGCATGCAGTCCGTCCCGGACGAGCTGTACGAGGCGGCCGCGATGGACGGCGCCTCGCGGTGGCGCCAGTTCTTCCACGTCACGCTGCCGGGGCTGCGGCCCACCATCCTCTTCACCGTCATCGTCTCCACGATCGGCGCGACCCAGCTGTTCGGCGAGCCGCTGCTCCTCGAAGGCTCGGTCTCGGGCGGCATCTCGCACCAGTACCAGACGCTCGGCCTCTACATGTACGAGCAGGGCTGGGGCTTCTTCCACCTGGGGCGGGCCGCCGCCGTCGCCTGGGTGATGTTCCTGCTCATCGTGGTGATGGTCGGGCTCAACGCCCTGGTCGCGCGCCGCCGTTCCCGCAAGGAGGCCGGCCGATGACCGCGCCCGCCGCCCCGGCGAAGGCCGCCGGGCCGACCGTGCCCGCCGGTCCGCCGGCCGCTCCCCCGGCCCCCGTACGCACGCGTGGCACCCGGCGGGCCGGACGCACCCTGCACGCCGGGCCGCTCGCCCACGCGGTCCTCGTCGTCGCCGTGCTGTTCTCCGCCTTCCCCCTCTACTGGACGGTCGTCGCCGCGAGCCGCTCCAACGCCGATCTGGCGAAGGTCCCGCCGGCCCTGCTGCCCGGCCCGCACCTGATGCGGAACTTCGAGGCGGTCCTCGAAGAGGCCGACATCGGCAAGGCGCTGCTGAACTCGCTCCTCGTCTCCGGATCGATCACCCTGGGCACGGTCCTGTGCTGCACGCTCGCCGGTTTCGCCTTCGCGAAGCTCCGCTTCCGGGGCCGGGGCGCGCTGCTCGCGGTCACCGTGGGCACCATGATGATCCCGCCGCAGCTGGGGGTGATCCCGCTGTTCATGCTGATCGCCGAGCTCGGCTGGGTGAACCAGCTCCAGTCGGTGATCCTGCCCGGCCTGGTGTCGGCGTTCGGGGTGTTCTTCATGCGGCAGTACCTGGTGCAGTCGCTGCCGGACGAGCTGATCGAGGCGGCCCGGGTCGACGGCGCGTCCACCGCCAGGATCTTCTGGTCCATCGTCGTGCCGGTCGCCCGGCCCGGCATGGCCGTGCTCGGTCTGCTGACCTTCATGGCCGCGTGGAACGACTTCTTCTGGCCCGTCGTCGCGCTCTCCTCCTCCGAGCCCACCGTCCAGGTCGCGCTGCGCCAGCTCGGCGGCGGCTACGTCCACGACCAGTCCGTGATCATGGCGGGCACCCTGCTGGGCACCCTGCCGGTGCTGCTCGTCTTCGGCCTCCTCGGCCGGCAGATCGTCGGCGGGATCATGCAGGGCGCGGTCAAGGGCTGACGCCGGTCGTTCCCCTCCCCTTCCCCTCCACCTCTCATTCCAGGGAGTTGTCACCTCATGACCGCGCTCGACACCCGCTCCGGCCCCACGACCCCCCTCCGCTTCCCCGAGGGCTTCCGCTGGGGCACGGCCACGGCCGCGTACCAGATCGAGGGGGCGGCGGCCGAGGACGGCCGCGGCCCCTCCATCTGGGACGTCTTCAGCCGTACGCCCGGCAAGGTGCGCAACGGCGACACCGGTGACATCGCCGCCGACCACTACCACCGGGTCGACGAGGACGTCGCCCTGATGCGGCGGCTCGGGGTGACCGACTACCGCTTCTCGATCGCCTGGCCGCGGGTGCAGCCCACCGGGCGCGGACCGGCCGTCCGCGAGGGCCTGGACTTCTACCGGCGGCTCACCGACACGCTCCTGGAGGCCGGCATCCGGCCGGTGGCGACGCTCTACCACTGGGACCTGCCGCAGGAGCTGGAGGAGGCGGGCGGCTGGCCGCACCGGGAGACCGCGTACCGGTTCGCCGAGTACGCGCACGTCATGGCGGACGCGCTCGGCGACCGGGTCGCCACCTGGACCACGCTCAACGAGCCCTGGTGCGCGGCCTTCCTCGGCTACGGGAACGGCGTGCACGCCCCGGGCCGGACCAGTGACCTCGCCGCGCTGCGCGCCGCGCACCACCTCAACCTGGCGCACGGCCTCGCGGCCCGGGCGCTGCGCGGAGCGGCGCCCGGTGCGGCGGAGGTGTCCCTCACCCTCAACCTCCATGCCGTGCGGGCTCGTTCGCAGGCGCCGGAGGACCTGGACGCGGCCCGCCGGATCGACGCCGTCGGCAACCGGATCTTCCTCGACCCGGTCTTCCACGGACGGCTGCCCGAGGACCTGGTCCGTGACACGGCGGCCGTCACGGACTGGTCGTTCGTCCGGGACGGCGACCTGGCGACGGCGGCCGCGCCGATCGACTCGCTGGGCATCAACTACTACTCCCCGGCCGTCGTCGCGGCCGGCACCTCGGAGTCGCCGTCGCCGTGGGCGGGCGCCGAGCGGCACGTACGCTTCGAGCCGGCGCCCGGGCCGCGCACGGCCATGGACTGGCCGGTGGACGCGGACGGGCTGCACGAGCTCCTGGTCCGGCTGCGGGACGAGCTGCCGGGCGTGCCGCTGGTCATCACCGAGAACGGCGCCGCGTACGACGACTACGCCGACCCCTCGGGGAACGTGAAGGACCCGGAGCGGGTGGCGTATCTGCACGCGCACCTGGCGGCGGTGCACCGGGCGCTCGCGGACGGCGCCGACGTGCGCGGCTACTTCCTGTGGTCGCTGCTCGACAACTTCGAGTGGGCGTACGGCTACAGCAAGCGGTTCGGCATCGTCCACGTGGACTTCGCGACACAGCGGCGGACCCTGAAGGACAGCGCCCTCTGGTACGCGGAGGTCATCGCCCGGGGCGGCCTCGGAGAGGCCTGAGAACGCCCGGACGCCACTTCTTCGGGGCGCCGTGCGGACGGTGCGTCGACACCGCCCGCGCGGCGGCCCGCACGACGGCACGACCGGAGAGGGCCCGTACGCCCCGGCCCTCGGCGGCCGACCCCCGTCAGGAGGCGTTCGGGCCCACGTCCGTCGGGGTGAGCGGGCGGCGGACCGGCGCCAGGGTCGAGTACTCGTCGGAGCCGATGTCGCGGGCGGTGCCCCGGGCGTGGCCGTCGATGTCCTCCGGGACCGGCGTCGTGGTGAGGGTCGCGGCGCCGATCGCGGGGCTGCCCGCCGAGAGGCGGAAGACGCCGTCGGGGGACTGCGTCAGGCGGGGGTCGACGCGGGTGTAGCCGGCGTTGGGGAGGGTGCCGTCGGAGGCCGCGCCCCAGAGGATGTTGCCCTGCCAGAGGAAACCGGTGGTCGCTCCCATCGCGACGAGGCTGCCGCTGTCCCCGACGATGAGGTTGTCGGCGACGACCACGTCGCTCGGCGCGTAGGTGCGGGTCTCGCCGGAGAGGGAACTCTTGTTGCCGCGGAGGGTGTTGTGCACGATCACCGCACGGTCGCAGGCGTCGTTGCCGCGCCGCTCCGCGGTGGTCTCGCCCTCGTGGTGGTCGCGCGTGGTGCCGCTGCCGATGACCAGGGCCCGGCCGGTGAGGCCGGCGAGGTGGTTGTTCACGACGAGGTGGTCGTTGCCGTAGAGGCGGATGCCCTCCTTGCCGCCGAGGAGCCAGTTGCCCTCGACGGTGGAGCCGTTGCCGTGGCGGAGCACGATGCCGCCCTGGCTGTCGCGGATCGTGTTGTACCGGATCGTGTTGCCGGAGGACTTCACCGAGACGGCCTCGGGGTCGCCGTCGCACCGCTCGAACAGGTTGTACTCCACGATCGCGTCCGCGGTGGACAGCGCCCGGCTGCTGACGCCGAGCCGGATCGCCTCGCCGCCGTTGGCGCCGGTGTAGCCGTGGTCGGAGAAGTGGTTCTTGAAGACGTGGAGGCGCTGGGCCACGGCGGTCGTGCCGGGACCGTCCACGACGAGGAAGATGCCCTGGGTGGTGCGCTCGTGGAAGTGGTTCCGGTCGATCTTGGCGTCGTCGCCCTCCACGAGGACCCAGTCGAGGCCGTCCACGTCCGCGAACCGGATGTCGTTGCGGGTCAGCCGGATGCCCGTGCTGTCGGCCGGGATCTCCAGGGTGCCGCTCTGCCGGAGCGCGAAGCCGCTGATGGTGACGGCGCTCGCGCCGTCGAGGACGAAGCTGCGCTCGCCGCGCAGGACGGCTCCGCCGCGGGTCTGCGAGACGATCGTGATGCCGCTGCGCCCGGAGACGTCGATGGCACCGCCCGAGGGGACGGTGTACGTGCCGTCGGCGACGACGATCCGGTCGCCGGGGACCGCGCGGTCGATCGCGCTCTGCAGCGCGCTCAGGGAGGTGACCGGTGCCGGTTCGGCCGCCGAGGCGCCGGTGGCGAGCAGGGTGTCGAGCGGGACGGCGGCGGCCGCCGCACCCAGCAGCGAGCCCTTGAGGAAGGTACGTCGTCGCATGATGTCTCCTGGTAGTAGGGGAGGTCGTCGTTCTGTGCCCTGTCACCAGGGACGTGCCGGTGTCGGTCCGGTCCCGTCGGCCTGGGCGCCGGGGCGGCCCTGACGCGTCGGGGCCCGGGGCGGGCCCCCACGGCCCGCCCCGGGTCCCGACCGGTCGGAGGCGGTCCGGAGCGCCGCCTCGCGGCGGCCCCGCTCCGTCCTGCCCGGTGCCGCCCCCACGACGGCATCCGTCAGGACGGCGGCCGCCACGGCGGCCGCCTCGGTCCCGCTCGTTCCGGTCCGTTCCTCGGAACGCGCCGGCGGGCGTGCCGGGCGGACGGTCGTCCCTCCCTGGCCTGCCGGCACGCACCAGCCTGCCGCGTGCCGCTCACGTCTCGCTCACGTTCCGCTAACGCCCGGGGACATGACGGGCCGGCGGGAAAGGCCGCCGGATCCCTCCGTTCAGGTGGATTTGGGGCGAGCGACCCGACACGATGGCGTCCTCGCCAGACGGCAGGCCGACGATGGGGCCGGCGGAGCGTCCCGGTCTTCGTCCTCGTGCGTCCACGTGAAGGGGAGAGATGGCCGGCCGACGCAGAGCGATCGCCCGTTTTCTGACGATGTCCCTCACGGCGGGCCTCCTCGGCGGCGCGGCCGTCGGGACGGCAGCGCCCGCCGGGACCCGGCAACCGGCCGCCCCCGCCGCCGCCGACCAGACGACGATCTCCCACGACGACCTGCGCACCGGCTGGGACCGGGACGAGCCGAGGCTCGCCCCCGACCAGGTGTCCAGCTCGGACTTCGGGCTGCAGTTCTCCACCACCGTCGACGGCCAGGTCTACGCCCAGCCGCTGGTCGTGGGGCGCACCCTGGTCGCGGCCACCGAGAACAACAAGGTGTACGGGATCGACGCGGCCACCGGCGCCATCGGCTGGACGAAGGACTTCGGCGCCCCCTGGCCCGCCTCCGCCATCACCTGCGGCGACCTGGTGCCGAACATCGGGGTCACCTCGACGCCGGTGTACGACCCGGCGAGCGATGCCGTGTACCTCACCGCCAAGGTGAACGACGGCCCGGACGTCCAGCACCCCGGCTGGTACGTGCACGCCCTCGACCCGGCGACGGGCGCCGAGCGGGCGGGCTGGCCCGTGAAGGTGGCGGGCGCCCCGGTGAACGACCCGGGCCGGGCGTTCAACCCGTACACCGCGGCCCAGCGGCCCGGACTGCTGCTGATGGGCGGGTCGGTGTACGCGGCGTTCGCCTCGCACTGCGACCGGGGGCCGTACGTCGGTTACGTCATGGGGGTGAACACCTCGACCCGCAGGACGACGCTGTGGGCCACCGAGGACTCCTCCGCGAACGGCATGGCGGGCGTGTGGATGAGCGGGGGCGGTCTGGTCTCCGACGGTCCGGGCCGGATCCTGTTCTCGACGGGCAACGGGGTCTCCCCCGCGCCGGGTCCCGGCGACCGGCCGCCGGGCCAGCTTGCGGAGTCGGTGGTCCGGCTCGGGGTGAACAGCGACGGCACCATGTCGGCGCAGGACTTCTTCAGCCCCTCCGACGCGCCGCTGCTCGACCAGAACGACACGGACCTCGGTTCGGGCGGCCCGGTGGCCCTCCCGGAGCCGACCTTCGGGACCAGCCGGTACCCGCGGCTCCTCGTCCAGATCGGCAAGGACGGACGCCTGTTCCTGCTGGACCGGGACGACCTCGGCGGCCGGAGCCAGGGCCCCGGCGGCACCGACAAGGTGCTCGGCACCTTCGGTCCGTACGAGGGCGTCTGGGGGCATCCCGCGGTGTACGGCGGGCAGGGCGGCTACGTGTACACGATCGGCAGCCGGGGGCCGCTGCGGGCGTTCGCGTACGGTCTCACCGGCTCGGGCCTCCCGGGGCTCACCAACACGGGCAGCAGCGCGGAGCGGTTCGGCTACACCTCGGGTTCGCCGGTGGTGACGTCGACGGGGACGAACCCGGGTTCGGCGCTGGTGTGGGCCGTCGCGTCGGACGGGGCGAACGGTGCCAACGGGCAGCTGCGCGCGTACGACGCCGTGCCGGTGAACGGGGCGCTGCGGCTGCGCTGGTCGGCGCCGATCGGCGTGGCCTCGAAGTTCGCGGTGCCGGCCACCGACGGCGGACGGGTCTACGTGGGGACGCGGGACGGGCACGTGATGGCCTTCGGCCGCCCCGCCAACTCGGCGCTGACGGGTGAGCCGGTGGACGCCGGCGAGGTCGCGGTCGGGGCGACGGGGACGGTGACGGCGACCGTCACGGCGACGCGGGACGTGACGGTCAACGGGGTGAGCACGCCGGCGGGCAGTGCGTTCTCGGCGTCCTCCTCGGGTCTGCCCCGGACGCTGCGGGCGGGCGAGACCCATGCGGTGCGGGTGGCGTTCTCGCCGACGGCCCCGGGGCCCGACACCTCGGCCCTGACCTTCGCCACCGACCTGGGCGACAGCGCGCTCGGCCTCACCGGCTACGGGACGAGGCCCGGGCTCGTCGCGTCCCCGGCCGCGCTGGACTTCGGCACGGTGGCCACGACGACCCGCAAGACGCTCGGCGTGACGTTCACCAACACGGGAACGGCGGACGAGAGGGTCTCCTCGGTCTCCCCGCCCGGCGGCCCGTTCACCGCGTCCGACCTCCCGGCGGCGGGCACGGTCGTCCCGCCGCGGCAGTCCGTCACCGTGCAGGTGGCGTACGCGCCGACGGCCGCCGGCCAGGACACCGGGACGCTCGCCGTCACCGGGACGAACGGCACGGTGTCCGTCGCCCTGAGCGGCACGGCCGTGACCGGGCGGGCACAGCTCACCATCACGCCGACCTCGACGGACTTCGGGCAGGTGAAGGTCGGCGAGTCCGTGACGAGGACCTTCGACATCAGCAACACCGGAAACATCCCCCTCACCCTGACCAAGGCGAAGCCTCCGGCGGCCCCCTTCCACGTCAGCAACCCGGTCAGCGAGGGCCAGGTCCTCGGCCCCGACGACGTGGTCCACCAGGCCGTCACCTTCTCCCCCACGTCCATCGGTGCGGCAACGGCCGCGTACGAGCTGACCTCCGACGACGGGAGCGGTCCCCACAACGAGACGCTGACCGGATCCGGTGCCACCGGGACCACGGTCACCGTCCCCACGCCCGGCGCGGGCGGCTGGAAGCTGAACGGCTCCGCGCGGATCTCCGGCAACGACCTCCAGCTGACCCAGGCGAGCACCTCCCAGCGGGGTTCCGCGGTCTGGCCCGTGCCCGTGCTCACCGACGGGCTGAAGGCCTCCTTCACCACGGTGATCGGCGGCGGCACCGGCGGCGACGGGCTCACGTTCTCGCTGCTCGATCCGGCGAGGACCACGCCCTCCGCGCTCGGCGGCGTCGGCGGCGGCCTCGGCTACGTCGGTCTGCCGGGCGTGGCCGTCGCCTTCGACACCTACCGGAACCCGGGCGATCCGTCCGCGAACTTCGTCGGCATCGCCACCGGGGGCAGCGGCTCGGCCCTCACCTACGCGTCGACCACGTCGAGCGTGCCGAACCTGCGGTCGGGCACCCACACGGTCTCCGTCTCGGTCACCGGCAGCACCGTCACCGTCTCCGTCGACGGCACCCAGCGGCTGCGGACCACGGTCGCCTCGCTCCCCCCGGCCGCCCTGCTCGCCTTCACCGGCGGGACGGGCGGCGTGACCGACATCCACGCCGTACGGGGCGCGTCGGTCACCGCCGCCTCGTACGCCGTGCCGCCGCCCGGCCCCAACGGCTGGAAGTACAACGGCAGCGCCGCCCTGTCGGGCACCACGCTCGTCCTGACCCCGGCCCAGACGTACCTGAGGGGTTCGGCGGTCCAGGCCACCGCCGTGCCCTCGGCGCGGCTCAGGGCGCGCTTCACCGCCACGCTCTCCGGCGGCACCGGCGGCGACGGGCTGGCGCTGCTGCTCCTCGACGCCTCCCGTACGACGTCCGGCGCCCTCGGCGGCGGAGGGGGCGGCCTCGGCTTCGCCGGCCTGAGCGGAGTGGCGGTCACCCTGGACACGTACCGCAACGCCGGGGAGCCCTCGTCGAACTTCGTGGGCGTCGCGACCGGCGGCTCGGGCACCACCCTGCGGTACGCGGCCACCTCGACGGCCGTGCCCGCGCTGCGTACGGGCAGTCATGTGATCGACGTCTACGTCACCGCCGCCGGCCGCCTCGTCGTCCTGGTCGACGGCGCCCAGGTCATCGACGCGGCGGTCACCCTGCCCCAGAACGTCCTGGTCGGTTTCTCGGCCGCCACCGGCGGATTGACAGACCGTCACGCGATCACGGGAGTGCGCATCGGTTACTGAGGTACCCTGCTCGCCGCTCGGAGCACGTACCCGATCTCTTCGAAGAAGCGAGCGACGCCGATGACCGACCTGAGCCGGATGTACGTGGACGAGTGCCTGCGCGGGGAGGGCGGGCTCGCGACGGCCGTCGCGCGGGCCGAACTGCCACCGGCCTTCGAGGAGGCCTGGCGGGCCCACCTGCTGCCGCGGCCCTGGTTCGTCCGGGCCTCGGAGACGGCCGCGTTCGCGCGGGACCTGGAGGGTCTGTTCGACCTCCTCCTGTCGCTGCCGGAGAGGCTGTTCGGCGGGGACGTCGAGCGGTACGCGGCGGAGATCGGGCTCGCACCGGAGCTCGTGGCCCTGCTCCGCCGGGGCGGGTCGGGCGTCCCCGCCAAGCTGGGACGCGCCGACGCGTACCACGACGGCACCTCGTTCAAGCTCCTGGAGTTCAACCTCGGCAGCGAGGTCGGCGGCCTCGACATGGACGTCCTCGACCAGGCGCTGCTGAAGGTCCCCGAGTTCGCCGCCTTCGCGCGCGAGCACGGCCTCGGCCATGTGGACATCGCCGAGCGGATGGCCGCCGTCCTGCGCGACCGCGCCCGCCCCGCGCTGTCCGGCTCCTCGGAGCCGGTGATCGGTCTGATCGAGGGGCGCGGCGGCGTCGGCCCGTACGGACGGCTGATGCGCGCCACCCAGGAGGCGATGGCCGGGCAGGGCCTCGACCTGAGGATCGGCGAGATCGGCGACGTACGCGCGCGTGCCGACGGGAAGCTCACCCTGGACGGCACCCCGCTGGACCTGGTGCTGCGGAACTTCGCGGCGAGCCAGCTGCTCGACGACCCCGAGGGGCCGGGCGTGGCGGAGCCGTTCTTCCGCGCCCACGAGGCGGGCAGGACCGTGCTGTTCACCTCGCTGGAGAGCGGCCTCTACTCCCACAAGAGCGCCCTCGCCCTCCTCTCCGACCCGCGCTCGGGCGACGCCTTCGACGCCGGTGAGCGGGCCCTGATCGAGCGGGTCCTGCCGTGGAGCCGGGCGCTGCGCGCCTCCGGTCCCGCCGGGTTGGTGGAGCTCTGCCGGGAGCGGCGGGAGCGGCTCATCCTCAAGCCGGGGGCCGGGTACGGCGGTCTGGACACGTTCGTCGGCTGGGAGTGCACCGACGCCGAGTGGCGAAAGGCCCTGGACCTCGCGGTCGAGCGCGGCGGCTACGTGGCGCAGGAGCGGGTCGTGCCGCGGCCCGAGCCCGTGTACGACCCGGCGACCGGGACCGTGGACGACTGGATCGCGGCGCTGGGGTTCTTCCTCACCGACGACGGCTACGCGGGCGCGCACGCGCGCGTCAACCGTGCCGACGGCGGCGCGATCGTCGGGATGAGCAGCAACCCGGACACCCGCATGGTCGGGGTGTTCACCCATCCCTGACGGCGCGCGCCGCCCGGGCGGAAGCCGTCCCGTCCGGCCCGGTCCGCCTTGCGGGGGTCAGCGGCGAGGAGCGTCGTGTTCGACGTACCGGCGGATCTTCCCCAGCGTCTCGGCGTGCGGTTCCCGCACGCCGTAGGTGCGGTCGGCGGTCACCGGGGCCACGGTGATGCGGCCGTCGCGGAGCAGGGCGGTGGAGTCGGCGTCCTTCAGGGTCTCGGTGCACGGGTCGCCCGGCGTCTCCTCGCAGAGGCCGAGGCCGATCCGGAAGGAGTTCCCACCGGTCCGCTCGTAGGCGTGCCAGACGACCTGCCCGTGGCCGACGCGTGTCCAGCGCGGCGGTCCGGCGGGCGTCCCCGTGCTGACGTCGGGGTAGTCCACCTTGAGGGCGAAGTCGGCGGTGAGCAGGCCGCGTTGTCTGAGGCCGGCGACGAAGCGGGCGCCGAACTCGGCGTTGGCGCGGTAGTTGACGCGCGGGAAGGACGTGTTCGTCCCGTCGCCGGACGAGGAGAACGCGATGGCGGGGACGTCCTGGTCGATGGCGGCGACGGCGGCGCCCACCGTCCCGGAGTCGTTGACCTGGGCGGAGACGTTGGGGCCGGAGTTGATGCCGGTGAGGACGAGGTCGGGGGCCCCGGTCCAGCCCGCCTCGGCGTCGAGACCGGCGCGGAGGGCGAGCTTGACGGTGTCGGCCGGGGTGGCGGACGGGGAGTCCGCGGCGCAGTGGCCGTCGGCGAGGCAGACGCCGTAGACGGCTCCCCGTGAGGGCGCCTGGGCGCAGTCGTTCTCGTAGCCGGCGGGCAGGGCGGTGCGGCGCTGGGCGGTGAGGACGCCGCCGTTGGTGACGGCGGTGCCCTTTCCGGACTGGACCTGCCAGGGCGCCATGACGACGACGTCGGCCCCGGCGGCGCACATCGCGCGGCGGAGCTCGTAGAGGCCGAGACCGTCGGAGTTGCTCGCCTTCGCCGCCTGCATCGAGTCGTCGTTGGAGATCAGGATCCGCATCCCGGTGAGAGGGAGGGGGGCGGTCCGCTCGGGCGTGGTGGCGTACGCGGTCACTCCCGTCGCGGCCAGCAGGACGGCTCCCAGGGCGGCGAGTCCGATTCTGCGCGGGGTCGACGACTTCGACGACATGGGCGTGGTCCCTTCGGTGGGGAGGGCTGCGGCGAGGACGTGGGACCTCGCCGTGGTGACACGTGTCAATAAACGCGGAGGCAGGCACCGGTGTCAATGGACCGGTGCCGGGCGCGAGGGAGGCGAACCGCTTCCGCCTGCGGAAACGCCGTGGAGAAATCTTCGGCGTCGGGACGTCGCCTCCGGCTGCTACCCCTCCGGCTCCCAGCGGTCCAGGATCTCGTCGGCGATCCGCCGGGCCCCGGGTTCGAAGCGGGCGGAGAGCTCGCGGAAGAGGGCCTCCGCGGCCTCGGCGGGCCAGTCGGCGGGCAGGTGCTCGGCGGGCAGGTGCGGGTCACGGCGGACCAGGTCGAGCCAGTCGGCGTGGAGCAGGAGCAGCCGGCCCAGGTCGTCGCGCGCCTCGGCGGGGGCGGCGCCGGCACCCCAGCGGGCCAGGAAGGCGCGGTAACCCTCGGCGATGGCCTCGACGTCGAAGGCGGTACGGAGCAGGGGCCCGGCCTCGGTGGGCGGGGCGGCCTCGCCGTGGAAGGCCCTGATGCGGTCCCCGAGGCCGAGTTCGGCCGCGAGGGGGGCGACGTCCACCCGGCCGGGGGCCACCCAGAGGCCGCTCTGCAGCGGGCCGAAGCCCGCCCAGACGAGCCGTGAGCGCAGGTCGTGGCGCTCCCGGCGCCAGGACTCGGGCAGCGAGAAGCCGACCAGGGTCCAGGTGCCGTCCCAGGCGCGGTTGACGGCGCCGGTGCGGTGGACGCGCTCCTGCCCGTCGGCGAGGACCTCCGCGGCCCGGGGCGTGAGCGAGAAGTACATGCGGCGGCCGCGCCGGTGCCGTTCGAGCAGTTCGCGGCCGACCATGCGGGTGAGGGTCGAGCGGACGGCGTCCTCGCCGACGTCCACCCGGGCGAAGGCGTCGATCACGCTCGCCGAGGACAGGGCGGTTCCGGTGCCGAGGACGTGGATGCCGAAGAAGGTCAGCATCAGGGACTGGGGGCGGGGCGAGGAGCCGGGCTCGGCGGGGGTTCCGGTCTCGGCGGTCGGGGCGGGCTGCGTCACGGGAACAGCGTAGGGCGGGCTCGGGGAATCCGCCTCAACATTCGGCATTTCATTGACGGCCGACAGAAGAATGCCTAACTTGTTCGCTCGACGGTGCGCGTCCGGTCGCGATTCCCCGCGCCCCGCACCGCGTTCACGGGAAAGGACCCCCGTTCATGACTCATGTGGATCTCTCCGGCAAGGTCGCCGTCGTCACCGGCAGCGGACGCGGACTGGGCCTCGCCTACGCCCGCTCGCTGGCCGCCGCCGGCGCCGCCGTGGTGGTCAACGACGTGGACCCCGACGCCGCCGTCGAGGCCGTGCGCCTGATCACCGCCGACGGCGGGCGGGCCGTCGCCGAGGTGGTGCCGGTCGGCTCCACGGAGGCCGCCGAGGCCCTGGTCGCCCGCGCCGTCGACAGCTACGGCCGGCTCGACGTCATGGTCACCAACGCCGGAGTCCTGCGGGACCGGGTGCTGTGGAAGATGACGGACGAGGACTTCGACACCGTCGTCGAGGTGCACCTGCGCGGCACCTTCACCTGCGTCCGCGCCGCCGTCGAGCGGATGCGCGCCCAGGGCGACGGCGGCCGGATCGTGGTCGCCGGCTCCCCCGCCGGGCAGCGCGGCAACTTCGGGCAGACCAACTACGCCGCCGCCAAGGCGGGGATCGCCGCCATGGTGCGCACCTGGGGCATGGAGCTGGCGAAGGCCGGCATCACCGCGAACGCCGTCATCCCGGTCGCCGCGACCGCGATGACCAAGACGATCCCCGTCTTCGCCCCGCACGTCGAGGCCCTGGAGCGGGACGGCATCGCGTTCCCCGACAGCCTGCGCAAGGGCGAGGGCTTCGGCACCCCCGAGGACGTCGCCGGTCTGGTGACCTTCCTCGCCTCGGACGCGGCCGCCGGGGTGACCGGTCAGTGCGTCGGCGTCGGCGGCGACAAGCTCTCCCTGTGGGCGCACCCGCGGGAGGTGTCGGTGGCGTACGCCGACGGGGGCTGGAGCGCCGAGGCGATCGCCGCCGCCTGGCCGGTGACCGTCGGACGCGCCCCGGAGACCTTCGGCATCCCGGCGCCGCAGCTGTGAGCGGCGGCAACCCGACGTCCCTGGACGTGGACGCGCTCGTCGCCATCGACATGCACACCCACGCGGAGGTGTCGGAGAAGGGCGGGGCGTCGCTCTCCGCCGAGCTCGACGCCGCCGCGGGCGCGTACTTCAAGGCGGAGCACCGCCACCCCACGCTGCCGGAGATCGCCGCGTACTACCGCGAGCGGCGGATGGCCTGCGTGGTGTTCACGGTGGACGCGGAGTCGGCGACCGGCACCCCGCCGGTGCCGAACGAGGAGATCGCCGAGGCCGCGCTGCGGAACCCGGACGTGATCATCCCGTTCGCCGGGGTCGATCCGTACAAGGGAAGGGCGGCGGTCCGTCAGATCCGGCGGCTCGTCGAGGAGTTCGGGGTCAGGGGCTTCAAGTTCCACCCGAACATCCAGGCCTTCCACCCCAACGACCGCATGGCGTACCCGCTGTACGAGGCGATCGAGGAGGCCGGCGCGATCGCGGTCTTCCACACCGGGCAGACGGGCATCGGCGCGGGCGCCCCCGGCGGCGGGGGCATCCGGCTGAAGTACTCGAACCCGATGGACGTGGACGACGTCGCCGCGGACTTCCCGGGGATGCGGATCGTCCTCGCGCACCCGTCCTTCCCGTGGCAGGACGAGGCGCTCGCGGTGGCGACCCACAAGCCGCAGGTGTACATCGACCTGTCGGGCTGGTCGCCGAAGTACTTCCCGCCGCAGCTGGTCCGGTACGCCGACAGCCTCCTCAAGGACAAGGTGCTGTTCGGCTCCGACTTCCCGCTGCTCGCCCCGGACCGCTGGCTGGCGGACTTCGCCGAGCTGCCGATCAAGGACGAGGTCCGTCCGAAGATCCTCAAGGAGAACGCGGCCCGACTGCTCGGTCTCACCGGAAACTGAGGGGTACCCCATGCGCAACCAGGGCATCGGCTCCTGGCCCGCCCGCCGCGGCCGCAGGTCGCCCCGGCGCACCGCCCTGCTGTACGAGGGCCGCGCGATCGACTACGCCGAACTCCACGAGCGCTGCACCCGGTTGGCCCACGCCCTGCGGGGCGCCGGGGTCGCGCGCGGCGACCGGGTGGCGTTCCTCGGCCCCAACCACCCGGCGTACCTGGAGACCCTCTTCGCCACCGGTCTCCTCGGGGCGGTGTTCGTCCCGCTCAACGCCCGCCTCGCCGTACCGGAGCTGCTCCACCAGCTGACCGACTCGGGCAGCGCCGTCCTGGTGCACGCCGGGCAGCCGGCCGGGCGGACGGCCGAACTGGCGGCGGGGGCCGCCCTCGCCACCGTCCTCGCCGTGGACGGCGGGCCGGGCGTCCCGTACGAGGAGCTGCTCGCGGCCTCGTCGACGGAGCCGGTCGACGAGGAGGTGGGGCACGAGGACGTCTGCCTCATCATGTACACCTCGGGCACGACCGGACGCTCCAAGGGCGCCGTCCTCACCCACGGCAACATCGTCTGGAACAGCCTCAACGTCCTCGTGGACACCGACCTCGCCGGCGACGAGGTGGCCCTGGTCGCCGCGCCGCTGTTCCACACCGGGGCGCTCAACATGAGCTGCCTGCCGGTCCTGCTGAAGGGCGGCACGGTCCTCCTGGAGGCCTCCTTCGACGCCGGCCGCGCCCTGCGGCTGATCGAACGGCACCGGGTGACCTGCATGTTCGGCGTGCCGACGATGTACGACGCGATGGCGGCGGCCCCGGGCTGGGCGGACGCGGACCTGACCAGCCTGCGCGGCCTGCTCTGCGGCGGCGCCCCGGTGCCCGGCCGCACCACCCGGGCCTATCTCGACCGGGGCCTCGCCTTCGTCCAGGGGTACGGCATGACGGAGACCGCGCCCGGCGCCCTGATCCTGGACCGGACCGACTCGGCGAGCCGGGCCGGTTCGGCGGGCGTGCCGCACTTCTTCACCGACGTACGGGTGCTGCTGCCCTCCGGCGAGGAGGCGGCGCCCGGGGAGAAGGGCGAGGTCGTCGTCGCGGGGCCGAACGTCACCCCGGGCTACTGGAACCTCCCGGAGGCGACCGCCGCGGCCTTCCGCGACGGGGGGCGCTTCCGGTCGGGCGACGTGGCCACCGTGGACGAGGACGGCTACGTCCGGCTCGTCGACCGCCTCAAGGACATGATCATCTCGGGCGGGGAGAACATCTACCCGGCCGAGGTCGAGGACGCCCTGCTCGGGCACCCGGACGTCGCCGAGGCGGCCGTCATCGGCGTGCCCGACGCCCGCTGGGGCGAGGTGGGACGGGCCGTCGTCGTCACCCGCGCGGGGGCGACCGTCACCGAGGGGGAGCTGATCGCCCACCTGGAGGGCCGGCTCGCCCGCTACAAGATCCCCAAGAGCGTCGTCCTCGCCCCGGACCTCCCCCGCAACGCCGCCGGAAAGCTGCTCAAGGCGCCCATCAGGGCGCGCTACGGCGCCTGACCCCTTCCTTCCGATTCAGAGGAGTACCCCCATGGCTCGCACCGTCCACGGCATCGACGAGATCAAGGCGCAGGCCGGGGCCGACCTCGGCCACAGCTCCTGGGTCGAGATCGCCCAGCCCCGCGTCGACACCTTCGCCGACGCCACCGACGACCACCAGTGGATCCACGTCGACGCCGAGCGCGCCGCCGCGGGCCCCTTCGGCGGCACCATCGCCCACGGCTACCTCACGCTCTCGCTGCTCATCCCGATGTGGAGCGAGCTGCTCGAGGTCGAAGGCGTGTCGATGGCCGTCAACTACGGCCTGAACAAGGTGCGCTTCCCCTCCCCCGTGCGCGTCGGGTCGAAGATCCGCACGCACGGCCGCGTGGTGTCCGTGGAGGACGTCAAGGGCGGGGTCGAGGTCGTCGTGGACCTGACCGTGGAGATCGACGGCGTCGCCAAGCCGGCGTGCGTCGCGCAGGCGGTGTACCGCTTCTTCGCCTGATCCGCCCGTACGCGGAAGGGGGCGGCTGCTTCGAGCAGCCGCCCCCTTCCGTGTGCCGACGGACCGTCAGCCGGTCCTGAATCCGACGTAGTTCTCGGCGAGGGAGGCCGAGGCGGCCTCGGAGGCCGCCAGGTAGCGCAGGTGCGAGAGGCGCAGTTCGCGGTCGAAGGCGGACTCGGCGGGGTCGGCGTGGAGCAGGGTGGTCATCGTGTACGAGAAGTGCTCGGCCCGCCAGATCCGGCGCAGCGCGGTCTCCGAGTAGGCGTCGATCGCCGACTCGTCGCCGTGGGTGTGGTGGCGGGTGAGGGCCCGGGCGAGCAGGGTGACGTCGGCGACGGCGAGGTTGAGGCCCTTGGCACCGGTGGGCGGCACGATGTGGGCGGCGTCTCCGGCGAGGAACAGACGGCCGTGGCGCAGGGGTTCGGCGACGAAGCTGCGCATCGGGGTGATGCTCTTCTCCGTGATCGGGCCGCGCCGGAGCGTCCAGTCGCCGTCGACGGCGAAGCGGGCGTCCAGCTCGTCCCAGATCCGCTCGTCGGACCAGTCGTCGACGGTGTCGTCCGGGTCCACCTGGAGGTAGAGGCGGCTGACCTGCGGCGAGCGCATGCTGTGCAGGGCGAAGCCGCGCTCGTGGTGGGCGTAGACGAGCTCGTCGCAGGAGGGCGGGACGTCGGCGAGGATGCCGAGCCAGGAGAAGGGGTACGTCCGCTCGACGACCTTGAGCAGGTCCTCGGGGAGGGAGCGGCGGCCGATGCCGTGGAAGCCGTCGCAGGCGACGACGTAGGCGCACTCCAGGGTCTCCTCCGTGCCCTCGTGGCGGTAGCGGACGGTGGGCCGGTCGGTGTCGGCGCCGTCCACGGAGAGGGCCTCGGCCTCGAAGAGGACGGTGCCGCCGTCCTTCAGGCGCAGTTCGACGAGGTCCTTCACGACCTCGGTCTGGGCGTAGACCATGACGGAGCGGCCGCCGGTCAGGGACGGGAAGTCGATGCGGTGGGAGCGGCGGTCGAAGCGGAGCTCGATGCCGTGGTGCTCCAGGCCCTGGCGGTCCATCCGGGCGCCGGCGCCGGAGGCGCGCAGCACGTCGACGGTGTCCTGTTCGAGGATGCCGGCGCGCTGGCGGCGCTCGACGTAGTCCCGGTCGCGCAGTTCGAGGACGACGCTGTCGATGCCCTGGCGGTGGAGCAGGTGGGAGAGGAGGAGGCCGGCGGGACCGGCTCCGATGATGCCGACGGTGGTGGTGCGGGGCATGGGTCGCTCCGTGAAGGGTCGGTGGGACGGGGTGATCAGGAGGAGGGCGCGTCCTCGGCGAGGACGCGCTGGGCCGTGGCGAAGGCGGCGTTGGCGGCGGGGACGCCGCAGTAGACGGCGGAGTGCAGCAGGACCTCCCCGATGTCCTCGGGGGTGAGGCCGTTGCGCAGCGCGGCCCGGACGTGCAGGGCGAGCTCCTCCAGGTGGCCGTGGGCGACCAGGGCGGTGAGGGTGATGCAGCTGCGGGTGCGGCGGTCGAGTCCCGGGCGGGTCCAGATCTCTCCCCAGGCGCAGCGGGTGATGTAGTCCTGGAAGTCGGCGGTGAGGGCGGTCGTCCGGGCGACGGCCCGGTCGACGTGCGCGTCCCCGAGGACCGCGCGGCGGACGGCCATGCCCTGGGCGTGCCGGCTGCCGTCGTCGGCGGGGGCGCCGAAGTGGCCGAGGAGCGCGGTGAGGACGGCCTGCGGGCGTTCGGCGGGGGCCAGGTGGGAGGCTCCGGCGAGTTCGAGGAGGCCCGCGTCGGGGATGCCGTCGGCGAGTTCGCGGGAGTGGGCGGGCGGCGTGGCCGGGTCGGCGCGACCGGCGACGACCAGGGTCGGGGCCGCGATCCGGCCGAGCGCCTCGCGCAGGTCGTACGTGGCGAGGGCGTCGCAGCAGGCCGCGTAGCCCTCGGGGTCGGCGGCCCGCAGGTCGGCGAGGAGCCGGTCGGCGGTCCTGGTGGAGGCGAAGCCGGGCGTGAACCAGCGCGCGGCCGTCGTCCCGGCCAGGGGCGCGGTGCCCCGGGCACGGACGAGCGCGGCGCGCTCGCGCCAGGCCTCCGGGGCGCCGAAGCGGGCCGAGGAGCAGACGACGGCGAGGCCGGTGACCCGCTCGGGGTGGTGGGCGGCGAGGTGGGCGCCGACGGCACCGCCGAGGGAGATGCCGGCGTAACCGAAGCGCTCGGCGCCGAGGTGGTCGGCGAGTTCGAGGACGAGGCCGGCGAGGTCGGCGACGGTGGTGGCCCCGGGCGTGGTGTCGGGCAGCGCCTCGGCGGGGGTGCCGCCGTGCCCGGGAAGGTCCCAGCGGACCACCCGGTGGTGCCGGGCGAGGGCGGCGGTCTGCGCGTCCCAGACGGCGAGCGAGGTGCCGAGGGAGGGCCCGAGGAGGAGGACGGGGGCGTCGGAGGGCCCGTCGACGCGGTGGTGGAGGGCGGGGGCGCGATGCCCTCCGGGGGAACGGGGCCCTTCCGGGCCGCCAGGGCCTTCGAGGGAGCCGGTCCCTTCCAGGCCGCCGGGCCCTTCGAGGGAGCCGGGCCCTTCGAGGGAGCCGGGCCCTCCGGGGACGTCGGGCCCTCCGGCGGTGCGGGATCGCGTGGGGGCGCCGGCCGTGCCGGGCGGGCCGGTCACGACGTGGAGGCCCGGGGGCTGCGGGGCGTCGGAGGCCTGCGCCTTCGTCGGGCGCGGGTCGGGTGTCATGCGGGGCCTTCCGGGTCGGCGGAGGGGTCTCTCCGCAGGGCGTGGTCGAGGGGGCGGCGGGCCGCGCCCGGCGCGACGGGCGGGTCCGCGGGCCGTGTTCTCCCCAGGGCTCGGTCCACGAGCACGGGCGCCGCGCCGGTCGCGCCGGCCGGGTCCGCGAGGGCCCTGAGGCGGTCCTGTGTGAGCGGGCCGGTGAGTTCCGGGGCCTCGGCGAGGACGTCCACGAGGTGGCGGCGCTCCGACAGGGCCCGGTGGGAGGCCTCGTCGAGGAGCCGCCGGGCGGCGGCGCGGCCGAGGAGCGCGGAGAGCTCCGCGGCGAGGCGTTCGCTCGCCACCAGGCCCCGGGTGCGGTGCAGGTTCTCCCGCATGCGGCCGGGGAAGACCTGGAGGCCCTCGGTGAGCGCGGCCAGGTGGTGGGCGGCGCCTCCGGCGAGGCGGAGGAGTTCGCGCAGGGCCTGCCATTCGGCGTGCCAGGCGCCGGCCGGCCGTTCGTCCTCGGCGGTGAGAGAGCCGAGGAGGACGGCGGCGAGCGGGGGCGCCTGACGGGCGGCCGCGGCGATGAGGGTGGCGTGGACGGGGTTGCTCTTGTGGGGCATCGCGGAGGACCCGCCGCCCTCGCCCTCGGCGAGCTCACCGGTCTCGGTGCGGCTGAGCAGCAGCACGTCGGCGGCCGGTTTGCCGAGCGCGGCCGCGGTGAAGGCCAGCGCGGTGCCGAGGTCGGCGACGGGGGTGCGCAGGGTGTGCCAGGGCAGGACCGGGGCGGCGAGGCCGAGTTCCCGCGCGTACGCCTCGGCGAGGTCGGGCCCGCTGCCGGGTGCGCCGGCCAGCTGCTCGAACGCGGCGAGGGTGCCCGCCGCGCCGCCGAGCTGGGCGGGGAGCGTGAGGGCGGTGAGCCGGTCGGCAGCGTCGAGGACGAGGCTGCGCCAGCCCGCCGCCTTGAGTCCGAAGGTGGTGGGGACGGCGTGCTGGGTGAGGGTGCGGCCGGCCATGACGGTGTCGCGGTGCTCGGCGGCGAGCCGCCCGAGGGCTGCGGCGGCGCGGTGCAGGGGTGCCGTGACGAGAGGCAGGGCGCGGGCCGCGACGAGCATCGCGGCCGTGTCCATGATGTCCTGGCTGGTCGCGCCCCGGTGGACGTGGGGGGCCACCTCCTCCGGTACGGCGGCGGTGAGTTCGGCGACGAGGGGGATGACGGGGTTGCCGCCGCCGCGGGCGCGCAGGGCGAGCGCGCGCGGGTCGTACCGTTCGGTGCGGGACGCGGCCTCGGTGACGGCGGCGGCGGCCTCGGCGGGGGCGTGGCCGAGGGCGGCCTGGGCCCGGGTGAGGGCGGCCTCGGCGTCGAGCATGGCCCGGAGGAAGGCGCGGTCGCCGGTGGCCGCCTCGACGTCGGTGCCGGCGCGGACGGGGGCGAGGAGTCCGAGGTCGTACGGTTCCTCGTCCTCGTACGGCCCCTTCTCCTCGTACCGCCGCCCGTGCTGCTCAGCGGAAGTCAAGGAACACCGTCTCCTCCGGGCCCTGGAGGCGGACGTCGAAGCGCAGGGTGCGGGGTCCGGTCCCGGTCGCGAGCAGGGTGGCGCGCCGCTCCGTCGGGAGCGAGGCGAGCAGCGGGTCGGCCTCGGCGGCCGGTCCCGGCAGGTAGATCCGGGTGAAGAGGTGGTGCAGGAGGCCGCGGGCGAAGACGCAGACGGAGAGGTACGGCGCTCCGGCGGGCGGCAGGGTGCGGATCGCCCAGCGGCCGTCGGCGTCGGTGGCGACCCGGCCGAAGCCGGTGAAGGTGACGCCGTCGCGGCCCGCGTGGCCGCCGGTGACGGGGTCCTTGCGGAGGGAGCCGGGGGCGCCGGAGCGGTCGCCGTCGGGGCCGGGCTGCCAGATCTCCAGGAGCGCGTCGGGGACGGGGGCGCCGGCTCCGTCGTACACGTGGCCGTGGACGGTGAGGGTGTCCGGGTGGCCGGCGGGGGCGAGGTCGGGTCCGCCGGGGAAGGGCAGCGCGTATCCGTAGAAGGGGCCGACGGTCTGCGCGGGCGTCGGGGGCGCGGGGGTGGGCGTGCCGGTCATCGGCCTTCCTCGATCCAGGTCGCGGCGGGTCCGTCGAGGACGATGTCCCAGCGGTAGCCGAGGGCGTGTTCGGGGGTGGTGAGCTCGTGGTCGTAGGCGGCGACGAGCCGGGCGCGGGCGGCGTCGTCGGTGACGGACTGGAGGATGGGGTCGTAGGCGAAGAGCGGGTCGCCGGGGAAGTACATCTGGGTGACGAGCCGCTGGGTGAAGGCGCTGCCGAAGAGCGAGAAGTGGATGTGCGCGGGGCGCCAGGCGTTGGTGTGGTTGCGCCAGGGGTAGGCGCCGGGGCGGATCGTGGTGAAGCGGTACGTGCCCTGGTCGTCCGTCAGGCAGCGTCCCGCGCCGGTGAAGTGGGGGTCGAGCGGGGCCGGGTGCTGGTCGAGCCGGTGGGCGTAGCGTCCGGCGGCGTTGGCCTGCCAGACCTCGACGAGCTGGCCGCGCACGGGGCGGCCGGCGCGGTCGAGGACGCGCCCGGTGACGGTCATCCGCTCGCCGAGGGGTTCGCCGGCGCCGCCGCGGGTGAGGTCGGCGTCGAGGGCGGTGACGTCGGTGACGCCGAAGACCGGGCCGGAGAGTTCGACGGCCTCGGGGTCGCGCACGGCGACCAGGGGCTGCCGGGGGTGGCGCAGCGCGCTGCTGCGGTAGGGCGGGTAGTCGCGGGCGGGGTGGTGCCGGGTCTCGCCGGCGCGGAGGTACTCCTCGCGCCGGGCGTCGATCTCCTTCGAGATGTCCTGCTGGGTCGGGTCCTGGGCCTGGGTGGGGGCCTGAGTCTGCGTCGGGGCCGCGGCCCGGGTAGGGATCGAGGCCGGGGCCTGGGTCGGGGTCATGCTGCGGTTTCCACCTTCACGGGAGCCGCCGTCAGGCGGACGATGTCCTCGGGGGTGACGCCGGGGGCGGTCTCGACGAGCCGGAGTCCGTCCTCGGTGACGTCGAGGACGCCGAGGTCGGTGATGATCCGGTCGACGCAGCCCCGGCCGGTGAGCGGCAGGGAACACTCCTGGACGATCTTGGGGGTGCCGTCCTTGGCGGTGTGCTCCGTGAGGACGAGGACCCGGCGGGCTCCGTGGACGAGGTCCATGGCGCCGCCCATGCCCTTGACCATGCGGCCGGGGATCGTCCAGTTGGCGAGGTCGCCGCGGGCGGAGACCTGCATGGCGCCGAGGATCGCGGTGTCGATGTGGCCGCCGCGGATCATGCCGAAGGAGAGCGCGGAGTCGAAGAACGCGGCGCCGGGCAGGACGGTGACCGTCTCCTTGCCCGCGTTGATCAGGTCGGGGTCGACCTCGTCCTCGTACGGGTAGGGGCCGACGCCGAGGAGTCCGTTCTCGGAGTGGAGGACGACGTCGACGCCGTCGGGGAGGAAGTTCGGTACGCGGGTGGGCAGTCCGATGCCGAGGTTGACGTACGAACCGTCCGTCAGCTCGCGGGCGGCGCGGGCCGCCATCTCGTCCCTGGTCCAGCTCATCGGGTGCGTACCGTCCTTCGTTCGATGCCCTTGTCGGCGGCCTGTGCGGGGGTGAGCGCCACCACCCGCTGGACGAAGACGCCCGGCAGGTGGACCTGGTCGGGTTCGAGCTCGCCGGGTTCGACGAGCTCCTCCACCTCGGCGATCGTGATCCGGCCGGCCATGGCGGCGAGCGGGTTGAAGTTGCGGGCGGCGCGGGCGAAGACGAGGTTGCCGTGCCGGTCGCCGCGGGCCGCGCGGACGAGCGCGAAGTCGGTGGTGATGCCGTGTTCGAGGACGTACGGACGTCCGTCGTACTCGCGGATCTCCTTGGGCGGGGAGGCGACGGCGACGGGGGCTCCCCCGGGCTCCGTCCGGGGGGCGTCGTCGGCCGCGTACCGCCAGGGCAGTCCGCCGTCGGCGACCTGGGTGCCGACGCCCGCGGGAGTGAAGAAGGCGGGGATGCCGCAGCCGCCGGCGCGGAGCCGTTCGGCCAGGGTGCCCTGGGGGGTGAGTTCCAGTTCGAGTTCGCCGCCGAGGTAGCGGCGGGCGAACTCCTTGTTGTCGCCGATGTAGGAGCCGGTGACGCGGCTGATCCGGCCGGCGGCGAGGAGGACGCCCAGGCCTCCGCCGTCGACGCCGCAGTTGTTGGAGACGACGGAGAGGTCTCCGGCGCCGTGGGCGTGCAGGGCGCGGATGAGGACGTCCGGTACGCCGCTCAGCCCGAAGCCTCCGACGGCGAGCGAGGCGCCGTCCTCGATGTCCGCCACCGCTTCGGCGGCGCCGGCGACCACTTTGTCCATGTAAGGGACCGTTTCACTCGGGATTGACGGTTCGGGTGTTCGCCTGCTGAACTTGAGTTCAGAATTTTGGCGGGGGTGAGTGTCCATCCGGGCCACGGGCCCTGTCAACGGCCCGGGTACGGTTTTCCCGCGCGGCTCCCCGTGCCCGTTCCCCAGGCCCCAGATCTCCCGAGGAGTCCGCACCGTGCCGCAGCCCAGCGATGCCCAGGCCGCGCCCGACGAACTGGTCGGGCCGCTCGAACGCGGCCTCGCCGTGCTCCGCGTCATGGCCACGGGACCCGAGGTCCGGCACCGGCCCGGCGACCTCGCCCGGACGACCGGCCTCGCCCGCTCCACCGTCGACCGGGTCGCGACGACCCTCGTCCGCCTCGGCGTCCTCCGGGCCGAGGGCCGCGACCTGCTGCTCGCGCCCGGCGCCGCCGAGCTCGGCAACGCCTACCTCGCCTCCTGCGGGCTGCCGGAGCTCCTCGGACCGCACGCCGTCGCCCTCGCCGACGCGCTCGACGAGTCGGTGTCCGTGGCCGTCCCGGACGGCGACGGCGTCCGCTTCCTCGCCCAGGCCACCCGCCGCCGGGCGATGGCGATCTCCTTCCGGACCGGGGACCTCCTGCCGGCCGAACGCTGCGCGCCAGGCGCCCTGTTCGCCGGGCGGTGGGACGCGGCGGACCTCGAACGGTGGCGGGCCCGCCGCGCGAAGGACCCCCTGGACGCCGGTTTCCCCTCCGTACCGCCGCGGCCGGCCGGGGCGCCGCCCACGCCCGAGCAGGTCGAGGCCGAGTTCCTCGACCGGGTGCGCGAGGCCCGCGCGACCGGACTCGCCGTGGACGACCAGCTGATCGAGCCGGGGCTGCTCGCCGTCGCGCTGCCGGTGCGGGGACCGGACGGCACGGTCGTCTGCGCGGTCAGCGTCGTCAGCCACACCAGCCGGCACAGCTCCGCCTCCCTCACGGCCCAGGCCCTGCCGCCGCTGCGCCGCACGGTCACGGCGATGGAGGCCGCGCTGGCCGCGGCGCCGGCCGCCGGCGCACCCGCGAGCGGAGGCCCGGCGCCCGTGGCCGGGCCCGCGCCGGCCGCCGGCGCCCCGGGAGGGGCGGAGACGGCACCGGCCCCGACCGGACCGGCGTCCACGCCGACGGCTCCGGCGCCCGTCGCGGGCGCCGCGCTCAAGGAGGAGCTCGGCTCGGGTTTCCTCCAGTCGCTCGCGCGCGGTCTCGACGTCCTGCGCGCCTTCGGTTCCGTCCGGGGGCCCGTCCGGCTCTCCGAGCTCGCCCGGCTGACCGGGCTGCCCCGCGCGACCGCCCGCCGGTCGCTGATCACCCTGCGCCACCTGGGGTACGTACGGGAGGAGTCCGGCGGTTTCCTGGTGCTCCCCCGGGTCCTGGAGCTCGGCTACGCCCGGCTCTCCGGCCTGACCCTGCCGGAGATCGCCACCCCGCACCTCGTCGCCCTCGTCCTGCGGGTCCACGAGTCCGCGTCCGTCGCCGTGCTCGACGGGGACGACATCCGGTACGTCGCCCGGGTCGCCGGCACCCGCATCATGCACATCGACATCACGGTGGGCACCCGGCTCCCCGCGTACGCGACCTCCATGGGCCGCGTCCTGCTCGGCGCGCTGCCCGCGGCGGAGCGCGCCGCGCGGCTCGGCCGGATCACCCCGGAGTCGCTCACCCCGCGCACGCTGACGACCCGCGAGGGGCTCGACGAGGCCGTGGCGGCGACCGCGGCGCGCGGCTACGGGTGGGTGGAACAGGAGCTGGAGGAGGGGCTCCGCTCGCTGGCGGTGGCGGTCACGGACGGTGCGGGCCGGACGGTCGCCGCGGTCAACGTGGCCCTGCACGCGGGCCGGGCCACCCCCGAGGAGAGCCTCGCCGCCCTGCTGCCGCCGCTGCGCGAGACGGCCGCGCTGATCAGCGCGGACCTCGCCGCGGTGGACCGCTTCTCCCCGGTCACCACGGGCTGAACGGGCGCGTCGCGACCCCGTGCGCGGTCGCGACGCGCCCGGGCCGCTACCGGGACCCGGCGGCCACGGTGAGGATCGCCCGCACCTGGGCGATGATGTCGAGCCGGTTCCGTACGAACGCGGCGTCGGTGACCGCACCCGTCGCCGGATCGGTGTTGCCCGGTCCGAACTCGAGGACCGGCGTGTGCACATGGCCGCCGGGCAGGTCCCTCAGGCCGAGGCGGTCGCGCAGCAGGGTGGCCCGGTAGGCGATCTCGTTGGACAGGTAGTTCCCGCCGCCGCCCGCCCGGGCGGCCGAGCCGGGCGTCGGTCCGTCGGGACGGACCACGGGCGTGTCCGCCCCGGCCGGCAGCTCGGTCACCGAGGTGTTGTCGTAGACCGGGAAACGTCCGGTGGACGCCGCCGTGATCGCCGCGTGCGGAAGGGTCGTCGACGTCCACTGGGGCTGCGTGGCCGGGTCGGCGACGGGCACGGTCCCGGTGCGCGACAGGTTCTCGTTGTCGGGGAAGCCGCCGCGCCAGGCGCCGTTGGTCCGTTCGACGTCGAAGCGGCCGGGGCGGCCCTGGCTCACCGTGGTGAAGAGGTCCACCTCCGGCAGGTGCGGGCGCAGGGTCCGTTCGACCGTGCCGTCGGCGAAGTCCTGCCAGCGGACGGGGAAGACGGCCGTCTCGACCCGGGCGAGGGAGCCGTCGGAGGTCCGCAGCCAGGTGCCGTCCAGGGCGAGCGCGGTGGCCCCGGAGGGGTTGCTGATCCGGGTGTCCCGGTCGAGCGTGAACGGGTCGAAGCCGGTCAGCAGGATCCTCTTCACGCCCTTCCCGGCCGGGTAGCGGATCGAGTCCTGGCCGCGCGAGGAGCGTTCGAGCCGGTCGAGCAGCCGGGCCCGGCCCTCCTCGGTCAGCGTGAACCCGGGCTGCCAGGAGCGGAGTTCGCGGGTGAGCGCGAGTCGCGACCAGTACAGCGGCCGGTCGTCGTCCCGCGAGAGCGTGCCGCCCGCCTCCCCCCGGCCCTGCGCCCGGTCCACGGCCCGTCGCCAGAGCTGCGACCCGTACCGGCCGACCGTCCGCTCGGCCGCGGCGAAGGAACCGGCACCGGCGAGGCCCTCGGCGAACTCCGGTGCCAGGGAGGCGAAACCGCTGCGCCGCAGGATCTCCTGGGGTGCGGCCCGGTCGAGCCGGGCCTCCTCGGCGGTGACGGCGGCCGTCCCGGCCGCCGGGGCGGGCGGGGTCGCCAGGGCCAGGGAGACGGCGGCGAGGGGAAGGGCGAGTGCGCTGCGTATGGAGATCACGGGGGTCCTTTCGCGCGTACGTGTCGCTTCGTCAGAACGGTCTCTGCACAAGGCGACTCATGCTACGGCGCCCCCCACCAGGGCCTGCCTTCCGGATCAGGCCGCACCAGGACCCGCGAGCCCGGCCTGATCCGGAAGACGGGCCCTGGCCCCTCCCCCCGCTGGGGTCACCCGTCCGCCGGCCGCAGCGCCGCCACCGCGGCGAGCATGAGTTCCAGGGCGAACGGGTAGCCGCTGTCGCGCATGTCGGCGGCGAGCAGGGGGAAGGTCGCGGCGATGTTCGGGTGGGTCTCGGGCGACAGCCTGCCGTAGACGGCGTGCCAGACCTCCGTCTCCTTCTCCTGGGCCGCGGGCGGCAGGGCGAGCGCGGCGGCGTCCTGGGCCGCGAAGGCGAGGGCCTGGTCGACGAAGGCGTGGTAGATCCGCACGGCGAGGGCGTCCGGGAAGCCGGCCGAGCGCAGGACGCCGAGGATCCGCTCGACGGCCCGGGTCTCGTACGGCCTGCCGGTGGTGCGGTGGGCCGCGAGGGCCGCCGCCCGCGGGTAGGCCTGGTAGCAGCCGTGGATGCGGAGTCCCAGCTCGCGGAGGTCCGTTCGCCAGTCGCCGGTGGCCGTCCAGCCCTCCTGCGCGCGGCCGATCATCTCGTCGGCGACGGCGAGGAGCAGGGCGTCGGTGTTCCGGAAGTAGCGGTACAGGGCCGTGGGGTCGGCGCCGAGCGCGGCGCCCAGCCTCCGTACCGACAGGGCCTCCGCGCCGTGCTGGGCGATCAGGCGCAGCGCGGTCTCGACGATGAGCCGCTCCGAGAGGACGGCGCCCTGCTTGGTGGGGCGGCGGCGCTGCCGCCTGCCTTCGGGAACCACGCGTTCGGACATGGCCGCCACCTTACGTCAACACCATTGACGCGTGAACGGCCCGCCCGCTTGCATGGCGCCCACCAACCGACACCACATGTTCTGGAGCGCCCATGACCACGGCCGATCTGGTCTTCACCCGCGGGCCCGTCTTCACGGCGGACCCGGCCCGCACCCGGGCGACCTCGCTCGCCGTCGTCGGCGAGCGGATCGCGGCGGTCGGCCACGACGAGGTGCGGGACCTCGTCGGGCCCGGCACGGAGGTCGTCGACCTGACGGGGAAGCTGCTGCTCCCCGGCTTCCAGGACGCCCACGTCCACGCCGTCTCCGGCGGCAAGGAGCTGGCCGAGTGCGATCTCACCGGCACGGTCGGCGTCGCCGACTACCTGGCGCGGATCCGGGACTACGCGGACGCCCACCCGGAGCGCCCCTGGATCACCGGCGGCGGCTGGTCGATGGAGAGCTTCGAGGGCGGACTGCCCACCCGGCAGCTGCTCGACTCCGTCGTCCCCGACCGGCCGGTCCTTCTGTCGAACCGGGACCACCACGGCGCCTGGGCCAACTCCCGGGCCCTCGAACTGGCGGGGCTCACCGCCGCCACTCCCGATCCGGCCGACGGGCGGATCGAGCGGGAGGCGGACGGCTCCCCCAGCGGCATGCTCCAGGAGGGCGCGATCGGGCTCGTCGCCGGGCTGGTGCCGGCGGCCACCGCCGAGGACCGCCTCGCCGGGCTGCTGCGCGCCCAGAAGCTGCTGCACTCGCTCGGCATCACGGCCTGGCAGGACGCGCTGCTCGGCTCATTCGGCGGCATGTCCGACCCGTCGGAGGCGTATCTGACGGCCGCCGGCGACGGTTCGCTGACCGCACGGGTGACCGGGGCGCTCTGGTGGGACCGGGAGCGGGGCTCCGAGCAGATCCCCGAACTGGTCGCCCGCCGCGAGAAGTTCAGCCTCGGCCGGTTCCGTGCCGGCTCGGTGAAGATCATGCAGGACGGCATCGCGGAGAACTTCACGGCCGCCATGACCGCCCCGTACCTGGACGGCTGCGGCTGCGCCACCGCCAACAGCGGGCTGAGCTTCGTCGATCCCGGAGCGCTGCGCGGGTACGTGACCGAGCTCGACGCCCTCGACTTCCAGGTCCACTTCCACGCCCTGGGCGACCGGGCCGTGCGCGAGGCCCTGGACGCGCTGGAGGCCGCGATCGCCGCGAACGGGCGGCGCGGCAACCGCCACCACCTCGCGCACCTCCAGGTCGTCCACCCCGACGACCTGGCCCGGTTCGCGACGCTCGGCGCCATCGCCAACATCCAGCCGCTGTGGGCCGCGCACGAGCCGCAGATGGACGAGCTGACCATCCCGTTCCTGGGCCCCGAACGCGCCGCCTGGCAGTACCCGTTCGGCGATCTGGTACGGGCCGGGGCCACCCTCGCCGCCGGCAGCGACTGGCCGGTCAGCAGTCCGGACCCGATCGCGGGCATCCACGTGGCCGTCAACCGCCGCGAGCCCGAGGCCGCCGACGACCGGGTCTTCTACCCCGAGCAGCGCCTCGACCTCACGACGGCGCTCGCCGCCTACACGGCGGGCACCGCGCACGTGAACGGTCTCGACGACACCGGCAGCCTGCGCCCCGGCCACCTCGCCGACCTGGTCGTCCTGGACCGGGACGTCCTCACCGGCCCGCCGGAGGAGATCGCCGAGGCCCGGGTGGAGCGGACGTACGTCGGCGGGCGCCTGGTGCACGCGGTCTGACCGGCCCTACGGAGAAGGCCTGACCGACGAGGCCCGCACGTCGAGGCGCGTCGCCACGAGCGTCCCGGTGGGCTCCCGGCGGCCGTGCTCCAGGACCGCGACGAGGTGTTCAACGCCGGCCTCCGCGATCGCCTCGGGCCGCAGGCTCAGGGTGGTCACCGGCGGGTCGGTGAGCAGGGCCGTGGCGTCCTCGCTGACCAGGACGACCAGCAGGTCGTCCGGGACCGCGTACCCCTGGCGGCGCGCCGCCTCCAGCACGAGGGGCGGGCTCGCCTCGGCGACCACGAGCAGGGCGTCGGGACGCTCGTGCCCGTCGGCGGTCAGGGCGGCCTCGACGCCGCGCACGACCGGCGCGTTGCCGGGTTCCCCGACCCGCACCACCCGCTCCGGCAGGCCGTGGGAGGCGCACCACTCCCGGTGCGCGGCGTACACCTCGGCGTGGAAGCGGGTGGTGCTGTCCGGCACCACCACGACCGGCCGTCTGGCCCCCTGTTCGTGGAGGTGGTCGAGGGCCTCGCGGACGGCGCCGGCGGCGTCGACGTCCACCCAGTAGGCGCCCGGGAGCCCCTCGACGGAACGGTCCGTGAAGACGGGGACGCCGGCCGCCAGGAGGCCTTCGACGACCGGGTCGTCGGCGACGGGGTCGGCGACGACCACCGCGTCGAGGGACAGGTCGGCCCACTCGCTCTGCAGGGAGCCGGCGGGCAGCAGCACCACGGCGTAGCCGCGGCGCAGCGCGGTGGCCGCGGTGACGCCGGTCAGCCGGGCGAAGTACGGCGACTCGAGAAAGGTGGCCCAGGGAGTGGCGGCGAACTCGCCGACCACGTATCCGATCAACCGGGCCCGTCCCGCGCGCAGATGGCGCGCGGTGGCGTTGGGCCGGTAGCCCATTCTGCGCGCGGTCTCGCGGGCCTTCTCCCGCACCTCGGGAGAGAGCCTGCCGGTGCCGTTGAGCGCCGCCGAGACGGTCGTCTTGGACAGGCCCGCCTCGCGGGCCACGTCGACGAGGCGGACGCGCGGGGTGGGCGGCGAGGGCTGCCCGCCGTCCCGTGAAGCTTCGGTCATGGGGGTGATGCTGCCACCCTCTCGACCTCTGCAAAACCGTTCCCGCAAAGTCGGGTGCAGGTCTTGTGCGGGAACGTTCCCGCACCAATACTCGCTCCATCCCCCCGAGCCCGTCACTACACCCGTAAAGGGGTGGGTCCCATGCGCATGCCCAGAGCCATCGCGCTTCTCGTCTGTACCGCCGCGCTCGCGGCCACCACGTCCGCCTGCTCCGGCGCCACGAAGCCCGCCGCCGGCGGCGGCGGAACGCACTTCGAGGTCGGCCCGACCTCCCCGCCCGCGCAGGGCCCGCTGGACTCCTTCACCTGGTCCCTGTACGCCGAGCCGTACACGCTCGACTACGCCCTCGCGTACGACTACCCGCCGAACACCATCCTCGCCAACGTGTGCGAGCAGCTGCTGCGGGTCACGCCCGACCTGAAGATCGTGCCCGGCCTCGCCGTGAAGTGGCGGCGGCCCGACCCGCGCACCCTCGTCTACACCCTGCGGCCCGGGGTGAGGTTCCACGACGGCACCACCATGACCGCCGACGACGTGGTCGCCTCCCTCGAACGCCAGATGGACCCGAAGACCGGCTCGCCCTGGGGCTCCGCCTTCAAGACCGTCGACTCCGTCGAGAAGACCGGCCCCCTGGAGGTGACGATCCGCCTCGGCAAGGCGGACGTCCTCTTCCACGAGCTGATGGCCGCCTCCCCCGGCACCGTCGTCAGCGCCGCCTCGCTGGCGAGGGAGGGCAAGGACTACGGCACCCCCAAGGGGAGGCTGAACTGCACCGGTCCGTACGCCCTCGACTCCTGGGCCCAGGGCGACAGCATCACGCTGAAGAAGAACGCCGCCTACTGGGACAAGACGCTCTCCCCCAAGTCCGAGAAGGTGAGGTTCACCTTCATCGAGGACGCCGCGGCCCGCTCCAACGCCTTCCTGTCCGGCACGGCGGACGGCGGCTACATGGTCCCGTCCTCCTCCTTCGCCCAGCTGAAGGCCGGCGGCAGGGGTTCGCTCCTCTTCGGCCCCAACACCGGCGCCGCGAACCTCGCGGTCCTCGACTTCCACGGCGCGCTCGGCAACCTCAAGGTCCGCAGGGCCCTGTCGATGGCCCTCGACCGGAAGAACATCATCAAGGCCGCGGCCGGCGGCGTCGGCGTCCCCGCCAAGGCCCCCGCCGCGCGCGGCGCCTGGGCGCTGGCCCCGGAGAAGACGGCGCAGCTCTACGACACGCTGCCCGAGCCCGTGTACGACGTCGAGGCGGCGAAGAAGCTCGTCCAGGAGGCGCACGCGAGCGGCCGGACGGTCACCCTCGCCACCAGCACCCTCGCCCCCGAGATCAGCGTCGTCGCGAACGCCGTCCAGGCGGCGGGCCGTCAGATCGGCCTGAACGTCGTGCTGAAGCCGGTCTCTCCCGACGCGTACAGCAGCATCTTCGTCGACCCGGACGCGCGCGAGGGCCTCGACCTCGTCATCACCAACGGCTACGACAACACGCCCGACCCGCTGGAGTTCTACCAGTACCTGCGCACCGGCGACTTCGGGAACTACGGCCGCTGGTCCGACGCCGAGTTCGACGTCGCCTTCGACCGGGCGAACTCCGAGCCCGACCCGGCCAAGCGCGCCGAACTCACCGCGAGACTGCAGAAGATCGCCCTGGACGAGCTGCCCGTCATCCCCGTGTACGAGGCGCCCTACTCGGTCTTCCTCGGCAAGCGGATCACCGGCGCCCCGACCGGCATCGCCCAGCTCTACTTCCCGTGGGCCGCGACGATCGGGGCCTCGAAGCGATGACGCGCTACCTCGTCGGACGGCTCCTCGGCCTGGCGGCGGTGCTGTTCGTGACCTCCCTCGTGGTCTTCGGCTCCGTCCACCTGGCCCCCGGCGACCCGGTGTCCTTCCTCCTGCACGGCCGCCCCGCGACCCCCTCGGCCGTGGCGGCCCTGCGGGCGGAGCACCACCTCGACGACCCGCTGGTCACCCAGTACGCGAAGTGGCTCGGCGGCGTGCTGAGCGGCGACTTCGGCCGCTCCGCCCAGTACCACCAGGACGTGGCCTCGCTCATCGGCTCGCGCCTCACCGGCACGGCGCTGCTCGTCGGCTGTGCCGCCGTGCTCGTCGCGGTGATCGGGGTGACCGCCGGCATCCTCGCCGCCCTGCGCCCCGGCCTGCCGGACCGGGTGGTGCTCATCGTCACCGGAGTCGCCACCGCCACGCCCTCGTTCGTGACGGCCATCGCGCTCGTCTCGCTCTTCTCCGTGCAGCTCGGCTGGTTCCCGGGGCCGGGCGGCGGCACCCCGGCCGGCCTCTCCGAGCGGCTGTACCAGCTGACCCTGCCGGCCGTCGCCCTGGCGCTGTCCTTCGCGGGGCTCCTCGCCCGGGTGACGCGCTCGGCGATGCTCGACGAACTGGGGCGCGAGCACGTCGAGGTGGCGCGCGCCCGGGGCGTCGCGGGCCGGTCCGTGGTCCGTCGGCACGTGCTGCGCAACGCCCTCGGGCCCGTCGTCACCGTCGGCGGCACGATGCTCGCCGGCCTCCTCGTCTCCACCTCGATCGTCGAGACCGCCTTCGACGTCCCCGGGCTCGGCTCGCTGCTCGTGCAGTCGGTCACCGCCAAGGACTTCGCGGTCGTGCAGGCGATCACGCTGCTCAGCGTCGCGGCCTTCGTCCTCGTCAACCTCGTCGTCGACCTGCTCGCCCCGCTCATCGACCCCCGTCTCTCCCTCGGGGAAGGCTCCTCATGACCTCCACCACCTCCGCGGTGCCGTACCGCAGGCCCGGGCTGCGCGCCCTGCGCCCCTTCGGCCAGGGGCCGCTCTTCGCGGTCTCGGTCGCGGTGCTCGCCGCGCTCGTCCTGGTCGCCCTGCTCGCGCCCGTCCTCGCCCCGTACGACCCCGAGGCCCTCGACCTGTCGGCGAGTCTCGTCGGCACCACCGGCGACCACCTGCTCGGCACGGACCAGTCGGGGCGGGACGTCCTGTCCCGGCTGCTCACCGGCGCCCGCACCGGGCTGCTCGGACCGCTGCTCGTCGTCGGCGTGTCCACCCTCCTCGGCACCCTGCTCGGGGTGGCGGCGGCCTGGCGCGGCGGCTGGGTGGACACGCTGCTCTCCCGGTCCATGGACCTGGTCTTCGCGATCCCCGGTCTGCTGCTCGCGATCCTGCTCGTGTCGGTCGTCGGCGAGGGACTCACGGCGCCCGTGATCGCCATGTCCGTCGCCTACACCCCGTACGTGGGCCGGCTGGTGCGGGGCATCGCGCGGCAGGAGAAGGCCCGCCCGTACATCGAGGCCTATCGGGTGCAGGGCTGGTCCGGCTGGACCGTCGGCGTGCGCCATCTGCTGCCCAACATCGCGCCGACGGTCTTCGCCCAGTCCGCGATGAACTTCGGGTACGCCCTGATGGACCTGGCGGCGCTGTCCTTCCTCGGCTTCGGCGTGCAGCCGCCGACCGCCGACTGGGGCGCCATGATCAACGAGGGGCAGGCGGCCGTCCTGCAGGGGGCGATGCTGCCGGCCCTCGCGCCCTCCGCGTGCATCGTGCTCGCCGTGGTGGCGTTCGGCATCGTCGGCGAGGGGCTCGCCGACCGGATCGCGAAGCGGGAGCGGTGAACGCGATGAGTACGGTGGCGAAAGCGCCGCTTCCCCAGGACGCTCCGGTCCTCGAGATCGAGGGCCTCGGCGTCCGTCTGGCCGGCGACCGGGCCGCCCGGCCGATCCTGGACGGGGTGAGCCTGACGGTGCGGCCCGGGGAGACGGTCGGCCTGGTCGGCGAGTCCGGCTCCGGCAAGTCCGTGGCCTGCCGCAGCGTCCTCGGGCTGCTGCCCGCCGGCGCCCGCACGGAAGGGGAGGTCCGGGTCTCGGGGCGGGACGTCCTCGCGATGAGCCGCGCGGAACTGACCGCGCTGCGCGCCCGGCAGGTCTCCATGGTCTTCCAGGACCCGCGCGCCTCCGTCAACCCGCTGCGGCGGGTGGGCGACTTCCTCACCGAGGGGCTGCGCGCGGCCGGGACGCCCGCCGCCGAGGCGACCGCCCGCGCCGAGGAACTCCTCGACGCGGTCGGCATCCGCGACCCGCGCGGCGCCCTGCGCCGCCATCCGCACCAGTTCTCCGGCGGCATGCTCCAACGGGTCGTCATCGCGGCGGCCCTCGCGAGCGAGCCGGCCCTGCTCGTCGCCGACGAGCCGACGACGGCGCTCGACGTCACCACCCAGGCCGAGGTCGTCTCGATCCTGGCCCGGCTGCGGGCCGAGCGGGGCACGGGCATGCTGTTCGTCACCCACGACCTCGAACTGGCCGCCACCGTCTGCGACCGGGTGTACGTCATGTACGCGGGCCGGATCGTGGAGACCCGGTCCACGGACGAGCTGTTCGACGCGCCGCGCCACCCGTACACGGCGGGCCTGCTGGCCTGCACCCCGCGCATCGAACCGGGCGCTCCGGCCCCCCGGCCCATCCCGGGCCGGCCCGTCTCCCTCGCGGAGGCGCCGCCCGGCTGCTCCTTCGCCGCGCGCTGCGCCCACGCGCTGCCGCGCTGCGCCGAGGAGACGCCCGCGCTCGTACGCCACGGGGACGGGCTCGCCGCCTGCCACCGCGCCGAAGAAGGGATCACCCTGTGACCGTCCTGCTCGAAGACGGCCTGGTCGTCGACGGACTGCGCAAGCGGTACGGGGACCACACGGCGGTCGACGGCGTGTCCTTCGCCCTCGCGCCCGGGTCCTGCCTCGCCCTCGTCGGTGAGTCCGGCAGCGGCAAGACGACCACGGTCCGGATGCTCGTGGGCCTGGAGCGCCCGGACGGCGGCACGGTCCGCCTCGACGGCCGGGACCGCTCCGCGCGGGCCCGGGGACGGGCCGAACGGCTCGCCAGGGCCCGGGAGATCCAGATGGTCTTCCAGGATCCGTACCTCTCGCTCGACCCCCGGGTGACCGTCTCGGGCTGCCTGGACGAGGTCCTGCGCCTCCACACCGGCCTCGACCGGGACGGTCGCCGGGCCCGGGTCGCCGAGCTCCTCGACCAGGTGGGGCTCGGCGCGCGCGAGGCCTCGGCCCTCCCCCGGGGCCTCTCCGGCGGGCAGCGCCAACGGGTGGCGATCGCCCGCGCCCTCGCCGTGGAGCCAAGGGTCCTCGTCCTCGACGAGGCGGTCGCCGCGCTCGACGTGTCGATCCAGGCGCAGATCCTCGAACTCCTCGGCACGATCCGCCGCGAGTCGGGCATCGGCTACCTGTTCGTCACCCACGACCTGGCCGTGGTCCGGCACGTCGCGGACGAGGTCCTGGTGCTCAGGTCCGGCCGGGTCGTGGAGGCCGGCCCGGCCGCGCGCGTCCTGGAGGCCCCGGAACACCCGTACACCCGGCTCCTGCTCGACTCCGTCCCCCGGCGCGGGCGACGGCCGACGGGACGGTGACGCGCGGGCCGGGGGCTCCCCCTCCCCCGGCCCGCGCGGGTCAGTCCCGCAGGCGGGCGAGGACCGCGCGCATCGAGCGCTCCAGGACCGCCCGGGACTCGTCGGTGGGATCGACGAGTTCGAAGCCGTGGTGGGCGTGCGGCGCGTCGATGACCTCGACGTCGGCCCCGCGCTTCCCGGCGGCGGCGAGGAACTCCTCGACGGTCGCCGCGAGGACCTCGTGCTCCAGACCGGCGCGGGTCAGGACCACCGGCGGCCCGTCCGCCGTGCCCACGGCGTCCACCGGACGGAAGCGGGGTTCCACCGTCTCCCAGCCGGGCAGCGGCGCCAGGGCGGGATAGTTCGCCGCCACGCACCGCAGCCACGGCGGGGGCGCGGCCAGCCAGTCCGCCGCGAGCAGCCCGCCGGTGGAGAAGAACCAGAGCGCGATCCGGTCCCCGTCGACGCGCGGGTCGGCGCGGACCCGCTCGACGGCGTCGGCGAGGTCCTGGGCGGCCCGCGGGTAGTCGACCAGGCCGTGGAGCCGGAGGTCCACGGTGACGCCGACGACGCCCGCGCCCGCCGCGAGGCGGCCGTACCCCAGGAAGAACGGCAGGTCCCGCGGGGTGGGCCGCCGGTCGGGCTCGATGGGGCCGCCGTGGACGAAGACGACCGCCGGCCGGGGCCCGTCGGCGTCCGGGAGGTGGAGGTCGACCCGTCCGACGCGGTCGCGCGGCCGCTCGGGCACGTCGACGAGGAAGGGCAGGAGGTGGGACGGCTGCTCGTGGTCGCTCCCGGGCGCCGTCACCCGGTGGCCCTCGCCGGCGGCCGCGCGGAGCAGCACCCCGGCCAGTTCCCCGGGCGCGGAGAGCATCGGCCAGTGACCGGTGGCGAGTTCGAAGAAGCGGAACCGGTCCTCGGTCAGCACCCGGAACTGGGGCGGCCCCGCGGCCACCGCCATCTCGACCAGGGCGATGCTCTGCCCGTTGGCGGTGCACAGGACGCCGGTGGTCGGCAGGGCGTCCGCGGCGCCGGTCAGGCGGAGCGGGTCGGTGAGCGTGCGGCCCGGCTGGGGCGCGGCCTCGCGCTCCAGCCGGGCGAGGGCGTCGGCGGGGATCCCCTCGACGCTGCCCCACCGCGACCAGGTGCCCGGCGCGGGCGGCGGGACCGCCGCTTCGGGGCGCCCGGCGAGCAGCTCCCGGACCTCGGGGTCGGGTACGGAACGCACGGCGGGCTCGCCCGCCTGCGGGGGTCCCGTGTCCACGGAGACGATCCGGGCGACGCGTCCGGCCCGCCGGTCGGCGGCGCCGAGCACCGGGTGCAGGCCGTAGCCGTGTCCGACGAGGACCACCTCGGGCGCCGTGATCCCGTCGAGCAGCCGGACGAGCTCCTCGACGTGCGTGTCCAGGCCGGTGCCGGCACCGGCCTCGGCGCGCCGGTCCCCCGTCCCGGTCAGGGTCACCGGGTGCGCCTCCGCTCCCGCCTGCCGCAGCCGGGCGGCGGTCTCCTCCCACACCCAGCCACCGGTGAAGGCGTCCGACACCAGTACGAATGCCGTCATGGCCGTCTCCTCGTCACTCCTCGGGGATGTCTCGCGGTCACGCTAGGAACTCCCCCTGCGGGAGATTCAAGTCCGCCGGCCGGGCCGCGCGGCAGAATGGACGGGCCCGAAGACCGTCCGTTCCCGCCGAAAGAGGTCCACCTGGTGTCGTCCGACGGTCTGTGGAGCATCGGCGAGCTGGCCGCGCGGGCGGGTGTCACCGTCAAGACCGTGCGGTTCTACTCCGATCGCGGTCTGCTGCCCGAGGCGGTCCGCAGCTCCGGGGGCCACCGCAGGTACGGGGCCGAGGCGCTCGACCGGCTGCGGTTCATCCGGTCGCTGCGCGCCCTCGACCTGCCGGTGCCCGAGGTGGAGCGGGTCCTCCAGGAGGACGGGGCCGACGCGGTCCTCGAGGAGGCCGTCGCGGGGCGGTTGCGGGACGTGGGCTCCCAACTGGTGGCGCTGCGCTGGAAGGAGGCCTCCCTGCGGCTGCTCCAGGAGAGCGCCGCCGGGGAGCGCGCGGAGCGGCTGCGGCTGCTCGGTGCGCTGCCCGCCCCTCCGGACACGGACGCCCTGGTCCGGTTCTGGCGGCGGGCCCTGCCGGTGCGGCTGCCGGGGCGGGTGGTGGCCACGGTCCTCGACGCGGTGGTGCCGCGGCCTCCGGAGGAGCCGGGCCCCGAGCAGGTGCTCGCGTTCGCGCGGCTGCACGCGCTCGTCACCGATCCGCGCCTCGAACGGCCGGAGTTCCGGCCCTCGCCGCCGCTCCCGGACGGCGAGTACCGTCCGGCCGTGCTCTACGAGGGTCTCGCCGAGGCGTACGGGCTCGCCTCGGCCGAGGCGCGGGCCGGGCGGGCGCCGCAGGACGGCGGGGCCCTGGACTGTTTCGTCTCCGCCTACGCCCTGGCGCGGGAGGAGCCGGACACGCCGGACTTCCGGCGTCGGCTCGTCGGGCTGCTCGCCCTGGACGACAGCCCCGTGCTGCCCCGGTACTGGAAGCTGGCCGCCGGCCTGTTCGCCCCGGACCAGCCGGTCCTCGGCATGCTGCACCACCACCTCTCGGTGGCCCTCCGCGACCAGGTCCACGGGCCGGCCGCCTGATCCTTCCCACATGGTGGGCGGCCGATCGTCCACGTGCTGGGCGCCAGAGTGGCGGATCTCGCCGCTTCCCCGCCGTCGCCGCAGGTCAGAGACGTGCGGAGGGGATGTCAGGTGGCGCAATACTGCGGCAACACCATCGGGGCCGGTCCGCCGCTACGTTCCGTGCCATGCCCGCCGAACCCGCTCCCGCCGCCCGCCCCGTCGCCGCCGCCCGCCGCCGGCGGCTGCGCGCCGACCAGGCACGGCAGCTCGCCGACCTGCTGCGCCATCAGATCCTGGCGGGCGGCTTCCCCGGCGGCGTCCTCCCCCTGGAGGACGCCCTCGCGGCCGACTACCGGGCCAGCCGCAACACCGTCCGGCAGGCGCTCGACCTGCTGCGCGGCGAGCAGCTGGTCGACCGGCAGCCGGGGGTGGGGACGGTGGTGGTCTGCGAGAAGTACCCGCACGGTCTCGACCGGCTCCAGGGCCTCGCCGAGACCCTCCACGAGCACGGCAGGGTCACCAACGAGGTCCGGACCATGGGCCCGGTCGGGGCCCCGGGGCCGGTGGCGCACCGGCTGGGCCTGCCCGAGCACGCGGACGTGCTCTGCGTCGAGCGGCTGCGCCGTCTGAACGGACTGCCGCTCTCCCTCGACCTGTCGTACCTCCCGATGGACATCGGGGGCGAGCTCCTCGGCTGCGACCTGGAGAACACGGACGTGTTCCGGCTCCTGGAGCAGCTGACCGGCGGCCCGCTCGGGCACGCCGAGATCACCCTGGAGGCCGTCAACGCCGACGCGCACTCCGCCGCCGTCCTCCAGGCGCCGCGCGGCGCCGCCGTCCTGATGCTGGAGCGGCTGACCCGCCTGCCCGACGGGCGGCCGGTGGACCTGGAGTTCATCCGGTTCCGCGGCGACCGCATCACCATGAGCGGCGTGCTCCGCCGCTCCCTCTGACCTCCCCTCTCCCCCGCCCACCCCTTTCCCGGAGACAGCCATGCCTGTGGTCCCCCAGCGCGGTGACGTGCCCGTCACCATCGACGAGTCGAAGTGCATCGACGGCTGCACGCTGTGCGTCGACATGTGTCCGCTCGACTCGCTCGCGATCCGCGAGGAGGACGGCAAGGCCTACATGCACGTGGACGAGTGCTGGTACTGCGGCCCGTGCGCGGCCCGCTGTCCGACCGGCGCGGTGACCGTCAACATGCCCTACCTGCTCCGGTGAAAGGCCGAACTCCCATGCGCATACGAAGACTCGCCGCGACCGCCCCGCTCGCCCTGCTCCTTCCGCTCGCCACCGCCTGCGGCGGCGGGGCCGGCGGTCCGGCGGACGGGAAGACGGTCACGGTGACCGTCGGCTACCAGTCGAAGACCATCAACACCGTCACCGCCGGCACGCTGCTGCGCTCCCTGGGCTACTTCGAGGAGGAGCTCGCGGCGCGCGGCCGGAAGGACGGCGTCGCCTACCGGGTCGTCTGGCAGGACTACGCGACCGGTGCCCCGATCACCGCCCAGATGACGGCGGGGAAGATCGACATCGGCTCGATGGGCGACTTCCCGCTGCTGATCAACGCGGCGCGCGGCAAGCAGCTGAAGGAGCCGACGCGGCTCGTCGCGGTGACCGGCTACAACCTGCGCGGCGGCCTCAACACCGTGGTCACCGCCCCCGGTTCGCCGCTGCGGACGCTGAAGGACCTCAAGGGCCGCAAGGTGTCCACGAGCGTCGGCTCGGCCGCCGACGGCACCCTCGTCCGGGCCCTGCGGCGGGCCGGGATCGATCCGGCGAAGGACGTCGACAAGGTCAACCAGCAGCCGAGCGTGGGCGCTTCGGCCCTGACGGCGGGCACCGCCGACGCCCTCTCCCAGTTCGTCGCCTGGCCCGGTCTGCTCGCCTTCCAGGGCCGGGCGACGGCGCTGTACGACGGGGCCGAGCTGAACCTGCCGACCTTCCACGGGGTCACCGTCCGCGAGCGGTTCGCGAAGCAGCGGCCGGAGGTCCTCGACGCGTTCCTGCGCGCGCAGCGGCGGGCCACGGACGAGTTGCGCAGCCGTCCGGTGGCGTCCGCCGAGTCGGTCGCGAAGGAGACGGGGCTGCCCGCCGAGGTGGTCTACCTCTACAACGGCGCCCAGGGCATCGCCACCTTCGACCCGGCGCTCCGCCCCGAGCTGGTCGCCGCGCTCAAGGAGGACGTGCCGGTCCTGGCGGAGGCCGGTCTGGTGAAGGACGTGGACGTGGACGCCTTCGTCGACGCGGCCCCGCTGCGGCGGGCGGTCCCGGGGGCCTCGTACCCGAAGGCGGGCGCCGCCAGGTCCGAGCTCTGGCTGAAGGGGCAGGAGTCGACCCGTACCTTCGACAGCCCCGGGGCGCTCCTCAAGGCCGTCAAGGGGGCGGCCGTCCGGGCCGCCTACGTGCCGGACGCGGTGACCGGGACGCTCTGGTTCGCGGACCGCGCGGTGTGGGTCCAAGGCGGCGGGCAGTGGCGCGCCTTCGTGACCCGGGAGGGCGCGGAGCGGTACGTCACGGCGCACGCCGGCTCCCGGATCGTCGGGTACGCGGACGCCGTGAGGCTCGCGTCATGAGCTGGGGCCGCCGCCTGGTCCGGGTGGCCTCGCCGCTCGCGGCGCTCGGCGTCTGGCAGCTGCTGACCTCCCTGGACGTCAACCTGTGGCTGCGGTTCGAGCAGTTCCCCACGGTCGTCGAAGTGGCCTCCGCGCTCGCCGACCGGATCGGGACCGAGGCGTACTGGCAGGACCTCGGCCACAGTCTGCGCCGGATCGCGCTGGGCTTCCTGCTCGCGGCCGTCCTCGGGGTGGCCGCCGGCACGGCCGTCGCCCGGTCGCGGTGGGCCGCGGACGTCCTGGGCCCGCTGGTGGAGGTGGTGCGGCCGGTGCCGGCCATCGCCCTGGTGCCGGTCGCGATCCTGCTGCTGCCCACCAACGAGCAGGGCATCGTCTTCATCACCTGCGCCGCCGCGTTCTTCCCCGTCCTCGTGTCGACCCGGCACGCGGTGCGGGCCCTGGACCCGGCGTGGGAGGAGGCCGTGCTCACCCTGGGCGGGGGCCGGGTCCGGGTGCTGTTCTCGGTGGTCCTGCCGGGCGCCCTGCCGGGCGTCTTCGGCGGTCTCTCGGTGGGCATCGGCGTGGCGTGGATCTGTGTGATCTCTGCGGAGATGATCTCCGGCGAGTACGGGGTGGGCTACCGCACCTGGCAGGACTACACGGTCGTCGACTACCCCGGGGTCTTCGTCGGCATGGCCACCATCGGCGTCCTGGGCCGGCTCACCTCCACGGCGGTCGAGGCGCTCGGCCGCCGGGTCACCGCCTGGCTGCCGAGCGCCGCGGAGGGCGGCGCGGCCGGCCCGGCCCGTCCGGCGGACTCCGCGTCGACGCCCACGCGCCGCGCGGTCCCGGCGGACCCGACGTCCCCGGATCGGCCCACGAGCCCCGGGCCCGGCCCCCTCACGGGCCCCGCCCCGGGCGCCCCGGCGGACTCCGCCGCCGCCCGTGCCTCCGTCGCCCCGCCCGCACCCGAGAAGGAGCCGGTCACATGACCACCGCGAGCCCGCCCGTCACCGCCGCGCCGACCGGCGCGGAACTGGCCCTGCACGGCGTCCGGCTCGGTCATCCGGGCGGTGCCGGCGTGTCCGGTCCCGTCGGGCTGCGGATCGCGCCCGGTGAGCTCCTCGCCGTGGTCGGCCCCTCCGGCTGCGGGAAGACGACCCTGCTGCGGACGCTCGCCGGGCTGCTGCCCCCGCTGGAGGGGCGGGTCACCCAGGACGGGGAGCCGGTCCGGCGGCCCGGCGCCGACCGGGCCCTCGTCTTCCAGCACGACGCCCTGCTGCCCTGGCGGTCGGTCCGGGCCAACGTGGAGCTGCCGCTCGCGATCCGCCGCGTCCCGCGTGCCGAGCGGCACCGCTCGGCCGAGGAGTGGCTGGAGCGGGTCGGGCTCGCCGGGCACGCGCACAAGCTGCCGAGCCGGCTGTCCGGCGGGCAGCGGCAGCGCGTCCAGCTGGCCCGGGCGCTCGCCGGGCGGCCCCGCGCGGTCCTGATGGACGAGCCGTTCGGCGCGCTCGACGCGACGACCCGCGCCGGGATGCAGGACCTGCTCGTGGAGATCCTGCGCGGCACCGGCGCGACCGTCGTCTTCGTCACCCACGACGTGGACGAGGCCCTCCACCTGGGCGACCGGGTCCTCCTCTTCGGGTCCGGCGAGGTCCTGGACGTCCCGCACCCGCGCTCGCGGGACGCCCGGGACGCGCCCGCCACGGCGGCGCTGCGCCGCCGCGTCCTCGACTCCCTCTGACTGAAAGCCCCTTCGAAAGGCCACCCCCGTGGACATGGACACCCCCCTGACCGTCCCCGACCTCGCCGACGCGACCGAGCTCTCCTGCGACGTGCTCGTGATCGGCGGCGGCACCGCCGGCACGATGGCGGCGCTGACCGCCGCCGAGCGCGGGGCGGACGTCCTGCTCCTGGAGAAGGCGCACGTCCGTCACTCCGGCGCCCTGGCCATGGGCATGGACGGCGTCAACAACGCGGTGGTGCCCGGCCGGGCCGAACCCGACGACTACGTCGCCGAGATCACCCGGGCGAACGACGGCCTCGTCGACCAGTCCACCGTCCGCCAGACGGCGACCCGCGGCTTCGCGATGGTCCGGCGCCTGGAGTCGTACGGGGTGAAGTTCGAGAAGGACGAGCACGGGGAGTACGCGGTCCGGCAGGTGCACCGGTCCGGCTCGTACGTGCTGCCGATGCCCGAGGGCAAGGACGTGAAGAAGGTCCTCTACCGGCAGCTGCGGCGGCGCGAGATGCGGGAGCGGATCCGGATCGAGAACCGGGTCATGCCGGTCCGGGTGCTCACCCATCCGGACGACGGCCGGGCCGTCGGCGCGGCCGGATTCCACACCCGCACCGGGGAGTTCGTGATCGTCCGCGCGGGGGCCGTGATCCTGGCCACCGGCCCCTGCGGGCGGCTCGGCCTGCCCGCCTCCGGCTATCTGTACGGCACGTACGAGAACCCGACGAACGCGGGTGACGGCTACGCCATGGCGTACCACGCGGGCGCGGCGCTCACCGGGATCGAGTGCTTCCAGATCAATCCGCTGATCAAGGACTACAACGGGCCGGCCTGCGCCTACGTCGCCAACCCCTTCGGGGGGTACCAGGTGAACCGGCACGGCGAGCGGTTCGTCGAGTCGGACTACTGGTCGGGGCAGATGATGGCCGAGTTCGCGGCCGAACTGGCCTCGGACCGGGGGCCGGTGTACCTGAAGCTGAGCCACCTCCCCGAGGAGACCATCGGCGCCGTCGAGTCGATCCTGCACACCACGGAGCGGCCCACCCGGGGCACCTTCCACGAGAACCGGGGGCACGACTACCGGACCCACGACATCGAGATGCACATCTCGGAGATCGGACTGTGCGGCGGCCATTCGGCCTCGGGGGTGCGGGTCGACGACCACGCCCGCACGACCGTGCCCCGGCTGTACGCGGCCGGTGACCTGGCCTCCGTGCCGCACAACTACATGATCGGCGCGTTCGTCTTCGGCGACCTGGCGGGCGAGGACGCCTCCCGGTACCGGGCGTACGAGGGCGAGCTGGACCACGAGCAGCTCGCGGCCGCCCACGAGCTCGTCTACCGGCCGCTGCGGAACCCCGACGGCCCGCCGCAGCCCCAGGTCGAGTACAAGCTGCGCCGGTTCGTCAACGACTACGTGGCGCCTCCGAAGACGGGGGCGAAGCTCTCCCTGGCCGTGGAGGCCTTCGACCGGATGTCGACGGAGATCGCCGGCATGGGGGCGCGCACGGCGCACGAGCTGATGCGCTGCGCGGAGGTGTCGTTCATCCGGGACTGCGCCGAGATGGCGGCGCGGGCCTCGCTCGCCCGGACGGAGTCGCGGTGGGGCCTCTACCACGAGCGGCTCGACCACCCCGAGCGGGACGACACGGACTGGCTGCACCACCTGGACCTGCGCAAGTCCCCTTCCGGGGCGATGGAGTTCACGGCCAGGCCGGTCGAGCCGTACGTCGTCCCGGTGCCGGAGTTCTCGCCGCCCGGCGGTCCCGAGCGGCTCCTCGGCGAGGTGGCGCTCGTGCCGGTGGCCACGGCCGGAGCCCGGGACGCGGCCCCGGCCGCCCTGACCCCCCGCCCGGTCGCCGCCGACGCGCCGGCCGTGGTCCCCGCGTCCGCGCCGCCCCACCCCCGGCTGCTGCGGCTGCTCTCGCTGGTCGAGGACTCCCCCGACCTGGACGCGCTCGGCCCGTACCTGGCCGACGCCGATCCGGCGGTGCGGGCCGCCGCGGTCACCGCGCTCGGGGAGACCGCGCCGGCCGGGACCGGTCCGGTGCTCGCCGCCCGGCTGCGGGACGAGGCGGCGCCGGTCCGGGCCGCGGCGGCCGCGGCGCTGCGGGAGCTGGTCGAGGTGCTGCCCGCCGAGCCGGTGCTCGCGGAGGGCCTCCGGGAGGCCCTGGGCGTGTCCGATCCGGCGGTGCGGGCCGCCGCGCTCGACGTCCTGCGGGCGCTGCGGCTCGGGGACGCCGGGCTGTACGCGGGCGCGCTCGCCGACCCTTCCGTGGAGGTGCGCGTCCAGGCCGTGCGGGCCCTGGTGTCGGTGGACGCGGTCGGGGAGCTGGCGGGGGCCGGGGCGGATCCGGCGCGCGAGGTCCGGGTCGCGGTGGCCCGTGGGCTCGCGGCCGTGCGGAATCCGGCGCCGGAGCCGCTGGCGCCGCTGCTCGACGACCCCGATCCGCTGGTCAGGGGCGCCGCCCTGGCCGCCCTGGCGGGCACCGGCTGCCCGCCGGCGTACGCGGCGGGGGCGGGGGCGGCGCTCGGCGACCGTGCCTGGCAGGTGCGGTCCGGGGCGGCGACCGCGCTCCGGGCGGCGACGCCCGGTCTCGCCGTCCCGGCGCTCGCGGGGGCGCTCGCCGATCCGAACGCGGACGTGCGCAAGGCCGCCGTCCTGTCGCTCCTCGTCCACCGGGCCGAACCGGCGGCGCGCGCCGCGCTCGCCGGGGCGGCCGACGACGCGGACGCCGACGTCCGCGCGTACGCGTCCCGCGCGGCCCGCTGAGCCGTTCGGGGTACCGGGGCGCGGTGATCGGCGGCACGCGGGTGAGTGCGCGCTTGCGGGGTGGCGAGGCGGGGAAGGGGCGCACGGACTCAGGACGACGAGGAGGTGGTGCCGGTGTCGGGGCCGACGACCGGGGAGGGGATGGGAGCGCCGTGCTGGCTGCATCTGTCCGCACGCGATCTGGAGGCGGCGAAGCGCTTCTACGGGGCGGTGCTCGGGTGGACGTTCCGCCGGGGCGCGCTCGGCGACGACGTGCACGTGGTGGGTGAGCGGGACGGGGTGCCGGTGGCCGGGATCGCGGCGGTGGCCGCCGAGCCGGGGGTGCCGGTGGCCTGGACGGTGTTCTTCTCCGTCGACGACGCCGACGCGGCGGTGGCGCGGATCCGGGAGCGCGGCGGCACGGTCGGCGTGGGGCCGCTGGCGTACCCGCTGCGGGGGCGTGCGGCGATCGCGACGGATCTGGAGGGTGCGGCGTTCGGCGTGTGGGAGGGGCGGCTGGTCTCGCGCTGGCACGTCGGCGAGCGACGCGCCCCGGCCTGGGTGGAGCTGCACACCCGCAACGCGTTCGACGCCGCCGTGTTCTACGGCGGGGTGCTCCGCTGGGCGGACGGGAGTCCCGGCTGCTGCGAGGTGTCGTACGAGCACGACCAGGTGGTGCTGCGTCGGGACGGCGAGGCCGTCGCCCGGCTCGACAGCGGGCCGGTCGAGTCCGCCTCGTCCCGGCCGCAGTTGAGGCCGCGCTGGCTGGTCCGGTTCCGGGTGCGCGATCTGGCGGCGGCCCGGGAGGCGGTCGTGGCGCACGGCGGGGCGGTGGTTCCGGGGGGCGAGTGGGCCGACGTGCGGTCGTCGGCCGGCGACGAGGAGCGCCGGGTGATGGTCCGGGATCCGGACGGGGCGCTGTTCACGCTGGAGGCGGAGGAGGAAGGGGACCGGGAGGAAGGAGAGGAGGGGGAGGCGGGGGCCGTGTGATCCGCAGCTCTCCGTTCGAAAGTTCCTTGTGGCGACCGTAGATGATCCTGCAATCTTCATTTCACACAGGATCAGGTTCGGCATGCACGAGGAATGCAGGAAGGGAAGGGCCCATGAGCGGCGAGCGCCCCGAGTTGTACGAGATGTTCGACGAGCGGTTCCTCACGGGACGGTGCATGTACGGCGACGACTCGCTGGACGTCCTGTACACGGGCTGCCGTTGGGCCGAGGGCCCGGTCTACCTGCCCGCCTGGCGGCAGCTGATCTGGAGCGACATCCCGAACGACCGGTTGCTGCGCTGGGACGAGGAGACGGGCGCCGTCGCCGTCTTCCGCCGCTCGGCCGGGCACACCAACGGCAACACCCTGGACCGTGAGGGCCGGTTGATCTCCTGTGAGCAGGGCAACCGCCGGGTGACGCGCACCGAACACGACGGCACCGTCACCGTGCTCGCGGACCGCTGGCGGGGCAAGCGCCTGAACAGCCCGAACGACGCGGCGGTGAAGTCCGACGGCTCGATCTGGTTCTCCGATCCGGACTTCGGCATCACCAGCGACTACGAGGGCCACCGCGCGGAGAGCGAGATCGGCTCCAACAACGTCTACCGCATCGACCCCGACAGCGGTGAGGTGCGCCTCGTCTCCGACGGGTTCGCCGCGCCGAACGGACTCGTCTTCTCCCACGACGAGCGGCAGCTGTTCGTCTCCGACACGCGGGCGGGCTTCATCCGGGTCTTCGACGTGCGCGAGGACGGCACGCTCTCCGACGGCAAGGTCTTCGCCGACGCCTCGGCCCGCGAGGAGGCCCGCTTCGACAACCTCCGCTTCGACGCCGACGGCCGCCTCTGGGCCGCCGCGATGAACGACGGGGTGCACTGCTACGACCCCGACGGCACCCTGATCGGACGGCTGGACGTCCCGGAGCCGGTCGCCAACATCTCCTGGGGCGGCGCCAAGCGCAACCGTCTCTTCATCGCCGCCCAGACCAGCCTGTACTCGGTGGTCATGAGCACCACGGGCACCCACCCGACCGGCCCCGGCCGCCGGCCCTGGTCGGGCACAGCGGCCCGGAGCACGGCCGGGTGACGGTCAGTTCGCGGCGCGGGCGGCGACCCCGGCGAGGAGCCGCTCGCGCTGGGCCGGGTCGGTCGCCAGGTCGATCGCGGTCCACGCCATGGCCAGGCCCCCGTCGAGGACGGCACGGTCGGCGGCGGCCGTGGTGCCGTACCGGGTGAAGTCCGGGTGGTGCATGATCGTGTCGCCGCAGTCGTATCCGATCGAGGGGTGGATCGTCGGGACGAGGTGCGAGACGTTGCCCATGTCGGTCGAACCGCCGCGCAGGCCGGGGTCGCGGGGAAGGACGGTCCGGCCGAGGGCCTCGGCGGCGGCCTGGTAGCTCCGGCCCATGGCGAGGTCGTGGCGGAGGTCGGCGTAGTCGTTGCCGACGGTCTCCAGGACGAGCTCGGCTCCGGTGGCGAGGGCCCCCGCCTCGAAGCAGGCCCGCACCCGGGCCTGGAGCTCGGCGAGCTCCTCGCTGGTGCCGGCGCGGACGTCGTACGTCGCGGTGGCGCGGCCGGGGATGACGTTCGCCGCGTCGCCCGCCGAGGTGACGACCCCGGAGACGACGGCTCCGGGGACCATCTGCTGGCGGTGGGCGGCGATCGCGACCTGCGCGATCATCATCGCGTCGGCGGCGTTGACGCCCCGGTGCGGCATCGCGGCGGCGTGCGCGGGGACGCCGGTGTAGGCGACGGAGAGGCTGCTGATGGCCAGGGTGTTCAGGCCCACGGCGTCCTGCGGTGCCGCGTGCACCATCATGGCGGCCGCCACGTCGTCGAAGGCCCCGGCGCGGAGCATGTCGACCTTGCCGCCGCCCGACTCCTCGGCGGGGGTGCCGAGGAGCGCGACGGTGAGGCCGAGGTCGTCGGCGAGCGGTGCCAGGGCGAGGGCGGCGGCGACCGAGGCCGAGCCGTTGACGTTGTGGCCGCAGGCGTGGCCGATGCCGGGGAGCGCGTCGTACTCCGCGCAGATCGCGAGGACCAGGTCGCCGGAGCCGGCGGTGGCGCGGAAGGCGGTGGGCAGCCCGTACGCCTCGCGGGTCACGTCGAATCCGGCGCGCTCGACGAGGTCGGTGATGCGGCGGGCCGCGCGGTGCTCCTCGTAGGCGAGTTCGGGATCGGCGTGCAGGGCGTGGCTGAGCCCGACGACCGCGTCCCGGTGGCGGGTCAGGGTGGCCCTGCTGTGGTCGCGGGCCGGGGTGGTCGTCGTCATCGGAGGTCCTTGGACGGGGTGCGGTAGAGGAGGGAGGCGGCGGCGCCGGCGAGGGAGATCACGGCGCACAGCACCCAGGAGGCGGTGTAGGCGCCGAGGTCCGGCAGGGTGCGGCCGGCGGGGGTGTGCCCGGCGAAGACGGTGAGGACCGCGGCGGCGCCGAGCGAGCCGCCGACGTTGATGATCAGCTCGTTGATGCCGGAGCCGACGGACGTCCGGTCGTGGGGGACGGACTCCACGGCGAGGGTGCGCGTGGAGTGCTGGAGGAAGCCGTTGCCGAGTCCGGCGAGCGCTGTGCCGAGGAGGAAGAGCGGCGCCGAGGAGTGCGCGGCGAGGACGGTGCCGTACCCGACGGCCATGAGGGCGGAGCCGGTGACCAGGGTGAGCCGGTCGGTGACGCGGGCGGCGACGGCGGGGGCGGCGAGCGCGCCGAGGGCCATGGCGAGGAGGTTGGGGAGCATTCCCAGACCGATGACGACGGGGCTGTAGCCGAAGCCGTACCCGGTCTCGTCGGGGCTCGTGCCGAGGAAGACCGGGTGGGCGACCTGGAGCCCGAGCATGCAGAAGCTGAAGGAGAGCGTCACGACGGAGACGACGACCACGTTGCGCCGGGCGAACATCCGGACGTCGATCATGGGCTCGGCGGTACGGAGCTCCACGAGCACCCACAGGGCGGTGACGAGCACGCCGCCGACCAGGGTGGCGAGCGTGCGGGTGGAGGTCCACTCCCAGCCGGGGGTGCCGCCGAGGCCGAGCGCGAGCATCAGGGCGACGAGGCCGACGGAGAGCAGCACCGCCCCGGCCCAGTCGACGGAGCCGCCGGGGCGGTCGTCGGACTCGGGGAGCAGCGGCCAGGTCACGACCAGCGCCAGGCTCGCGCCGATGGCGGGCACCCAGAGGGCGGCGGTGGGGCTGTCGACGGTCGCGGCGATGAAGCCGCTGGCCAGCAGGCCGAGGGTGAGGCCGCCGATCAGCGCGGCCACCATGAGGCTGATGCCGCGGCGGCTCTCGGCGTCGCCGCCGTCGGGGCGGTTGCGGAGGATGCCGACGAGGAGCGGGAAGAATCCGGCGATGGCGCCCTGGAGGATCTGACCGGCGAGCAGCACCGGGAAGGAGCGGCTCAGTCCGACGAGGACCGAGCCGGCGATGACGATCGCGAGGTTCCAGCGCAGCAGGCGGCGGTGGCCGTGGAGGTCGCCCATGCGGGCGAGGACCGGGGTGAACGCGACGCTCGCGAGCAGGTTCGCGATGCTGATCCAGTTCAGGTCGGCCGCGGTGACCTTCAGGGTGTCGGTGAGGCCCTTGAGCAGCGGCGAGAGGAAGCCCTGGGTGATGCCGCTGGAGAGCTCGACGAGTGCGACCGAGGCGATGACCGCGCCGGCGGGCACGGGACGCACGGCTCTTCTTCGTCCGGGGGCTCTGCGGGTACCGACGTCCGTCATACGTATTACCTCTTCGGGAGGGCCGCGTGGGCTCGATGGAGAAGGGGGGCCGCCCCGACGGGTGGGGCACGGGGGCGGAAGATGCACCACAATGTGGCGAGCGGACGGCACTTCGGGCAAGAGTCGACCGTGAAGACGGCCGATTGCGGCAAGCGGTGGGGGGTCGGCGGCGGATTCGGGCACATCGCGGGTGTGCGGAGCGCCTTCGGGCGAGCGCGGGGCGCCTTCCGGCGGGCGCGGGGCGCCTTCGGGCGGGCGCGCGGGACCGCTCCGGCGGACGCGCAGACCCCCTGGCGGGTGCGCGACCAGGAGGAGAAGAGGCGGGATGGCGGCGGAGCGGAGCTCGTGGCACGGCGGCGGCGCCGGTGGTGCCCGGAGCGACGGGGCCGGGGGCTCCGGCCCCGCCGGTGACCTGGACGCGCTGGACCACGGGATCCTGAAGGTCCTGCACCGCGACCCCCGCGCGCCGTTCGCGGAGGTCGCGGCGGCGGTCGGGGCGCACGAGCGGACCGTCGCGCGCCGCCTGGAGCGGATGACCGCCGACGGAAGGGTCGCCTTCGTGGCGGCGCTCGTCCCGGAGTACCTGCACGAGGGGGTGACGGCGGAGATCGCCGTACGGTGCGCGCCGGGCCGCGTCCACGAGGTGGCGCTGACGCTCGCCGCCCTGGACGAGACGCGTTCGGTGGAGGTCGCCACCGGGGCGCTCGACGTGTTCGTCGAGCTCCAGGCGGCGGGTCACGACGCGCTGCTCACCCTCGTGGACACGGTGATCGGCCGGCTCGACGGGGTCGTGGACATCCACTCCTCGGTGGTGCTCCGGCTGCTGCTCACGGCCAGCGACTGGGCGCCGTACGACGACGAGCCGACGGACGTGCGGCGGCACGCCGTGGAGGGCACCCCGCTCCCGGAGCCGCCGGTCGTGGACGAGCTCGACCGGCGGCTCGTCGAGCTGCTCCGGCGCGACGCCCGCATGTCGACGACCCGTCTCGCCCGGGGGCTGAGCGTCGGCGAGACGACGGCCCGGCGGCGCCTGGCCCGGCTGACGGCCTCGCACGTGCTGCACCTGCGGCTGCACGCCGACCCCGCCGTCCTCGGATACCCGGTGGAGGGACGGTTCCGGCTCGGGGTGCCGCACCGGGAGCTCGCCGCCGCGATCCGGCTGCTCGCGCGCGAACCGGCCCTGCGCCACCTGGTGGTCACCAGCGGCCGGACGAGCCTGCTCGGGTACTCCAGCCACCGCGACACCCGGGACTTCCAGGAGTTCACCGGCCGGGTCCTCGCACGGCTGGAAGGCGTGACGTCGACGGAGACGGCGCTGCTGATGCGGACGTACAAGAGGGCGGGGTTCGCCTCGGTCCGGAACTGAGGCCGCACCCTCACGGACGTCCGTGAGGGCGCGGCGCCCGGACGCCCCGAGGGGCGCGGCGGTCAGGCGGTGCCGGCCCGCGAGGTCGCGAGGGGGCCGGCACCCGGCTCCCCGCCGGGGACGTCTCCGGCGGCCGGAGCGGCGGACCTCGCGGGGATCAGCGCGGCGACGACCGCCGCCACGAGGCCGACGCCGCAGCCGATCAGCATGGCGGCCCGGAAGCCGTCCTCGGAGGGCAGCACGTGGCCACCGAGGGTGGTGGTCAGCTGGGCGAGGACGACACCGATGACGGCGGCCGAGGCGGAGGTGCCGATGGAGCGCATCAGCGTGTTGAAGCTGTTGGCCGAGGCGGTCTCCTCCTGCGGCACCGCGCCCATGATGAGCGCCGGCATCGCCCCGTAGGCGAGTCCGACGCCGGTGTTGCAGATGAGGGTCACGGTGAGCAGGCCCCAGGTGGAACCCATCAGGGCGAGGGAGGAGCCGTACCCGGCGGCGATGACGAGCGCGCCGACCGAGAGCGTGACCTTGGGGCCGCGGGCGGCGGAGAGCTTGGCGCCGAGGGGCGCCAGGATCATCATCATCAGGCCCGCCGGGGCCATCCAGAGGCCCATGGCCATCATCGACTGACCGAGGCCGTACCCGGTCGCCTCGGGCAGCTGGAAGAGCTGGGGGACGACCAGCGACTGCGCGTACATGGCGAAGCCGACCAGGACCGACGCCGCGTTGGTCATCAGGACGACCGGGCGGGCGGTGACGCGCAGGTCGACGAGCGGCTCGGGGGTGCGCAGCTCCCAGGCTCCCCAGGCGAGCAGGACGACGGCCGCGAGGGCGAACAGGCCGAGGGTGGTGCCGCTGCCCCAGCCCCAGGTCGCGCCCTTGGAGACGGCGAGCAGCAGGGCGACGAGTCCGACGCCGAGGCCGAGGGCGCCCGGCAGGTCGAAGCGGCCGGGGGCGGCGGCGCGCCGGCCGGCGGGGACGACGCGCCAGATCAGGAGGCCGACCAGGACGCTCAGTCCGGCGGCGACCCAGAAGAGCACGCGCCAGCTGGCGTTCTCGGCGACGGCCGCGGAGAAGGGCAGTCCGAGGGCTCCGCCGACGCCCATGGAGGCGCTCATCAGGGCGATGGAGCCGCCGAGCCTCTCGGGCGGCAGGATGTCGCGGAGCAGGCTGATGCCGAGCGGGACGACGCCCATGCCGAGGCCCTGGAGTCCGCGTCCGACGATCATCGGGACGACGGAGGAGGCGAGCGCGCAGACGACCGAGCCGGCGACGAGCGGGACCACGGAGACGAGCAGGACGCGCCGCTTGCCGAGGGTGTCGCCGAGCCGCCCGGCCACGGGCGTGGCGACGGCTCCGGCGAGGAGGGTGGCGGTGATCACCCAGGAGGCGTCGGAGGCGGTGGTGCCGAGCAGTCTGGGGAGGTCGCCGATGAGGGGCACCACCAGGGTCTGCATGAGCGCGGCGACGATGCCGGCCAGGGCGAGGACGCCGACGACGCCGCCGGGGCGGGCCTCGGGCTTGGAGCCGTCCACGGGTTCTCCCTCGTGCTTTCTTCGGTTTTCGGGATCAGGTGTATGCATGATGCACATCAATTGCTTCATACACAAGCTGTGCATGATGCACATGATCTCGGGACAGGAGAGAATGCCCTCATGGACAAGCCCACCCATCTGGTCGAGTTCGAGAGCATGCTGCTGGGACGGCACGCCCACCTGTACGGGCCCCGCTCGCGGGCGGCCGGCGGCCACCTCGACCGCAGCGCGTACGTGCTCCTCACCCGCATCCGGATGCACGGGCCGATGTCCATCGGGCAGCTCAGCGAGGCCTTCGGCCTCGACGCCTCCACCCTCAACCGGCAGACCGCGGCGATGCTGCGCGCCGGGGTCGTGGAGCGCATCCCGGACCCGGACGGCGGCATCGCCCGCAAGTTCCGCATCACGGAGGAGGGCGAGCGCCGCCTGGACGCCGACCGGGCCTCGAACGTGGAGGGCCTGGAGCGGGTGATGGAGGACTGGTCGCCCGAGGACGTGGCCCGCTTCGCCGCCTACCTCGAACGCTTCAACCGGGACATCGAGCGGCTCGAAGGACGCCCCTGGCCGCGGCCGTGACGCTCACCCCGCGGGGGCCGTCCCACCCCTTCAGACGCCCCGCCGCATCGCGGCCCGCCGGTCCGCCGTCGCCAGGGCGGTGTTGACGAGCGCCACGACGGCGAAGGAGAGGGCCCACGCCGGCCGGTCGAGGGCCTGGAGCGCGACCGCCGCCGCGCCGAACACCAGGGCCTTCACGAGCAGAACACCCGGAAGCGGCAGGGGGATCCGCGCCCTGGGGGCGGCGAACAGCCCCCAGATCACGGCCGCGGCGGCAGGCGCCGCGACCGCGAGCAGCAGCCGGAGCGCCCCGCCCTCCGCGCCCTCCCATCCCCACCGAGCCAGTACGGCCAGGGCGGCGAGTTCGAGCAGGAACGCCAACCCCTCGTTCAGCACGTGCAGGGGCGCGGGCAGCTTCATCGGGACCTCTCGACGTCGATCACACGGACGATCGCGCCGAGCGTAGACGCGGCTTCGGTCAGAAGTCTTTACCGCGGAACCCGGCGGCGGTAACTTCCCGCCGACGCAAGGAGTTTCAGAAACTTTCCGACTGCGTTTCCAACGGTGCCGATCCCCGCTCCTCCCACCGGCCCGTACGGAACGCGACTCCGCCTGGAGAACCAGATGAGCCGCACCCGCATCCCGCCGCCGGCGCGCCCGGTGGCCGTCCTGGCCGTGGCCGCCGGCCTGCTCGGCCTGCTCGCCGCCCCGCCCGACGCCCCCTCGCCCCGCACCGCCCCCGCCGGGGCCGTCGCGGAGAACACCGCGACGGTCTTCTACTGGACCAGGACGAAGAACTGGGCCGCCTACAACCTGCATTACGCCCCCGACGGCGGCGCCTGGACCACGGTCCCCGGCGTCGCCATGGAACCCGCCTGTACGGACTGGGTGAAGAAGACCGTCGACCTCGGCAGCGCCGCCGGGCTCCGGGCCGCCTTCAACGACGGCAACGGCACCTGGGACAACAACGGCGGCGCGGACTACGCCCTGGGGACGGGGAGCATCACCGTCAAGGACGGGGCCGTCGCCCACTCCGACCCCTGCGCGGACACCATCCCCACCCCCGCCGCGAAGGCGACGGTCTACTACTCCACCGAGTCGCTCGGCTGGTCCACCGCCAACATCCACCACCAGCCCGCGGGCGGCGCCTGGACCGCCGTCCCCGGCGTCGGCATGCAGGCAGCGTGCACCGGCTGGTGGAAGCGGGAGATCGACCTCGGGACGGCCGCCTCCCTCAAGGCCGCCTTCAACAACGGCAACGGCACCTGGGACAACAACGGCGGCTCCGACTACACCATCGGCACGGGCGTCTCCACGGTCCGGAACCGGGTGGTGACGGCGAACGCGGCCGACCCCTGCGCCGCCACCCCGCCCGACACCCGGGCCCCGACGGCCCCGGCCCGGGTGACCGCCACCGCCGACGGCGTCTCCGTACTGCTCACCTGGGACCCCGCGACCGACGACCGTGGCGTCACCAAGTACCAGGTCACCCGTACCGGCGGCAGCGGCGGCACGGTCGTGACCGACGTAGGTTCCACCGTGCACTCCGACACCGGCCTCGCCGAACGGACCGCGTACACCTACACGGTGAGGGCCGTGGACGCCGCCGGGAACGTCTCCGACGCCTCGGCCGCCGCGACCGCCACCACCGGCGACGAGCCGCCCACGCCCGCGACCGGCAAGCCGCTCGGCACCGACCCGCGCAAGGACCCGATCTACTTCGTCCTCACCGCCCGCTTCAACGACGGCGATCCGTCGAACAACCGGGGCGGCGGCCAGCACGTCACGTCGGGCAACGCGGCGAACGACGACCCCATGTTCCGGGGCGACTTCAAGGGCCTGATCCAGAAGCTCGACTACATCAAGGGCCTCGGCTTCTCCGCCGTCTGGGTCACCCCCGTGGTGCTCAACCGCTCGGACTACGACTACCACGGCTACCACGGCTGGGACTTCTACGAGGTCGACCCGCGGCTGGAGTCCGCCGGAGCCTCCTATCAGGACCTGATCGACGCGGCCCACGCCAAGGGCATGAAGATCTACCAGGACGTCGTCTACAACCACTCCTCCCGCTGGGGCGCCAAGGGCCTCTTCGTCCCGACCGTGTACGGCGTGCGGGACAGCCAGTGGAGCTGGTACTACGACGAGAAGCAGCCCGGCTTCGAGTACGACGGCCTGACCATCGACGCGAAGAGCGGCAAGTCGTACTACAACGGCGACCTGTGGTCGACGGCCGAGCCCACCGGCAACACCTGTGTGAACTGGGGCAAGCCGACCGGCGGAAAGAGCGCCGAGGGGTACACGGTCTACAACTGCCAGTGGCCGAGCCCCACGTCGGGCATGTTCCCGAGGGAGCTCTACCACCAGTGCTGGATCGGCAACTGGGAAGGGGAGGACTCGCGTTCCTGCTGGCTGCACGAGGACCTGGCCGACTTCGACACCGAGAACACGACCGTGCAGAACTACCTGATCGGGGCGTACGACAAGTACATCGACATGGGCGTCGACGGATTCCGCGTCGACACGGCCGTGCACATCCCGCGCACCACCTGGAACCGCCGCTTCCTGCCCGCCGTCCAGGAACGGGTCACCCGGCGCCACGGCGCCGAGGCGGCGAAGAACTTCTTCGTCTTCGGCGAGGTCGCCGCCTTCGTCAACGACAAGTGGAACCGCGGCTCGGTGAACCACTCGGCGCAGTTCTACACCTGGAAGGAGCGCAAGGAGTACGACGCCGACGACGCCGAGGCGGCGCTGGAGATGTACGACTACGAGCAGCGGCAGGGCACCGGGAACCAGCCCACGTCCACCAACGCCTTCCTGGACGGGAACGCCTACCACGCGCCCGACCACAGCCGCTTCTCCGGCATGAACGTCATCGACATGCGCATGCACATGAACTTCGGCGACGCGCAGAACGCCTTCTCCAACGGCAAGGACTCGGACGACAGTTACAACGACGCCACCTACAACGTCGTCTACGTCGACAGCCACGACTACGGACCGAACAAGTCCTCCGAGCGGTACGCGGGCGGCACCGACGCCTGGGCCGAGAACATGTCCCTGATGTGGACCTTCCGCGGCATCCCGACGCTCTACTACGGCTCCGAGATCGAGTTCCAGAAGGGGAAGAAGATCGACTGCGGGCCGACCTGCCCGCTGGCGACCACCGGCCGCGCCTACTACGGCGACCACCTCGCCGGCTCCGTCACGGCCTCGGACTTCTCCCGGGTCTCCTCGGCCTCCGGCGCCGTCGCGACCACGCTCCGGCAGCCCCTGGTCCAGCACGTGCAGCGGCTCAACCAGATCCGGCGGGCGATCCCCGCGCTGCAGACGGGCCAGTACTCCACCGAGGGCGTCTCGGGAGGCATGGCGTTCAAGCGCCGCTGCACGAGCGGCTCGACGGACAGCTTCGCCCTCGTCACGGTCTCGGGCGGCGCCACCTTCTCCGGCGTCCCGAACGGCACCTACACCGACGTCGTGACCGGTGACGTCCGCACCGTCACGAACGGCGGCCTCTCGGTCGCCGCGCCCGGCAAGGGCAACCTCCGGGTGTACGTCCTGAACGGTCCCGGCAAGATCGGCACGGCCGGCCCGTATCTGAAGTAACAAGACCCGGCGAGGGGGCGGAGAACGGGAAAATCGCCCCCTCGTCGCCATGCTCAAGTCAAGATTCTGTTACACGAACGGGCTTGTCGGACAGAAGACTTCCTTCCGCCCCGTTTGTCTGCGATCTTGCGTCCACCCCACACATCACAGGGCCCGGTCGGCGCCACCCGCGCCGCCGGGTCATCGGAGGACGCATTGTTTTCCCACATATCCGGTCGCATGAGACTCTCGGCCCTCGCGCTCGGCACGTCCCTGGCGCTCGGCACGACCGTCGGCCTCGCGCAGGCCGCCCCGCTGGACAACGAGCCCCTCGCGGCCCGTTCGGCCGCTCCGGCCGCCGCTCCCGCGATCGCCGCGGCGCCCGCCGCCTGGGCCGCGGGCACCCGCGCCTACCTGGTCATCACGGCCCCGGGCGACACCACCGCCGTCCGCGCCGCCATCGCGAGCAACGGCGGCTCGGTCTTCGCCTCGTACGACGCGATCGGCGTGATCGTCGCGCACTCGACCTCCGCCTCCTTCGCCGCCACGATGCGCGGCGTCCCCGGCGTCCAGAAGGTCGGCGCGACCCGCACCTCCGACGTCCCCGCCGACGCCTACAACCCGGCGCTGCCGGCCAACCCGACGCAGGCCGCGGCGCCCACGACGGAGCCGGTCCGCTCGGACATGACCCAGATCAAGGCCGACCAGGCCTGGGCCGTCAACAAGGGCTCCGCCACGGTCAAGGTCGGCATCCTGGACACCGGCGTGGACGACCAGCACCAGGACCTGGCGCCGAACTTCAACGCCGCCGACTCGGTCTCCTGCGCCTACGGCAAGGCGGACACCCGTGTCGGCGCCTGGCGCGACGTCGACCAGCACGGCACCCACGTGGCCGGCACGGTCGCGGCCGCCAAGAACGGCAAGGGCGCCATCGGCGTCGCGCCGGGCGTGAAGATCTCCTCGGTGCGCATCGCCGAGCCCGGCACCACGCTGTTCTTCGCGGAGAACACCGTCTGCGGCCTCGTGTGGGCCGGTGACCACGGCTTCAAGGTCACCAACAACAGCTACTACACGGACCCGTGGCAGTTCAACTGCCCGAACGACCTCGACCAGGCGGCCATTCTGGAGGGCGTGGGCCGCGCCCAGGCGTACGCCGAGAGCAAGGGCTCCCTCCAGGTCGCGGCGGCCGGCAACTCCAACGTCGACCTGGCCAACAAGACCACCGACTCGTCGAGCCCGAACGACTCGACCCCGGTGACCCGGACCCTCACCAACGACTGCCTCGACATCCCGGCCGAGCTCCCGGGCGTGGTCACGGTCGCGGCGAACGGCACCAGCGGCACCTCCAAGGCCTCGTTCTCCAACTACGGCCGCGACGTCATCGAGGTCTCGGCCCCCGGCGAGTCCGTCTACAGCACCGTCCCCGGCGGCAAGTACGCCTCGCTGAGCGGCACCTCGATGGCCTCCCCGCACGTGGCGGGCGTGGCCGCGCTGCTGGCCAGCGCCAACCCGGCGTACACCCCGGCGGACATCCGGGCGAAGCTCGGCGAGCAGGCCACCGACCTGGCGTGCCCCGCGGACGCCCGGTGCACCGGCACCACGGCGAAGAACAGCTTCTTCGGCGAGGGCCGCGTGGACGCCCTGAAGGCCGTCGGCGGCTCGACCCCGCCGGCCGGGGCGTACTTCGAGAACCTCACGGACTACGCGATCGCGGACAACTCCACGGTCGAGAGCCCCCTCACGGTCAGCGGCGTGACGGGCAACGCGCCGGCGACCCTCAAGGTGGGCGTCGACGTCAAGCACACCTACATCGGTGACCTGAAGGTCGACCTGGTCGCCCCGGACGGCACCGTGTACACGCTGCACAACCGGACCGGCAGCGGCACGGACAACATCCTCCAGACGTACACGGTCGACGCCTCGACGGAGGTCGCCAACGGCGTCTGGAAGCTGCGCGTGAACGACAACGCGAGCCAGGACACGGGCCGGATCGACGCCTGGAACCTGACCTTCTAGTACATACCGACCCGGGAGCGGGGCCGGAGCCGCGAAGGCTCCGGCCCCGTTCGCGTACCTGCGGTAACTCCCGTGGAAAGAAAGTCCGTACCGAGGGGTAGGCCTCCCCCGGGCCCTTGTTGTACGTTCCGTCTAACAAGCTTGCTAGACGCGACGTCTAACAAGTGCCCGAGCCGCTCGAGCGACCCCGAGGAGCCGCACCATGGCAAGCAGCACCGTCCGCCCGGACCACGAGAACGACGACGTCGCCGCGCGGCTGCTCCTGTCGGCCGCGAAGCTCTCCTACGACCCCGCCGCCGAGGTCGACTGGGACACTCCCCTCGACAAGGACTTCCACGGCCAGAGCCCCGAGTGGAACAGCCTCTACGGGACCGCCTACTGGAACGAGATGACCGAGGAGCAGCGCAAGGAGCTGACCCGTCAGGAGTCCGCCTCGGTGGCCAGCACCGGCATCTGGTTCGAGATGATCCTCCAGCAGATGGTGCTGCGCGACATGTACGCCAAGGACCCCACCGACCCCCGGTTCCAGTGGGCCCTCACCGAGATCGCCGACGAGTGCCGCCACTCCATCATGTTCGCCCGGGGCGCCCAGAAGCTCGGCGCCCCCGCCTACCGGCCCAGGCGGGCGGTGCTCGAACTCGGCAGGGCCTTCAAGACCGTCGGCTTCGGCGAGGCCGCCTACGCCGGCATCCTCGTCGCCGAGGAGGTCCTCGACGTCATGCAGCGCGACTGGATGCGCGACGAGCGGGTCGTCCCCTTCGTCCGCACGATCAACAACATCCACGTCGTCGAGGAGTCCCGGCACATGAAGTTCGCCCGGGACGAGACGCGCCGCCGCCTGGCCCGCGCCGGCCGGGCCCGCCGCACCTTCCACGCCCTGGTCGTCGCCATCGCCGCGTACTACATCGTCACCAGCCTGGTCAGCCCCGACGTCTACGCGAAGGCCGGCCTCGACCCGGTGCGCGCCCGGCGCGAGGCCGCCGCCAACGAGCACTACAAGGCGCAGATGCGCGCCAGCTGCGCCGGCCTCATGGAGTTCCTGGCCTCGGTCCGCCTGCTGACCCGGCCCGCGCTCTTCTTCTACAAGCGCGCGAACCTCATCTGACCCCCTCCCCCGGATCCGAGCTGAGCCGACGACATGACCTACGCCATCACCCAGACCTGCTGCAACGACGCCACCTGTGTCGCCGTCTGCCCGGTCAACTGCATCCACCCGACGCCGGACGAGCCGGACTTCGGGACCACGGAGATGCTCTACATCGACCCGAAGAGCTGCATCGACTGCGGGGCCTGCGCCGACGCCTGCCCCGTCGACGCGATCTTCCCGGCCGACCGGCTCACCGAGCGGCTGCGGGAGTACGAGGGGATCAACGCCGCCTACTACGCGGACCGCGAGCCCGCCCCGGTCCTCGCCTCGCCGCCCTTCCACCACTGGGGCGAGCCGGTCTTCGACCGCTCGATCCCCGCCGACTTCGCGCCGATCCGCGTCGCGATCGTCGGCACGGGACCGGCCGGCATGTACGCCGCCGAGGACCTCCTCCTGCACACCAACGCCGAGGTGACGCTGATCGACCGGCTGCCGGTCGCCGGCGGCCTCGTCCGGTACGGCGTGGCTCCGGACCACCCGGCGACCAGGGGGGCCGGGGAGACCTTCGCCCGCTTCCACTCCCACCCCCGGGTCCGCATGCGGCTCGGCGTCGAGATCGGCACGGACGTCACCCCCGGGGAACTCGCCGCGCACCACGACGCGGTGGTCTACGCGGTGGGCGCGCCCTCCGACCGGAGGCTCGGCATCCCCGGCGAGGACCTGCCGGGCAGCGTCTCGGCGACCTCCGTCGTCTCCTGGTACAACGCCCACCCGGAGACCGGCGCGGACGCCGTCCGGCTCTCCGCCGAACGGGTCGTCGTGGTCGGCAACGGCAACGTGGCGCTCGACGTCGCCCGCGTCCTCGTCACGGACCCCGACGCCCTCGCCCGTACGGACATCGCCGACCACGCTCTGGCCGCCCTGCGGGACGCGCGGGTCCGCGAGGTGGTGCTCCTGGGCCGCCGGGGCCCCGAGCACGCCGCGTACACCACCTCCGAACTGCTCGCCCTGAAGCACCTGCCCGGGGTCGACCTGGTCGTCGACGACCGCGACCCGCGCACCGGCGCGGCGATCGACGCGGCCGCGCCCGGCGCGAAGGCCGCGCTCCTGAAGGGCGTCGACCGGGAGGCGGTGGACTGGACGCGGGCCCCGGCGCGGGACCGGCGGCGGATCGTGCTGCGCTTCCACTCCGCCCCGGTCGAGGCGCTCGGCACCGACGGCGTGCGGGCGGTCCGGGTGACGGAGGACGGGGAGCCGGCCGGTGCGGAGATCGGGGCCGGGCTCCTGGTCCGGGCCATCGGCTACCGGGGCGTGCCGCTCGCGGGGCTGCCGTTCGACGAGGCGACCGGCACCGTGCCGCACGAGGCCGGCCGGGTCGTGGGGCTGCCCGGCAGCTACGTCGTCGGCTGGATCAAGCGCGGTCCCTCCGGGGGCATCGGGGCCAACCGGGCCTGCGCGGAGGAGACGGTGGGGACGCTGCTCGCGGACGCGGTCGCCGGGGCGCTGCCGAAGCCGACGGGCACCTCCCAGGAGTTCCGCCGTCTGGCGCGGAGCCGCAGCGGACGGGGGCTCGTCGACGCGCGCGGGCTCGCCTCCATCGACCGGGCCGAGCGGGCGCGGGGCCGGGACGCGGGGCGGCCACGGGTCAAGCTCGCCACGGTGCCGGAGCTCGTCGCGGCGGCGCGGGGGAGCAGGCGGCGGGGCTGAGGACGTCCGCGCTCCTCGGATCCGGCCCGGGACGGCGGGCCGGTGCGGAGCGGGTCGCCCGGGTCAGACGGAGACCGGGGCGCCCAGCGCCTGGCGGAGCACGATCGCGTTGAGCCGTACCGCGAAGGGCACGACGTCGGTCAGGTCGAGCGCGAGGGTCTCGGCCTTCGGCAGCTCGACGGTCACGTCGACGCAGAAGGCCAGGGCGTACATGTGGTCCCCGGTCTCCTCGTCCTGGAGGGCGAAGAACAGGTCCCGGTAGAAGCGGGTGCGGTCCCCGGACTCCTCGTAGAAGGAGAGGCCGGGCTGCCCCTCCTGCGCGGCGAGCCCGGTGAAGGCCTGGACGAGCTCCCGCTCGACCGTGGCCCAGAAGCCGGCCTCCGCGCACTCCGGCGGCAGCGCCTGGCGGACGGCCTCCTTGAGGGAGAGGACCATGACGAGGGCGGGGGCGTGCTCCTGGAGCCCCCAGCCCCGGACCATCTTCACCACGTCGCTGTCCGGGACGGCCGAGGCCGCCCGGTGGATCGCCTCGAAGTCGAAGTTGACGGTCGCCGGGGCGATCGCCTCCTGGAACACCCGGTCGATGGACCGGGCCTGCGCGAGGTGGTCCGGTGCCACCTCGACGACGGTCCTGAAACTGGCGGCCAAAGCTCCTCCTGGATGATCTCGGTGATCAGGAGGGGTCAGTATGCCGAGGTGCCGGAGACCGGGCGCCGGGTGTCCGCCGTGCGGACGGTCCGGCCGGGCCGGACGGCCCAGCTGCTGCCGGACGGTTCGGCCGGGCCGGACGGTTCAGCCCGGCCGGACGGTTCGGCCCGGCCGGACGGTTCGGCCGGGCCGGACGGTTCAGCCCGGCCGGACGATTCAGCCCGGCCGGAGGGTTCAGCCGCGGCCGGACGGTTCAGCCGCGGCCGCGGCGCGGCTTCCCGCTCCGGCCGGCGCCCCCGCCGCCCTTGCGGGACGCCGAGGGGCGGCCGGCGGTGCGGGAGCCGCCGCCCGGCTTCCCGCCCTTCGCCGGCTTCGCGGCCTTCTGCTGCCTGGGCTGCTTCTGGCCCTTCTTCTCCTCGGCGCGGCGCCCCCGGGTGCTGTTCACGGTGCGGCCGCGCACGATGCCGATGAACTCCTCCACCAGGTCGGGCGCCTCGTCCGCCGCCGGCCACGACAGGGCCACCCGCGACTGCGGGACGCCGACGAGGGTCCGGTAGGTGAGGTCCTTGCGGTGGTGCAGCCGGGCCAGCGACTGCGGGACGGCGAGCACGCCGACGCCCGCGGCGACCAGTTCGATCGCGTCGGCCGTCGTCGCCGGGCGCTCCATGGCGGGGCGGCCGGGCGGCTGCTCCCAGCCGAGGGTGTCGTCGAGGGGGTGCAGGACGAGCTCGTCGGCGAGGTCCTCGGCCGACACCTCCTCCACGGCCGCGAACAGATGGTCCTTGGGGACGACGACGACCGTCGTCTCCGTGTAGAGCGGGATCGCGCTGAGGTCGTCCCGGTCGACGGGCAGCCGGACGAGGCCCGCGTCCGCGGTGCCCTCCCGGAGCGCGCCGAACGCCTCGGCCGGGGTCACGGAGAGGAGCGTCAGGGGTACGTCGGGCAGGCGCTCGTTCCAGATCCGCACCCACTTCGCGGGTGTCGCTCCCGGCACGTAGGCCAGCCGGAAGGAGGAGGAGGGGGAAGCGGGGGAAGAGGAGGTAGCGTCCGTGCCTGTCACCCCGCCAGGTTACCGGTAGCCGCTGTGGTCGGAGCTCGCCCGCATGCTCGATACCCTTGACACCATGACGTCGCACCAGAACACCCAGACGATGAAGCCCGCGACCGCGGCGAAGAAGCTGGGTGTGTACCTCGAGGCCACCCCCGCAGAGTTCCAGGAGGGTGTCGTCTCGCGCACCGAGCTGAACGAGCTCCAGGCCGATCCGCCGGCCTGGCTCCAGGAGCTGCGCAAGAACGGTCCGCACCCCCGCCCGGTGGTCGCGGCGCGGCTGGGCGTCTCCATCGCCGGTCTCGCGCGCGGCGGCATCACCGAGCCGCTGACCACCGAGCAGATCCAGGCGCTCAGGGAGGAGTCCCCGGAGTGGCTCCGGAAGGAGCAGGCCACGCAGGCGGAGGTCCGCAAGGAGACCCTTCGCATCAAGGAGCGCAACGAGGAGCGGGCGCGCCGGCAGCAGGGCGCCTGACCGGCTCCCGGCACGCCCGACCGAACTCCCCGCGCCGGTCCGCACCGAAGCCCTTCGGTGCGGACCGGCGTGGCGTCTCCCCGGGTGAGGGAGGCATTTCCCTCATGAGTGACACCAGCACCGCGTACGAGCCGCCGGTGGTCGTCGGCGTGGACGGGTCCGAACACAGTCTCCGGGCCCTGGAGTGGGCGCTGAGCGCCGCGGAGGGTCTGGGCGCGCCCCTGGTGGTGGCCCATGTGCGCTCCGATGCGCTCCAGCTCGGCGCCGCCCGCATCGCCTCCCTGGGCACGGTGCCGGAGCTGCCCGACACGGTCGCGCGGGCCGTACGGACGGTGGTCGAGGAGCGGGGGCACCGCGTGCCGGTGCGGTACGACTCGCTGGACGGGTCCGTGACGGACGCCCTGCCGGTGGCGGCGCGGGGGGCGCGGCTGCTGGTCACCGGCTCCCGGGGGCACGGCGGTTTCGCGAGTCTGCTGCTGGGCTCGACCAGCCGGACGCTGGCCATGACGGCGCCCTGCCCGCTGGTGGTCGTCCCGCACGAGGCGCGCGCCGCCGCGCTCACGGACGGGGCGGAGGCGGGGCGGGTGCTGCTGGGGCTGCACGCGGAGGAGACTCCGGACGAGGCGGTGGGCTTCGCCTTCGAGGCGGCTCACCACCGGGGCGTACCGCTGGAGGCGGTGACGGCGTTCCGGCTGCCTCCGCCGCAGGGCGCTGTCCTTCCGGCGCCGTCTCCCGCGCTCCAGGTGCCGCCGCCGCTGCCCGTCGCGGACGAGGTGGCGGAGACGGAGGAGCTGGTGAGGGAGGTGGAGCGGGAGCAGGAGGAGCGGCTGCGGCCGTTCGCGGCGCGGTGGCCGGGGGTGGAGGTGGTCCCGGTGGTGGTGCCGGGGGACGCGGCGGGCCGCCTCGTGGACGGGTCGCGGGACGCGGGTCTCGTGGTGGTGGGGCGGCATCACCGGCACCGCTTCGGCTCGCTGCTCATCGGCTCCGTGGCCCATGCGGTGCTGCACCACGCGCACTGTCCGGTGGCGGTGGTGCCGCCGGAGGCCGCGGGAGCCCGGGCGTGACAGTCCCCGGCGGTCCCGATCGGTGCGCGTGGGCGTCGGCCGTCGCCTGCCGCTCCGTGCCCGAGGGCCCCGCCGGGGGCCTGGCCAGATACTGGTGGGGAGTCACGCGGGCCTTCGGACGTCTCCGTCGGCGGGTGCGGCTCTCTCCGGTTGTCCGGTGTAAGAACGAGTCTCCTCCCTTTTTCGCCCGTTTCAAGGCTTTTCCGATTTTTTGTTACGTGTCAGAGGCGGCTGATAGACAGGGGCCATGACGACCGCAGATCACGCCGCCACCGCCGCCCGCAACGTCCAGCCGCCGCCCGCCCGGGCCTCGCTCGGCGCGGGGGTCGTGGTGACCGACGATTCCGGCCGCGTCCTGCTCGGCCTGCACCGCTCCGGGGTGTGGGAGCTGCCGGGCGGCATGGTCGAGCCGGGCGAGTCGATCGAGGCCGCCGCCGTCCGCGAGCTGGCCGAGGAGACGACGCTGGTGGCGGACGCCGCCGACGTGGAGGTCCTCGGGCTGATCCTGGACTCCGTCACCTCGTCGCGGCTGACGCGGATGACCGCGGCGACGGCCGTGCGTGGCTTCCGGGGCGTGCCGGCGGCGGCGGAGCCGGACAAGATCGAGCGCTGGGAGTGGACGGACCCGGACGACCTCCCGGAGGCCCTGTTCCTGCCGTCGGCGCAGGTGCTGCGGATGTGGCGGCCGGGGCTCCCGATCCCCGACGGCCCGTTCCACCGCTACGCCCTGGGCCGGCTGCCCGACTGAGGCCGCACGGTGCGGTGCGTCACCGCGCGGGCCACGGCGAGCGTGGCTAGCGTGGCCCGGAGGAACACGTCATCGAATCGGAAGTGGGAGTCACCGTCATGGCCGCACGACCTGAAGGCACACCGGTCTGGACCGACGCGATGTTCACCGACGTCGAGGGCGCCAAGACGTTCTACGGCGACGTGCTCGGCTGGACCTTCGGCGAAGCCTCCACGGAATACGGCAACTACACGCAGGCGTACAAGAACGGCAAGGCGGTCGCGGCCGTCGTCCCGCCGATGCCGGGCCAGGACGGGGAGCCGCGATCGGCCTGGTGTCTGTACTTCTCCTCGCCCGACGTCGCGGCGACGGCGGAGAGGATCCGGGGCGCGGGCGGCACCGTCCTGATGGAGCCGATGCGGGTCGGCGACTTCGGCTCGATGTGCATCGCCCAGGACCCGGCGGGCGTCGCGTTCGGCGTCTGGCAGGGCGGTGAGCACGAGGGCTTCGAGCTGGAGGGCGAGCCCGGCTCGTACGCCTGGGCCGAGGTCTTCACCCGGGAGCCGGCGAAGGCCGACGCCTTCTTCACCGAGGTCTTCGGCTTCGGCTCGAAGAAGATCAAGGACGAGCACATGGACTACCGGGTCTTCGACCTCGGCGGTCCGCAGCCGGTGCTCGGGCGGATGGTGATGTCGGACGAGGACTTCCCGCCGGAGATCCCCCCGTACATCCAGGTCTACTTCGCCGTCGACAACTGCGACCTGGCCGTCGAGCGGGCCGAGGCCCTCGGCGGGAGGAAGGTGTTCGGGCCGATGGACAGCCCGTTCGGCCGGTTCGCGGCGATCGTGGACCCGCAGGGCGCGGCGTTCGCGGTGATCGACGAGAAGACGACCGTCGGGGACATGCCCGAATTCGAGTGAGCGGTGCGGCGCGGCGCCCCCGGGCGCCCCGCCCCCCGGGGGCCGGCGCCCGCGCGGGCCGCGCCCAATGCCGTGTAGTACCCCACCGAACCCGGGGCGGCGGGGGCGCTGGTGATCGGCGGCCCCGTGGTG
>NZ_JBIAMM010000012.1:0-136530 GCF_042874095.1 Streptomyces sp. NPDC004266
CCGGCGAGCCAGATGCTCCACCCGCCGCATCAGCACCATCGTTCAGGCCGTCCACACGCTGATGACCTGCGGCTATTCAGGATGAAAACGGCTCAGTGAGCCTCTTTCATCCTCTGCTGAAGGGTGAAACGGGCTGGCCGAGGGGTGTGGTGAGGAGGCAGGGCACCTCGTCGTCGGCGTACAGGTTCCACTCATCACACCGGCGCCCGGAGGAGCCCACTGCAGCCAATTTTGTGCGCGCAGAGAACACTTGGAAGGCGCTACCAGACAAGCATCGTTTGTACGGACCCGTAACTTCTACGCGCAAGGGGCCTGTCTGCAACTGACGGTTCCGCGCGCTGTATCAAGGGAGTGAGTCATGAGTTCTCAGGTGAAGGCATTCGGGTTCGGCATGCCGTGGGAGTCGTTGTACGGTTACAGTCAGGCCACTCAGGTCGGTGACACGGTTTATGTGTCGGGGCAGCTGTCTCATGACCGTCACGGCAGCTTCGTGGGTGCCGGCGACTTCGAACTGCAGGTCCGCACCACGCTGGAGAATCTGGACCTGGTGCTGAGGCAGTTCGGGGCCGAGCGTAGCCAGATAGTGGAGACCACGGTTCTGGTGAGGAACCTGCGGGAGAACTTCGACACGACAGCACGCCTCCACGCCGAGTACTTCGGGGACCACAGGCCCGCCAGCACGGTCATGGGCGTTTCCGACTTGGCACTGCCGGACCAACTCGTGGAGATCGGCGCGCTCGTGCGTCTCGATGTGAAGCCATAGGTGAGGAGGCGGGCCTGATTCCTTCGGCCTCTTTCATCCTGAATAGTTGCAGGTCAGCAGCGTGTGGACAGCTTGGACGATGGTGCCGATGCGGCGGGTGGAGCATCTGGCTCGCCGGAGCAGCCGCCAGGCTTTCAACTGGGCGAAGGCGCGTTCGCCGGGGTTCTCAGCCGGGCGTGGTCGTGGTTGAACTGCTGGTAATGCTGGGGCTGTTCTCGGTGGCGGTAGTACGGGGTGCGGAAGGTGGCGCCGGCACCTTGGTAGGCGCGGTCCGCGAGGGCGAACGTCTCGTTCTTACGCAGGTGGACCAGGGTGAGCAGTGCCTGGTCGAAGCAGCCGAGCTTGCGCCGGCGGGTGTTGCGGGTCCGGCGGTGCTCGTACAACAGCCAGGCAACATGCTCGACGAGCTCTTGCGGGACGTCGAGCGTGGCTCGATACGGAAACCTTCAGGGCCCCTTCGGTCGCCGGTGTGATGAGTGGAATCACCACGCCAACGACGAGGGGCCCTGCCTCGTCACCGCACCCGCTGACCAGCCCATTTCACCCACCAGCACAGGATGAAAGAGGTTCAGTGGGGCCGGACGTCGTTCGCCACGGGGCCGATGGCATGCCGTCAGGGCCCAGAGCACGGCGCCACAGGGTGCCGGCGGTGTCGGTCGTTTCCCGGTCCGTCCGCATCCAGGTAAACGGCGTCGGTGCCGACGCGAGGCCGGTGTCGGTTGCGAGACGTACGGCGTGCTCGGCGACCACCGGGTCCCCCGCGGCTTCCCGCATCTGCGCCGGCTGCGTCAGGGCGCCGACCTGCCCGGTGTCGGCCGCCCGTTCCGGCAGGGGGTCGGCGGCAGCCTGGAGTACTGGCCTTCTCCCGCAGCCGGGCGAGCCTCATGAGGACCTCGGGGTGCCCGTCGTCCGCGGTCCGCCGCACCCTCGCCCTCGCCCTCGCCCTCGCCCTCGCCCTCGCCCTCGCCCAACCACCCTGGCTTCCACAGCATCAGACACGCCGTCGTCTGCGGCGCACTCGCCTACTACCGCCGCTGCTCGCCCGCCCCGACCCGCGCCGCTCACCGCCCTGGCGAAGTCGCTTCCCGAGCGGTTCGCCACCACCGCCAGGCTGCCGTCCAGCGTGCTCGTGGGACTTCACGTGCTGCGTTCGACATGGCCGGACGGTCCGTCATGCGTCGGTCACCCTTGCTGGTCCAGTGCGGCGAGCAACTGGCTCGCGCGTCCGTCCGCCGCGGCGAAGGCGAGGTGGTCGTGGTAGTCGCGGGTCTCGACGATCTGGCCGTTCCTGACGCGCAGCACTTGGATGTTGGCGGTGTGGAAGGTGCGGCCGGTGGCGGGGTACAGCGCCTCGTAGTCGAACTCGGCGATCACCACCTCGGGGTCGTCGGTCTCGTGGACGCGGATGTTCTCGGCCCGCAGACGAATCGCGTCAGAGGACCCCAGGGCATCGAAACGCTTACGGAGCTCCTCCCGGCCGCGGATGCGGCGAGGGGGAACCGGCGAGAAGACGATCTCCACCTCGGCGTCCTCCGCATAGAGCTCGGGGAGTTCGCTCCACTTGCCCGCCGAGATGAGACCCGTCAACTTTCCGAAGACCTCGCGGGGCGTAGCTGGTGCAGACATGGCCGACCTCCGTGATCCCGCCGCCTATAATCGGATAGGCGACTCCGTTTCCGACGATACGGATAGCCCACTCCGTTTGTCCAGGCATGGCGAGGCTCAGGTGACGACAGATCAGACTCCCCCCGGCACAGGCGCGAAGCCCCTGCGCGCCGACGCGCGGCGGAACCGTGCGCGGCTGCTGGAGGTCGCCGAGGCGGTCTTCACCGAACGGGGCACCGGCGCGTCCACGGAGGAGATCGCCCGGGAGGCGAAGGTCGGCATCGCCACCGTGTTCCGGCATTTCCCCACCAAGGAAGCCCTGTTGGAAGCGGTACTCGTCCGCCGGCTGCGGCGACTGGCCGAGGAGGGACGACGCCTGATGGCCGAGCTCGGGCCGGCGTACGCCCTCTTCGCGTTCTTCGACCTGGTGCTGGATCAGTCTCCCGTCAAGAACGCCTTCGCTACGGCGCTCGCGGATGCGGGAGTCGATGTCCGGGCCGCCACCTCCGAGGCCGGACGTGACCTGCGCGAGGTGCTCGTCACCCTCCTCGACGGCGCCCAGCAGGCCGGTGCGGTGCGACGGGACCTGGAGGTGCCGGAGCTGACGGCGATCCTGGTGGGCACCTGCCGCATGCTGGAACACCTGGACGGCCACCCGGAGTCGGCGAAGCGCGCCCGAGCGGTCGTCCGCGACGGACTGAGGGCGTGTGCCGGGGGCCCGGAAGGGTGAGGAGGTTCCCCGTCCTGAAGAAGGGGGCGGCCTGACCCGTGGTCAGGAGCGTCTCGCGGGAGGAGGGGCTTCTCCGAGTGTCGGAGCGGCAGACCGTGACCTCCGGGTGCAGCCGGGTTACCGGAGACCTCGACGTGGATCAGGACGCGGTCCGGTGTGGATCCCGTCCGCGACGCGATCCACCGGTTCGACAAGACTGGCCTGCCCTGCCCGGATCGTCGGTGGGCGGGAGGTCGTTCGCGCCCACTCGGCTGATCGACGCGATGCTGCGGTCCGAGATTCTGATCAAAGGTGTCGTGGTTCACGAGAGGCTGGTGGCCGAGTACGGCTTCACCGGCACCTGATTCTTCGACTGCCACCATCAGGCGTTCGCCCACTTCGGCGAGGTGCCGATGTCGAGCGTCTACGACCGCACCAGCCCGTCGTCCGCCGCCACGTCGCTTGATCGATCACCTCGCCCGGGGGCTCAGGCCGCTGCCCACGGCTCGGCACGCCAGCCCGGCCGTTCCTTGTCCAGCCATTCCTCGACGGTCCGCCGCCAAGGGTCGGTGGGGTCGCTGTCGACGACATCGGCCCAGGTGTCTTCCGCGACGTCCGGATCGACGACGAGGCTGTCGAGGTAGGCGTCGAAGTCGTCAGCGACCTGGGTGAAGACCCCCTTCGACAGGTGTCCCGGGTGAGGGATGCCATGCACGAAGGCATGGAGCCGGCCGTGAGTGGCCGGGTTCAGGTCCAGGAACAGGGTGTCGCTCCCGCCGTTGCGGGCGATCGGGAGAAGGCCGGCCAGTGAGACCTCGTGGGCAAGCTGCCCATCACGGCTGCGACGGTACTCGCCCAGCAGGGTCCCCCAGCCGTATGCGCCGTCGTCGTCACGGCCGAGCCGATAGAGGTCGTCGAAACTCTGGAACGGCTCCGGGTCGCAAGCCGGCAGTCGGACCGCGTACATGAGGCTCTCCCCGCCCGCCGCCTCCAGGAACGAGCGATAGGAAGGCGGCAGTGGCAGCCCTACCTCCCGTTCGAGACACTCAACTTCACCGACCTCGAACGGCCTGAACGGCCCCACGACCAGACGGTTTCGATACCAGCGCGACGACTCCTCGGACACGGCCAGATTGTCGCACTCCGTGAAGCCTCGAAACCCTCCAAGCCCCCCCGCGTTACCGAACGTCGAGCTGAGCGCATTCATCCGCACCTGTCTCGGCACTCCGCGGGGTGCCGTGGTCGCCAGAACCGGATGCAAGGACTCCAACGAAACGAGATGATCACGGACCGAAGTCGGGGTCCGGTACCCGGTCGCACGAGGTCCTCCTCGCCAAGCTCCGCGACGACGTCACCCAGCCGATTCCGCTCCTCCAGGCTGTGCCTTCCGGTACGAGGCAAGCGCGGCCGACAGCGGCGCCGCCCCGGCGTGGTGAGCGCGGCCACTCATAGCCACCCGACGAGGACTGCAGGACCTCGCTCGGCCATTCCCCCAGCACCCGCCCAAGCAGCCTTCGCTGCTCATCGAGCCAACCCTCTTCGAGGTCCATGGGAAGGAACACGGAGACGCACGAACTGCTCGGGTCCTCCAGGTCGACCGGGAACGAGGTCATGTCCAGTCGACCACTGACAAAGCTGCTCGTGACCGACACCTCACAGCGACTCGTCCGGCACCCATGGGTGGTCGGGCGAGCAGTGGCGCGGCCCGCCGGCTGCCGACGCCCAAGAAGCCTCCTAGAGGCCGGCCGGGTGACGGGAAAGCCAGTCGGCGTGTCTGGCGCGAAGCCGGTTCCGTTCCACAGGACTGGTGAGGAAGACGTCGGCCCCGCCGTCGTACGGGTGGTGAAGGCGTTCCATACGGACGTCGGTGATGAGGATGTCCGCCACCAGCAGGGTCCGCCAGTACCCGATGTCGGGTGCGTGAGCGGGAACGTCGGGTTCGGCCGTCCACACCGGACGGATCACGTACACGTCCGTCCCCGCGAACAGCTCGTCCAGCGCGGCAACCTTCCCCTTGGGGCAGCTTGGCCCTGGGAGGACGACGAGAGCGTCGCCCCAAGCGGCCGGCCCACCGCGTCCTCGGGCAGAAGGATCAGCAGTCCTTCGGCGATCCACGGCGTCGGCACGGCCGGGTCGTGCCCTGCGGTGGCCGGCGCGGCCGCCCAGTCCTCACGCAGATCCCCTGCGACGGCCCGCTCGTGGTGAGGTGCGCCAGTCTTCCTACGGGGCCGGCGTCGTACGTACGCTGCGATCATGGATGACCCCCTGCTCACCGCCCGCGAACTGGTCCGGGACCGGTTTCCCGACGCCCGGGCGGTCTTTCTCGCGGGCAGCGTGCTGACCGACCGTCGGACACCCACGTCCGATCTGGACATGGTGGTTCTCCTGGACGGACCGCCCGCGCCCTGCCGGGAGAACCTCGTGTACCGCGGCTGGCCGGTGGAACTGTTCGTGCAGACGGAGGCCGTCTGGCGCGGCTTCGTCGACCAGGAAACCGCGAAGCGGAGATCGCCCCTGCTCGCCATGTGTGCCGACGGCACGCTCCTGGTGGACGGAGACGGACTGGGCGCCTCACTTCAGGACGAGGCACGCCGGCGTTGGGCCGCGGGCCCGCCACCGCTCTCGGATCAGGAGCGTGACCACCAGCGGTACATCCTGACCGACCTGCTCGATGACCTGCGCGGCTGCACGGCCCCCGCGGAGCGGGTGTTCTTGGTCTCGCACATGCTCCAGCGCGCTTCAGAGCTGGTCCTTCTGATCGGCGGGCACTGGCTCGGCGCCGGCAAGTGGTTGTCACGGCGGCTGGCCGCAGCCGACCCCGCGGTGCACCGCGCGTTGTCCGAAGCCGCCCCGCAGGCGATCGCCGGGGACGCGAAAGCCTTCACCGCGGTCGTGACGGAGGTGCTGGACCTGGCAGGCGGCCCGTTGTGGGACGGGTACGCCGTCCGATGACCGACGACCGACGACCGACGACCGATCGTTTCGGGTGAAGGCCCGTAGGCGTCGCTGAGACCCTTCCTACTGAGCCCCCCCCTGGCGCGACATCGGTCTCAGCCGTGATCCACGAGCCGGAGTGGGACAGTTCCTGGGCGGAGATCGGTCAGTATCCGGGTGCGGGTCCGACGGAAGCGGAAGAGCGCTCTGCCGCGGCCCTGGACGGTGGGCGCACGGCCTTCGACGTCCCCTACCGGCTCCACACCTGGGCCGGGAACCGGCTCGTCCTCGTCGACGACGAGCACCCGGTCGGCTCGGGCCTCGTCACGGCGACACCGAAGCCGTAGCGCGCCCGGTCACACCGGGTGCCCCCTCCGTCGGGTTCGGCGCGCTCCCGGGGTCAGGGGCCTCTGTAGCGTGATGGTCCACCGCATGGAGCGACCGTGCGCCGGGCGGTCCGTACGAGGGCTTCCGGCGGAGAGTGAGTGAGGCTGCAATGAGTGAACTGACGAAGCCGGAGATCGACCTTCCGGAGGGTGACGCTCCCACCGAGCTGACCGTCCGCGACCTCGTCGTCGGGGACGGCCTCGAGGCGAAGCCGGGCAGGGTCGTCCAGGTTCACTACGTCGGGGTCACCTTCGAGTCGGGAAAGGAGTTCGACGCCTCCTGGGACCGGGGCCAGACGTTCAAGTTCGCTGTGGGCGGTGGCAGGGTCATCAAGGGCTGGGACCGCGGGATCAGGGGGATGAAGGTCGGCGGCCGGCGCGAGATCATCGTTCCGCCACGCCTCGGCTACGGCAACCAGTCGCCCACGCCGTTGATCCCGGCGGGCTCCACGCTCGTCTTCGTGGTGGACCTGGTGTCGGTCGCGGTCTGAGGTCCACCGCTGCCCGGCCTTCCCGTACGGTCGCCGGGTCCGGACCCTCGGGAGCCATCTGCGGGGACTCCTCGTACGCGGCCGGCCTGCGCTCCCCAGCCGGGTCCGCTCCGCGAGCAGCCGTGCGTGGTGCTCGCGGAGCGGGACGGGGCGAGGCGGGGCGGGGACCCGATCGTTCCGGGCACGGATCATCGGGTCCTGGGAGGGTGGTGGTTCCTACGGTGAAGACATCAGAGGGAAGGACACGCACCCGTGCTGGAGCAGCTCAACCAGGCGCTCGACCACATCGAGCGCTGCCTCGAAGCGGAGGCCGGCCGGGAGGTCGACATCGCCGAGGTCGCCCGGATCGCGCTGACGTCGGAGTACCACTTCCGGCGTCTGTTCTCGGCGCTCGCCGGGATGCCGCTCTCCGTGTACGTACGGCGCCGGCGCATGACGCTCGCCGGGGCCGAGGTGCTGGGCGGGGAGCGGACGCTGCTCGATGTGGCGGTGCGGTACGGGTACGGCTCGGGCGAGGCGTTCGCCCGGGCGTTCCGGTCGGTGCACGGCATCGGTCCGGGCGAGGCCCGGCGCACGGGTGCGACGCTCACGGCGCAGTCGCGCATGTCCTTCCGTGTCGTCGTCGAAGGGAGTACGACCATGCGGTACCGGATCGTCGAGAAGGAAGCGTTTCGGGTCGTCGGCAGGAAGGCACGGGTGCCTCTCGTGCACGAGGGGGTCAACGCGGCGGCCGCGGCCCACGTGGAGAGCCTGGACGAGCAGGCGATCGTACGGATGAAGGAACTGGCCGACGGGGAGCCGAAGGGGGTCCTGTCGGCAGTGGTGCACCTGACCGACAGCCGGGAGGAGGGCGCCGAGGTGGACTACTGGATCGGTGTGGTCACCGGCCCCGAGGCGGCCGCGGAGGAGCTCGACGCCCTCGACGTGCCGGCCGGGACCTGGGCCGTCTTCGACGACCACGGGCCGTATCCGAGCGCCCTCCAGGAGCTGTGGCGGGACGTGTTCACGCAGTGGTTCCCCTCGAACCCGTACGCGAGCCGGCCGGGGCCGGAGCTGCTGCGGACGCAGCCGGTGGAGATCGGCACGGAGACGGACTCCCAGTTGTGGATCCCGGTCGAGCGGGTCGGCGGGAGCAACGGGGCGTGAAGGCGTGTGCCTGGGCGTCGTCTTCCGGGTGGAAGGTGACGCCCGGGCACGGGCCGACGCGTGGTCCGGGCTCCGGGAGGGGTCCACGATCTCGGTCGTCGTCCGCCGGTACGGGATCGGGGCCGTCTCCACGCGGGCGGGGAGTCGGCGACGAAGCACGCTGGGGAGGGCTGGGAGAGGGTGATCACCACGGTCCGGCAGGCGACCGCCACGTCGCCTGCCGGGCCTCCTTCCCCTCTTCCGAATCGTCTCCCTAAGCGTCCGCGAACCAGGAGCGGCCCTGGGCCCAGTGGGACACCCAGCCCGTGAAGCCGGGGGTGCCGGGCATCAGGGCGTCGGGCGACTGGGTGCCGAAGGGCATCGCGCCCTCTCCGGCGATCTGCCAGACGTGACCGCGCTGCGGGCCGGTGACGATCAAGTGCCAGTACATGCCGCAGCCGTCGGTGCCCAGCAGCAGCGAGCCGTGGTCGAACACGGGGCCGGTCCTGGCCTCGAACTCCTGCTCAGACAGCTCCTCCTCGTCGTCCTCCGCCTCCCACAGCCATGCCTCCTTGAGGGGGAAGGGCTGGGCAAGCAACCGCTCGGGGCGATCCGAGCCCCAGTCCGAGGGCGTCTGCGCGAGGGGCAGCAGACCGTAGTAAGGCGGTCCGGCGCGCAGGCCGTCGCAGACCTCCGCCACGAACGTGCGGTACGGCTCCGGGAGCACGATGCCGTGCTCCGCCTCGAAGGACCGCACCGCCTCCCAGCCGGCCGGCGGCGCCGCCTCGGGACGGGACGCGAAGACCTCGCGGAGGGCGGCGAGCTCGACCGGGTCGCATGTTTCCGTGTTCATGCACGTCATCATGCACGGCCCGGAAGGATTCGTGGCGGCCGCGGGCCGCACGCGGTGGCGGCCGGCGCGGGTGGCCGGTCCGAGGCGGCGGACGGACTGCCGCGGGTTCGCTCGGCGGGGCCGGGCCTTCGTACCCGTCGAGGATCTCGGTGTCGGTCGCCCTCGAGTTCGCTCGAACCGCAACCGCCGGCTTCTTCACCCGGCCATGTCCGCACCTGCCGTCCGGCGCTGTCGCCTGCTCTCCAGCCACACGCCGACTTCACGCCGGAACTCCCGGTCTTCGTCCTTCCTGGCGAGCCACTCCACCTCCCACTCCAACGCACGCAGGACCCCCGGAGAGCCTGCGGGATCGCGTACCGCGTACACGGCCGCACCCGTTTCGTACGTGTCGGCCAGGAGCCAGACGCTGTTGTCCAGGGCCAGCATGGCGAAGCCGGGGTGGCCGGCGCGGATGCCGAGGAACGTCGCCGCACCGGCCCCCATGACGTCCCACCGTTCCAGCAGGCGGACCCGGTGCCAGACGTGCATCGTGCGTCGCCGGCGGTCTTCCCGGGCGGTCCAGGTGCCCCTGGGCAGCATGAGGAGGAACTCGCGGTTCTCGTCGATCAGGCCTGAGGAGGTGGCGAGGTCGTACCAGGCCTCGTTGAGCCGCTCCACGAATCGCGGGTCCTCGTACTCGACCAAGCGGAACCCGAAGACCCGCTCTCGTTCGTACCCCAGGACATGCGGTATCGCCGAGCCCGGAACCGCGTCGGGTATCACCTCGAGCCCGGCTCGTAGCAGCGGTCTGAGCACCTTGCGGTACCTCTCCTGCCGGCCCAACCCGCCACCCCCGTCGCCCATGACCTGTGCGGCTTGATCCTGCCGCACTCGGCCCAGGGCGCCAGGATAGGCCGGACGCCGCCTAGGCCCCCTGGGCGTCGCCCCTCCGTCAGAGCGGGCGGCGCTGCTCCTCGCGGCCCAGGCCCGGGGACTGGCGCTTGGCGCTCATGCCTCGTTCGTCGTCCTCGGCCTCGCCCCGACGGTTCTGCTCCGCCTCCTCGGCCTCCCGGCGTGCCTCCGCGTCGCCGCTTTCACCGACGGCCTCGGAGGGGGTGGTCCGTGGCGGCGCATCCGCGGGCAGTGTGCGTCGGCGCTCGTGGTGACCCATGGTCTCCTCCTGTCTCGTGCGAACAGCTCGTGCGGTCGCCTCGCGCGAGGGACCGGCACCTGGAGCGGCTGCCCCTGGGCGTCACGGTGAAACACCGCGCGCGGGGGCCAGTACGAAGGTGTGCCCGGCCGGATCCATGAAGCGGCGCGCATCGGTGCGCCGGTCCGTCCGGGTGCCGTTCTGTTCGGCGGTCACCGGGCGTGCGCCCAGGGAGACCGCTTCGCGCTCGGCCTCGTCGAGGGCGTCGGGAGCCACGACGATCCACAGGTGGGCCTGCTGGGAGTCGTCCGGCCGGGGCCAGCTCGGCGGCGCGTGGCCGGGGTCGCGGTGGACGCCCAGGACAATTCCGGTGGCGCCGGAGATCAACAGCAGGTCGGGGTCTCCGCCGCTCGGCTCGACGGTGGCGTCGAGCAGTTCGGCGTAGAAGCGGGCGAGGGGCTCGGGATCGGTGCTGTCGAGGACGAGGACGCAGGTCTTGGAAACGGTCATGGCCTCCGTGTGCCCGCTCAAGTCCCTTACAGACAGGGGGAAGTCGTCATCCGCGCAGACGGGGGAGTCCCGCCACGATCTCGGCCCGCCGCGCCCTGGCCCAGGCGTAGTTCGGATCCATGCCCAGCGCCCGGTCCAGGTCCGCGAGCGCCAGTTCGCTCCGGCCCAGGGCGTGCTGTGCGAGGGCGCGGCTGCCGAGGGCCCAGGTGTAGCCGGGGTCGAGCTCCAGGGCGCGGTCGTACTGAGCGACAGCCTCCGCGTACCGTCCCCGCTCCCGCAGCGTCTCGCCCCGCTCGCCCACCAGCCACGGGTCGTCCGGGGACAGGTCCTGCGCCCGGTCCAGGTCCACGAGCCCGCCGCCGGTGTCGCCCAGCGCACGCCTGAGCCGTGAGCGCCGTACCAGCGCCCACACGTAGTCCGGTTCCAGGGACAGCGCCCGGTCGAGATCGGTCAGTGCCTCCTGCGGGCGGCCGAGCCGGCGCAGCACGTCCGCGCGGCTCGCCAGGGCCCAGGTCGTCGTGGGGGTGATGCCGAGGGCCCGGTCGAAGTCCGCCAGGGCCTCGTCCAGCCGGCCCGCCACTCGGTACGTCTCTCCGCGGTGCCCCAGGGCCCGCTCCCCGTCGGGCGCCAGGTCACAGGCCCGGTCGTGGTCCTCCAGGGCCCTGTCGAAAGCTCCCAGATCGCGATGGGTCACCGCCCTCCCCGTGTACGGCCGGGGGGACTCCGGCGTCAGCGCGATCGCCTGGTCGAAGTCGGCGAAGGCCTCCGTGTACTCCCTGCGGCGACGGTGTGCCTCTCCCCGGACCGACAGCGCCCTGGTGCGCTCGGAGTCGGTGAGTCCGGCCCGGCCGAGGAGCATGCCGAGCACCGCGATCGTGCCGCGCTCCTCGTCCCGCAGTGCGCCGAGCAGTCCCCTCCCCCACTCGCGCAGGACCGCCGCGTCGCCGTCCTCTCCCGCGGCCGCGACGGTGCCCGCCCAGCGGCGGGCCACCTCGGGTCCCTCGTCGCAGGCGTCGACGCCGTCGCGCAGGACGGCGGGCAGCGCCTCGCGCGGCTTGGCGCACAACAGGTGGTACGCCTCCTCCAGGCGCGCCGCCCGCCAGCCCTCCTCGGACCAGCGCAGGTGCCAGGTGAGGCCCCGGCTCTCGGCCTCCCGGCGGTCCGTGTAGCACTGCGCGAGCCGTTCGTGCGCGGCCCGCCAGCGGTCGGCGGACGTGGTCCGCTGCAGCCGCAGCATCGGGGCCCGTACGACCTCGTGGTACCGCGCCCGGCCGCCGAGGACGTCCACGAACGGCAGGGCCCGCAGCCAGCCGAAGAGGTCCGCGCCGGTCTCGTCGGCCACCGCCCGGAAGACGTCCTCGTCCAGGCGGCGCGGCAGCGCCCCGGCAAGGGCGGCCGCCCGGCGCACCGGATCGCTCTCCCACTTCAGGAACCTCTCGACCGCCGTGGTGCTCGGGTCGTCGACGGCACCGGCCTGCGCGGCGCTCTCCGCCAGGGTGGACACCAGGACGGGCAGGCCTCGGGAGAGCCTCAGCACGTCCTGCACCACGGACTCGGCCAGCACTCCGCGACCGCTCAGGAAGCTGCGGGTCTCCGACTCGGAGAACGGGGCCAGCGGCAGGTCGACGACGAGGTCGGCCCAGTCGGCCCAGTGGACCGGATCGAGGGAGCGCTGGCCGGCGAGGGTCACGACGACGTTGCCGGGCAGCGCCCCGTAGCGCTCGCCGGCCAGCAGGTCGCAGAGCCAGCGGTCCAGGAACGGCGCGGTCCGTTCGTACGTGTCGAGGAACAGCGCCACCCAGGGGACCTCTGTCGCGATCCGGCCCACCTCCGTCACGAACACCGGGGTGAGGACCGACAGGGGGTCGAGCACGAGCCGGACGTCGTCGTGGCTGCGCAGCCGGGCGCTGAGCACGGTCCGCAGCCGGTCGGCGCCCTCCGCGATCTGGCCGGGATCGAGTGCGCCGGCGAACGTCCCGACGACCGGCAGCATGCCCAGTCCGGTGAGCGCCGCCTGAGCGGTGGCGCGTGCGGCCGGAGAGGGCGCGCTCGGTCCCGCCGGGTCGTCGCCGGGGGCGCCGAGGGCGGACTCGGCCTCGTGCCGGCGCTGCCGGTAGGTGTGGAGCAGCCGGTCGACCGCCTTCAGCGGATGCCCGAGCTCGCCGGACCGGAGGCTGACCGCCGCCATGACCTCCACGGCGCCGCCCACCGAGTCGTCGATGCGCGCGGTCACCGCACCGTGCTCGCCGGCGATCCGTTCCATCTCACGGACCAGGGACGACTTGCCGATGCCGGCGTTGCCCCGGACGTGGAAGAGGAAGCGGTACGCCGGGTCCTCGGTCCCCAGGGCGAAGTTCCGGCGGTACGCGTCGAGTTCGGCCCCGCGCCCCAGGAATTCGGCGCGCCTGCGCCGCTGGATCAACTCGCGCATCGACGGTCTCGGGACGTTCGGGGCTGCGGCCATGCGGCTCAGTCTGGCAGCAGTGACGGCGGCTCCGGCAGGGGACCGTCCGATGGGCGGGACGTCCGTGCGGGGCCCCTGCCGTCGCGGGACTGCTCGTGGGCGAGGAAGTCGACGACGAGGTCGCCCCAGTCGTCGTACGAGGGGGTCGCCCCGGGCTTGACCCGGCTGAGGCCGTGGCCGGGGTTGTCCGGGGCGACGGTCTCGAACCCCCGCTTGGCGAACGGGGCGCCGAGGACGAGGGACCTTCGGAACACGCCCCAGGGCATGCCCGGGCTCTCAAAGTGCCGGCGGCTGCGGCACGGCGCGATTTCCGTACGTGAGCACCCGGGCAAGTCCTAGGCGGTGACCCCGTCGCAGGCGATGCGCAGATGGCGCGGCCCGCGCAGTACGGCGTTCTGGCGGTACGGGGGCGGGTCCTCCAGCAGGCGTGGGTTCTCCAGTCTCCGGGCCAGCTCCGACAGGGCGAGTTGGGCCTCCAGGCGGGCCAGCGGTGCGCCGAAGCAGCTGTGGATGCCGCTGCCGAGGCCGAGGTGCTGGACGTCCGGGCGGTCCGGGTCGAAGCGGTCCGGGTCCTCGAAGCGCTGGGGGTCGCGGTTGCCGGACGCCAGGACCAGCCAGAGGGTGGAGCCCTTGGGGATGGTGACGCCGCGGACCTCGATGTCGGCGAGGGTGGTGCGCTGCGGCAGCAGTTGCACCGGTGGTTCGAAGCGCAGGAGTTCCTCGACGATGGGCACGGCCAGGCGCGGTTCGGTCCGCAGGCGCCGCAGGACGTCGGGGTTGCGCAGCAGGGTCAGCATGCCGTTGGTGATGAGGTTGACCGTGGTCTCGTGCCCGGCGATCAGCAGCAGCGCCGCCGTGCTGAGCAGTTCCATCGTGGTCATGGGGCCGTCCTCGCCCTTGGCCGTCGCCAGTTGGGAGAGCATGTCGTCCCCGGGGTTCTTGCGGCGCTCCTCGATGAGGCCGGCCAGGTACATGCCCAACTGCATCCGGGCCTCGTGCGCGCCCTTGTCCCGCTCGGCGGGATCGGCGTCCGGGTCGGGGTCCAGGCTGGCGGCGAGGGTGTCCGCCCAGGTGTGGAAACGCGACTCGTCCTCGCGCGGCACTCCGAGCAGCCTGCAGATCACCGTGACCGGGAAGGGGTACGAGAACTGTTCCACCAGGTCGATGCCGGCTGGGTCGGTGAAGCCGTCGATGAGGCCGTCCACGATGTCGTGGAGCTCCGGGCGCATTCCGTCGACGCGGCGGGGCGAGTGGGGCGGGCCGAAGTGCCGGTTCGTCATGCGCCGCATCCGGTCGTGTTCCGGCGGGTCGAGCCGCAGGAAGCCCGGTGGCAGGGCGCCTTCCTGCGGGCTCTCCTCGGCCAGCGGATCAGCGCTGTTCGAGGCCAGGTTGCGGGCGTCGGAGCTGATCCGGGGATCGTGCAGGAGGCTGCGGATCTCGTAGTAGGTGCTGATCACGTACGGCCCGTCGGCCGTGTGGTGGACCGGCGTCTTCCGCAGCTCTTCGTAGATCGGGTACGGGTCGGCCCGGTTGGCGTAGTCCAGGATCTGGTGCAGCAGGGATTGCGTCATGGCAGGTCCTTGTGGCCGTGCGGGTCAGTGCGCGGGGGTGAACGTCATCCGGCGGTCGGCCGGCGAGTATCCGCTGAGGGTCACGGTGGGGCCGTGACTGGGGACCGAGGGGTCGGGGAAGTCCGCGTCCATGGGACGCTGTCCGTCCGGGTGCCGGTCGACCGTCGCGAACTGCGGCGGGAACGGCGCGGTGCTCTCGATGAGTTCCTGGTAGAACGGCAGCCATCGGCCGTGGTCGAAGGAGACGGCACCGATGACGCGCCCCTGGTACCCGTAGACGCCGACGAAACGGCGGCTGTCCAGTGAGCCCTGCGCGATGAGGATCTCCGTCCCCATCGACGGCACTCCGACCGACTTGACGTTGACTCCGAACTGGGAGGACCAGAAGGCCGGCACGTCCATGTGCGGCAGCCGGTCGGTGCTCTCGCTGAGCATGTTGTGCGCGGCGATCCCGGCCTGCGCGACGGCGTTGCCCCAGTGCTCCAGGGACAGGAACTGGTAGCCGAACAGGGGGTGCGGGCAGCGGGCGACGTCACCCGCCGCGTAGATGTCGTCGGTGACGATCCCGCGGATGTCGAAGGCCCGGCAGCCGGCGTCGCAGGCGATGCCGCGGGGGCCCGCCCCGAGTCCGGAACCGTACAGCCATTCGGTGTTGCGGAGGGCGCCGAGCGAGACGACCACCACGTCGGCCTCCACGGTGGAGCCGTCGGACAGGTGTGCCGCGCGCACCCGTCCCGAGGCGTCGCCCTCCAGAGCGGTCACCATGACCCCGCACCGCAGGTCCACGCCGTGCTCGCGCTGGAGGTCGGCGGCCACCGCGGCGACCACCCCGCCCAGTGCGCCGACCAGGGGCGCGGCGCCGCGTTCGGTGAGGGTGACGGGGAGGCCGCGTTCGCGGCAGGCGGAGGCGATCTCCGAGCCCGCGAACCCTCCCCCGATGACGAGGACCCGTCGGGGTCCCTCGGCGAGCCGCCGGGCGAGTGCGGCGCCGTCGGCGCGGGTCCGCAGCACGAAGACGCCGTCGAGTTCCGCCTCCTCCTCGCGCGGCCACGGCCGCGCCCGGACGCCGGTGGCGATCAGCAGGCGGTCGTACGGCACCTCGTCGCCGTCGGCCAGCCGCACCGTCCGGGCGGCCATGTCCAGGCCGGCGGCGGGGACGCCGAGCCGCCAGGTCGCGTCGACGGAGCGGAGCCGGGGCAGTGCGGTGCGGTCGGCACGCGCCCTGCCCAGCAGCACCCCCTTGGACAGCGGGGGACGGTCGTACGGCTCGTAGGGCTCGTCGCCGATCATGGTCAGCGATCCCGCGAAGCCCTTGGCGCGCAGGGTTTCGGCAGCCCGCAGGCCGGCCAGCGAGGCGCCGACGACGACGATGCGGCCCTCGCGCCTGAGCTGCTCCAGGGCTCCGTCACCGAGCATCGGGCACCGCCTCGGCCGGCTCGTCCACGGCGTCCACGGCGTCCACGGCGTCCACGAGGATGGCCTGCACGGGGCAGGCCGCGGCGGCCTGGGCCAGCTTGTCGCGCTGTGCCTCGTCGGCGTCCGGGTCGTACAACAGCGCCTCGTCGCCGTGCATCGTGAAGATCTCGGGAGCCAGGAACGCGCACTGCGCGTAGCCCTGGCAGCGGTTCAGATCGACGGCAATGCTCACCACGGGGTTCGGTCCTTCCAACGGCCAGGTCAAGCCCCCTGCGCCCACTCTCGACGGCGGGGAGGGCCACGGCGACGGGGAGCGGACTGTTCGGGTGAGCGGTACGGCCGGATCAGGTCGGGGCGGCAGGCGGCGACGCGACGGAACGCCCGCCCCAGAGGATGTTCAGGCTGAGGACCAGCACCCAGGCCGGGAAGACCAGTTCCGACCAGGGCACGTCCGCTCCCACCACGAGCAGCGCCAGGCCCGCCAGCCAGCCCAGGACGGCGAGGGGGCGCGGGAGGACGCCGAGCCGGCGGCCGATGGTCGAGGTGGTGATGACGAACACCGCCGCCATCCGCATGGCGTACGTGGTCAGCAGGGCGTAGGCGAGGTCGCTGCCGAAGGAGGAGCCCTGCCGGCCGTCGTCGAGGACGGTCCAGGCCGTCGCGGCGGCGGCGAACAGCATGGCGACGAAGATCAGGCCGCTGCCCTGGAACACGGTGGAGACGAACTTGTCCTCGCGCTCGCCCGCCTGCTCGCGCAGAGCGCCCATGAACCAGAGGAACGCGATCCCGGCGAACGGGATCAGCTCCAGTGCCGTCCGGACGGCACTCCGCTGTCCCGCGTCGACGGTCACGTCGTCGACGCCGCCCGGCAGGGCGATGCGCACCAGGACGATCGCCACGGCCGTCAGGATCGCGAACGCCACCCCTGCCACCCCGGCGGCCCGGGGTGTCGCGAGGCGCTTGTGCTTCCGCTCCATGGTCTCCCGCTTTCTGCCTGCGCTTCCTTCGTCCAGACACCGGTGAGCGCGGGACGCGCGCCACCGGGGTCACCCGGGAGGAAGAGCCGGATGCGCCATACAGGCCATGGCGTGGCCGGGAGGCGCGTCCCGTGAGGCCGTCTCCTCGGCGCCGACGTGTCCGTCCTGGTCCGGACGGTTGGCGACTCTTCGCCACCTCTCTCGCATTGCGAATGATGTGCCGTGCGCGCGCCATAGATTCCCTCTGAGTGACAGTCAGTGCTCACCTCACCAGGCAGGAGTGCTCATGCATGTTCGTCAGCGCGTCACGGGGACCGTCGCCGCTCTCGCCCTCGCGGCGAGCGGCCTGCTGGCCGCCGCCCCCACGGCGTCCGCGTCCGCCCCGGCCGCCTTCAGCTGTTCCGCCCGTCTGGTCACCGGCAGCGGCGGTCACCGAGGAGCCGAGATCAGGTGCACCGGGTCTTCCTTCACCGGGGTCGTCGACTGCAAGCGCACCGACAACGGCTACGTGTACCGGCACTTCGGCAACCGTGTCCCGTCGGGAGGCACTTCGACCGTCTGGTGCGACCTGAACGCCACCGTCATCCAGGCGTACGGCACGCCCAGCTGACCGGGACGGACTGAGCACGGGACCGCCGCCCCGGGCCGCTGGCCGAGGGGCGGCGCCCCACCTGGCGCCGGGTGCGCCTGCTCGGGTCGCGTGCGGGACACCGGCCGCCGCCCGACGCCGCGGCCACTTGCGACGTCTCGGAGGACGGCTGAAGCGCATCACCCGGCCGGCTGAGGCCTTCGAAGACGGCGGGGTGATGTGCCCGGGCCTCCTCGACGGCCGGCTCGTCCGTATCCGGGCGGCGGCTGCTCGGGGCCGGCTCTCACCCTTCGACGTAGTCGACGAGCTGCATCATGCCGAGGTCTTCGTGGTGCAGCTGATGGCAGTGGGCGATGGTGCGGCCGGTGAAGTCCTCGTACGCGACCAGGAAGGTGACGGACTCTCCGGGTCTGCCGCCGGCCAGGCCGATGGTGTCGTGCCAGACCGGCGGGTCGAGCCGTCGGCCGTTGCGGTGGGTGAGAAGGACCTGGTTGGTGTGCAGGTGGAAGGGGTGCCGGTGCGCCGGCAGGGTTTCGTCGGTGCGGACGGTCCATCGCTCGACGGTGCCGAGGCGCAGGGTGTGGTTGGTGCGGTCCGGGTCGAACAGGCCGTAGGCCGGGTCGCGGGTGAGGTCGCCGTGGGGGTCGGCCGCGGGGGTCGGGTTGGTGCCCAGGACGCGGAAGGCGTTGGGGAACGCCCCGGGGAAGACGCCCGCATCGGCGTGGAAGAGCACTTCACGGTCCGCGTCGGGGTTGGCGATGTCCCTCTCGTCGAGGAAGGGTCTGCCCGGGGGCAGCGCCGTCGGCAGGTCCATCGGCGGCTGGAGGGGCTCTCCCGCCACCTCGATCGTCATCAGCGGCCCGGGCACCCCGTCGGCCCGCAGTTCGTACCGGCCGGGGGTGTCGCCCCGGACCAGGACATCGGCGCGGTTGCCCATGGCCAGGTCCAGCAGGTCCAGGGCGACGGGTCCGGCGAAGGTGACGCCGTCCTGCGCGATCTGGTGCATCGGCAGGCTTCCGCGGCCCCCGACGGCGCGGTCCCCGACGATCCGGAGCCGCAGGGCGGTGAACGCGGTCGCGGCGACCAGCCGCCACCGCTGCACCTCGCCGGGGCGCAGCCGCAGGGTGGGATCGACCGTGCCGTTGACGGTGAAGACGGAGGGGACGCCGGTCACCCAGCCGCCTGAGGTGAAGGCGGGGACCTTGCCGTCCTTGACCTTGAGTTCGTTGACGCACACGACGAGGTCGGCGGCCGCCCTGATCTCGGGCACCTCGTCGACGTCGCCCTCGACGACGATCACCCCGGTCATGCCGCCGACGATCTGCTCGGCGATGGCGCCGTGCAGATGGGGGTGGTACCAGTAGGTGCCGGCGGGGTGGTCGGCCGGCACGTGGACGGTCGTCACGTACCGCGGCTCCGGGGCACCGGCGGCGACCTCCTCCTGGGTGCGTGGCGCGAACTCGCGCAGGACGTTGTCGGCGAGCCCGGACGGGGAGACGTGCATCCCGTGGGTGTGCAGGTTGAAGCTGTTGGGGTGGTGCGGCGTGTTGTGGCCGCCGGTGTGGGGCGGGTTGGGCGGAAGGCCGTTGACGTGTGTCAGCCGCAGGGTCTGCCCACCGCGCACGCGCAGGGTCGGTCCCGGGATCGTCCCGTTGTACGTGCGGGTGGTGATCCGGCCGTGGCCCGGCACCGAGACGTCCGTGAACCGGACGTCGAGCGTCTGCTCCAGCACCGGCGACGCCGAACCGGGCACCGGCCGCGAGGTCGACACGGCAGGCTGCGGGAAGGGCGTCGACGCCGCACCTGCCCGCCGTACGCCCGGGGTTCCGCCGGCCGCCGCCGCGAGACCCACGACGGGGACGGCCTTCAGAACGGATCGACGGCTGATTCCGCTGCTTTCTCCCATACCCGGGCAATCTAGATCAGTGCGACCGACGCAGCCCGGGTGGCGCACCACGGCCACCACGAACCGCCCCCGCCGGGCGGCGACGGCCGGCCGGCGGAGGAGCCCGGCACTTCCCGGGACGTGTGGCGCGCCGTGCCCGCCTTCACCGGGGGACGGCGGGAGGGCCGGGGCTCCGGCCCGGCGGGAGAGAAGAGCGGCCGCCTCAGGGACAGCGCGATGCGGCGGAACGGCCCCGTCGAGGGCCGATTCGGGCCGTCCGCGGTGCCGTCGTCAGTCCCGGCATCCGTAGGCGGCGGCCACCTCCTCCAGGCCGCCGTCCGTGCCGCCGCCCTCGCCCGCCCGGGCGAGGAAGAGCACGCGGGCCGGCACGCCGGCCGCCGCGTACGCGGTGAGACGGTGGTGACCGTCAAGTACCGCACCGACCAGCCACCGTTCCTCGTGCCGGGCCTCCACGTACCGGTCGTCGAGCCAGCCGAGGATCACGGCGGCCGGCCGTTCTCCCGCCGCCACGGCGGCCGCGTGGCGGGCGACGGTCGTGGGGTCGAGCGCCTCGGGCGGCTGTGAGGGCAGGAGGGCGCCGTAGGTGGACGGCACCCGCGCGCCCGGAACGGGCGTTGTGAGCTGGAAGTGCGCGACGCCGGGCCAGTGGTCCTCGGGGCGGTCGTCGCCGTACTCGGAGTCGTCCTCCTCCGCCCGGGTCGTGACCCGGCGGTACCACCAGGAGCGGGCCGGGTCCGTCACCCGCTCCAGCGGGAGGTCGAGCAGGAGGGCGCGGTAGTGGCCGGTCTCCAACTCGCCGAGGACGGGGCCCCATTCGAGGAACAGCTCGGCGTCGAGGCGGTCCAGGTCGGCCAGCCGCCCGCGCATACGGGCCGCGATCCGGGTCGCCTCCTCGTCCGGCCAGTCCAGCAGCGTCAGACCGAGCTCGCACGTGCCGCAGGACGAGCCGACCCGGTACAGCGGCTTCCGGTCGAACGTCAGCGACCGGTCCCAGCGCGGCCAGGAGGCACCGGGCGACGGAGGGTCGAAGGCGATCCGGACCCGGCCCGCTCCCCCGTCGACGGAGAACCGGGCCCGCGCCCCGGACTCGACGACGAGCTCCCGCACCACGGCGGGTGCGCGCTCGGTGCGGCCGTCGGCCCAGACGGCGCGCACGGCCGCCGCGTACGCCGCCCCGCTCGCCGATTCCGGCAGGAGCGGGTCGCGTCCGGTGAGCCGTACGAGTGCGTGGTGGACGTCGTACACCCCCTCTTCGCCGCTCTCGGCGAGCCATCGGAGCAGGTGCGGTACGGCGGCGGGGTCGCTCATCAGCTCCAGGGCGACGGCGAACGCCGTGCGGTCCAGCCCGGTCACCTCGGACAGCCGCCCGGCGATCGGCACCGTCCACTCACGCGCGCCGAGGCGGCCCAGCGCGAGGGCGGCGCGGCCGCGCGGGGCGGCGGGGTCCGACAGAAGGGCTCCGAGGCGCGGCGCGAAGGACGGGTCGCCGGAGAGGCCCATGGCGTCGACGAGTTCGGGAGCGGGCGAGCCACCGGGGCGGGCGTCCTTCCCGTCGGGCGCCGGGGTGTCGTCCGCGTACGTGCGCAGCAGTTCGGCCGGCAGCCGCAGTCCGCGCGTCACGGTGGTCCGCAGCAGGTCCCGGCGGTCGTCGGCGGAGAGCGGGGGCTCGGCGAGCAGGCGCAGCAGTACCGCGCCGCCGGGTTCGCCGAGGATCCCGAGGAGCCAGGTGAGGTGCGCGCCGGAGGCGGCCCTGTCCGTGTCCGATCGGTACAGCTCCTCGACCGCCGCGGCGAGGCGGTCGGGCCGGTCGGTCTTCAGCGCGTACAGCGCGGACCACGGGTCGTCGGCGCGCAGGGCGGCGCGGAGACGTGCCCGGACGGTGTCGTCTTCCCCCATGCGGGCAGTATCGGCCACGGAGGGGCGGGGCGGCGCCGTGGCGGGGACGACACCCGTCCGACCGGGCATGTGCCCGACGGGGCCCGTCGGGTCTCGCCGGGGCCGGGCAGGGGGACGGCGCCCGCGTGCCGGCGATCCGCGTGGACCGGCGCGGCGGCCCCTCGGGCACTCCTCCCGCCACCGCCCCAGAGCCGGACCACTCGTCCCGCCACCGCCTCAGAGCAGGTCCCGGCGGTCGTCCTCGGTCACCGTCGGGGCGACCGGAGGAACGACCATCCGGCGGCGGCGCAGGATGCTCGTGTACACGGCCGTGCCGATGATGCCGACGGCCATGAAGATCAGCCCCACCAGGTCGAGGTTGACCCCGTCGAGCTGCCAGTCGGTCGCGAACGTGAGGATGGCTCCTACGGCGATCAGGATGATGCATATTCCCAGACCCACGGTTCCTCCCTTGTCGGAACGGACGGGTTCCGGCTACCCCGCCCCGCCGGTCTCATCCCCCGGGCGGCGACGGCGGTCCCCGTCGGCGCCGTGGAGGCGGTGTGTTTGCCCGGCGGGCCGGCGGTGAGGCGAGAAGGACGACCGGATTCCATTCGTCCACTGGGGAGCCATGGAAAGCTTTGTTCGACTGGCGATCGTCCTCAGCGGCTCGACGCTGGCGGCCCTGACCGTCGGCCGGGCTGCAGACCTCCTCGCGCGGTACGCGGACGCGCGCCGTCCCGACACCCCGCTCTGGGGGCTGTTGAGGCGCTGCCGCACACCGCTGTACGTCGTGCTGCTCTGCGCCTTGTTCCGGTGGTCGTACCGGGCGACGGACTGGCCCCCTCTCCTGGACCACTCCGAAGGGCTCGACCACCTCCTCCTGTTGTGCCTGATAGGCGGCGGCGCCTGGCTGACGGTCCGCTTCGTCTCGGCCGTCGTCGAGTCCTCGTACGCGCGGTACGCCGGACGCACGCGCAACGCGGCACGGCTGCGCCGCGTCCGTACGCAGGTCACGCTGCTCACCCGGGTCGTGTCGGTGGTCATCGGCGTGATCGCCGCCGCCTTCGCGCTCGTCACCTTCCCCTCCTTCCGGGGGCTCGGTGCGTCACTGCTCGCCTCGGCCGGGATCATCGGCATCGTCGCCGGCGTCGCGGCGCAGTCGACCCTCGGGAACCTCTTCGCCGGCTTCCAGATCGCCTTCGGCGACATGGTCCGCATCGGGGACACGGTGGTCGTCGACGGGGAGTGGGGCACCGTGGAGGAGGTGACGCTCACCTTCCTCACCGTCCGGACGTGGGACGAACGCCGGGTCACCCTGCCCGTCTCGTACTTCACCTCGCGCCCCTTCGAGAACTGGTCGCGCGGCGGCAACGAGCTGACCGGGACGGTGTTCCTCTACTGCGACCACTCCACACCCGTCACGCTGATGCGCGCCCACCTGCGGAAGTTCCTCGACGACTGCCCCGGCTGGGACGGCCGGGCGTGGGACCTCGCCGTCACCGACACGTCCCCGACCGGCATCACCGTGCGCGCCCTCGTGACCGCCAAGGACGCGGACGACCTGTGGACGACCCGCTGCGCCGTCCGGGAGGAGCTCGTCGCCTGGCTCACACGGGAACACCCCGCAGCCCTCCCCCGCATCGTGACCGCCCCGGCGGCCGACGCACCACAGTCCTGACGTGCGTGCCCACCACCTGCTCGACGCGCCCACCGCGCCTCGCCCCGACGGCGGACCTACGGTGGCGTCATGAGCGACCCGGAGAAGAACAAGGCCACGGCCAAGGCGTTCTACGACCTGATGTTCAACCAGTGCCGACCCGCCGAAGCCGTCGACCGGTACGTCGGCGCCACCTACATCCAGCACAACCCGCACGTCGGCGACGGCAAGCAGGCTTTCATCGACTACTTCGAGCGGATGGCCGCCGAGTACCCGGGCAAACGCGTCGAGTACAAGCGCGCCTTCGCCGAGGGCGACCACGTCGTACTGCACTGCCACCAGACCTGGCCCGAGGAGGAGTACGCCGGCATCGACATCTTCCGCTTCGACGCCGAGGGCAAGATCGTCGAGCACTGGGACGTCCTCCAGGTCGTCCCGCCCGCCTCCCAGAACGACAACACCATGTTCTAGGGGGGGTTCGACCCGGTCCACGCCGTTCCCGGGTCGTCGTCCGCCGGTCCACGCCGTTCCCGGGTCGCCGTCCGGCCGGGCGCGGCGCGGCACTGGGCGGTGCCATCGCCCTGTGCCGCCCCTCCTGGCCCCGGACGCCCGCACTCCATGAGGGGTGTGACGCCCGTCACGTGGCATGATGTCACGTCTCGGCGACGAGAGGTGTCCTGGGGGCGTGACCGAACACCACGCGTTCCACAAGGTCGTGGGCGGCGGCGGTCCCGCCGGAACGCTCGCGGCCGGTCGGCGGCGGACGCGTGACGACGTCGACCTCACCCGGTCGATCCGCGCCCGCAGTTCGTCGGTACGTCAGGTGGCGCACCGTGCCGGCGAGCACGTACGGGCGCGGCGCAGGCGCCTGGATGAGGGAAGCACGCCTGGCGGAAGTCCTGCTGTGGCCGCGCGGTGGCGAGGTGGGCCTCGCGCCGAGTTCCCGGCCGTCCCTGGGGGGCCGTACCGTCACGGCAAGGACAGCCGACGCCTGAGATTCGGCGACGTCACCCCGTATCCGCCTTCGATCCCAAGACGCAGCAGCGCAGCGGTGCCTTCGATCGGGCGACTCGCTGTCTTGCTGCGCCGCCGGTACGGGCTGGCGCCGACAGCTCCTCGTGGCGCATGCCCGCGACCTGCTCGGGCGGCGCCGTACGTCGGTCGCGGGGCCGGCCCCTGGACGACCGCTCGCTCTGCGGTACGGCCATGAGGGGCCGCGCCGACCCCCGTGCCGGTGGGGCCCCTCGTCGCCGTGCCGGTGCGGCCCTCCTCAGGCCGGGTACGTGATCGAACCCAGCGGCGGGCAGGGGGTGAGGGTGGTGCCGGCGCCGGGGCGTTCGACGAACGCCCGGGCCTCGGCGGCCCGCAGGCGCCGGGAATCCAGGTCGTCGGCGTGCCAGGCGTCGTGCCTGGCACGGGAGTAGTCCCACGAGTCGTCGATGAGGCTGAGGCTGGTGTTGCCGGAGCTGCGCTGGAAGTCCGTCTTCAGGGCGGCCTGTCGGAGCGCGGTCTGGGTCGCGGCAAGATCGATGCGGGCGACCAGGACGCCGACGGTGTGCGGTTCACGGGTCGGCATGGGGGCCTGCGGGAGCAGCGACACCCCGGTGTCGAGGCGGCCGAGGTTGTCGATCATCGCTTTCTGGGCGTCCTGCGTCATGAGGTGCATCTCCCGGTGCAACCAGAAGAGCTCGTCGAGGTCGGCCGCCGTGATGCGCATCCGCTGGTACAGGGCCCGGAAGCGGGGGTCGTCGTGCAGCGGGCGCATGGGGGCGGCGTGGAGCGTCACGCAGTCGTTGTAACCGGCTGCCGCCGCGGCGTCGAGGTGGAAGACGCTTCGGTCCGCCTGTCCGCGTGCGATGGCCAGGACGCCGAGGCTCACGTGGCCCGCGGCGACGAGCCATGTGCCGTCGGGGCCGAGCGTCGTGGCGCGCGCGACGACGTCGTGGAAGCCCGTGGTGACGTCGACGCTCGGTGAGGCGCCGAGGAATCCACGCGCGGGCGAGGACCCCTGCCCCGGCACCCTCGCGTCGGCGCCCTCGGTCATGAGCGCCACCAGCAGTTCGTGAACGCGGGTGGCCAGCGAGTTGACGGTGTCGACCATGGATCTCCTCGAACCTCGGTGGTGAAGAGCGAAGGCGGTGGGGAGTCCGTGGCGGCTCCCGTGGAGAGGACGGGTGGACGAGGTGAGTGGTTCCTGCTCGTCCGTGCCGATCGCGGCCGTGGTCAGCGGGCGTCTCGGTGATCACTGGTCGAGGCCGCTGAGGGCACGGGCGAGAGCGACGGCGACGAGGTGGTCCGGCAAGTGCCGCGTGGTGGGCGCGCGGAGAGCATCGCGCACATCACCGCGAGGGGGATCTCCGCGACCACGGCCATGGCGAGGGCGGTGGTGAGCTCCGTGCCGGGCGTGGCGGTGGCGAGGTCGACGCAGGCGTCGGCGACGAGCAGCACCGCCGCGGCGGCCGCGGGCAGGCGGTGACGGCCGTCGCCGTGCAGCAGGCGACTGCCGGCGGCGATCAGCGCGGCGGCCTCGAAGGTGTCGAGCGTGATCCAGGCCGCGGCCTCGGCGGGCGGCAGGGTGGCGGCGAGGTAGCCGAGCCAGGGCAGCAGGGCGAGGCCCGCGCCCATGAGCACGCGTCCCTGCCGGCGGGCGGCGCGGGTCGGGCGGGAGGAGCCACGGGGTGCGAAGGCGGCCGTCGGGCACCCGCGGGTGGGGGCGCCGAGAGTGATGAGGGTCATGGCGGAGGTCTCTTCCGGTGTCATGAACCCGGCCGTCGGGCTCGTGACCCACCCTGCTTTTCCCGTCGGCGGAAGTCGGTAACACCACTGTCCGTCCTGGGGTGGTGCTGGTTGCACCCCCTTTCCGGACAGCAGCTCCATGGCAGGTCGCGACGCCCGGCATGATCCGAAAGACAGGCCCTAGTGTTGGATCATGAAGATCCCGCCCGCGTCCCGACGCGCGCTCGGCCGCCTGACCCGCGACGTCTCCTTCGTCGCCCTGGGGGTGCCGCCGCATCTCCTCATGGGATTCCTGCTGTTCATGGTCTACGGCCTCGTCTGGGAGGTCGTCGAGGGACGGGACAGCAGCGCGCCGCTGCTCCTGGGGCCGGCCCTGGTGCTGGTGGTGTCGGCCGTGCCGGCCCTGACCGCGGCCCAACGCCGGCGGTTCCGGCGGCTGCTCGGCATCGAGATCGCCCGCCCGGGACGGCGTCGGCCCTGGCGGCAGTTCGTCTACCACGGTCCGGTGGGATTGCTGCTCGGCGGGCTCGAAACGCTTCTGCTCGCCGCGCTGTCGACGGGCCTGGCCGCCGTCACGGTGTACGTGTGGGTCTGGGCGGTCCCCCGGCAGTGGCGGATCGACCACCCCGGCCACACCACCCAGGCGCTCTACGTCACCCTGACCGGTCTCGCCGTGCTCGCCGCCGTCCCCGCCCTCGCCGCGGCCCTGGTCCGCTTCGAGGCACACGTGGCCCCCGGTCTGCTGGGACCCGACCCGCACGAGGACCTGGCGCGGCGGGTGGCCGATCTCACCGAGAGCCGGGCCGGTGCGGTGGACGCCGCGGATGCCGAACGGCGGCGCATCGAGCGGGACCTGCACGACGGCGCCCAGCAGCGTCTGGTGTCGCTGGCGCTGAATCTGGGTCTGGCCAGGGCGACGCTGAAGGATCTGCCGCCGGAGGTGCTGGAGGTGATCGACACGGCCCACCGGGAGGCGAAGGAGGCGATCGAGGAACTCGACCAGCTCGTCCGCGGGCTGCATCCCGCCGTACTGGACGAACTGGGGCTGGACGCGGCGCTGTCCGGGCTCGCGGCGCGGGCTCCGCTGCCCGTACGGCTGCGGGTGGACCTGCAGCGGCGGGTGGCCCCCGCCGTCGAGGCGGTCGCGTACTTCGTGGTCTCCGAGGCACTGACGAACATGGCCAAGCACGCGCGGGAGGCGACCCGGGCGGATGTGACGGTCACCCGGCTGGGCGGGATACTGCGCGTGGTGATCGCCGACGACGGTACGGGCGGAGCCGATCCGTCCAAGGGCAGCGGACTCAGGGGACTCGCCCAGCGCGTGCGGTCCGTGGACGGAACCTTCAGGATGACCAGCCCCGTCGGGGGCCCGACCATGATGAGCGTGGAGCTGCCGTGTCCGACTTGAGCCGTACCGCGTCCGACACGAGCCGTGCGGTGCCGGACGGGAAGCGCGTCGTGATCGCCGAGGACTCCGTGCTGCTGCGGACCGGGCTGGTCAAGCTGGTGGAGATGGCGGGATTCGAGGTGGCGGCCGAGGCCGGGGACGCTCCGGGGCTGCTGGCCGCGGTCGAGGAACACCGGCCGGACCTCGCGGTGGTGGACGTCCGCATGCCGCCCGGCTTCACGGACGAAGGGGTGCGCGCCGCGCTGTCGATCCGCCGCGACCGGCCGTCGACCGCCGTGCTGTTGCTTTCCCAGTACGTCGAAGAACGCTACGCGGCCGAGCTGCTCGCCACCCACACCAGCGGGGTGGGCTATCTGCTCAAGCAACGGGTCGTGGACGTCGAGGAGTTCATCGAGGCCCTGCGGCGCGTGGCGGGCGGAGGCACCGCGCTCGACCCGCAGGTCGTCGCCCAGCTGCTGGTGCGGCGGCCGAGCGATCCGCTGGACCGGCTGACCTCCCGCGAGCGGGAGGTGCTGGCCCTGATGGCCGAGGGTCGGTCCAACGCGGGCATCGCCGCCCGACTCGTGGTCAGCGAGAGCGCGGTCGCCAAGCACATCAACAGCATCCTCGCCAAACTCGACCTCCCCAAGGCGGACGCCGACCACCGCCGCGTGCTGGCGGTGCTGCACTTCCTGGGCGTGGCGGACTGCTGATCCTCGCGGAGCGGGCGGGCGCGTCCCGACTCCTCCGGCCCCGGCCGGAGGAGTGCGCGTCAGGTGGCCGTGGGCCAGGTCCGCAGCAGGGCGGCGATCCTCCCCGCCGTGCAGGTGGGGTCGAGGAGCAGGTCCTTCAGGGCGATGGCGTCCTGGCGGGCCGGCTTGACGGGGACTCCGGCGGCTTCGAGGTACATGACGCCGGTCGCGGCGGCGACGGCCAGGTTGGAGCGCTCCAGCCAGCGGCACCGGCCCAGGGTGTGCATCAGGGCGGCGGCCTTGGCGTAGGGACCGTCGTACACCGGCTGTTCGAGCACCTCGGCCCGGTGGCGGGCGACGGCCGACACCGGGACGCCGTAGTCGTCGGGGGACGGGTCGTCCGCTCCGGCGGCCTCGGCGACCTGCAGGATCCAGGGAACGTCGATGTGCAGTTCCATCACGCCGCGCGCGTTTCCCGGGGCGCCTGCTGGGCCTGCTCGGCCTCGTCGAAGACCGCCTGGTGTTCGGCCAGGAAGCGGGCGGCCGCGTCGACCGCTCGGGCGCGCAGGCCGCTGGCATCGTCCTGCACGAGCCGGGCGAGGTAGTCCCCCACGCTCAGCCCCAGGTCGGCGGCGCGCTTCTTCGCGAGTTCCGCCACGTCCTCGTCCACGCGCGCGCCCAGCTGTGTCTTTGCCATACCCGCATGGTAACAGCCGTTACCTCGCGGGCCAAGGGGGCCGGGGCCGGCAGGCCGCGGCGCCGCGCGACCCGGACGCCGGTGTGCGCACCACTCGTTCCGGTGATGTGCGCGAGTCCGCCCGGAGGAGAGCGAGGAGGCGGGCTGCGACGGCGGCGGCGAGCACTCCGCTCGGATCTCCTACGCTTTGGGTGATCGACGACCTGCGTACGCGGCCGAGTTGCCTCGCCACCGCCGTACGGAAGGTCCGACCGAACACTCACGGGGCGGCGGGGAGACAGGGGCTCCTCCTCCGTCGCGGTTCGAAAGGAATCTCCATGAATCTGCCCGCATCAGGCAGGCGCGTCCTTGTCAGTGGCGCGTCACGTGGCCTCGGGCGCGCGGTGGCCCAGGCGTTCGCGGCCAACGGCGACCGGGTCGCCGTCCACTTCGGCTCGCGTGCCGAGGAGGCGCGCGTGAGTCTGGAGTCCCTCACCGGGACGGGTCACGTGCTGGTCGGCGGCGACCTCGCGAACCCGGCGCAGGCGGCCGCCGTGATGGACATGGCGGCGGAGGGCCTCGGCGGGATCGACGTGTTGGTGAACAACGCGGCGGTGAACGTCCGTCACCCCTTGGCGGAGACCTCGTACGAGGAGTGGGTGGCGGTGTGGCAGCAGCACGTGGCGGTCAACCTGCTCGCCACCGCGAACCTGAGCCATCTCGCCGCCCGGCTCATGATCGAGCAGGGTACGGGGGGCCGGATCGTGAACATCGGCTCCCGTGGCGCCTTCCGGGGCGAGCCCGACCACCCGGCGTACGGGGCGACGAAGGCCGCCGTGCACGCACTGGGCCAGTCGCTCGCGGTCTCGCTCGCGCCTCATGGGATCGCCGTCGCCTCGGTCGCCCCCGGCTTCTTCGCGACCGAGCGCGTCGCGCCGCGCCTGGAGGGGCCCGAGGGCGAGTCGATCCGGAAGCAGAGCCCGTTCGGCCGGGTGGGATCGGCCGAGGAGATCGCGGCGGCGGTGCTCTGGCTCGCCTCTCCCGCCGCCGAATGGTCCTCCGGCACGATCCTCGACCTCAACGGCGCTTCTCATCTGCGGAGTTGATGGCGGCGTACGAGAGCGGGCCCGCCTCCCGGTCCGTGCCGCCGCTGTTCCGGAGCAGCGGACCGGGGGGTGAGCCGGAACGGCGAGGCGCGCGCCGGTCAGGGGCTCGGCGTGTGGCGAACGGCCAGGAGAGCGACGTCGTCGTCGTTGTCCGGGGGGCGTACGCGGGCGAGGAGCTCGTCCGTGAAGGACTCCAGGGGGCGGTGGGCCAGGGAGGCGGCGTGGCGGCGGAGGTGGGTCAGGCCGTCGTCGAGGCTGCGGGCCGGGGATTCGATCAGGCCGTCGGTGTAGAGCAGCAGGGTCGCGCCGGGCGGGATCTCGGTGGTCGCGTCGGGGCGGTCCTGTTCGGGGGCGATGCCGAGGAGGACCCCATGGCCCTCGGTGAGGTATCGGGCGACGCCTTCGTGGGTGACCAGGAGCGGTGGGGGGTGGCCGGCGTTGGTCCAGGAGAGCTCGCACCGGCCGTCCCGTTGCGTCATGCGGGCGAAGACCATGGTGGCCAGGGAGACCTCGGCGACGTCCACGGTGGCCCGGTCGAGCCATTCGACGACCTTGCTCGGCGGTTTCCGCTGGGACAGGGCGTAGGCGCGCAGCATGTTGCGCAGCTGGGCCATGCCGGCCGCGGCCTCCAGGTCGTGGCCGACGACGTCGCCGATGGCGAGGGCGGTCGCGCCGTCCGTCAGGGTGAACACGTCGTACCAGTCGCCGCCCACCTGGGAGGCGTCCGGCGCGGGCAGGTAGCGGGCGGTCATGGTGTGGGCGGGGGTGTACGGCAGTTTCGGCAGCAGGTGGCGCTGCATGGTCTCGGCGACCTTGCGCTGCCGCTGGTAGAGGCGGGCGTTCTCCAGGGCGAAGCCGGCGCGGCGGGCGATGTCCTCCAGGAGGACGGTGTCGGTCGCCGTGAACCGCTGCGGCTGGTCGGCACGGCCGAGGGTGAGGGCGCCCAGCACCTCGTGCAGGCTGCGGAGCGGGACCATGATCGCCGAGTGCATGCCGGTCGCGTCGAACAGGCGCCGCTGCTCGACGGCGATGCCGGAGTCGGGCGGCCCCTGGTAGGTCTCGGGGCCGGCGAGGGAGGACGCCACGCCGCGCAGGGCGCGGGACAGGGGCATCGAGGACTCCTGCGGCACCGGTGGCATCGGGCCCTGGAGGTCGTCCCGGAAGGCCACGCCGCCGTCCTCGGCGTGGGCCACGGCGAAGCGCCACACCTCGTCCCGCTCTCCGATCAGGTCGATGACCGCCCAGTCGGCGAGGCGGGGCACGACCAGGTCGATCAGGTGGCGCAGCGCTTCGTGGACGTCGAGGGTGGAGGTGAGCAGGGTGGTCGTCTCGGCGAGCAGGGCGAGCCGTTCCAGTTCGGAGAGCTGCGTATCGCCGAGGGGACGCCGGACGGGTCGGTCGGCGGGCCGGACGGAGTGGAAGAGGACGAGCGTGGCGGACGGGCGGGCGTCGGTCCGGCACGGGGTGGCGAGCCACGACACCGGCAGCAGGGTGCCGTCGCCGCGCTCGAGCCACTCGCCCTCGCCCTGCTCCGTGCGCCCGTCGAGGGTGCTCTCCCGCAGCGGGCACTGGGTCCGCGGCACTCTCGCCCCCGTCCCGGTGCGGTGCAGCAGGTCGTGGGCGTCCTGGCCGAGCAGGTCGGCGGCGGGGCGGCGGAGCAGGTTCTCCCCGTGTCTGTTGACGGCGACGATCCGGCCCTGCTCGTCCGTCAGGTAGGCGCCCGAGCCGAGATCGTCCAGGGTCGCGGTCACAGCGTCCTGCGGACCGTCCGAGCCCGTCATGGCGTGCGCCTCCCGTCGTGGGGCCCTCCTTGTTCCTGCGGGTGCCCCCCGGGCGCCGGGTGATGCCCGTCCGCGGCCTTCGGTCCGGCTCGGCCGGGTGACGGGTACGGGCGCCGCGCTGTCGTCACCGGCCGACTCCGCGTGTCCCCGCCGCGTGGTCCGCCCGCACCGGACGCTCCTTCCCTGGTCGGGGTGCGTCGGGCGATGCGCGGTGTGCGGTGCCGGGACGGCCGGCAGGCGGCCCGGCGTCGTGGTTCCGGTTCGAGGGGGCGCACCGGGGCGGGCGGAGAGGCGCAGAAGTTCCTTGTGCCCGGTGCGCGTCCTGCAGTGGGCTGTCCCCCATGAAGAAGAGAAGCGTCGCCTCACTGACCGCGGCCCTGGCCGTGGCAGCCCTTCTGTCGGCAGGTGTCCCGGAGCAGCGTGCGGTGGCCGCCGATTCCGGTGTCGATCGTTCCTCGTCCGGCGTCGAGTCGGTGTTCCCGCGCGGAGTGGACCTGGACACGGTGACGATCCCCGAGTTGCAGGCGCGCATGAGGCGCGGGCACCTGACCTCGGCGGAGCTGACCCGGGCGTACCTCCACCGGATCGAAGCGGTCGACCCGAAGATCGACGCGGTGCTGCGCACCGACCCGACGGCCCTGAGCCAGGCGGCCGCCAGTGATGTCAGGCATCGCCTCGGCAAGGTCCGCGGCCCGCTCGACGGCATTCCCGTCCTGCTGAAGGACAATGTGAACACCCGGGACATGCCGACGACGGCGGGGTCGCTGGCACTGGCCGGAAGTCCGCCCGCCACGGACGCCGAGCTGGTCGGGAGACTGCGCGCGGCGGGGGCGGTGATCCTCGGCAAGGCGAACATGTCCGAGTGGGCCAACTTCCGCGCGGCGAAGCCGACGTCGGGCTGGTCGGCGGTGGGCGGGCAGACGCACAACCCCTACGTCCTGGACCGCAATCCGTGCGGTTCGTCCTCCGGTTCGGCCGCCGCCGTCGCCGCTTCGCTGGCGCAGGTGGCCATCGGCACCGAGACGGACGGCTCCATCGTGTGCCCGGCCGGGATGAACGGGGTCGTCGGCCACAAGCCCAGCCTCGGACTCGTCAGCCAGGCGGGCGTCGTCCCGATCTCCGCCGAGCAGGACACGGCCGGCCCCCTGGCACGCAACGTCGTCGACACGGCGATCGCCTTCTCGGTGCTCAGCGGTCAGGACGCCGGCGGTGCCCCCGGCCTCACGGAGGCGTTGCCGCGTCCCGGATCCCTGCGCGGCAAGCGGATCGGCCTGTGGCGGCTCCCCTCGCTCGGTGCCGACGTGGACGCCCTGATGACCCGGACCGCGGCACGGCTTCGCTCCGCCGGGGCCCAGGTCGTCGAGGTGACGCCCCCGTACCAGGACAGGCTCGCGGAGCTCGAGTTCCCCGCCCTGCTGAGCGAGTTCCACCGGGACATCGACGCCTACCTCGCCTCCCGCAACGGGCCCCGCGACCTCGCCGGCCTGATCGAGTTCCACCGCGCGCACCCGGCCGAACAGACCTGCTTCGCCGGTCAGGAGCTGTTCGAGCAGGCCCTCGTCGCGCCGTCGACCACGGATCCGCGCCACCGGGCCGTGCGCGCGGAACTGAAGGACCTGTCCCGGCGTTCCATCGACGAGACCATGGCCGCCCACGACCTGGACGCCATCGCCTCTCCGGCGAACCCGCCCGCCTGGACGACCGACTGCGCCCGGGGCGACAACGACGTGATCCCGTCCTCCACCCCGGCCGCTGTCGCCGGCTACCCCTCGCTGTCCGTCCCCGCCGGATTCGTCGGCGAGCTGCCGGTCGGCCTGCTCCTGATGGCCGGCGACCGCCAGGACGCCGACCTGTTGTCGCTGGGGGCCGCGGTCGAGCAGCGGCTCGACGCCTGGCGCGCGCCGCGGTACCTGCCCTCGGTGACGTCTCGCAGCACGGGCCAGGAGCTCTCTTCCGGTTCTCGGTGGGGCACGCTCGGCCCGAAGTGATCAGGTGGCTGCGGCCTGGACGTGCCCGGCGGTAGCCTGCGCCGGTGGTGATCTCTCTGCTGTGGCACATCGCCCACCGGAATGAAGCCGGTGCGGACGGGACCGCTCTGCACGTCGACGGCGAGAGCGTGTTCATCGACGAACAGGACGGTGACGACGTCAAGCTGCTCGGCGTCTACTCCTCCCGGGCCAAGGCCGAGGAGCGCATCCGCCGAGCGCGACTCCTGCCGGGCTTCGCCGACGAGCCGGAGTGCTTCGTCGTCGACGACTACACGCTCGACGAGGACGAGTGGCCGGACGGCTTCGAGACCGGGTCCCTCTCCGTCCGTGCCACTCCGCCTCCGAGCTCGCCCCACTGACCACACGGGGATTCCCGCGATGCGCGGTCCGGCGGGGTGGACGGTCGCGGGCCTGCCGTACCGGACGGCGGGGCCGCGCCACTGCTCGAACGTGCTGGTGCGGCGCTCGACCGTGTCGCGTCATCCGTGGGCATCGCGGGCGAAGGGCGGTGACCGCCTGCCGCGGCCGCTTCCACCGGCCTTCTCCCCAGCCCTGTCGAACCGGCGCCGCGGCCCGCGTCGGCGCACGGCCGACACCGGCGCGTCCGCCGGCTACTGGACGAACGGCAGGAACAGGTCCGCCGTGGCCTCCGCGTGAATCGTGAACTGCTCCCGTGCCTTGGCCGGATCGCTGTGCTCGATCGCCGCGACGAGCGCGCGATGCTGCTGGTCCGGCATGCTGCGCGACTCCACTCCGCCGGGATGGTCCGCGAGGAGCCGGGTCAGCTCGTCCTGGATGCCCTGCTCGGCCTCCAGCAGCCGCCGCGAGCCGGACAGTTCGGCGATGTGGAGATGCAGTCCGGCGTCCAGGGTGCGATAGGCCTCCGCGTCGGCGACCGCCTCGTCCGTGGCGGCCTCCAGTTCGCGCAGCCTGGCGAGGCCTGCCTCGGAGGCGCGACGCGCGGCCCGGGCGGACGCCTCTCCGGACACCGCGATCCGCCAGGCCGTCAGCTCTTCGATGTCGGCCTGTGTGTACGGGTGGAGAGCGGTCAGCTCCCGGATGCGGCCGAGGACGTTCGGGACCACGTAGGTGCCGGCCCGGTGCCCGCGCCGGGTCTCGATCAGTCCGTCCTCGCGCAGGACCGCCATGGCGTGCCGCATGGTCATCACGGCGACGCCGAACATCTCGGCAAGGGCCTTCTCCGGAGGGAAGCGATCACCTCCGACCAGAATCCGCGCACCGATGAGCTCGTTGAGCCGCCGTGCGACGGCCTCCGCGGCTCCCGCCGAGCGCACCGGCGCAATGTGCTGTTCCCAGCCCTTGTCGTCCATGAAACCTATCCTCTAGATTTCGCACTTCAACCGCAAGTCGCGATCAGCAGGAGAGCCTATGAGCACGACTGAGCCCACGGCACCGGCCCCCCTCATCGGGATACCCGTGCGCCTCAGTGACGCGGACGCGCCCGGCGCCGACCAGCGCGTCCTCGAGGCGAACCGCGTCTTCGACGACGTCGTCGCGCTGATCCGGGCGGCGGGCGCCGAGCCCGTCCTGCTGCGGCCCTCCTCCGACGGAAGCCCGCCCGACGAGCGGCTCGCAGGCTGCCGCGGCTTCGTGGTGCCGGGCGGCGGGGACGTCGACCCGGCCCTGTACGGGGCCGACCCGCGGCACCCCGCGCTGTACGACGTCAATCCCGCGCAGGACCGGCTCGACACGGCCGTCATCCGGTACGCCCTCGAGAACCGGCTGCCGCTCCTCGGCATCTGCCGCGGTATGCAGCTGCTGAACGTCGTCCGGGGCGGCACGCTCCACCTCGACCTGCCGAGGACCTCCGTGGCACACGACCCGAAGAACGGCGAGGAGTGGACCGTCCACGAGGTCGCGCTCTCGGCCGGCAGCGCGGTGGCCCGGGCGTTCGGGCGCGACCGGATACCCGTGTCGTCCGGTCACCACCAGGCCGTCGACCGCGTCGGCGACGGCCTGCGGGTCTCGGCCCGCGCCGACGACGGATGCGTCGAAGCCGTCGAGTCCTCCGCGGGACCCGAGTCCCCGCACGCCGGCGCATGGACCCTCGGAGTCCAGTGGCATCCCGAGGCGTCCGTCCCCGCTCCGGAGCTGCGACTGCCGCTGTTCCGCGCGCTCCTCGAGCAGGTGCGTCCCGAGACGCAGGCGGGAGTCCGGTCATGAAGGGGAACGAGGCAGTGACGCGGCCCATGGGCGCGAGCGGCACGGCGGGCCGGGGGCCCGGCGCGTGCGGCGCGTTCCGTGACCGGGGCGGCGCGCCTGGCGGGAGATGATGGGCGGAGAAGGACGGAACGCGAGATCAGGAGCTTCCATGGCGAACCGGGTTCACCGCCCCCGTGAGGACGCGGAGGTCGATTTCATCCTCAGGATGAGCGAAGTCCCGGTCCTCGCGTACTTCATCGGGACATGGCCCAAGGCGATCGAGCCCAGCCGGGTGATGGACCTCGTCGTCGGTGCCGTCGCCGACGAGTACGCGGGCCGCCTGACGGCCGTCCGCGTCGACATCACGCGCTGTCCGGCCGCGAGCGAACGGTACGGGATCACCGGAGCCTCGTCCTACGTCCTGCTGAAGGACGGGCAGGCGGTGGCACAGGGCACGGGTCCCACGAGCAGCGGCGAGGTCCGGGGGCTCCTGGAGGACCACCTCTGAGAGGTGGTTCCCGCCGAGGTCCGGGCGCGCTCATCGGAGGCGGGGCGGCACGGGGCCGCACAGCTGGTTGCCGGGTTCGGCCGGGTCGTCGCTGGTCCAGAACTGGATCCACAGTTCGGTGAACTCGGTACGGCTGAGGTGACCGTCCCCGTCCCGGTCGAGGCGGTCGAAGACGTCGCCGAGGTCGACGCTCTCCCCGTGCCACGTGTCGACCAGCCGCCGGTGCTCGACGGGGGAGATACGGCCGTCGCCGTTCTCGTCGACGGCGTCGAAGACGGTCTCGGCGGTCTCGGCGACGACCTCTCTCATGGTGGGCAGCCGGTCCACCATGGCGAGGATCTCGTCCAGGTCGACCCTGCCGTCCCCGTCCGCGTCCACGTGCGCCGCGAGCAGGTCCCACCAGCCCAGCATGACCGTGTCCACGCGTGCGGCCAGTTCGGATCCCGGCCGCACGCGGGGCAGGTCCTTCCAGCGCTCCGCGAGGGCCTGGAAGTCGCGCCGGTCGAGGTAGCCGTTGTCGTCGGCGTCGAACGCGCGGAACATGGTGACCAGCTTGTCTCGCTGGAACTCGCTTGCCACAGTCGGCCCTTCCGTCGGGGAGTCCTCGGCGATCCTGCCCCGGAGCGGCCGCTCCCCACCGGCGCCCGGTGACGCGGAAGGGCGTGCGCCGCACCCCGCCCGCGCGCCCGCCGTCTCGCGCGCCCTGCCCGGGGCGGCCGTCACCGGCAGCGCGCGTACAGGGTGGTGCGGAGCTGCGCCGCCCAGGCCCGCGGGTGTGTGGTGTTGCCGTTGTGGCCGCCGGGGAAGGTGACGACCGGTCGTTCGAGCAGTGCGCCCAGACGGTGCGCGGCCTGGTGGTCGAAGATCGTGGTCGGCGTGGTGCGCCCGACGGCCGGCAGGATGCGGACCCCGGTGGTGCCGAGGCGGTCGCGGCATCCGGGGTCGGTCCGCAGCGTGGTGAACTCCTCGGTGATGAAGCGGGCGAAGTTGCTCCGGCGCTGTTCGTCCATCGGCTGCGGGGTCAGGTCGGGCTCCGTGTCGGGGTGGGCCGGGTCGATGCCGAGGGACTTCGCGATGGCCGGGAGGGCCGCGGGCAGACCGCCCGTGGCGAACAGGTCCTGCAGTCCGGCCAGTTCTCGGCGGTGGGAGTCGGCTTCCGCGTCGAGCAGCCAGGGGGCCACGGGCTCGTGGGCGATCAGGGTGTCGAGCTGGTCGGCGTGCTCGACGGCCAGGTGCAGTCCGATCACCGCCCCGAAGCTGCAGCCGAGCATGAGGGCCGGGCCGTCGGCCACGTGCGCGAGGAGGCGGTGGGCGTCGTCGGCGTGATCGGTCATGGCGACCGGCCGACGGGGGTCGTCGAGGGTGCTGCGGGACAGGCCCCGGCGGTCGTAGGTGATCAGGGTGAAGTCGTCGGCCAGGGCGTCGACGAGGTCGGTGGTGCGCCGGGCGTCTCCTTCGCCGCTCTGCGCGATGAGGAGGAGCGGGCCGGTTCCGCGCTGCTCGAAGTGGAGCGTGGCGCCGTCGACGGGCAGCAGGCCGGTGGTCGGCATGGGTTCTCCTTCGTCGGTGGTGCCCTCACACTAATGCATCACTTCAGATGCATCAAGATTGATGCATCTGAAGTGATGCATCTTGAGTGATGTACCTTGTTGCGATGAACGGCATGGACCTGGCCCTGCTGGGCCGCACCCTCATGAAGCTCGGCGAGGCCGCCATCCCCACCGAGGGCATCGGCTCCCACGGGACGAGCACGCAGTCGGTGATCATCGTTGCGGCCGACATCAAGGCCCATCCCGACACGCCCGTCAAGGACATCGCCGCGCGGACCGGTTTCCCCCAGAGCAAGGTCTCCGCCTGCGTCGCCCGTCTGCGGGAAGCCGGTGCGGTCGAGACCCGCACCGACCCCGCCGACCGCCGGCGCACCCTCATCGCCCCCTCCCCGACCGCCTCCCCCCGCGTCGCGGAAGTCCGCGCCGCCGACGTCGACGGCGTCCTCACCCGCGCGCTCGAGGACCCCGCGCGCCTGGAGGAGGTCAAGGCCGCGCTGGGCGTCATCGCCGAACACCTCGGCCCGAGCGCCCTCACGCGCATAGGCGGCTGAGTCCGCCGCCGGCGGCCCGGGGCGGGACGCGCCCCGGGCCGGTCACTCCACCGGCCAGGTGTGGGCCGGGGCGTTGAGGTGCATGAAGTCGATGTACTGGCCGGTCATACGGCGCAGGGCCACGGGCCGGTCGAGGTGGGCGATGTCGTGGAGGTGGTGGAACGCCTCCGCCTGCCACACGGCGCCGTTGCGGGCCGCCACGCAGCGCTGCTCGACGATGCCGAGCAGCGGTTCACGCCACCGCGCGTCCAGCCCCAGGGCCTCCAGACCCCGGTGGGCGAGCGGAAGGAGTCGGCGCAGGACCAGTTCGGTCGCGGGCACCTGGCCCGTGCCGGGCCAGAAGAGTTCGGCGTCGATGCCGCGTCGTGCCGCCGTGTGCAGGTTCTCCTCGGCGGCCGCGAACGACATCCGGGTCCATATCGGCCGGTCCTCGTCGACCAGGGCGCGGACGAGGCCGTAGTAGAAGGCGCCGTTCGACATCACGTCGGCCACGGTCGGCCCGGCGGGCAGCACCCGGTTCTCGACGCGGAGGTGCGGGACCCCGTCGACGACCGCGTAGACGGGGCGGTTCCAGCGGTAGACCGTGCCGTTGTGCAGGGTGAGTTCGGCCAGGTGCGGGATCTCGCCGCGGTCGAGGGTCTCCTCGGGGTCCTCGTCCTCGCAGAGCGGCAGGAGCGCCGGGAAGTAGCGGGTGTTCTCCTCGAAGAGGTCGAAGACGCTGGTGATCCAGCGTTCGCCGAACCACACGCGGGGCCGCACTCCCTGGACCTTGATCTCGTCCGGCCGGGTGTCCGTGGTCTGCTCGAACAGCGGGATGCGGGTCTCGCTCCACAGTTCCTTGCCGAAGAGGAAGGGCGAGTTCGCGGCCAGCGCGACCTGGACGCCCGCGATGGCCTGGGCGGCGTTCCAGTACGCGGCGAACTGTTCGGGCGCGACCTGGAGGTGGAACTGGGTGCTGGTGCAGGCCGCTTCGGGCGTGATGGTGTCCGCGTAGGTCCGCAGCCGTTCCACCCCGTCGATCTCGATGAGGAGGTCCTCGCCGCGTGCCGCGAAGATCTGGTCGTTGAGGAGGTGGTAGCGCGGGTTCTCGGACAGCGCGCCACGGTTCACGTCCTCGCGCTCCAGGGTCGGGAGGGTCCCGATCATGACCAGGTGCGCGCCGATCGCGGCGGCCTTCTCCTCGGCGTGGTTCAGGGCGTTGCGGATCTCCTCCTCCCAGGTGTCGGGGCCGCCCTCGGTGAGACGGCGGGGCGGGATGTTGATCTCCAGGTTGAACCGGCCCAGCTCGCTCGACCAGGCCGGGTCGGCGATGGCCCCCAGGACCTCGGAGCTGCGCATGGCGGGTCTGGCGGTCTCGTCGACGAGGTTCAGCTCGATCTCCAGGCCGACCCGGGGCCAGTCCACGTCGAAGCGTGCCTCGCGCAGCATCCGGGCGAGGACGTCGAGGGAGGCGCGCGTCCTGTCGCGGAAGCGGCGACGGTCGTCACGCGTGAATGTCAGTGCCGGGACGTCACGCCCCATCGGATCCTCCCGGGGCTCGGCGGCGCGGATCCTCCTTCCTTCAGCGTGCCACCAGGAGGCGGGCCGCGCCCGGCGCGGGCCGCCCCGGCCCGCGCCGGGGGCGGAAAGCCCGGTTGGAGGGCCGGATTCCTCTGGTGCTCCGCCGGATTCCCGGGCCGTCCCCGGGGAGGACGCCCCGTCCCGGTCGCGACGGGTGCCTGCCGACGTCCTGCGGCCGGGGCCCGTGGGGCGGAGACTGGAGGGCGAGGAACGGTCGAGCAGGTGAGCGGGGTCGGCCCGGTGGCACGAGACGTTTCCCGCCTCTTCACACGGAATACCTTCCAGGTTGACATGTCCACTCCTAACCTGCCGCTTGCACCGCTCCCGTAGTCATCACCCTCAACCGGAGGTAGCCGTGTCCGGCGCGCCCAGGAAACGCCGCACCGCCCTTCTGTCCGCCCTCGGTCTCGCGGCCACGTCGATCGGCCTGTGGGCCGGTTTCGGCGGCACGTCGCAGGCCCAGGCGGCGGCGACCGTCCCCACCCCCGACCACGTGGTCGTCGTGGTCTTCGAGAACCACGCCTACAGCCAGATCATCGGCAGCTCCAGCGCCCCGTACATCAACTCGCTGAAGAGCGGCGGCGCCAACCTCACCCAGTCGTACGCCGAGACCCACCCCAGCCAGCCCAACTACTTCGCGATGTTCTCGGGCTCCACCCAGGGCATCACGGACGACTCCTGCTACACGCCGGGCTTCTCCTCCGCGCCGAACCTGGCCTCCGAGCTGATCGCCGCGGGCAAGACCTGGAAGAGCTACAACGAGACGCTGCCCAGCCAGGGATCGACCACGTGCAGCAGCGGCAAGTACGCGCGGAAGCACAACCCGTGGTTCGGCTTCTCGAACGTCCCGACCTCGTCGGCGTACACGATGGCGCAGTTCCCGACCGACTACACCACGCTGCCGCAGGTGTCGTTCGTGGTCCCGAACCTGTGCAGCGACATGCACGACTGCTCCGTCGGCACCGGTGACACCTGGCTGAAGAACAACCTGGGCGCCTACGCGACCTGGGCGAAGACGCACAACAGCCTGCTCGTCGTGACCTTCGACGAGGACAACCGGCTCGCCGGCAACAAGATCGCGACCGTCCTGTACGGCCAGCAGGTGATCCCGGGCTCGACGTCCGCGACCACGTACAACCACTACAACCTGCTCCGCACGATCGAGGACATGTACGGCACCGCGCACGCCGGCCAGGCCGCCAACGCGACCCCGATCACCGGCATCTGGACGTCGTGACGTGTACGTAGCGGACAGTCGCAGCACCCCCGCGACGGCCGCGACGGCCGCCGCCCGGGACCTCGGTCCCGGGCGGCGCGCCGCCGTCGCACCGACCGTGCTCGCGCTCGGCACGGTCAGCCTCGTCACGGACGTGTCCTCGGAGATGGTCACGGCCGTGCTGCCGCTCTACCTGGTCGCCGGGCTCGGCCTCTCGCCGCTCGGATTCGGCCTCCTCGACGGCGTGTACAACGGTTTCAGCGCGCTCGTCCGGCTCGTCGGCGGCCATCTCGCCGACCGCGGCGGCCGGCACAAGACGGTGGCGGCGCTCGGCTACGGCCTCTCCGCGCTGTGCAAGCCCCTCCTCCTGATGGCGAGTTCGCTGCCGCTGATCGGCGCCGTGCTGGCCGCCGACCGCACCGGCAAGGGCCTGCGGACCGCGCCGCGCGACGCGCTGATCTCGCTCGCCTCGCCGGAGGAGTCGCGCGGCCGCGCCTTCGGAGTGCACCGGGCGATGGACACCGCGGGTGCCCTGATCGGCCCACTGGTCGCCTTCCTGATCCTCCGTCAGGCCGCGGACGGTTACGACGCCGTCTTCACGGTCAGCTTCTCCGTGGCCGCGGTCGGCGTGCTCGTCCTGCTGCTCTTCGTACCGTCGCGGCCGCCGCTCCCCCGGTCCGAGACGGCCCCGGCCCACGACGAAGCACCGCGCGCCTCGCTCAGGGCCGCGCTCGGTCTGCTCCGGGTGCCCGACGTGCGCCAGCTCGCCCTGACCGCCCTGCTGCTGGGACTCGCCACGGTCAGCGACTCGTTCGTCTACCTGCTGCTGCAGCGGCGGCTCGGCGTCACCGACCACTGGTTCGCGCTGCTGCCGCTCGGCACCGCCGCCGCCTTCCTGCTGCTCGCCGTTCCCCTGGGCCGGCTCGCCGACCGGGTCGGTCGCCGCCGGGTGTTCCTCGGCGGCCACGTCGCCCTGCTGCTCGTGTACGGGGCGCTGCTCAGCGGCTGGCAGAGCCCGGCACTCCCCTGGCTGGTCCTGGCGCTGCACGGCGGGTTCTACGCGGCGACCGACGGCGTCCTGATGGCGGCCGCGGCCGGCTGCGTACCGGCCGAACTCCGTTCTTCGGGGCTCGCGTTGGTCCAGACGGGACAGGCACTCGCCCGGCTCGGCTGCTCGATCGCGTTCGGCGCGGCCTGGACCGCGTGGGGCGACCGCTGGGCGCTGGGAGCGGCGACGGCCCTGCTCGCGGTGTGCGCGGCGGCGGCGTTCGCCCTGCGGCCCGCGGCCCTGAACAGGGGCGCCGCCACGGCCCCGACCACCGGCACGGTTTCGGAGGAGTCACCCGTATGACCCTGCGCAGCAAACTGCTCGTCCTGCTCGCGGCGATCGCCGTGCTCGGCGGTGTGGCCGCCGCGTCGCTGCTGCACGCGGCCGACCGGGCCGCCGAGAAGGACCGCCCCCGGGCGGGCGGCCCCGCGATCGCGTCCGGGCGGATCTCGCTCGCGAGCGGTGCCGACCGCCGGATCGTCTTCCGCAACATGGCCTGGGGCCCGCACCGCGACGAGCTGGTCACCGTGCCCGCCGGCACCCCCGCCGGTCCGCGGACCGCCTCGGGGGTGAAGTGCCTGCGCTTCCACGCGGCCGGCGGCACCGGGATCTGTCTGCAGGCCGTGCGCGGCGCGGTGGAGGACAGCTACCGGGCGGTCGTCGTCGACTCGGCCCTCAAGGAGCGGGCCCGCTACCCGCTGCCCGGCGTCCCGACCCGTGCCCGGGTCTCGCCGTCGGGCCGGCTGGTGGCGTGGACGGTTTTCGTCGGCGGCGACTCGTACGCGAGCGCGGGCTTCTCCACCCGTACCGCGGTCCTGGACACGTCGACGGGCCGGCTCACCTCGTCCCTGGAGGAGTTCCGGGTGGTGAAGGACGGCAAGGACCACCGTGCCGCCGACACCAACTTCTGGGGCGTCACCTTCTCCCGCGACGACCGGCACTTCTACGCGACCATGGCGACCGGCGGCCGGACCTATCTGGTGCGCGGCGACCTGACGGCCCGTACCGTCACCACGCTCCACCAGAACGTCGAGTGCCCGTCGCTCTCCCCCGACGAGACCCGGATCGTCTACAAGAAGCGGGTCGCGGGGGCTCCCGCCGACGCGCCCTGGCACGAGTACGCCCTCGACCTCGCCACCCTGCGGGAGACCGCGCTCGCCGAGCCCCGCAGCGTCGACGACCAGGCCGTCTGGCTCGACGACCGCACGGTCTCCTACTCCCTGCCGGGCGACTACGGCGCCGACCTCTACACCGTCCCGGCCGACGGCTCGGGCGCCCCGAAGCGCCTGCTGACGGCGGCACTGGCACCGGCGTTCCTGGAGTGACGGGGAGGCGGCCCGCGCACGGGCCCGGGGCCGTCTCAGCGGTGTCGCGCACGGAGGGAGCGGAGCGCGCCGAGGGCGGCGCGGGCCGCGTTGGCGCCGGGGGCGCCGTGGACGCCTCCGCCGGGGTGGGCGCTGGCGGAGGCGAGGTACAGGCCGCGGACCGGGGTCCGGGGGCGGCCGCTGCCGGGGAACGGCCGCAGGACGAGCTGCTGGTGGAGCGCGGTGGTGCCCTGGTTGACGGCGCCTCCGACGAGCGCGGGGTTCAGGAGCTCCAGGTCCGGGGGCGCCAGGACGCGGCGGGCCACGATCGCGTCCCGGAAGCCGGGCGCCAGTCGCTCCACGCCCGCTTCGACCCGCGCGGCGAACGCCTCCTTCTCGCGCTCGTCCCAGCGGCCCGCGAGGCCGTCCTCGCCCGCGTCGGACCGGACGGACTGCGGCACGTGCGTGTAGCCCCACGCCGACTCGGTGCCCGCCGGGGAGCGGTCCGGGTCCGCCGTGGTCATCTGGCCGAGGACGGTGAAGGGGACGTCCGGCACCTGCCCCGTGGCCAGCTGGGCGGCGAAGCGGGTGAGCGCGTCGACCCCGTCGGTGACATGGACGGTCCCGGCCCCCCGGGCGTCGGCGAAGCTCCACGGGATCGGGCGGGACAGCGCCCAGTCCACCTTGAACGTCGCGAAGTCCCACTGGAACCGGCGCAGATCCGCGCGGACCGGGGCGGGCAGATGCCGCTCGTCCACGAGCCGCCCGTACAGGACGGGCGCGGGGACGTCGGCGAGGACCGCCCGTCGTGCGGGGAACCATCCCCCGTCGTCGGTGCGCACGCCGACCGCGCGGCCCTCCCGTACCGACACCTCCGTGGCCGTACGGCCGCAGCGCACTTCACCGCCCCGCGCGTGCAGGCGGGACACGAGGGCGTCGGTGAGCCCGCCCGCCCCGCCCGCCGGCACCGGGAACCCCTCGTCCTGGCCGAGCATGCACATCAGCCATCCGAAGCCGCCGCCGAGGGCGGACTCCGGGCCGAGGTCGGCGTGCAGGGCGTTCCCCGTGACGAGCAGTCGCCCGCCCTCGCCGGCGAAGTGTTCCTCGCCGAAGCGGCGGGCGGGCAGCAGCATGGTCCGCAGGAGCCGGAGGACGTCCCGCGGCGCGTGCCCGGCCACCAGTCCGAGGCCGTTCCGGACCGGCGGGAAGGGGGTGAACAGAGCGCCGACGAGATCGTCGCGGTACTCGCTCCACCAGTGGTGGAGGCTTTCCCAAGCGGCGCCGTCGCCCGGCGCGAACGCGTCCAGCGAGGCGGCCGTGCGGTCGAGGTCACGGCTGAGAAGGGCTCCCCCGCCGTCGGGCAGGGGGTGGGCCACGACGTGCGGCGCGTGGCGCCAGCGCAGACCGTGGCGGTCGAGCCCGAGGGCCCGCACGACGGGAGAGGCCGCCGCGAGCGGGTAGAAGGCGCTGAACAGGTCGTGGACGTAGTCGGGATGGACGCCCCGGTCGCTCCGTACCGCGCCGCCGGGCACCTCCCGCGCCTCCAGGACGACGACGTGCCAGCCGGCGTCCGCGAGGAGGTTGGCCGCCACCAGCCCGTTGGGGCCGGCGCCGATGACCACCGCGTCCGGCGCCGTCACGGCCGGTCCCGGGCGGCGTCCCTGTCCCCGGGACTCGAGGACGGGCGCGCGTCGTCGGAGGCGCCGGCGCGCGAGCGGGCCCGTGCGGCGAAGACGGCCTTCTCCAGGCGGGCCAGCAGGTGCCGGTGCCGCCAGCGCAGGACCAGGTCGGCTCCCGAGTTGTGCCAGCGGGCCGCCGGACCCCTGAGCGGATGCTCGTCGACGAGGACCAGGGTCCGGCTGCCCCACGGCTCGACGAGGAAGGAGATCCGGGCGGAGCCGAGGTGCGTGACCGCCTCCAGTTCGAGCCGGCGGATCGGCTCGCACAGCCGCGAGACCGTCCGCCCGCGGTACGTCCACGGGCCCAGCTTCAGGGCATAGCCGAGCTCGGCGTCCACGGCGGGCCAGTGGTCGTCCCGCTCCCACGAATCGTGGGCGCCGACCACCCAGCGCGCGTACCGCCGCCCGTCGCTGAGCACCTCCCAGACTTCTTCGGGCGTCGCTTCGAGGACCCGGTTCCACTGCGCCACATTCCTCAACTCCTCCGGTGATGCGGGGACGAGAGGCCCCTGGACGGCAGGTGCCGTGCCATCGATCGGACGGCGGCCGCCGAGGCGAGCACGGCCGTGCAGCCGGCGACCCGCCGCGCGGCCGTACGGGCCCCCGCGTGCCGCCCTCCGGCGACCGACGCGGTCGCGGCCGACGGCTCGTACAGGACGCCCCGTGTGACCGGGGCCGTGCCGGGCGCGTCCAGGTAGACGCGTCCGGTACGCCGCCGGACCAGGCTCCGTACGGTCTCCGGCGCGAGGGCGTGCGCCCAGGGCAGGAGCCGGGATCCGGGCCCGACGTGGACGCGGCGGCGCGGCCGGGACGCGGTGCGCACCACGGCCCGGGCCACCCGCTGCGGCGTGGCGAGGGCGGGCAGCGAGCGGACGCGGCGCCCCGTGTGGTTGGCGGCGTGCCGGAAGAAGGGCGTGTCGACGCCCGCGGGCAGGATCGTGCACACCGCGACGCCGGTGTCACCGCTGAGCCGCAGCTCCTGCCGCAGCACCTCGTCGAGCGTCACCAGCGCGGCCTTGGACGCGGCGTACGCGCCCGTGTACGGCGCCACCACGGCGCCGCCGAGCACCGAGGACACGTCGATCAGGATCCCGCCGCCCTGTCGGCGCATCACCGGCAGGGCGGCGCGGGCGCCGTGGAAGGCGCCCAGCACGTTGGTCTCCCACAGGCGGCGCACATCGGCCGGCGGCACCCGGTCCAGGCGCCCCAGGACGCCCACACCGGCGGCGTTCACCCAGACGTCGATCCGGCCGAACCGGTCCACCGCGGTCCGCGCGACGCGCTCCGTCGCGGCGAAGTCCGTGACGTCGGCGGTGGCGGCCACGGCCTCGGCCCGGGGATGCGCCCCCGCGCACCGGGCGGCCACCTGTTCGAGGACGTCGGTGCTGCGGGCGGCCAGGACGAGCCGGGCGCCGCGCGCGGCGAACGCGGCCGCCACCGCCCGCCCGATGCCGCTCGACGCGCCCGTGACCACGACGACGGTCCCCGGGCCGGGCTCATGCGCATGTCCGTTCACGGTGGGCTTGTCACCGACGTGAGCCGTTTCATGCGGCGCTCCCGGATGACGTTCCCGGATCCGGGAGCGCCGCACGTGGCGCCTTGCTCACCGTCCGCGGTCGAGCGGGCGTCCTCCCCGGCCCCGGGGGGTTCCTCAGGGCCCGACGGGCGTGCCGCGTACGGGCAGATGGCCTTCGGTCGGAAACCCGGGCGGCTGGCCGGGGGGCGAGCCGGTCCACGGCACCGGCGGCCCTGCCGCGCGCCGTCGCAGACCGCCCGCGTGGGCGTCCGACCTCGTCGGCGATCGGATCGGAGCCCCGTCGGGCGGGGCTCCGGCCGGTTCGGGGCTCCGGCCGGTTCGGGGGCGTCGGGGAGACGAGCGTCCGTCGGCTGCGTTCCGCGCCGGCCTCAGCGCTTCCGCAGGCGGAGCGAGTTCCAGCTCGCGTCCGCGGTCCAGCCACCGTCCACCGGCATCGCCACGCCGTTGACGAAACCGCTGCGGGCGGGGTCGGCGAGGAAGGCGACGGCCTGGGCGATGTCCCCGGGCGCGGCGAACCGCGCCATGGGCACCCGCTCGACGATGTCCGCGTCGGTGTAGCCGCCGGAGGCCTGGTCCTCGGCGTCCATCTCGGTCTTGACCCAACCGGGGCACACGGCGTTGACGCGGATCCCGCGCCCGCCCCACTCCGCGGCCAGGGTCCGGGTCAGGCCGATCAGCCCGTGCTTGCTCGCGTTGTACGCGGCCCGGTCCGCGACCCCGTGCAGCCCCGCGATCGAGGCGATGTTGACGATCGAGCCGCCGCCCGCGTCCAGCATCAGCCTCCCCAGCGCCCGGGACAGCAGGAAGGGGCCGGTGAGGTTGACCTCCAGGACGCGCCGCCATTGTTCGGCGGTGGTGTCCTCGGCCGGGGTGAGCAGCGAGACGCCCGCGTTGTTCACGAGGACGTCGACCCGGCCGAAGCGTTCGCGCACCTGCTCGGCGAGCTCGGCCACGTAGGCCTCCGAGGCCACGTCGCCGACCACCGCGCAGGCCTCCGCACCGGCGTCCCGCACCGCCGCCAGTGTCTCCGCCGGTTCCTTCAGGTCGGCCAGCACCAGGGCGTACCCCTCGCCCGCCAGCACTTCGGCCACCTGTCGGCCGATGCCCTGGGCCACTCCGGTCACCACGGCGACCGGTGTCCCCGCGTCCTGCTTCGTGTTCACGTCCATGGGCACAGCCTCTCCTCGCCCGGGCATCATGGGAAGCGACAATCAAGAAAGCGAGCTTTCACGCATCATGAACGGCATCGATCCCCGGCTGCTGCGGACCCTGCTGGAGGTGATGCGGCACGGGTCGATGAGCACCGCGGCGGCGGCGCTGGGCTACGTCCCCTCGGCGGTGTCCCAGCACATCGCCCGGCTGGAGCGGCAGGTGGGGACGGAGCTGCTCTCGCGCCGCCCGGGCGGCGGTGTCACCCCGACCGCGGGCGGCCGCGCGCTGGCCGACGCGGCCGCCCGCGTCCTGGCCGCCACCGCGGACTTCCAGCGCCTGGCCGACGGCATCGCCCGGTCCGGGGCGCCGGAGCTGAGCATCGGCGTCTACGCGACCGCGGCCGGACGCCTGCTCCCCACCGCGCTGGCCACGCTGCGTCGGGCTCATCCGGATGTCGTCCTCCACGTCACGGAGACCGAGCCCGTGGACGGTCTGCGGGGCCTGCGGGCCGGGGAGATCGATCTTCTGCTGGCCTACCGCTATCTGCCCGAGGACCCTCCCGGCGCGGCCGATCTGCGGATCCGCGGGCTCGGCAGGGAGCCCCTGTGGCTGATGGCGGCACGCGGCACCGGCGCCGTCACGCTCGACGACTGCCGCGAGGCCGACTGGGTCGCCGGGCACATGGGGACCGCCGACCGGCGCCTGCTGCGGCGGTGGGCCCATCGCACCGGTCTCGACCCGGCGGTGCGGTACGAGACGGACGACTACCACACGGCGCTCGCGCTGATCGCCCAAGGGCTGGCGGTCGGCCTCGTACCGGCCTCCGTCGTCTGCGGCTGGCACGACCCGGCCCGGCCGCTCGCCCGCGTCGAAGGCCTTCCCTCGGCCGAGCGCCCGGAGCGCGAGGTCCTCGCCGTCACCCGCCCGCGCGCCTCGCACCCCGTCGTCGACGACCTCGCCGACCTGTTGTCCGCCGCCGTCGGGGCCACGCGGGACTCCTAGGAACGGGCGCATCGTCCCGTCCTCGCCCCGGTGCCGCCCCGTCCCCGCCCCGGTGCCGTGTCGCCCCGTTCCGGTGTCTCGGGTGCGCCGCCCGGGGCAGCGGTTCAGTACAGGGCGGCGCCCATGGGAGAGTCCTCACCCGTGACGTACGCACGGATCGATGCCAGGTACTCGGCACGGCTGACGCGTTCGTCCCCGTCACTGTCGAGTGCGTCGAAAGCCGCGTCGGCGTTGTCGGCCCGATTGCCCAGCGCCTGGCGCAGCATCGTGAACTGGGCGCGGTCCAGTGCGCCGTCCTGATCGGCGTCGGCGAGGTCGAAGAGGGCGCCCAGGGCGTACTGGCAGATGTTGTCGAACTTATCGGCGTCCACCCAGGCGATGTACTCCTCGTAGGTCATCACGCCGTCGCCGTTGGCGTCCATCGCGGCCCAGGCCCGTTCGCCCGTGGCGCGGGCGGCGACGACCAGGGGGTCGTCGTCGCCGCGGCCGGTCGCCCGCTGGGCCCGGTCGATGCGGACGAAGTAGTCGTGCCTGGAGGCGACTCCGTCCCCGTCCGTGTCCAGCATCGCGTAGATGCGGGCCTTGGGCGCCGTGGGGTCGACAGGTGCGGCCTGGGCCTCGGTTCGCGGGAGTGCCATGTCGGTGTCTTCCTTCGCTTGGGGGTGAGGAGCGGTCGGGCGGGGACGCCACCGCGCCCATGATCGACGGCCGAACCCTTCACGTCCCGGCGACCCGCCACGAACCGGTCGGCGCTCACCCGACGTGATGAGCGGCGGAAGGGGCCGGCTTCCGGCGCCTGTCGCCCCGCCGGTGCGCGCGGGACCGGGCAGGGGGTCGGGCGAGGGAGCCGCGCAAAGGGACCGAGCAAGGGGACCGAGCGCGAGATACTTGCGTCAGCGCTATATGACTCTTCGCTGGTATTTTCTTCTGTGCCGTATCCTGGATCCAAGCACACCCCGGAAGGAGACACGGACCCTCATGACCGCCACCGATCCCGCGCTCACCGCTCTCGCCAGTGGATGGGGAGCCCTGTCCCTCCTGCACGGCAGGATCGAGACGCACATCGAGCGCGCCCTGCAGTCCCGGCACGACCTGAGCGTCCGGGAGTACTCCCTGCTCGACGTGCTCAGCCGACAGCACGACGGCGAGGGCGGCCACCTGCAGATGAAGCAGGTCGCCGACGCGGTGGTGCTCAGCCAGAGCGCCACGACCCGCCTGGTGAGCCGGCTCGAGGACCGCGGACTGCTGTCCCGGTACCTGTGCCCGACCGATCGCCGCGGCATCTACACCGATGTCACACCGGCCGGCCTGAAGCTCCTGGAGGAGGCCCGGCCGACCAACGACGCCGCCCTGCGCCAGGCGCTCGACGAGGCCGCGCAGAACCCCGAGCTCGCCCCGCTCGTCGCCGCGGTGGAGGCGGTGGACTCCCCCTTCGCCCGCCGGTAGCGGCCGGCGGCACCCGACGAATCGGCCGGCCCCCGCCTCCCGCAGGGGCCGGTCCCGCCTTCCCGTACACGGAGGGGGCGCCAGCTCGCACGCGGGCGACGGCGCCCCGTGGGGTCACGACGTGGAGAGCGGCAGGCACACCACGAGCACGCATATCTCCGACGGAGAGGTCGAGGCCGACGTCGTGTCCGGCCGGTCGGCCGGTTCCCGGCTCGGGGAGCCGACGGCATCGGCGGGGGCAGGGGCCCGCGTCGGCGCGTCCGCCGTTCCGGTCGCACCCGTAGGCGCGGGTGGCGAAGCCGGGACCGGGGCCGGGGAAGCCGGTGAGGTGCTCCGCGGCTCCGGGGCCGACGGCTCCGTCCCGTGAAGAGGAGCGGTGGCATGCGCCGGGGAGATCGGCGGCGTCGTGCGGAGGGAGGCCGTCGTGTACCGCCGACGCGACTGGTGGGACACGGGCGGCGCGACCGGAGGCGCGGACGGGGCGACCGAGGCCCGCTGGACATCGGGCCGCACAGAAGGGGGAGGAGGAGGCGCGCCCTGCTCCTCCCGGTCCTCGACGACGCCCGCTCCCGGGTCCTGCGGCGCCGTGGCGGCCTGGGCCCGGTCGCCGGACTGCCGGTCCATCCCGCTCATGGTCAGACCACCGCCGACGAGCGCGACGGCGGTCGCCACCACGGCCCGGCGCTGGTTCTTCCTCCAGCGGGCACGCTGGCGGCGCCGTGCCGCCCGCCCCTCCACCGACGCCGACGCGCCCACGACCTCCGCCGCCGAGTCGCCCCCCGGCGTGCCCTCCACGACGGCGCCGACGGGGAGCCCGTCGAGAAGCCGACCGTCGTGCCATGCGCCCGAGGAGGGGGTGACCGGCGCGGACACCTCTCCCGTCGCCGTCGTGGCCACCGGGGCGGGGACGATGCGACCGCCGGTGGTGGTCGGAGCGATGTCCGGGGCGTAGGCGCCGCATCCGGGGCACACCAGGGCGCCGTTGAGATGTCGGCGGCACGACGAGCAGTAGTCCATCTCCGTCTTTCGGGGTCGACATGCCTGCCGCCGGCCCGACGGGCCTGCGACCCGGTCACGTTTGCAAACGGATTCGAGCGGTCTGCAACGCTAACCAAGCTTTCGAAAGACCGTGCGCAGCCTGTGTGATGCTCCTGTGCAGGATCTTCCGATGTTCGCACAAGTTCCGGCGCGAGCATCGGCCCGGCCGGACCGGGCAGCCGCCGACCGAACGCCGCGGACCATCGCGGCGGGGCGACGATCCGACCGTCCGTGCGGGGTCGCGTCACGGCTACGCCGCCAGAGGGACAGCCATCGGGTGGTGTGCGCGTCACGGTCGGCGGACGTACCGCCCGGCCTAGGTTCATGATCATGACCGTGAGCGAGCCTCAGTACGACGTCGTCGGCGACCTGTACCGGCAGTACAAGACCACCGCGACCGCACCGATCCCCGAGCGCCGCCTGTTCCTGGATCTCGTCGGTGACCTGCGCGGCCGGCGTGTCCTGGACCTGGCCACCGGCTACGGCGCCTACGCCCGAACGGCCCGGGAGCTGGGTGCCGCCGAGGTCGTGGGCGTGGACGTCTCCTCGGAGATGGTCCGCCGGGCGGAGGCCGCCACCGACGACGACGCCGTCAGTTTCCGCACGGCCGATGCCCTGGACCTGCCTGACCTGGGACTGTTCGACACGGTCACGGCGATCTGGCTGTTCAACTACGCCCGCTCCCCGCATGAGATGAACGCGATGTTCGCGGGCGCCGCCCGTGCCCTCGGGCCCGGCGGCCGCCTGGTCGCCATCACCGTCAACCCCGGCTACGACGTCCACGGCGACGACTGGACCCGCTACGGCTTGACCGTCCATGCCGCCGACCCCGCTCCCGCCCGCCACGACCTGCGGATCGCGCTCCTGGCACCCGACGCCGAGATCCCGCTGTCCATGGCCCGCTGGGACGCCTCCGTCTACGACGACGCCGCCGAGGCGGCGCAGCTCACCCAGCCGGTCTGGTCCCTGCCCACCGTCCCCGACGGCGAGCGCGCTTGCCGCCCCGACGGCTACTGGGACACCGCGCTGAACAACCCCTTCCCCGCCGGGCTCACCACCACCCGCCTGGTCACCGGGGCCGCCGGACGCGGTCTAGCGTTCCGGAACCGCCGGGGCGGGCTCTGAAACCCCGTCGGGACAGGGGACGGCAAGCGTCGCCAGGTGTGTGGCGTACATGTCGAGGGCGGCGAGCGCCCTGGCGTCGTCGCGGTCGATCAGCCAGTGGAGGGTGAGGCCGTCGAGGAGGTCGAGGCCGTAGCGGGCGAGGGCGGGGATCTCCGTGGTCCAGCGAATGCCGGCGAGGCGGGCGACGGACTGGAGGTAGTCGATGTTGACCTGCAGGTAGTGCTGGTACTGGCGGCGGGCCACGTCCGCGAGGCCCGGCTCCCGCAGGGCGTACTGGGTGAGTTCGTAGGTGAGTTGGTGCTCGTCGGGGCGTTCGCGTACCCGGTCCCAGTAGCCGTGCAGGGTGGCACGGATGAGCTCGTGCGGGGAGGCGTCGGCGGCGGTCGGCACGAGAGGGAAGGCGAGCGCCCGGAGCATGATCCGTTCGATCACGCCGTGCAGCAGCTCCCTCTTGGAGCGGAAGCAGTAGTGGAACGCCCCGAGGGGAAGGCCCGCCTCGGCGACGATGGCCCGGGTGGTGGCCTTGCCGACGCCGTCACGGATCATCACGCGGATCGTGGCCTCGACGAGTTGTTCGCGGCGCTCGTCGGCCGAGTGGTGGGTCATGCGGGCTCCCTGGGGCGGCTCTGGGCAGTGGGTCCGGTCGGTGTACGCGGGTGACCGGCGGTGTACGCGGGTGACCGGCGGTGTACGCGGGTGACCGGCGGTCACAGGAAGGCGTGGCCCTCGCCCCGGTAGGTGGGGACGACGTCGACGATCCGGTCGCCCTCGACCAGGTGCAGCTCGTTCACCCGCTCGCACAGTTCACCCGCTTTGGCGTGCCGGAACCACACGCGGTCGCCCAGCCGCAGGGTGTCGGCCGCCTGCCCGGTGAGGGGGGTCTGGACCTCGCCCGCGCCTTCGCGGGGCAGCAGTCGCAGCCCGGTCGGCCGGACCGGTGCGGGCAGCCGGTCCGGGCCCGCCGGGCCGGAGGCGGTCCAGCCGCCGCCGAGGACGGTCACGTGGCGGGGGCCGGGCCTGCGGACGACGGGCAGCACGAAGTGGGCGGCGGGCGACGGACGGAAGCGACGGTAGTGGTCGAAGAGCCCGGGGGCGTACAGGCCGGAGCCGGCCCCGAGTTCGGTCACGGCCGGTTCGGCGGAGGTGGTCTCCAGGCTGCCGGTTCCGCCGCCGTTGACGAACTCCAGGGATGCCAGGGCCCGTACGGCCCGGACGGCGGCGGCGCGGCGCTCGCGCAGTTCGCGCGTGGAGACGCGCTGCATGAGCCGGACGGCCGCGCGGGCCAGGGCGGGGCCGGGCTGGTCGTCGCCGACGCCGGCGATCTGCCCCTCGTACGCCATGAGGCCGACGAGCCGGAACCGCGGCCGGGCGAGCACGGCGAGGGCGAGGTCGCGGGTCTGCTCGGGCGAGTGCAGGGGGGAACGGCGCATCCCGAGGTGAACTCGCCCGCCGGCCAGGCGGAGGGAGGCGTCGAGGTCGAGGCAGACGCGCAGGGGCGGGCCGTCCGGACCGACGGCGGAGGCGATGAGGTCCAGGTGCTCCACGGAGTCGACCATCAGGGTGACGCGCTCCGCGATCCGCCCGTCGCCCGCCAGGGTCCGCAGGGCGGGGACGTCCGTGGTCGGGTAGCCGACCAGGACGTCCTCGTGGTCCGCGGCGAGCCACACGGCCTCGGGGAGGGTGAAGGCCAGGATGCCGGAGAAGCCGGGCAGGCGCAGGACGTCGCCGATCAGGCGACGACAGCGCAGCGACTTGCTGGCCAGACGGATCGGTTTGCCGCCGGCCCTGCGCACCATCTGGGCGGCGTTGGCCCGCAGGGCCCCGAGGTCGGCGACGGCGAACGGCGGCTGGAGGTCGGCGGTGGCGCGTTGCAGTTCGGGGAAGCTCGCGGGCCGCGGCGTCGGGTGCGCGCTCCGGTCCGCGGCGTGCGTGGTTTCCGTGGCGGGGGTGGAACGTCCCATGGGGTGCGTGCCTTTCTCGGGACCGGGACCGAGGCCGGGACCGGCTCAGGTGGCGCCCACCTTGTCTTGGTCGGCTGTCCAGGTCAAGCGTCCTGAAGTCTTGACTTGCACGACCGACCGAGTCCAGGCTTCCGGGGACCGCGACCCGGTCTCGACCCGTCGCGTGCCGTCGAGCACCGCCGGCCCTCTTCCCCCGTCGATCACTGATCCCGTCGATCCCACCGATCCCGTCGATCGCCGATCCCGTCGAAAGGACTTCCCGCATGACCGAGGTGTGGCGCAACTGGTCCGGCAGCGAGCGGGCCCACCCCGTTCGCATCCTGCGGCCGACGCGTACGGAGGAGGTGGCCGCCTCCGTGGCGGAGGCGGCACGGGAGGGGCTGAGGGTCAAGGCGGTCGGCTCCGGGCACTCGTTCAGCGGCGCCGCGGTGGCGCCCGGCGTCCAGCTGCGGCTGGACCACCTGGCCGGTCTGAACTCCGTGGACAGGGAGAGCGGGTTGGTCACGGTGGGGGCCGGGATGCCGTTGTGGCGACTCGGTCCGCTGCTCGCCTCCCACGGGCTGGCCATGGAGATCATGGGCGACATCGACCGGCAGACCGTCTCCGGGGCCATCTCGACCGGGACGCACGGTTCGGGGCTGCGCTTCGGCGGCATCGCCACCCAGGTCAGGGCGCTGCAGCTGGTCCTGGCCGACGGCTCGGTCGTCCGCTGCTCCGCCGACGAGCGGCCCGAACTGTTCCGGGCGGCGCGGGTCGGCATCGGGGCGCTCGGCGTGGTCACCGAGGTCACGCTCCAGTGCGTCGACCAGTTCGCCCTGCACGCCCGGGACACCGCGATGCCGGTCGCCGAGGTCCTGGAGCGCGTCGACGAGCTGACGGAGGACAACGACCACTTCGAGTTCTTCTGGTTCCCGCACAGCGAGACCGCGCTGACCCGGCGTTTTCGCCGGCTGCCGGCGGACACGCCGCTGAAGCCGATCGGCGCGCTGACCCGACGTGTCGACGAGACGGTCAGCGGCCTCGGCTTCGAGGGCCTGTGCCGGCTCGGCACGGCGGTTCCGGCCCTGGTGCCGCCGATCGCCCGGTTCGCGGCGCGGGCGATGTCCGCGCGCGAGTGGACGGACCTGTCCCCCAGGGTCTTCGCCTCGCCGCGCGACGTCCGCTTCCACGAGGGCGAGTTCGCCATCCCCCGCGAGCACGCCGTCGACGCGCTCCGGGAGATCAAGCGGTGGATCGACACCACCGGGGAGCGGGTGTCCTTCCCGCTGGAGGTGCGGTTCTCGGCTCCCGACGACATCTGGTTGTCCACCGCGCAGGGGCGGGAGAGCTGCTACATCGCCTTCCACCAGTACCACCGGATGCCGTACCGCCGTTACTTCGAGGCGTGCGAGGACGTCCTCGGCTCCTACGGCGGCCGCCCGCACTGGGGCAAGATGCACACGCTCGACGCCGACGCCCTCCGCCCCCGCTACGAACGCTTCGACGACTTCGTCGCCCTGCGCGACGCCCTCGACCCGACCGGGGTCTTCGCCAACCCCTACCTCGACCGCGTCCTGGGGCTCGCCCCCGAGGCCGTGCCCGTCGACGACCGCGTCAGGCACCCTGCGTGACCCCGGGGGGCGAGGTCAGGGGCGGTGCCGGAGCGAGCCCGGCCACCAGACCGCGGGACCGATGTCCCTGACGAGGGCGGGAACCAGGAGCGACCGGACCACGAGGGTGTCGAGCAGGACGCCGAAGGCCACGATGAAGGCGATCTGGACCAGGAACGCCAGCGGGATGACGCCCAGCGCGGCGAACGTGGCGGCGAGGACGACGCCGGCCGAGGTGATGACCCCGCCCGTGGCGACCAGGCCACGGCGCACGCCTTCCCTCGTACCGTGCAGCACCGTCTCCTCGCGCACCCGCGACATGAGGAAGATGTTGTAGTCGACGCCGAGGGCGACCAGGAAGACGAATCCGTACAAGGGGACGGCCGGGTCGGTCCCGGTGAACCCGAGGACGTGCTCGAACACGAGGGCGGAGACCCCCAGCGTGGCCAGGAAGTTGAGCCCGACCGTCGCCACCAGCAGGACGGGCAGCAGCAAGGAGCGCAGCAGGCCGACGAGGATCACCAGGATGATCCCCAGGACGACCGGGACGATGAGCGCCCTGTCCCGTTCGGCGGTGACCTGGGTGTCGTACCGCTGGGCGGTGTAGCCGCCGACGAGGGCGTCGCCCCCCGGTACCGCGTGCAGGGTGGCGCGAAGGCGCCCGACGGTGTCCTTGGCGGCATCGGAGTCCGCGGCGTCCGCGAGGGTGACGTCGATCCGGACGCGGCCGTCCGCGACCAGCGGCCGTGCGGTGCCGGGGACGGCGAAGAGGGCGGCGGAGTCGACACCGTCGACGGCCTGGGCCGCGGCGCGCACCTCCTCGGCGGCCCCGTCGTCGGCGATGACGACGGCGGGGTTGCCCGCGCCACCGGGGAAGTGTTCGCCCAGGCGCGCCTGGGCGGCGACGGACGGGGCGTCCTTGACGAAGATCTCGTCGAGGGGGACGCCCCTGGAGTCGAGCGCGGGAGAGAAGGCGGCGCAGACGAGCAGGGCGGTGAGGGCGACGGCCCAGACCTTGCGCGGCACGCCGTCGACGAGGGCCGCGATCTTGCGCCAGACGGGGTGCGCGTCGTCCCCGGCGGTCGCCTGGGGACGGGCCGGCCAGTACGCGGCCCGCCCCAGGAGGACCAGGGCGGCGGGGAGGAACGTCACCGTGCTGAGGACGGCGCAGGCGATGCCGATGGCGCCGACGGGGCCGAGCGCCCGGTTGTTGGTGAGATCGCTGAGCAGCAGGGCGAGCAGACCGAGCGCGACCGTGGCGGCGCTGGCCACGACGGGGCCGAAGGACTGCTTCAGGGCGGCGCGCATGGCCGGGACCCTGTCCCCGTCGCGGGCGCCGAGCTCTTCCCGGTAGCGGGCGGCCAGCAGGAGGGCGTAGTCCGTCGCGGCGCCGATGACGAGGATGGAGAGGATGCCCTGCACCTGGCCGTCGACCCGCACGACGTCCCGGTCGGCCAGGACGTAGACGACGGCGCAGGCGAGACCGAGGGCGAAGACGGCACCGAGGATGATCAGCAGCGGCAGCAGGACGCTCCGGTAGACCAGGAGCAGGATCACCAGGACGGTCACCAGGGCGACGACGAGCAGGAGACCGTCGATGCCCGCGAACGCGTCCTTGAGGTCCGCCTGGGTCGCGGCCGGACCGCCCAGCCACGCCTCGGTCCCCGGCACGGCGGACGCCGCGGCCTCGATCCGGTCCAGCGTCACGGGCAGCTCGTCGCCGAGGTCGGGGCGGAGCTGGACGATGCCCCGCAGGGCCTCGCCGTCCTCGGAGGGGAACGCCGGGGAGGGCGCGCCGACCACTCCTGCCGTGCCTTCGAGTGCCGCCAGGGCCTCCGTGGCGGCCGCCCGCGCCGACGGGGCGAGGCGCCCTCCGCCCTCCGCGGTCCAGACGACCAGGGCCGGCAGGGTCTCCTCCTGACGGAACGTCTCCTGCTGGCGCAGGACCAGGGTGGACTCCGCGGTGCGGGGCAGGAAGGCGGCCTGGTCGTTGGTCGCGACCTCGCCGAGCTTGCCGGCGTACGGGCCGAGCCCTCCCCCGACGGCGAGCCAGACGACGAGCACCAGCAGCGGCAGCAGTCTGCTCGCCCACCTCAGGGGTGCGGACATGAGGACTCCCCGAACTTCTCTCGACGGTTAATTATCTCAATGATCGAGATAAATTGAAGCATGGACCGATCCGGACAACGCCAGGGGGAAGGTGCGGGCACCGCGCCCCGGGTCGACCACCATGTCTTCCGTGCACCGGCCCGCCCCGGATGCGGCTCCGGGGAAGCCGTGCCCGCCGCACCGGTCGGCGTCAGCGGCGGGGGACGCGCAGCTCGCCGAGTTCCTCGTTCAGGGCGTCCAGATACCTCAGGACGACCGCGAGCTCGTCCTCCGTGAACCGGTCCCGCGCACGATCCGCCGCCTGCGCGAGCGGCATGAAGTGGGCCCGTGCCGCCGCCCGGGCCCCCGGGACGTAGTGGATGCGCACCACACGTCGGTCGTCGTCGGCCCTGCTGCGACGGATGTGGCCGGCCTTCTCGAGACGGTCGAGGCAGGCGGTCACCGCACCGGAGGTCAGGCCGAGATGCTCCCTCAGCAGTCCCGGCGTGGCCGTGTCGGGGTTGTCGAGCACGAACGAGAGCGCGTGGACGTCGGTGGGGTGCAGGTTCTCCGTGGAGGCGAAGCCGTGGACCAGACGGTTCATCTCACCGAGGGTCCGGCGCAGGGCGACCGCGAACTTCTGCAGGTCGGCCCTGCTCCCGTCGTCCGTCACGCTCGCCCCCACATGCCCGTCATCCACACGGACAGCCTATGCGGACCCCAGGAGGAACGGCGGCGCCTGCGAGCCCGTCGGACCCGAGGCCTCATGCCCGCTCCGGCGCGTCGCCGGCCGAGCCGGCGGCGGAACGGTCGAGCGACGCCGCCTCGATGCGACCGCCGGGGCCGAGCAGACCGGTCTGCTCGAACGCGGACTCCCTCATGAGGCGCGGTAGTTCCCGACGTGACAGCAGGTCGACGGCGAGGGGGAAGAGGGGGCGTCCGGCCTGGGCGAGCCTGAGCCACGGCGGCGCGTAGACGGAAGGGGAGCGGCGGTCGATCCCGCGGGCGAGCCAGGCCGAGACCCGGTCCACCGAGTACACCCGGCGGGCAGGGGCCGGCATGTGTCCACGCAGCTCCCGGAGGACCGCGTGGCGGTCGACATCGCGGATCATGTCGGTGTCGGTCCAGTGCAGATAGGCCACGCCCACGGCGACGCCCGTGGGGGCCACTTCGGCGCGGAGGGAGCGCGCGAAGGCCTCGACCCCGGCTTTGGAGGCGCAGTAGGCGCTCATCATGGGGGCCGCGCCGAAGGCCGCCGTCGAGGCGACCTGGAGGAAGTAACCGCGCGTGGCGCGCAGCCCGGGGAGGAAGGACCGCGCGGTGACGGCGCTTCCGACGAGGTTGACCTCGATGACGCGGCGCCAGGTCTCCGGGTCGGAGCTCTCGAAGGGGCCGCCTTCGGCCACGCCGGCATTGGCGACGACGACCGACGGGGCCCCGAGGTGCCGGGCCACGTCGTCCGAGGCCCAGCGCATGGCCGCGTCGTCGGTGACGTCGACCTCGACGACGTGGCTCTCCGTACGGAGGGTCGTGGCGACCGCCTCCAGTGTGGTCGCCTCACGGCCGAGCAGGGCCACCTTCATCCCCCGCTCGGCGAGCCGGTGGGCCAGGCCCGCGCCCAGTCCGCGGGCGGCGCCCGTGATGACCGCGGTCCGTCCTCGCGGATCCCGTGGATGGTTCATGGCAGCCTCCGTGAGGGGGGCCGGACGCGGCGCGCGGTGGCGCCCGGCCCCCGCGGTCGTGTCCAAGGCGGAGGCGACGTCTCCTCCCCCGCCTCCTCGTCCGGACCGCGCTCCCGGTCCGCGGCGTTCGCCGCCGTACAGGTGTTTCCCTTCGTGGCGGCATCCGGATGCACGGGGGCGGACACCGGGGCCGGCGATCGGCCGTCGTTCACGGCGTGTCCCGCCGCCTGCCCTCCGTCTCGGCGGTCCGGGCGATGTTCCTGGCCATGCCGCCGAAGACCACGGCGTGGAACGGGGCCACGCTCCACCAGTACGTCTGCCCCGCGAGGCCCCGGGGGTGGAAGAGCGCCCTCTGCCGGTACGACGTCCGGCCCCGCTCGTCCCGGTCGACGGCCATCTCCAGCCACGCGAGACCCGGCAGGCGCATCTCCGCCCGGAGGCGCAGCAGGCGTCCGCGGTCGATCTCCTCGACGCGCCAGAAGTCCAGCGCGTCGCCGACCCGGAGCCGCGCCGCGTCCCGGCGTCCCCGGCGCAGCCCCACTCCCCCGACGAGCCGGTCCGCCCACCCCCGGACGGCCCAGGCGAGCGGGAAGGAGTACCAGCCGTTCTCGCCGCCCACCCCCTCGATGACCCGCCACAGCGACTCCGGGCTCGAGTCGACGGTGCGCGAGCGTTCGTCCGTGTAGAGGCTGCCGCCCGCCCAGTCCGGGTCGGTCGGCAGCGGGTCGCTCGGCGCCCCGGGCGGCGAGGCGGAGGACCAGCGGGTGGTGACCCGGGCGTCGCGCACGCGGCGGAGGGCCAGCCGGAGGGACTCCTCGAAGGGGACGGGTGCCCCGGGGCCGTCGGGGACGTAGCGCGTGATGTCGTCCTCGGTGCGGACCACCTCGTGCCGAAGCGATTCGGTGAGGGGCCGGGCCAGCGAGGCGGGGACGGGCGTGACGAGACCGATCCACTGGCTGGACAGCCGGGGGGTGAGGACCGGTACGGGGACGATCAGGCGCTTGCGGAGCCCGGCGACCTCCGCGTACCGCTCCATCATCTCCCGGTACGTGAGCACGTCGGGGCCGCCGATGTCGAAGGTCCGGTTGACGTCCGGGGGCATGCCGGCGCTCCCCACCAGGTACCGCAGCACGTCGCGGACCGCGATGGGCTGGACCCGGCTGTCGACCCAGCTGGGCGTGACCATGACCGGCAGCCGTTCGGTCAGGTACCGGAGCATCTCGAAGGAGGCCGAGCCGGAGCCGATGACGACGGCGGCCCGCAGGACGGTGGTGGGGACGCCCGAGTCGAGGAGGATGCGCCCCACCTCGGTACGGGAGCGCAGATGGGGTGAGAGCCGGTCCTCCGGCACTTCGCGCGGGGCCAGGCCGCCCAGGTAGACGATGCGCCGGACGCCGGCGGAGCGGGCCTCGGCGGCGAACGTGCGGGCGGCGAGCCGGTCGGTGTCCTCGAAGTCCGACGTCGAGCTCATGGAGTGGACGAGGTAGTAGGCGACGTCGATGCCGGCGAGGGCCTCGCGGAGGCTCGCGGCGTCGGTGACGTCCCCGCGCGCGGTCTCCACGCGGTCGATCCAGGGGAAGTCGCGGAGCTTGTCCGGGTGCCGGGCCAGGCAGCGCACCCGATGGCCGCTGTCGAGCAGCTCCGGCACGAGGCGGCCCCCGATGTAGCCGCTCGCGCCGGTGACCAGGCAGCGGGCGCCCTCGGGCGGGGTGGGAGTGTCCATGCGCTGATCCGTTTCACCGATGGCCGTGGCGTACACGCCCTGCACCACTTCTTCGTCGTCCTGGGGGCAGGCGGATGCGGGGGCCCGTTCTCCGCAGTCGGTCGTCCGGGGTCCTCGGGCGGTCGTGCGGGCCGGTCAGCCCTCGGCCGCGGCGAGCGCGAGGCCGTGTCGCATGCGCTGGAGGCCGCGCCGCGCGTGGCTCTTGACCGTGCCCAGGGGCATGCCGGTGCGGTCGGCGATCTGCGTCTGGGTCAGGTCGGCGAAGTAGGCGAGTTCCAGGACGTCGCGCTGGACGCGGGGCAGCCTGGCCAGTTCTTCGGTGACGACCATCCGGTCGAGGATCCGCTCGGGCTGCTCGGCCGTCCGGGCCTCGTGCTCCAGGGCGGCGCCGAGGGTCGCCGCGAGCTCGGTGCGGCGGGTGCGGGCGGTCAGCGCGTCGGCGATCTTCCGGCGGGTGATGCCGGTGAGCCAGGCCGGCAGGGTGCCGCGCTCGGGGCGGAAGCCGGCCCGCCCGCGCCACGCGGCGACGAACACCTGCTGGGTGACGTCCTCCGCCTCGCGGGGGTCCCCCAGCGCCCGTGCCGCCAGGGTGTGGACCAGGCGGCCCCAGCGCCGGTACGCCGCGGCCAGGCAGTGCTCGTCGCCGTGGACCAGGCCGCGGGCGATCCGGTCGTCGCCGTCTTCGAGCGGCGCGTGAGCGGAGTACGGCTCCGGGGGGCCGACGAGGTCGCTGGTGATCCGGTGTGCGGTCATGGCGCTTCCTCCTGCGGGCGGTGGCACGGGCGTCCACCGGGCCGTGCCGCGGCGAGAGCGGCGTCGGGGTCTCGTCGGCCCCGTACGCCTCACGTTCCGGCCGGCACGCCACTCCGCACAACTCGCATCGTTTCCGCGTCGAAATCGACGCCGCACGTCCGGTGCGGGACGGGGATCCGGATCAGGCCGTGCCCCGGGCCTGCCGGAAGCGCGCCAGGCCCTCGGAGAGCTCGACCACCGGGTCCGGGTAGTCGAAGGACGACCGGTCGGGCCCGGTGAGCCGCCAGGGTTCGTGGACGGCCGGTCCGTCGAGGGCGGCGAGCTCCGGAACCCAGCGGCGGACGTAGCTGCCGTCGGGGTCGTACCGTCTGGCCTGCCGCACCGGGTTGAGGACGCGCTGCGGCCTGGTGTCCGTGCCCGTGCCCGCCACCCACTGCCAGTTGAGCTGGTTGTTCGCGACGTCACCGTCCACCAGCAGGGAGAGGAAGTGGCGCGCGCCCTCCCTCCAGTCGATGTAGAGCGTCTTGACCAGGAAGGAGGCGGTGATCAACCGGCCGCGGTTGTGCATCCACCCCTCGTGGGCGAGTTGCCGCATGGCGGCGTCGACGACGGGATAGCCGGTCCGGCCCTCCCGCCAGGCGGCGAGGTCCTCTTCGGCGTCGGCGCCCCGCCTCCAGCGGTCCTGACGCGGACGGTAGTCCGCTTCCGCCGCCTCGGGCCGCGCGGCCAGGACCTGGTGGTGGAAGTCGCGCCAGCACAGCTGCCGCACGAAGGCGTCGGCCCCGGCGCCGCCCCGCTTCCTCGCCCTGTGCACCGCCTCGGTCGCGGAGACGGCGCCGAAGTGGAGATGGGGCGAGAGGCGGGACGTGGCGTCACCCGCCAGGTCGTCCTGGCCCTCCTCGTACGCGTCGGCCTGATCCGCCAGCCACGAACCGAGCAGCTTGCGCCCCTCCCTCTCCCCTCCCACCGCGAGGGCCGGCGACAGACCGGTGACCGCGGAACGCCGCGGGACGCGCTCGGACCGCACCCCCGAGGGGACGCGCAGCGCTCCGGGGGCGGGCAGCGGTGTCCGGAGCGGTTCGGCGGCCCAGCGCTTGTGATAGGGCGTGAACACGGCGAAGTGATCCCTTCCCTCGGGAAGGACGTCGCCGGGCGGAACGACGGTGACCACCCCGTCGTGGACGTACAGCCGACAGCCGTCGTCCTCCAGGGCCCGGCGCAGTCGTGCCTCCCGTGCCCTGGCGAACGCCGTCACACCGGCGGCCATGTGCACCTCGTCGGCGTCCGTCTGCCGCACCAGGGCCCGTACCGCGGACACCGTGTCGCCCTCCCGCACCACGAGGCGGCCGCCGCGGTCCCTCAGTCCCCGGTCCAGATCCGTGAGGCAGTCGGCGAGGAAGCCCAGCCGGTTGGGGACCGCGAACCCCGCGCGGTCCACGGCCGGATCGCGGACGAACAGCGGCACCACCTCCTGTGCCCCTTGGACCGCGGCCCTGAGGGGCGGATGGTCGTGGACCCTGAGGTCAGAGGTGTACAGAACGACGGAGACGGTCATCGCGCCCTCCCTGTTCGGCCGCCGGCCGCGGGCGCGCCGCGCCGGCGTGCTGGTTTCGCACTCCTGCTATCCGCGGTTCCCCCGGTGCTCGGGCGGCGGATGCACACGGGCGCGCCCTCCTGGCCGGGCCGGAGAGGCCGGAGGGCCCTGCTCTTCGGGCGGAGAGCGGACGGGCCCGCTCTCGCGTGCGAGAGCGGGCCCGTCGCCGCGTCCCGTGCGCGGGCACGGGACGCGTGGGTCTTGCTCGGTGGTGCCTGTCGCCGGGCGTGGCCGCAGGTCAGTGGGCGCCGAGGTACTCGAACTCCGCGCCCTCTTCCCAGCCCTTCTCCGAGCACGAGGCGGTGAAGATCGTTCCGTACACGGACGGGACGCCGGCCACCGCACAGTGCGAGGCGGAGCCGGAGCCGCCCTCGGAGAACCTTCCGATTCCGACGCCGTCGTGGGCGAGCGCGGCACCGGCACCGCCGAACAGGATTCCCACGGCCAGGACAGACGCGGCCAGAGAACGCATAGCTACTCCTCATGAGTTCCGAGTGACGTGGCACAGTGCCCGTCGGGCGGTCAAACGCCCCGGGGGATCGACGGGACACCGCCTCTCACTCCAATGCCGGACGGCTGATCGTGGGGCCGCGGACGTGCAGAAACGATGCTTTCCAGTGGCCCGTTGAGATCTCCCCCACCCCCCGCGGGCCGGTGTCCGTCACCCGTGTGCCGTGGCTCCGTCGCCCCGAAGGGGGCGTGCCGGTGTCCGGGCGGGATCAGTTCGCGTTCACGAGGTCGTGCGCGGGGACGGTCACGGTCCGCCGTCCGGGCGTGCCGCCGAGGACGACCTTCCGCAGGGCGCTGTTGTTGCCGAGGTCGGTCTCCTTCAGCCGCTTGGCCGGGTTGGCCAGTACCTGGATGTAGTAGGTGCCGTTGGGCACGTCCGTGATGTCGAACGACTGTCCCGGCAGGTCCTGGGTGTAGGTGTCGCCGGAGCCGACGTCCAGCACCTCGCGGACGGAGATGGAGTTCTCCTGACCGCAGGCGGTGGCCAGGTCGGTGTTGAAGGGGTGCCAGTTGGCGTTCTTCACCGTGTAGTCGACGGCGTCGGTGTTGGCGAGGCAGAAGGCCTCCTTGCCGCTGCGCACCGCCTCCTTCTTGTCGGCCTTCAGCAGCCGGTAGCTGGCGAAGTCCGTGAAGTGCCAGTGCACGTGGCCGGGGCGGGGGTCCCACTCCATGGTGCCGGTCGGGGTGTAGCCGACCTGCTTGCCGCGGGCGTCGTAGAAGTACTGGTACGCGTCCATCTTGGCCTTGCCGGGCGAGCGGAAGCCGTCCACCACGAGCTGGGCCGGGCCCGCGTTCCACACGTTGGCGCTGAAGGCCAGGTAGTCCTTGCCGGGGATGTCCCGGTCGCCGTCGCTGATGGTGATGCCGTAGGCCGGCAGCGACCGCAGGTCGGGCTTGGGCACGTTCGGGACGGAGGGGTTCCCGGTGGGCCTCTTGGCCTGCGGGGCGAGGGCGGGCGCCTGGCGCGAGCCGTCGGTCCGACCCGCCGTGTCGCCGGCCGGCAGGTCGGCGCGCGCCGCCTGCTGCTTCTTGAGCGCCCACGGCAGGGCCGGCGGCGCGGCCTTCAGCGGCCCGTGGCCCACGTTGTACGAGGGGCCCGCGCCGCTGGTCTCCGGAGCGCCTGCCTGGGCGGGGGTCGGAGCGTGCCCGGGGCCGTGCCCGGCGTGACCGGCCTGGGCGTGGTGGGCGGCGTGCCCGGCGTGCTCCCCGGCGGCGGCCGCCCGGGCGGCCGCGGCGCCGCCGTTCTGCTCCCAACTGCGCTCCTCGACGGTGACCTTCACCCTGGCGGGCCGGTCGGCGATCTTGAAGAGGTCCCGGTACTTCTTGGCGACCCGGACCTCGGCCGTGTACGTGCCGGCGGCGAGCTTCACCGGCTGGGTGTAGGAACCGCCGTAGGTGTTGGCGGCCCACCCCTTCTCCACGCCCCACACGGAACCGAGGGTGAAGGGGTTGGTGGGGCAGCTCTCCGGATACTTCGAGGTGGAGGGCGCGTCGGGGCGGATCCGTCCGCTGGCGTTGTTCGGGCAGAAGCTCTCCGCCCGGCTGACGACCTTCTTGCCGTCCTTGTCGGTGACGGTGATCTCCGCGAAGCCGGGCAGCCCGGAGAAGTCCTTCACGGTGCCCTGGGGCAGGGTCTTCGTCTTGGCCCTGCCGCCCTCGTACAGGGTCTGGGTGAGGGTCACCGGGTCCTTGTAGGACTTCCGGGTCGCCTTGAGCTCGAAGGGGGTTCCCTCCGCCGTCAGATACGTGCCCAGGTCCAGGTAGACGCCCGGGTCCTCCTTCCAGGAGGTGAGCGTGATCGAGCCGGTCGCCGCGACGAGACTCAGTCGGGGGCCCGTCACTGCGTTCGCCTGCTCCGGCGTGGCGGCCATGAAGCCGGCCGTCACGGCCATGGCGGCGACAGCCGTGGTACCGGCCAGCAGCGGACGCCGCAGCCGGGTGGTGCGCGTGGTGGTCATCGTTCCCTCGTCCTCCGGGTGCTGTGGAAGGGGGCGGACAGCGGGCCACCCGCCCGCCGGGACGGGACGGACGCCCGACCGGTGCGGCAGGAGGCACTCGCCGCGCCCGTGCGGTGAGAGGGGAAGGGGTGATGACCGGTTGTCCGGAGGGCCGAAATCCTCCCGATGTTGGCCGAATGACGCCGCCGTGAGGGAAAGAGAACCGCACTGTCGGACAGGTTTTCGGGAAAGGTCGCGCCCTTCGGCCACGAGGCGGGCCGCCGGCGCGTGCGCGCCGGGTCCACGAGGCCCGGACGTGCCCCGTCAGGGCTGGTCGAGCTCCTCGCACGGGACGCATCGAGGTGCGCCCCTCCGCTCCGCCCGCAGTTCGCCACCCCACCCTCCTCCGCCCCGCCCGCACTTGACCGCCCCGTCCTCCGGCCGTCGCTGTTAAGCTGTGGTGGACGTAGACCGTGTATCGAGGAGTCGCAGACGTGGCGGGTGAAGACGACATCTCCGGGTGAGATCCGGATCTGACGGCCACCGGCCGGTGCCCAGGAGCACCGCGGAGGTGGTCCGTTTCGTCGTACCCCTTTCCCCGTCTGCCCAGGGCAGAGGACCACACCCTGCCCTCAGTACTTCCGAGGTCTCTTCATGTCCGACGCCGCCATCGTGTGCTCGAACCTCTCCTTCACCTGGCCCGACGACACCCCCGTCTTCGACGACCTGTCCTTCAGCGTGCCCTCCGGCCGTACGGGCCTGGTCGCCCCCAACGGCTCCGGCAAGTCCACCCTGCTCAAGCTGATCGCGGGCGAACTCAAGCCGGCCACCGGCACGGTGTCCGTCGACGGCATCCTCGGCCACCTCCCCCAGAGCCTGCCCCTCACCGGGAACCTCACGGTCGCCGAGGTGCTCGGCATCGCCGGGGTGATCCGCGCCCTGGACGCCGTCGAGTCCGGCGACGTGGCCGAGGAGCACTTCGCCACCATCGGCGACGACTGGGACATCGAGGAGCGCACCCGCGCCCAGCTCGACCGCCTGGGCCTGCCCGACCTCGCCCTGGACCGCAGCCTGAGCACGCTCAGCGGCGGCCAGGTGGTCTCCCTCGGCCTCGCCGCCCAGCTGCTCAGGCGCCCCGACGTCCTGCTGCTCGACGAGCCCACCAACAACCTCGACCTGGAGGCCCGCCACAAGCTCTACGACGTGCTGTCGGACTTCAACGGCTGCCTGCTCCTGGTCAGCCACGACCGTGCGCTGCTCGACCGCATGGAACGCATCGCCGAACTCGGCAGTGGCGAACTACGCCTGTACGGGGGCGACTTCACCGCGTACGAGGAGGCCGTCCGCGTCGAGCAGGAGGCCGCCGAGAAGAACGTGCGCAACGCCGAGCAGGAGCTCAAGCGGGAGAAGCGGGAGATGCAGCAGGCCCGCGAGCGCGCCGACCGACGGGCGAGCAACGCCGCCAAGAACCTCAAGAGCGCCGGTCTGCCCCGCATCTTCGCCGGCAACATGAAGCGGGGCGCGCAGGAGGCCGCGGGCCGGGCCGGGCAGATGCACGCCTCCCGGGTCAGCGAGGCCAAGGCGCGCCTGGACGAGGCCGGGCGCGCGCTGCGCGAGGAGCAGCGCCTCACCCTGGAACTGCCCGACACCCGCGTGCCCGCCGGCCGCAACCTGTTCCTCGGCGAAGGGATGCAGGTGCGCCTCGGCGACGGGGACGCGTTCGCGCCGGGTGGCGTGGACCTGGCCGTCCGGGGCCCGGAGCGCATCGCGCTGACCGGTCCCAACGGGGCGGGGAAGACCACCCTGATGCGTCTGATCACCGGCGACCTCGCCCCGGACAGCGGGGAGATCAAGCGCAACGGCGGCCGGATCGCCTATCTGTCGCAGCGTCTGGACCTGCTGGACCCGGACCTCACGGTGGCGGAGAACTTCGCCCGGTCCGCCCCCGCACGGCCGGAGGCGGAGCGGATGAACCTGCTCGCCCGCTTCCTCTTCCGCGGCCCCCGGGCCCATCTGCCGGTCGGGGTGCTCTCGGGCGGCGAGCGACTGCGCGCCACCCTGGCCTGCGTGCTGTGCGCCGAACCTGCCCCCCAGCTGCTGCTGCTCGACGAGCCCACCAACAACCTCGACCTGGTCAGCGTGGGCCAGTTGGAAAGCGCGCTCGACTCCTACCAGGGCGCGTTCCTGGTGGTCAGTCACGACGAGAGGTTCCTCACCGAGATCGGGGTCGACCGGTGGCTGCGGCTGGCCGACGGCGTGCTCAGGGAGACCGGGGCCCCCGAGGTGTGACCGGAGGGCAGCGCGGCCCCTCGCCCCCGGCCGCGCTGCCGCGGCACGCCCGTGACCTGCTGGACGCCCGCCCTCTCCGTCCGCGGCGGTCCGCGGACGGGAAACCAGAGGCACGCACCGCGCGGGAAACGTATGTGCGTCGTGAGGACGTATCCCGTGCGACCGACTACAGCCCCAGGTCCAGGGCGAGGCACGAGGAGAAGGCCCACGCGCCCTCGGGGTGGTACTCCGCGGTCGCCCCCGCGTTCGGCTCGGCCTGCTTCTCCTCGATCATGCTCTCGAGGGGGACGCGCTCGGGGAGCTTGCCGAACCGCTCGTGTCGCGCCGCCGCGGCCGGGTCCACCGCGAGTTCCTTGTTCATGACCGGTCTCCACTTCGTCGTTCATGGATCACGTGCTGCCCACTGCCCGGACAGCAACCAATATGCCCCTCCTCGCGTAACCGGTCAAGAGGGTTACGCGAGAAGCGTCCGCGAGGGCCGGTCCCCCACGGGACACCGAAGGGCATGAGGGGCGGGAGTCAGCGCCCGGGGGCGCGGACGGCGACCTCCTGGAGGAACCATTCGTTGCCGTCGGGGTCGGAGAAGGCGGCGTCGGCGCTGAATCCGAGCGTGTCGACGTAGAACCCCTTGGCCTTGTCGACGTCCGAGACGGGGATGACGACGACTTCGAGCTTCAGATCCATGGCAGTCGCTCTCTCTTTCGCGGGTGAGGGGACGGAGGGGTCAGCGGGTGGCGCGGGCGGCGGATTCGATGACGCGGGTGACGACACCGGGCCGGGAGACGGCGACGGAGTGCGAGGCGGCGACCTCGGTGATGCGTGCGCCGGCCCGTTCGGCCATGAAGCGCTGCGCGGCGGGCGGGATGTTCAGGTCCCGGGTGGTGACGACGGCCCAGCTGGGGATGGCCTTCCAGGCCGCCACGGTGGCCTTCTCCTCCAGTGCGGCCTGGGCGATGGGGCGCTGGCCGGCGGCGGCGAGGGCGGCCTCGTCGCGCGGGACGTCCGCGGCGAACTGGTGGCGGAACTCGTCCTGCCGGATGTAGAGGTCGGTGCCCCGGGTGCCGTCGGGGTCGGTGACGGGGACCGGGTCGAGGGCGCCGGGGAGGGTGGAACCGGGGTACTTGCCGGTCAGCTCCAGCGCGGTCTCACCGGGGGCGGGGAGGAACGCCGCCACATAGACGAGGGCCTTGACGTCGGTACGGTCGGCGGCGGCCTCGCTGATCACGGAACCGCCGTACGAGTGGCCGACGAGGACCTTCGGCCCCTTGACGTGGTCGAGCAGGCCGCGCAGGGCGGCGGCGTCGCCGTGGGGGCCGCGCAGCGGGTTGGCGGCGGCCACGACGGGGTAACCGTCGGCGCGCAGCCTCGAAATGACGCCGCTCCAGCTGGAGGAGTCCGCGAACGCGCCGTGCTCCAGGACGACGGTGGGCCTGGGCCCGTACGCGCCGCCCTCGCCGGCGATGGCGGCGACCTCGACAGGAGCGTCGGCGCCGGCGGTGCCGGTCGGGGCGAAGGCCCCGAACGCGGCCGCCGCGAGGACTGCGGCTGCGACTCCGGTCATCGTCCGCCGCTCGCCTGCGCCCTTGAGGTTCATCACGACACGTCCTTTCGACAGTGGGCCGGCGCGCGCGTGATGCGCCATCACCGGTTTGGACGGTGACTAACCTGCCAGTCACGCCATCACCGGTCAAGCCAGTGATTCAGATCGAGACATGCAAGCTTCTTGGGGTTAATAACCCTTCTAGGAGGTGATACGTTCACGGAAAGGAAGTGACTTGTCCATCCGGTCACTCGCCGAGGGCTCGGCCCACACATCACGCAAGGCCATCCCCTGCACGGACGCGTGGACGGGGGCGCGGAGAAGAGTGAGAGCGTGAGCCGGCCCCGGTCCGACCGCCCCTGCGCCGGGCAGGGAGCGCGCCACAGCGCACGGAGGGTTTCACATGATCGACAGGCGTACCTTCAGCAAGCTCCTGGGGCTCGGTACGGGAACGGCCGCCGCTTCGCTGACCGGTCTCCAGGGCGCGGCGAACGCCGCCCCGGACAACGGCGGCGAAGCACCCGCGGTCCCGACGACCGCTCCGGGCGCGCACGTCTCCTTCCCCGTGCTCAAGCAGGTCAAGGCCGGTCTGCTGGACGTCGGTCACGCCGAACTGGGCCCCGCCCACGGGCCCGCGGTGATCTGCCTGCACGGCTGGCCCTACGACATCCACAGCTACGTCGACGTCGCCCCCTTGCTGGCCGACCAGGGCTACCGTGTGATCGTGCCCTACCTCCGCGGCCACGGCACGACGCGTTTCCTCTCCTCCCGGACGTTCCGCAACGCCCAGCAGTCGGCGATCGCGCTGGACGTCATCGCCCTCATGGACGCCCTGAGGATCCACAAGGCCGTGATCGCCGGCTTCGACTGGGGGTCGCGGACGGGCGGCATCCTCGCGGCCCTCTGGCCGGAGCGGGTCAAGGCACTGGTCTCGGTCAGCGGCTACCTCATCACCGACCGCGCCATGCAACGGGAGCCGATCTCACCGGCCGCCGAGCACACATGGTGGTACCAGTACTACTTCGCCACCGAGCGCGGCAAGAAGGCCATGGAGCGCGAAGACCTCCGCCACGACCTGACCCGGCTCGTCTGGGACCTGGTCTCCCCGACCTGGAACTTCGACGACGCCACCTTCGAGCGCACCGCGGCGGCCTTCCGGAACCCGGACTACGCCGCGATCGTCATCCACAACTACCGCTGGCGGCTGGGCCTCGCCGAGGGCGAGCGCCGCTACGACCGCTACGAGGACCTGCTCGCCACGGCCCCGGTCATCGGGGTGCCCGCCCTCACCATCGACCCCCTGCTCGACCCCTTCACCGCCCCGCCCGGTGACGGCTCCTCCTACCGCGGCAAGTTCACCGGCCCGTACGAGCACCGCGCGCTGTCCGTCGGGCACAACGTGCCACAGGAGGCACCGGCGGCGTTCGCCCAGGCCGTCGTCGACGTGGACCACTTCTAGTGGATCGCGTCGAGCGGGCGGCTCGGCCGGGACTACGGGGTGCGCAGCAATCCCGGCTCGGCATCCGACGGGCGAGTGCGGTTCGAGCACGACGGCTGCGAGAGCTTCGCCGGTCGAGCCGACGGCTCGTTCGGGTAGTGGCCGGTCAGGCGCCGTCGGCGCGGCCCACGACCCTGCGGAGGTGTTCGTCGGCAGCGTGCTTGTTCCGCCGGGTGACGCAGCGGCGGATCACGCTGCCCCGGGCCTTGTGGCGGGCGTGGTCGGTGCCGTCGAGGGCGAAGTAGCGCGGGGCGGTCTTGGTCTCCCGGCGCTCGGGCAGGAGGAACGTCCGGAGCGGGCCGCCCTTGTACTGGGGCAGAGCGACTCGAAGCCACCGGCATGCCCTGCGCGGTGGCGTTCGGGGACGGGCACCATGAGGTGTTCTCGCCTGTCATGCGACGGATGGTGGGCCCCCGGCAGGGGCGAGGTGCCGTGTCCGGCGTGCGGACGGATGGTGCCGCCGGCTGCGTGGGAGCGGGCGGGAGACGGGCTTGCCTTCGCGTACACGGATCGCGTCGGCGTTCCATTTCGCGCGGTGCAGCAGGTGCTGCATGCCGTCCGGAGTGGCGTCGCCCGCATGCTCGGCAAGGGGCCGGCCGTTCCTCCGCGGCAGGGCCGACAGCAAGCAGGTGATCAACTGCCTTACCCGGCGGCGGGTTCCACCCAAGCGAACCGACGGACCATCCGGCTCATCGGACCTTCGAATGCCTCCTGCCAGTGGGCAGGAACTGCCCTGACGTCCGAGGCCGCCCCGTGATCATCGGTTGTCCACGGCGGCCTCACTCGCTCGGGCGCCACCGAAACCAGTAGTCGAGTCCCTCGACCCGGTAGCGAGCGCCGTCGACGAACCGCAGCTCGCCCACGAGCCGACGCGTGTCGTCCGGCGCCCGGCGGTGCGGCGCCAGCAGCACTTCCAGCTCGTCGTACCGGGGGTCGATCCCGCCGTGGCCCGGATGGCTCTCCGGTCCGGCCTCGTCGGCCTCACGACGCTCGTTCCACCTGGCGAAGATCGCCCATTGCTCACGTTCCAGCTCCACCGCGGCCTCGCTCGCGGGCCAGACCCGGTACTCATCGGCTTCGTCGGCGTGGTCGTAGTCGTGGCTCTCGAAGTAGTGGGGCTTCCCGTCGATGTCAGCAAGGCCGGCGCGCGGTCCGTCGTACCACTCCGACTCGGTGTGCGCACGCTCGAAGCCGTCCGCGATCAACTGCTCTTCGGTCCAGGTCTCAGCCACGCGGGCAGGCCACCGGCGAGCGGCCTCCGCATCCATGGTCACGATCTACGCCGAACCGGCCGGCTCGGATGGTGACGGCCGGGTGCGTCGCTCGGCGGCGTCGAACGCGGGCACGAGCGGGGCCAGTGCCGCGCGGAGCTGGTCGGGCAGTGAGCCGGAGGGCACGACGAGTCCTCCGGCGCCGAAACCCTCGGCGGCCTCCGCGTTCCCGGTCGGCCGGAGCCAGCCTTCGAGCGCGATGCGAACCGCCGCGGCCACGCTTGCCGCAAGGACTCGGGCCGTGTGCGCTCCGGTGTCACCCAGGCGTTCGGCGATCACCGCCGTGAGCGGGGGCTCGATGTCGGCGGTGGCGGCGAGGAACGCGTCGCGCAGCGCGGTCCGGGTGGTGATGAGCAGCAGCGCCTGCTGTTCGCGCTCGCCGGTGTTCGTGTACTGCTCGACCACTGCTTCGGTGACGGCGTCGGCCAGGTGCACTTCCGCGGGCCGGGCCCCGACCGCCGCCGCGATCCGCGCCTCCCGGTCCGCGGTGACAGCGGAGACGATCGCCTGCTCGCGGCCGGCGAAGTAGTTGTTGTAGGTGCGCGGCGAAACCCCGGCCGCCTCGGCGATGTCCTCGACCCGTACCTGGTCGGGTCCGCGCTCCACGGCCAGGCGCAGGGCCGCCTCGCGCAGCGCCTCGCGCGTGGCCTGCTTCTTCCGCTCCCGGAGCCCTGGCAGTGGTGTCGTCACGGTGCTCAGCGTTCCACACAGGAATGCGTGAACGCAAATTTTCTTTCACGCAAACTTGCGTGCACGCACTTTTCCTGTCAGCCTCGATCCGCCCGAGACCGCCCGAGACCGACAGAGGGGACCTCACCGTGCGAGCAAGAGGAATGACCTACGACACCGGGTTCGTCGTGCACGGCCAGACGTCCCGCGAGCACTTCGACCCCGCGGTGGTCCGGCGTGAACTCGCCATCATCCGGGACGACCTGCACTGCGACGCGGTCCAGATCATCGGCGGTGACCCGGACCGACTGGAGCTGGCCGCCGGCGCCGCCGCCGGGCTCGGCCTGGAGGTCTGGTTCTCGCCGTATCCGCTGGAGCTGGACCCGGAGCAGATCCTCGTGCTCTTCCGCGACTGCGCCGAACGAGCGGAACGGCTCCGGCGGCAGGGGGCCACCGTCGTGTTCGTCGCAGGGGTCGAGCTGAGCGTGATGAACCGCGGGTTCCTGCCCGGAGAGAGCCCCGAGGAGCGGGTCGAGCAGCTGATGAGCCGACCCGAGCGGCGGGCCGAAGGGATGCGCGAGCTCGGCGTGCGCATCAACGCGTTCCTCCGCGAGGCCGCGGCCACGGTCCGCGAGCGCTTCCAGGGCAAGCTCACCTACGCGGCCATCCAGTTCGAACAGGTCGACTGGACCCCCTTCGACGTGGTGACGTTCGAGCTGATCCGCTCCGCCGAGGTCGCCGACCGGTTCCGGGACGCGGTGCGCGCCCTGGCTCAAGGCCCGAAGCCGCTCGCCGTCACCGGATTCGGCACCGCGGCCTACCGCGGCGCGGGCGACCGCGGCGGACGGGTGCTGGAGGTGGTCGAGCACGACCCGGAGACCAAGGTCCCCGTACGGCTGAACGGCGTGTACGAACGTGACGAGGCCGGCCAGGCCGCGTACCTGAGCGAACTCCTGGAGATCTTCGACAGCGAAGGCGTGGACAGCGCGTTCGTGTTCCTGTTCGCCCTGCCCGGCTACCCGCACCGCCCGGACGGCGACCCCCGGGACGACCTGGACCGGGCCGGCCTGGGCATCGTCAAACTCCTCGAAGGACGCCGGGGGCGGACCTACCCCGACATGGAATGGGAACCCAAGGCCGCCTTCGCGGCAGTGGCGCAGCGGTATCGGAGGTGACCGGCCCGGCACACGGTGACCACGGCCCGCATCGGAAGCCCCCGGGGTCTCCGCGGGACGGGCAGGCGGTGTGGAGGTGTACTGGCACGGACTCCGCGACCGCGCGTGCCGGGCATCCTGGTCTCGGTCGCACGGCGGCCGGCCTTCCTCCGTGGCCGAGGGGCGTTCCGGCAGTTCAGTATCGAAGCGGGTGCACGCACCGGAAGCTGTCGGCTGCGGCCGGGTCGCCGTGGCCCTTGTAGCGGGACACCTTCGGGTAGGCGCACAGATCGCGGGTGACCTGCTCGCCGGAGGAGTTCGTGAGCGTGGCGGTCAGGACGTCGGGCGCCTTGCCCTGCTCGACCCAGGCCCGCAGGGCTCCGAGGTCGTCGGTCTGCCCGGTCAGCGCGCAGTGGGCCGTGCCCGGCGCGAGGAAGAGGCGGTAGAAGTCGTCGACCCGCTCGGCGCCGCCCGCCTTCCGCTCGACCTGCTGGCGGTAGGTCACCGTGCCCTGGGTGGGAATGAGCTGGTCCTGCCGGCCGTGCCAGGTCAGGAGCTTGCCGCCGGACCTGCGGAAGGCGGACAGGTCCGGGCTGTCGGTGCCGATGACCTCGTCGTACTCGGCCCTGGACCGCCGGAACAGCTCGGCGAACTGGCTGTAGGTGATCGTCGAGACGTCGAACGAGGGCTGCTTCTTCACCCAGGACGCGACCCAGGCGGACGGGACGGGGAACGGAACGCCCTTGAGGTCGCCGTTCGCGTCCGGCAGGGTGCCCGCCAGGTACGGGAACTTCAGGTCGGCGCCGATCGGGACGCCGGCCCACAGCTTCTCGCCCGAGGCGGTGCGCGGGCCGTCCCAGATCTTGCGGACCACGGCCGCGTCGGCCGCCGTGACGGTCAGCTCCCTGCCCTCGCACACGACCGTGGTGCCGATGAGCCGGCGGGGGTCGAAGTCGCAGCGGGCCGGGTTCTCGACGAGGCCGTCCTCGACGCCGTCGAGGGGGTCGCAGGCCTTGACCGCGGCGGTGTTGAAGGCGTCGAACTCGCACCCGCTGGGGTAGGTCTTCTCGTTGTTCATCACCACCTGCGGCCATAGCGTGGCGACCTCGAACTCGTCCCAGTTGATGGCCGGGGCGTTGGCGAGGATGCCGTCGTAGTCGTCGGGGTGGCGCTGGGCTTCCGCGTAGCCCTGGCGGCCGCCGGTGGAACAGCCGTTGAAGTACGCGTAGGAGGCCGCCCTCCCGTAGTAGTCGCCGATGACCTGTTTGGCGACGACGGCCGTCTCGTGCTCGGACCGGGAGGCGAAGTTCGTCAGGAGCGTGGTGTCGACCCGGCCCCCGGCGTCCAGGGCCCAGCTGGTGTCGAGGTAGGTCTTGACGCCGGCGTCGGTGGTGGCCGCGGCGTAGCCGTTCTTGACGGCGCCCGCGAGGGCGGTGCCGTAGTCGCCTGCGGCGAAGGCGCTTCCGCCGACCGTCTGCAGGCGGCCGTTCCAGTTGTCCTGGGGCAGCCAGATCTTCACCTGGGCGTGGTCGCCCTCACCCGGGTGGGTCAGCGTGACCGTCAGATCGCAGTGGGCCGGGACGTCGGTGATCCGCGCGGCGGGGAGGGGCGGGACCTCCGGCACGTCGACGGTCCCGGCCGGACGGGCGACCGCCACGACGTTCTCCACCTCGGTGCCCGCGGGAGCCCGCACGGTGACGGTCGAGCAGCTGAGCGGCTGGGCGGCGGAGCTCTCGGTGCCCGCCCAGGCGGTCGGCAGGTACACCGCCGCGGCCAGCGGCACCCCTGCCGCGACGGCGGCCAGAAGTCGTCGCCTCATGTTTCCTCCATCAGAAGTAAGTAACCGCTCGAAGCGGTTCCTCTTGCGTCGGATTTTTCGTGCAGCGCGCTCCGGGAGAGACTGACATGAGCGTTCGTCACCGGTCAAGAAGGTTACTTGGGAGAGGGACGCTGATGACCGAGGCGAGCAACGAGGTCGTACGACAGGTCGTGCGACATCTGCCGGGCCCTCTGCACGGCCGCTCCGGCGTGGGTAGCATGCGCAGCGTCATCCATGCGCTAGGGAGTGAACGGTTGTGACCAGCCAACCCGCCTCCACGCTCCGAACGCGGCTCGTCGATCAGGCCGCGTCGGATCTGAAGGAGAACCGTCGGCGCCAGCAGGAGCTGGCCGAGAAGCTCAGGATGCTGAAGCAGGAGGAAGCCCTCCTCGTCGACATCCTCAAACTCGCCGAACGGTACGAGAGCTTGGCGGAACCTTCGCCCTCGCCCGAGCAGGCCTCTTCGCCTTCGCCCGAGCAGGCCTCGGCAGAGCCCGTGCCCACCGGGACCAGGTCGCGCAAGGCATCCGCCTCGTCCTCCACCGGCACTCCTGCGCGGCGGACGGCGCGGACGGGGAAGCCCGCGGGGGCGGCCGCGAAGGGGAAGTCGCGGCAGCCTCTGCTCGGAGACCTCCTGATGTCCCTGCTCGCCGGTGACGACGGGCCGCGCCTCGCGAAGGAACTGCGGGGCGAACTGCTGGAGAAGCACCCGGACCGCAGCCCCACCCCGCAGGTCGTGCGCAACACCCTGGAGTCGCTCGTGGCCAAGGGGCACGTCCGGCGTCACAGACAACAGCGGTCCGTGATGTACACCCTCGAAGAATCCGGCCGCCACGCACTCGCGGCTCGGTGAGCCGGCTCCGCGGCGAACGGCTGGAGTCGCCGCCCGGCTCCCTCCGCGGCCGGCTCGTCCTTCACCCCCCCGTCCGGTGCGTGCGGCGGCGACGGCCGGTTCCAGACGGCGTCGGACCGGCTGACGATCCGTCGGAGCTGCCGGGCGTTCCCAGCCGACATGGCCCGCATCACGGTGTCGAGGAGAGCTCGGGCCTCGAAGGGATCGCCGCAGCAGTACCCGTGCACGTCGCCCCACTCGTCGTCGTGCCACAACTGGCGTTCCGGGCGGTGGACGTACTCCTTCCACAGGCGCATGGCCGCACCGACGTCGCCTGGCCGCAGGTAGTTGCGTGTGTGTTCGAGACGGAAGATCTCGGACGACGCACCCGAGGACAGACCGTCGATGCCCGGCCCTGCTGCTGATGTCCGGTGCCGGGTCGCGCCTGCCCGGACGTGCCCTGGCCGTCTACGCGGCATGGTCCCTTCGGTGGGTCGTCATGCCGTCCATCGTGCCACGATCTCGAACGGTGCCGAAGATCGGACGTTGCCATGCGGGCGCCCGCACGCCTCGCCGTCCCCGCCGCGGACGTCGCCCTGGTCCGTGCGGCGCGGCGCTGACATGGCACCGGAAGCCGGCGCGGGCGCCCTTCCGTCTGCGGTTCACCGGTCGGGCGGAGGCGCGCTGCCGGCACCGGTCGGCCGAACGGCAGCGGCGGAGTCCGGAGCGGGCGGCGTCCGTCGGCGGGCGGCGCGCCTCCGACCTACGGCGGCCCCTCAGCCCTTGAGGGCGAAGAAGCGCATCGGCGAGTTCGGCTCGAAGCCGATGCGCGGGTACACGGGCGCCCCGGCGACGGTCGCGTGCAGGGTGGCGCGGGTCAGACCGGTGGCGCGGGCTCCCTCGTACAGCGCCTTCCTCGTCACCGCCTCGCCGTAACCGCGGCGCTCCCACCGCGGGTCGGTGGCGACGAGCACGACGAAGAGCCGACCCTCCGCCTCCACCGTCGCGGCGCAGGTCACCGGGACGCCGTCGCGCACGCCCAGGTAGGCGTGCACCCGGTCCTTCCACAGCGCGGAGCCGGCGAGGCCGTCCCGGCCGTCCTCCAGGGGGAAGCCGTACGCGCGGGAGTTGAGGTCCGCGTACGCCTGAAGCTGTTCGTCGGTCGTCACCCGCACGAACGTCAGGTCCGGATGGACCGGCTCCGGCAGGGGCGGCAGGTCCCCGGCCATGCCCGTACCGGGAAAGGCGTGCACGAGGCCCGCCCGCTCGGCCGCCGCGTCCAGCCCCGCACGCGCGTCGGCCTCGATCAGGTCCTCGAAGACCCACAGGAAGCCCGGCCGCCTCTTCGCGCGCATGATCTCCGCCGCTTCGTGCAGACGCCGTTCCAGAAGCCCGGCGTCGACGCCGACCTCGGTCAGGGTGACGCAGTTCCAGAAGGCGAACCGGCAGTCGGCCCAGCGGACGGCGATGCCCGGAAGGTCGCGGACGTCCGCCTCCTCGTCCCGGTCGAGCACCATCTCCCGCCAGACCGAGGCCAGTTGTTCCATCGATTCGACAGAGTCCCCGAGAACGGTCACTGGAATCCCTCACTTCGTCGAGATGTACGAGACGTACGAGATGTACGCGCGGATCGCACGGCTTCGGGGTCTCCTTCCCTCCTGGAGCGCCCGTCAGTCGGTGACGAGGCGAGTGGGGGAAGCCGGCGGGGTCGGCGTACGCCTCCTCGCCGGAGGGATCGACGGGCCCGTGCCTTCCGGCCGGCGCCGCGCCCCTCGGCGTCTCTGGTGCTGGACAGCATCACGGTCATCCACCGTCCGAGGTCTACGGTGGCTCTCCTGTCGGTCGCCGAGTCCGGCCGTCTCACGCGATGAAAGGTGTTACAGGGCAATGATCGCCGCATATCAGGGTGAACCGGGTTCCAATTCGGCGGCAGCCACGCAACACCTGTTCCCCGGCATCACGGAGCTGCCCTGCACCGGCTTCGAGCAGGCCCTGGACGCCGTGACGCTCGGCACCGCCGACCTGGCGGTGATTCCGGTGGACAACTCCGCCGCAGGCCGGGTCGCGGACGTGCACCACCTGCTGCCGGAGTCGGGGCTCTTCGTGACCGGCGAGCACTTCCTCGCCATCCGCTTCGACCTGATGGGCGTCCCCGGAGCCACGCTGGACGACATCGAGTGCGTACGCAGCCACGTGCACGCGCTGGGGCAGTGCCGGAAGGTGCTGCGGGAGGGCGGCTGGCGCACGCTCGTCAGTGACGACACGGCGGGGGCCGCCCGCGAGGTGGCGGAGCTCGGCGACGTACGCCACGCGGCGCTGGCCCCGCCCGCCGCGGCCCGGCACTACGGCCTGGAGGTCCTCCGTCCGGAGGTCGAGGACGATCCGGACAATACGACGCGGTTCGTCGTGCTCTCCCGCGAGCCCGCGTTCGCGCCCGTCGGCGAGGGGCCGACCATGACGAGCCTGTTCTTCGCCGTACGGAACATCCCGAGCGCCCTCTACAAGGCCCTGGGCGGCTTCGCCAGCAGCGCGGTCAACCTCACCAAGATCGAGAGCTACCAGAGGGGCGCCGGTCTCAGCCCGAGCCGGTTCTACGTCGAGATCGAGGGACACCCGGACGAGCCGCAGGTGGCGCTGGCCCTGCACGAGCTGCGCTTCTTCTCCACCGAGGTGCGCGTCCTCGGCGTGTATCCGGCGCATCCGCACCGCCGCAGCGGCGTGACGACCGCCTGACGGTCGGGGCGGGACCGTCGGGCGCGATCGCCCTCGGGACGACGACGGGGCGGGGTGGCGCTCCCGGGCGCGGGCCACGAGCCGGGCTCCTCCCCCGGGGTGCCTCCCCGCCCCGTCGACCGGGTCAGGCCTCTTCCCGCCGGGGCAGTCGCCAGCCGGGGCGCGGGAAGTGGCAGGTGTACCCGTCCGGGTAGCGCTGCAGGTAGTCCTGGTGCTCGGGCTCGGCCTCCCAGAACGGTCCCGCCGCGGTGACCTCGGTGACCACGGGCCCCGGCCACAGCCCCGAGGCGTCGACGTCGGCGATGGTGTCCTCGGCCACGCGCCGCTGCTCGTCGTCCAGGTAGAACACGGCGGAGCGGTAGCTGTCCCCGATGTCGTTGCCCTGTCGGTTCTTCGTGCTCGGGTCGTGGATCTGGAAGAAGAACTCCAGCAGGGTCCGGTAGTCGGTCACCGTCCCGTCGAAGACGATCTCGACGGCCTCCGCGTGCCCCTCGTGACGGCGGTACGTGGGGTGGGCCAGGTCGCCGCCGCTGTATCCCACCCGCGTCGTCAGCACACCCGGCTGCGCGCGGATGAGCTCCTGCACGCCCCAGAAGCAGCCGCCCGCCAGTACGGCCCTTTCCTCGCTGCCGGCCATCGCCCGTCACCGTCCTCTTCGCCTGTCGCGTCGCCTCGGACCGGCCTCGCGGGCCGGCCGGTCGGCCTGGAGCGTGTCGTATCACCGAAGGATGGACACGCTCCAGACTGACACAGAACTTCATCACCGGTCAAACAGGTGACACAGGGGAGGCGCTGCCGGATCCGGGCCGGTGCGGTCAGGTCTGGGCGGCCTGTCGGCGCGCCCGGTAGTTGGCGGCCTTGACCCTGTTGCCGCAGGTTTTCATCGCACACCATTCCCGGCGATGGCCCCGCGAGCGGTCGAGGTAGACCTGCGTGCACTCCGGCCGGGCACACTCCCTCAGCAGGGCGGCTTCGTCCCCGCCCAGGAGCCGGACCGCCTCGCGGGCCAGCGTCGCCAGCCCCTGCGCGACCGACCCCGTCCGCATGACCCCGTCGGGCCCCAGCCGCAGCGTCACCGGCAGGCCCGAGGCGTGCAGGTTCACCTCCGCGACCGCCTCCGCGGGCAGCGGCCGCGCATCGAGGCGAGCGGCCACCAGGTCGTAGATCGCCTCGCGCAACTGCACGGCGATCACCACGTCCGCCTCGTTCGCCCCGGGCGTCAGATCCACCATCCCCGACTCCACGAACCAGTCGTCCAGGAGTCCGGGCGTGGCCAGCTTCTCCAGGGGCGCGACATTGCGGCGCGCCCGCAGGGTGCCGACGAAGTCCAGGCAGGGCGTCCCACAGGGAAATGCATGATTCACGTAACCATACTGAAAGGTGACAGCGCGCATTGCAAGCCCCGGCCGACCGGCCGCGGAGGCCACCCCCTCGGGCGGCGGCAGCGCCTTCCGGTCACGGCTGCGGGACGTGCCCGGCGCGCCACGCGGGTGACGCCCCGCCGAGCGCGCTCCGGTGCGCGTCGCGCGGAAGTTCCTCCGCCTTCGCCTGAGCGGCTCGGCGCGGGCCGGCGCCGCGGCTGAACCAGCCGCTGAACGCCCGTGCCCCCGCCGCGGAGTCGGCCTTCGCCAGCACCGTCTCGGCCGCCGCGCGCCAGGTCGCCGGATCGGCGCGGGGCGGCGGCACGAACGGGCCGCGCTCCGGGGCGTCGGCGGCCGCACCGAAGAAGTCGCCGCCCTTGCGCTTGACGTCGTCCGTGCCCCAGGACCGGCCGCTGCCGCGGGCGGGGACCTTCTGGAGGTGGGGAATGTGCTTGGCGCAGTGGATGTACGCCTCGTCGACGGCGATCTCGACCCACACCAGGGCCCGCCGGCCGGGCACCGGGTCGACGGCGAGCGCGGCGTCGGGGTGGGCCCGGCGCATCTCGTCGTCGGCGACGACCCTGGCCCGGCCGTTGACGTGGAGGCCGATGCGGTCGCGGAGGAAGTCCACCATCAGGACGCCGACGTGCGGGTTCTCCTCGATGTTGCCGAGGCTGGCGTGGACGCCGTTGCCCCGGTACTCGGGGTAGGCGAGCGTCGTGTCGTCGAGGACGTGGAGGAAACCGGGCGGGCCGGCGCGGAAGGTGCTGTCGCAGGCTCCGTGGCGGTCGGCGGTGGCCAGGAAGAACATCTCCTGCCGGGCCGTGAAATCGCGCATCCGGGGGTTCAGCCGGTCGAGGACCTGTTCGGCGTAGAACCGGTCGGCGCGTTCGGTGGTGCCCAGGCGCCACTGGACGAGGTGTTCGCCGTCGCTGCCCGGGCGGGTGGTGCGCAGGGGTGCCGTCCGCCGCCCGGTCTGCTCGGAGGTGCTCGGGTCCTGCTGGAAAGTGCTCACGTCGTTGCCCCGGCCAGTTCCTCTAGGGAGTCGTGTCGTATGCGGTGGGTGGGGATGCCGACGCCCACCAGGGCCTCGACACCGCGGCGGATCATTCCGGGCGGCCCGGACAGATAGGCGTCGTGCGTGTGCCACGGGCCGTGTTCGCGGATGGCGTCGGGCAGACCGCCGGAGGGCAGGCCGCCGATGCCGTCGTCCAGGACCGGTCGGACCGAGAGCCAGGGGTGCGACTGCCGGAGCCGGAGCATCGTCTCGATGTCGTACAGGCCGTGGTTCTCACGGGCGCCGTAGAAGACGTCGACGGTACGGCGCCGGCCGTGCCGGGCGACGTCCTCCACGAGGGCCTTGATGGGCGCGATGCCGGTGCCGCCTCCGAGGCACAGCAGCCCGTTGTCGGTGCTGTGGTCCACGGTCATGGAGCCGGCGGGGGGACCGAGGCGGATGACGTCGCCGGGACGGGCGCGGTGCACGAGGGCGTTGGAGACCCAGCCCGCCGGGACGGCCTTGACGTGGAAGGACAGCAGGCCGTCGGAGCGGGGCGCGGAGGCGAAGGAGTAGTGCCGCCAGACGCGCGGCCACCACGGGGTCTCCAGGGTGGTGTACTGCCCGGCGAGGAAGGGGTACGGCTGGTCGGGCCGGACCGTGACGACCGCGATGTCCGGGGTCCGCATCTCGTGGCCGACCACCTCCGCCTGCCACCAGGCGGGGGAACGGAGTTCGTCCTCGGTCGCCGCGTCGATCATGATCTGCGAGATCGTGGTGTAGGCGGCCACCCACGCGGCCTCGGTCCTCGGCCCCCAGACGGCGGAGGCGTACCGGGTGAGGGCGCCGATCAGGGCCTCGCCGACGGCCGGGTAGTGCTCGGGGCGGGTGCCGTACTTCCGGTGCCCGCGGCCGAGGTGGGTGAGGTACGTGGTCAGGGTGGCGGGGTCGTCCGCGTGGGTCGCGGCGGTGAGCAGCGCCTTGAAGAGGCGGTCCCGTTGGGTGTTCATCGCCGCGGGGAAGAGCTCCCGCAGGTCGGGGTGGTGGAGGAAGAGAAGGGCGTAGAAGTACGAGGTGACCTGGTCGGCGATCGGCTCGATCTCGGCCATGGTGCGGCGCAGGAGGGCCGCGTCCGACTCGCCCGACGGGCCGGCCCCGGCCGCGCCGGGCGGCGTGGCCGATCCCTGGCCCCTGGGGGAGCCGTGAGGCCCCCGGGGTCCCTGGGGTGTGTAGGACGCAGAGGGCGCGTGAGGGGCCTGAGGTGCCCGACGCGCGTGAGGGACCTGGGGGGCTCGCGGTGGCTGAGGGGCCTGGGGTGTTTGGGGGGCTCGCGGCGCCTCAGGGACCTGGGGCGCTTGGGGGGCCTGCGGGGCCCGCGGTGCCTGGGGGGCCCGCGGGGCCGAAAACTCGTCAGGTGCCTGAGCCGGCCCTCGTGTGAACCAACCCCCGCCTTCGCCTGCTCCGCCGGACGACGGAGTGGTCGGAGTTCCCATCGGTGCGCCTCGCCTCGAATTGCCTCGCCTTCATGCCCACCCGTACGAGGGCGGCCTGACCATACATCGGCCGTATGAAGGAGCGTGATGTTCGCGGTGGAGCACCCCGTGAACGCGTTCGCCCAGCTCAGAGAAGGGTTACCGATGAGTTCGAAGGATGCGCATGCATGTTCGGCGAGGCGTGGGCGGCGAATCCCCGACGGAAAAGTCACGCGACCACCAGAAGTCCTCCATAATCTTCCGGAGAATTCCTCCAGGTCCTCGGGCGTCGGACCGGGTCGCGGAGGCGGGTCAGGCGGGCGCGGTGTCCGCCGAGGACGGTGGGCCCGACTCCTGCTCACTACCGGGACGTTCGCGGGTCGGGCCATGGAAGGCCGACACACTGATCCTCCGTCAAGGCTGGCTGTCCCGCCCATGTCGACGTCAGCGAGCAGGACCGCATGATTCACGCCACACCGGTGGCACGAGCCGCGACCGCCACGGTGCCCCCCGTCCTCTCCCCCACGGAAGGCATCAGCCATGGGACAGCCGTATCCCCCGTTCCGCACCGCGAAGGGCCGCCGCGTCATCGGCGGCATCCGCCGGTGGCTCGCCGTCACCGCGGGCGGCCTCGCCCTGACGGGCGGTCTGGTGGCCGCCGGCCCGCAGGCGTCCGCCGCAGGCCTGACCCAGGTCACCGGCTTCGGCTCCAACCCCGGCAACCTCTCCATGCACACGTACGCGCCGGACGGCCTCGCCCCGGGCGCACCGCTCGTCGTCGCCCTGCACGGCTGCACGCAGAGCGCGAGCGACTACTACGCCCACTCCGGCTGGCCGAAGTTCGCCGACCAGTACGGGTTCGCCCTCGTCTTCCCCCAGACGAGCAGCGCGAACAACTCCAACTCCTGCTTCAACTGGTTCGATTCGGGCGACAGCACGCGCGGCAAGGGCGAGGCCCTGTCCATCAGGCAGATGGTCGACACCGCCGTCGCGCGCTACGGCAGCGACGCGCGACGGGTGTACATCACCGGTCTGTCGGCGGGCGCCGGCATGACCGCGAACATGCTCGCCGCCTACCCCGACGTCTTCGCCGGCGGCTCCATCGGCTCCGGACTTTCCGCACACTGCGCGACGAGCGTGTCCGCCGCGTACACCTGCATGTACAGCCCGCCGAACAAGACGCCCGCCCAGTGGGGCGACCTCGTGCGCTCCGCCGCGCCCGCCGGCACCGCCTCCTGGCCCCGCGTGGCGATCTGGCAGGGCACCTCCGACACCACGGTCGTACCGGCCAACGCCACCGAGCTGCGCGACCAGTGGACGAACGTGTGGGGCATCGGCCAGACGCCCTCCCGCACCGAGGGCCTCTCCGGCGGCACCACCCTGAGCGAGTACGACGACGCCTCCGGCAAGCCCGTCGTACGGGTCTACTCGATCTCCGGCATGGCCCACGGCCTGGCGGTCGACCCGGGCAGCGGCCCGGACCAGTGCGGCACCGCCGGGACCTACTACCTCGACACCATCTGCTCCAGCTACCACACCGCCCGTTTCTGGGGGCTCGACGGTGGCGGCGACGGAGGGGAGACGCCGGGCACCCTGCCCGCGCCCGCAGGACTGACGGTCGGCGGCACCACCGACACCTCCGTCTCGCTGAGCTGGAACGCGGTCCCCGGAGCGGCGTCCTACGAGGTCTACCGCGGCGGCGCGAAGGCGGGCACCACGACGTCGACCTCCTACACCGACACGGTCCTGGCCGTCGGCACCACGTACGCGTACACGGTGGCCGCCGTCGACGCGGCCGGGGCGGCGGGGGCGGCCTCCTCGTCGGTGACCGCGACCACCACCGGCTCCACGCCCCTCTGCCACACGGCGAACAACTACCAGCACACCGCCGCCGGCCGCGCCTACCAGAGCGGCGGCCAGACCTACGCCACGGGCTCCGGCCAGGCCATGGGCCTGTACAACACCTTCGTCACGCACACCCTGAAGCAGACCGCGCCCGGCTATTACGTCGTCGCGGACGCCGGCTGCTAGTACCGGCGGTCCGGGGTCCACGGACAGCCGTCTGCGGTGAGGTGGGCGTCCGGCTTCCGATTCTCGTATGGGTGTGGGTGACATGCGTGGCGGTCCGGGTAAGCGCAGCATTGCCGGGGACCTGGAATCCCTCACGAAGGAAGTGTTCCCATGCCCAGAGGAAGCAGCTCCAAGCGCGAGCGCCAGTACGAGCACGTCAAGGAGTCCGGCGAGAAGCGGGGCATGTCCGAGGGCCGTGCCCAGGAGATGGCCTCCCGCACCGTGAACAAGGAGCGGGCGCGGTCGGGCGAGAGCACGTCGGCCGGCCGCGGTTCGACCTCGGGCAAGTCCGCCTCGCGGCGCGGTGGCGAGAGGTCCGGGGGCGGCGGCTCGTCCGAGCGCACCAAGGACGACCTGTACCAGGAGGCGAAGAAGCGCGGCATCGAAGGCCGCTCCACCATGACCAAGCAGCAGCTCAAGAACGCCCTCGGCCACTGAGGACGGGCACGGGGCGTCACGGCCCTCGGCCGTGACGCCCCGGTCCGGTAACCGCTGTCCCAGCGGCGGGGAGAGGGTCGTGGGGCAGGGCGCAAGCAGAACGGCAGCGAAACGATAGCGGCGGCGCCCAGTCTGGACCCTGCACCGCTTCGCATCCGGACAGGAGTCTCATGCCCCGCACCACCCCCCATGTCACCGGCGTCGGACCGCGCCGACGGTCCCGCCCGCTGGCGCGTTTGATGACGGTCTGCGTCGCGCTGGGAGCGACGTTGCTGACGCCCACTGCCGCCGGCGCGGCCGGGTCGACCAATGAGGACGCCTACCGCAACCTCGGGCAGGCGGACCGGGCCGAGTGGATGTGGGGCATCGCGAGCGACACCAAGCTGTCGGCGATGTCCATCCCCGGCACCCATGACACGCTCTCCATCCACGGCGGTACGGCCGCGGCCACGCAGGAGGACTACGGCGACAGCGCGCAGACGCTGACGGCACAGCTGGAACGGGGCATCCGGGCCGTCGACATCCGGGTCCGCGTCAGCGGGAACGACGCCTTCACGGTCCACCACGGCGTGTACTACCAGCAGGCCAACTTCGACGACGTCCTGACGAAGGCACGGTCGTTCCTCTCGGCGCATCCCACCGAGACGATCGTGATGCGGCTGAGGGCCGAGTGCGTCTACGAGGGCGAGAGCAGCACCCCCGGCGACTGCGCGCACGACCCGAAGTCGGTGACGCGGGAACGGGTCCGGACCGTCTTCGACGGCTACCGGAGCAGGTACTCCAGCCTGTTCTACACCCCCTCGGTGTCGGGGGCCGGCCCGGCCGCGATCCCCACGCTGGGGCAGGTCCGCGGCAAGGTGGTCCTCGGCAGCTTCGACAACGCCGACAGCGATCACTACGGGATCAAGGGCTTCAACGACTTCAAGGAAGACCACTGGGGCGAGCCGACCATCCCGGGCAAGTGGAACCACGTCAAGGCCAACGTCGACAAGGCGATGGCCAGCCCCTCCCCCAACGATCTGTTCCTGACGTATTCGTCCGCGTCCCAGGCGCCCTTCGGGTACCTGCCCTGGCACTACGCCGGTGGTGACCTGTACTCGAACGGCGTCAAGTACACCGGCGTCAACGTCCAGCTGATGCAGCACCTCAACAGCACGCGGGGCCGCGTCGGCATCGTCATGTCGGACTTCCCCGGCTGGGGCCTGGTGAACGCGATCATCGACCACAACGCCGACAATGCCGTCCAGGGCGGCAACCGGATGATCTGGCTGGTCAACGACAACAAGACCTACGTCAACAGCCTGTACGGCCGCTGCATGGTCCGGGGTCCCGAGTTCGACAGCTCCAGGACCGGTGGCCTGGTCACCCAGCGCGAGTGCCAGTCGACGCCGCCCGGCAGCCACCAGTGGGGGGCCGAGAAGCCCTCGTACGACGGCAAGGGCCACTTCTGGATCAAGGCGAGCAACGGCAAGTGCCTGACCGTCCCGTACAACAACGGCACTCCGCCGGGCTCCGGAACCCAGCTGTTCTGGTGGGACTGCGAGACCCGCTGGTTCTCGGGCAGCCAGATGTGGAACATCATCCCGACCAAGCTCGCCACTCCGACCGGGTCCCGGCCGGCCTACACGTTCATCAACAACTGGACGGGCCTGTGCCTGTCGATGGACCCGGCCACCGCCGGCACGACGGGCGGCAAGGTGACCCAGGAGACCTGCCCGAAGAGGTAGCCCTCTGCGGATACGCGGGTTGCCCCCTCCGGGGGAGGGGGCAACCCGCTCCGTCTTGTGCCGGGCGTCAGCAGGTGATGGTGCCCCTGCGGATCGCGTGCCCGCTGGTGTTGCTGTCGTCCGCCCAGTAGACGGGCTTGGTGCCGCCCGCGCACTCGTCGGCGGCGGCGAGGGTGAAGCCCTCGTTGTTCAGGTCGGCCATGCCGGCCGGGCGGTTGTAGACGGCGGCCGGGGCGAAGACGCCGTCGGTGCCGATCTTCAGCGTCCGGTGCCGGCCGGAGCAGGTGTCGTCGCAGACCAGCCACAGGCGCGCGGCCTGCGGCTCCCACTGGAGCTCCATGACCCCGGCCATGCCGCTGCTGATCGTCGCGACCCGGGTGGCGGTGCCGCCGTCCTCGAGCACGTAGCCGTAGACGGATCCGGTGCCCTCGACGCCGACGAAGAACACGCCTCCGGTGTGCGCGCCGAAGCGGTTCGGGGCGTAGGCCGTGCCGGTCGACTCGTCCTTGAAGCCCGCCGCGGTGAGCGTGGCGTCCGGGATCCAGGTGATCGCCTCGAAGCCGGCGTTGGAGCCGACGGCCGGCAGGCCGGCGGTCAGGTTCCACTCCTTCGTGGCGGTCAGGGTGGTGCCGGTGCCCGTGGTGACGTCGTAACGGAGGACGGACAGGCGGCTGGTGCCGGAGGCGTCGCCGTTGCGCTCGCTCGCCACGTAGGCGCCGCCCGCCGCACCCGCGGCCGTCAGCGTCACGGCCTCGCTGTCGGGGGCGCCGGTGCCGTTGGGAAAGCGCAGGGTCTTGCCGGAGGCCCAGCCGTTCGCGGTGTCCGGCCGCCAGCCGCCGGAGCCGTCACGGACCAGCCGCCACAGCGTGCCGGAGTTCTGGGCGCCCCACATCACGGAGCCCTCCTCGTACAGGCCGCTGAGGTCCGGACCGAAGACGTCGGAGCCGTCGGCCGTGGCCACGGAGCCGCCGCCGGGCCAGGCCTCCGGTGCCGTGCCGCTCCCGCCGCAGGAGTTGAGCGCGCCGAGCGTGAGCGCCGTCTGGCCGAAGGCGCCGGTGCCGTCGGGGCACCGCGACCAGGACGGGGCCGAGTGGCTGGTCCACGTGAAGCTGTCGACCAGCGTGCTGCCGCCGGGCAGGTAGAGGCGGGCCTTGTCCGCGGAACCGAGACCGAACGACGCGGAGACGTCGAAGGCCCTGACCGCGCCCGGGCCGAGCGTCGTCCCGGACGGCACGGTGAACTTCGAGCTGTTGTTGTCGTCCCTGAGGACCCAGCCGGAGATGTCGACGGCGGCCGCGCCCTTGTTGAACAGCTCGATCGAGTCGTTGACGCTGCCGGTCGTCACCACCTCGTTGATGCGGATGTCGTCCGCCGGGGCCGCCTGGGCCGTGGACACGAGCGCCGACACGGCGGCGACCGTCGTGGAGCCGGCCACGACCAGGCGGAGCGAGGCGCGGCGGAAGAGGGCGAGGTGACGACGCCCACGGCGAGCGCGTACTTCGAACACGGTGTCCGTCCCGGGAGGAGAGGAGGAGTGGGGTGGTGGAGCGAGACGAGCGTCCTGTCCGATGCCGAACGGCGATCGGCATCGGCTCGGTCGCCGGGTGAACGCACGTCGAACGACGGGCCGGCGAGCTCCGACCGGTCGAGGGAGCACCCGGCATCACTGCGGTGCGGTCCGTGGAGCCGGACCGTCCGAGCGGCTTCGCTGCGCTGGGCACCATGCCACGGGCCGGGGAGCCGAGTGAATCGGTACCTTCATGGTCCCGCGGGAACAGCTCCTCGTACCACCGGGTCACGCCTGCGCGCCCCGGGCCGAAAACTCGGGTGTGACCGGACCCGGGCGGGTCCGGCGTGACGGCTTCGTGCGGCGTGCAGGAGGGGTGCGGTGCTGGTCGTGCCCGGTCGGCGGCCGTCGGCGAGGGAGCTGTCGGCCGGTGGGGCGACGAAGCGGGGGACGGAGGTCCTGGCGGCGGAGGAGACCGGCGTACTGGTACGGCGGCCATTCGGCAGCGTACGGCGTGCCGCGAGCCGGACGCCCGGGCAGAGTGGTGAGGAGCGGTGGCCGCAGCCGCTCACCATGCACGGAATGGACGGTGCCCTCCGATGACCTCGGACAGCGACGACCTCCTCGACGTGGGGCACGCGGCCGGTCTCGTGGTGGACGGCCGTGGGACCGTCCTGGGGTGCACACCCGCGGCGGAGAACCTGTTGGGGCGGTCGGCACGGGACCTGCACGGGCGACGCGTCCGGGATCTCCTGGCGGATCCGGGGAGCTGGCGGGCGGTCATGGCGCAGCGCGACGGGCCGGTGTGGGAGGGGCGCGCGAAGCTCGCCCCGGACGGCGCCGGGGAGGTGGATTTCCGGGTCCTGCCGCTCACCGACGGACCGGGGGGTTCCCCGCCCCGGTTCCTGGTACTGGGTGCGCCCCGCGCCCTGGTCGCGCAGTGGCGTCAGGGCAACGCCTTCATGCGGGAGCTGTTCCTCCAGGACCGGATCGGTCTCGCGGTCTTCGACAACGACCTGCGCCTGGTGAGGACGAACACGCACCTCCTGCCCTACACGGGTGTCCCGGGCGATCTGTACGGGGCTCGGCTGAGCGACTTCGTCCGGGAGTCGGACGCACGCGTGATCGACGCGCGGCTGCGGGAGGTCCTGACGACCGGGGTCCCGCTGGTCGCGGTCGACGTCCAGGTGCACACGCGGGTCGACCCGGGTGCGGGGCGGATCATGGCGGTCTCCGCGTTCCGCCTGCAGGAGGCGAACGAGTTCGTGATGGGCGTGACGGCCCTCTTCGTGGACGTCACGGAAGAACGGCTCTCGCGTCGTCGCCTCGACCTGTTGCACCGGGCCACCACCGTCCTCAGCACCAATCTCTCCGCCGAGGAGACCACCCGCGACCTCGCCGCCGTACTCGTTCCGGCACTGGCCGACGTGGCGGTCGTCGAGGTCGCCGAGGCCGTGTTCACCCACGAGGAGCCGGCCCCCGAACACCGTCATCGGCATGTGCTCCGTCGGACGGCGGTGGCCGGGCTCTCCCCCGACCTGCTCGGCTCCGCCACGTACGAGGTGGACACCGGCGGTGTGCTCTCGGGCCGGGTGCGGCCGCACGCGTCGGGCGCGAGCGCGGAGCCTCCTGACGCGAGCCCGGCTCCTCCTGACGCGGTCGGTGGCCTCGCGCGCGGGATGAGCGTGTGGCTGCGGGCGCGAGGGGCGCTCCTCGGCCGCATCCGGGTCGGGCGGGACGAGGACCGTCCGCCCTTCACCGACGACGACCTCGCCCTCCTGGAGCAGATCGCCTCGCGTACGGCCCTGGTCGTGGACAACGCGCGTCGCTACGCCCGCGAGCGGAACGCCGCGGTCGGCCTGCAGCGGAGCCTGCTGCCGTCCTCCACCACCGACACGTCCACCGTGCACACCGCGAGCGTCTACCTCCCCACCGACACGGCGACGGGTGTCAGCGGTGACTGGTTCGACGTCATCCCGTTGTCGTCCGGACGGGTCGCCCTCGTGGTCGGGGACGTGGTCGGGCACGGCCTCCAGGCCACCGCGACGATGGCACGGATGCGCACCGCCGTGCGGACACTGGCGGACCTCGACCTGGAACCCGACGAACTGCTGACGCATCTGGACGACCTCGTGTCCCAGTTCGTCATCGACACCGACGGTACGGAAGCCGCGCGGCCACCCGGCACCGAGATTCCCTTCGGCTCGTTCGGTGCCACCTGCCTCTACATGACGTACGACCCCGTGACCCGGCGGTGCGTCGTGGCCAGCGCGGGACATCCGCCGCCCGCGCTGATGGACCCCGACGGCAGCGTCTCCTACCTCGACCTCAGCCCCGGTCCACCGCTCGGGGTCGGCGGACTGCCGTTCGAACCCGTGGAGAGGGAGGTGGCGGACGGCAGCGTCGTCGCGCTCTACACCGACGGGCTGATCGAGGGTGGGCACTCCGACCTGGACGAGGGGATGACGGCCCTCCGGCACGCACTGGCCTCGCTCGGGTCAGGCCGGCCCCTGGAGGAGGTCGGCCCCGAAGTGGTGCGGCGCCTCGTCCCCGCTCCGCTGTCGGACGACGTGACGCTGCTGCTCGCGGCGGTCCGCGGGGTCCCCGCGGACTCCACCGCCACCTGGACCTTCCCTGCGGATCCGGCGGTGGTGGCCGAGGCGCGGGCCCACGTGCTGAGCCAGCTGTCCCGCTGGGACCTGGACGAGCTCGCCTTCACCACCGAGCTGGTGGCCAGCGAGCTCGTCACCAACGCCATCCGTTACGCGGGTGGGCCGATCTCGCTCCGGCTGATCCGCACGGCGACGCTGATCTGCGAGGTGTCCGACGGCAGCAGCACCCAGCCCCGTATGCGCCGCGCCCACGCGACGGAGGAGGGGGGCCGTGGGCTCTTCCTGATCGCGCAGCTCGCCGACCGGTGGGGCAGCCGGTACACGCGCACGGGCAAGACCATCTGGACGGAGCAGTCCCTGCCCTCCGGGCGCTGAGTCCGCGTCCTTCCCCCGCGTCGCCCCGTACGGTCCACCGGCCCCGCCCGCGGCGAAGGCGACGACACCCCCGCAGCGTTTTATCGACGCATAAACGATGCGTGTTGTCCCGTCATGCCTGCCTGGAACAGGGTGGCCGCACGAAGCAGGACACGACGTCACTGTCCGCGTCGGATCGGAGGAGGGTCCTGTGGCGGGCGCCGCGGGACCCCTCCCGGCCACGGACCGGCATCCCCATCCGATCGAGGAACTGCTCCGAAGAACCGTTGACCGACAGCTGTTGCTCCCGGACTCGGGTCCGGGCCATGAGGGGTGGACAGATGAACCGCCGAAACATCGCGGTGGTGGGGGCGGGAGTGGCCGGACTGACGGCCGCCCACATCCTGGCGCGCGTGCACGACGTCACCCTGTACGAGGCCGAGGACCGCCTCGGAGGACACGCCCACACCCATGAGCTGCCCCTGCGCGAGGGCGGCGTCGTCCGGGTGGACACGGGGTTCATCGTCCACAACGAGCGGACCTACCCCCACCTCCTGCGGCTCTTCCGGGAGCTGGGCGTGACGACCCAGGACTCGGAGATGAGCATGTCCGTACGGTGCGACGGCTGCGGACTGGAGTACGCCGGCGCCCGGGGGCCGCGAGGTCTCCTGGGCGGCGGCAACCTCCGCCGCCCGGCCCATCTGCGCATGCTCGCCGACGTGCCGCGATTCCACCGGGCCGCCCGCCGCCTGCTCGAAGCGGGCGACGAGACGATGACCTTGGGGGACTTCCTCCGAAGGCGCCGCTTCACGGCCCACTTCGTCAGCCACTTCGCGATCCCGCTCGTCTCGGCGGTGTGGTCGTGCGCACCGGAGACCTCGCTCCGGTACCCCGCGGCGTACCTCTTCCGGTTCCTCGGCCACCACGGACTCCTGGCGGTGACGGGGTCGCCGCGGTGGAAGACGGTCACCGGAGGCTCCTCGGCCTACGTCGAACGCGCGGCCAAGGGGCTGACGGCCGTCCGGACCGCCACGCCGGTCCGCAGCGTCCTGCGCGGCCCGGACCAGGCCCGCGTCGTCACCGAGGACGGCGAATCGACCACCCACTCCGCCGTCGTCCTCGCGGTCCACCCCGACCAGGCCCTGCGGCTTCTCGCCGACGCGACCGCACAGGAACGACGCGCCCTGGGAGCGTTCACCTACTCCCGGAACCCGACCGTGCTGCACCGCGACACCTCGCTCCTACCCCGGAGCCCCCACGCGCGCGCATCCTGGAACTACTGGCTTCCTTCCTGTGCGGCCCGTCCGGAATCGGTCCAGGTGAGCTACGACATGAACCGACTGCAACGGCTGACCGTCGCCGAGCCCCACATCGTGACGCTCAATCCCGGTGGCAGGGTCGACGATTCCACCGTCCTCGCCCGCATGACCTACGAGCATCCCGTGTACACCCCCGAATCCGTCGCGGCTCAACGCCTGTTGCCGGGCCTCAACACCTCTGTCACGGCGTACGCGGGCGCCTATCACGGCTGGGGGTTCCACGAAGACGGCTGCCGGTCAGGAGTCGAGGCGGCCCGGAGCCTCGGAGTGGACTGGTGAACGGGAGAGCGGCCGGAAGCGGAGAGGGCGGTACGTTCCCCCATGTCCCCGCCCTCTACCGGAGCGAGGTCGTCCACACGCGGGTCGCCCCGTTGCGGTACGGGTTCCGTCGACGCACGTACTTCTGGCTGGTCGACATCGACGACCTCCCCCGTCCTCCCCGGCTCCTTCGTCCCCTCGCCCGGTTCGACCCCCGTGACCACTTCGGCGGTACCGCGCCCACCCTGCGGGCCGGACTGGACGCCTTCCTCGTGGCCAACGGCGTCACCGACGCCGACGGAACGGTCCTGATGCTCGGCCACGCGCGTGTCCTCGGGCACGTCTTCAACCCCCTCACCCTCTACTGGTGCCACGACAGCACCGGGCGCCCGGTCTGCGTCGTCGCGGAGGTGCACAACACCTATGGGCAACGCCACTGCTACCTCCTGCGACCCGACTCCCAGGGTCGTGACGAGGTCCCCAAGGTCTTCTACGTGTCGCCGTTCTTCGACGTCGAAGGCTCCTACCGGATGCGCCTGCCCCTGCCCGGCGACCGGCTGGACCTCACCGTCCAGCTCCGCCACGCGGAGGGCCACCGCCCCCTGACCGCCACCGTCCTCGGCACCCACCGTCCCGCGGGCACCCGGACGCTCCTCGCAGCCTCCCTGCGCCACCCCTGGTCGACCGCTGCCGTCTCGCTCGGCATCCGCCTCCATGGGATCCGCCTCCACCTCAAGGGACTGCCCGTCCGGCCCCGGCCCACCCCTCCCACCCAGGAAGGCATGCTGTGACTCTCCTGTCACCCTCGGTATCCGCACGCGACACCGACAACGGTCCCCTCTCGGTCTGCGCCGAACGCTGGCCGGACGTGGCCCGGCTCCCCCGCGCCTCCGCCCTGCGCACGGCCGTCGCGCGCACGCTCGTGGAGCGCGCGCTCGCCCGCCTGCCGCTGCGGACGGTCACGCCGGAGGGGGGCCGGTCCGCGGCCGGCACGGCGGACGGCCCGTCGACCGCGCCGACACTGACGCTCCACGACCCCCGGGCCTTCTACCGGAGGATCGGCGCGGACGGCCTCATCGGCTTCGGCGAGTCCTACATGGCCGGCGAATGGGACAGCGACGACCTCGTCGGGCTGCTCACGGTCCTCGCCCGTCACGTCGACGACCTCGCCCCGGCACCGCTCCGGCGCCTGCGCGGCGCCTGGACGCGCCACAGGCCCCGGAACGACCGCAACTCGCTCGACGGGGCCCGCCGGAACATCCACCGCCACTACGACCTGTCCAACGAGCTCTTCGCCCTGTTCCTCGACCCCAGCCTCACCTACTCGTCCGCGGTCTTCGACTCCCTTCCGGCCCGGGGCGCCGACCTCACCGCCGCCCAGCACCGGAAGATCGACCGGCTCCTCGACCTGGCCCGGGTCGGCCCCGGAACGCGGCTCCTGGAGATCGGCACGGGCTGGGGGGAACTCGCCCTGCGCGCCGCCGCCCGCGGGGCCCACGTCCGTACCATCACGCTCTCCGCCGAGCAGCGGAGCCTGGCGACGGAACGCGTCAGGGCCGCCGGCTTCTCCGACCGGGTCGACGTCGAACTCCGCGACTACCGCCGGACGGGCGGACGCTACGACGCCGTGGTCAGCGTGGAGATGATCGAGGCCGTCGGTCCCGAGTACTGGCCCGACTACTTCGCGACCCTGCGCGGACTCCTGGCGCCCGGCGGGCGCGCCGTGCTCCAGGCCATCACGATGCCGCACGACAGGATGCGCGTCACCGCCCGCACCCACACCTGGATCAGCAAGTACGTCTTCCCCGGCGGACTCATCCCCTCCCGGGAGGCCATCGCCCGACACGGCTCCGCGGCCGGACTCGCCGTCGTCCACGACGCGGGTTACGGCGAGCACTATGCCGAGACGCTCCGGCTGTGGCGCGAGACGTTCCTGGACAACGGGGAAGCCGTCGCGGAACTCGGCTTCGACCGCGTCTTCCGCCGCATGTGGGAGCTCTACCTCGCCTACTCGGAGGCGGGCTTCCGCGCCCACTACCTCGACGTACGCCAGATCGCGCTCACCGCGACCGGCCAGGAGGGGTAGGCGCGATGGGGTCGGTCCTTCACGCCCGGCACGGGGGACTCCACCCCCGTCACGGGGGAGGGGTACGCGCGTGACGTTCGTCGACACCGGTGCCCTCGTGCTGCTCCTGGCCGTCTCGGCCGGCACGGCGACGGCCGTCATGCTGATCACCTTCGTCATGGGGAACGCCAGAGGCCTGCACCGGATCGTCGACGTCGCGTGGGGCGTCGCGTTCGCCGCCGTGGCCCTGGTGTCCTGGTCGCTCTCCGACGGGTACGGGGACGACGGCCGCAGAGCCGTCGTCGCGCTCGCCACCGTCGTGTGGGGACTGCGGTTGGCCGTCCACATCGCGCGCCGCGGGCGAGGGCACGGCGAAGACCCGAGGTACGCGCGGATGTTGGACCGCGCCCCGGGCAGTCGAAGCCTCTACGCCCTCCGCAAGGTGTACCTCCTCCAGGGCGGCCTGGTCTGGCTCGTCTCCCTGCCCGTCCAGGTCGCCTCCCTCGTGCCCGAGCCCCTCGACGCCACGGCGGCCGTCGGGCTGACGTCGTGGGCGGTCGGAGTGTGCTTCGAGGCGACGGGAGACCACCAGCTCGCCCGGTTCAAGGCGGATCCCGCGAACAAGGGACGCATCATGGACCGGGGGCTGTGGAGCTGGACCCGCCACCCCAACTACTTCGGCGACTTCCTCGTGTGGTGGGGCCTCTACCTGATGGCGTGCGTCTCGTGGCAGACCGCCCTGCTCACCGTGGTCTCCCCCCTCGTGATGAGCGGGCTCCTCGTCTTCGGGAGCGGCAAGAGGCTCCTGGAGAACCACATGGCACAACGCCCCGGATACGCCGAGTACCGCGCCCGGACGAGCGGCTTCCTCCCCCGTCCCCCGCGCCGGCCCGCCCGCCCGTCGCGGGCACGGGAGCGGTGACCGTGGCTCTCTCCGATCGGCGGAAGGGGCAGGTGGACGAGCGTCTGGTTCTCCGGCACCCGCCCTCCGCCCCGATCGCCGCGGTGCTCCTGCTTCCCGGCGGTCGTGCCGACGGACTGCGACCGCCACCGCCCGTCGACGTCGCCGCCCTCCGCATGAGGCCGTTCGGCCGTGCGGTGCTGCGCGCACTCCGTCCCCGGCCCGTGTGCGTCGCCTACCTGAGATACCGCCGAAGGGGCTGGAACGGGGACCGGGCCGACGCCGCCCGCGACGCCCGGGAGGCCCTCGCCGTCCTTCGGGAACGCGCCGGGGACGTTCCCGTCGTTCTGCTCGGTCACTCGATGGGCGGGCGAGCGGCCCTGCGCGTCGCGGGAGATCCAGCGGTACGGGGAGTGGTCGCCCTGGCCCCGTGGTGCCCGCCCGCCGATCCGGTCGGTCACCTCGCCGGCCGACGGCTCTTCCTCCTCCACGACGAGGCGGACCGCGTCACCTCCGCCCAGGAGTCGTGGGACTTCGTCCGTCGCGCCCGTGCCGTCGGTGCCGACGCGACGGGAGTGCGGATGCCGGTCGGCGGTCACGCCATGCTGCGAGGCGCCGGCCTGTGGCACGGACGAGCGGCGGACCTCGTGGCACGGCTCGTCGACGGCGGCTGAGGGCGCCAGGACCCCGGTGCGGGGGCCACTCGCCGACGGGCGGTGACCGGACTCACGGCCGGACGCGCCCCCGACCGAGGTCGGCCAAGACCTCCCGGGCGGCGCGGGCACCGGAGGCGAGGGCGCCCTGCAGTGACCCCGTGGCCCGGTGGTCGCCGCATGCGTAGCGGCCGGCGCGCAGGCGGGTGGTTCGTGTCAGCGGGTGGTGCGGCGGCATGGCCGGCAGCGCGTCGGGCACCGTGGTCCGGTGCACCGTCTCCCAGGAGTCGGTGTCCGTCCCGTACACCTCGGCGAGGGCCGCTCGGAGTGACGCGTCCCGTGCCGGAGGGAGCTCTCCCAGGACCGAGGTCGACACCAGCGCCCGGCCGTCCCTCGCGAAGTGCGGATGCACCTCGGTGAGGACGCAGGTGTTCAGGAAGCGCCGGCGCTCGTCCACGACGAGGGTGGGTTCGGTCAGCGGGGAGCGTTCGGCCGCATGGTAGACCGTGGTCACGGTGCGCCCCTCGGGGATCTCCAGCCCCGGCAGCAGGCGGGCCGCGGCACGTGGACCGGCGGCGACGACGACGGCCCGGGCGTCGAGCTCGGCGCCGTCGGCGAGACGCACTCCCCCGTCGGTGAGGCTGTCGACCGGTGCCCGGGTGAGCAGCACGCCGGGTGGCAGCTCGGCGGCGAGCTGGAGGGGCACGGCTTGGATGCCGTCGGCGGGCAGGCACTGCGTGCCCCTCAGGAAGGTGCGCCAGACGAGGTGGAAGACGCGGGCCGAGGTGTCCAGGTCTTCTTCCAGGAAGACACCGGACAGGAAGGGCCGGAAGAAGGTCTCGATCAGGTCTTCCGAGATCCCGGCCTTCCTGAGGGTGGCGTGTGTGGTGGTGTCGGGACGGGAACGCAGCCGGGCCGTCGGCTCCAGCATGTCCCGGGCCGACAGCGCTCCCACGGCGAGCAGGTCCCTCGGCGAAGCCACCCGGCCGACGAGCAGGTCCCTGCCACCGCGGAGATCGCGGGTGGGATCGGTGAACCGCCGGTTCCCGCGCGGGGTCGCGACGAGCACGGCGGGGCTGAAGCGCCGAAGCCGCAGTCGGCGCAGGTCGAGCCGCTTCCTGACCTGTGGGTAGGACGTGTTGAACACCTGGAAGCCACGGTCGACCGTGAATCCCGAGACACGGTCGGTACGCATGCGCCCGCCGGGCGATCCGTCGGCCTCCACGAGGCGGACCGAAAGCCCTCCCCCGACGAGGTCCGCCGCGCAGGCGAGGCCGGCGGCACCGGCTCCGACCACGATGGCGTCGAGTCGTTCAGCCGCCATGACCCGCTCCTCCGCTGCCGGACCCGCCGCGGGGGATCTCGGCGGGCCTGCGGTGCGCCGAGTCACCGAGGAGGTGAGTGTGCATGGGTGTCCCCTCCGCCCGGACCCCTCTCGGAGGCCCCGGACGATCCGTTACGGCACCGCGGACGGCGCTGTCGTCCCTTCTTCCGCACCGGGAGCGCGGACGGATGCGAACGGGGGCGGATTCGTCCGGGTGCCCGTGCGCCCCGAGGGGTGCGGCCTCGGGCGGTGACCGGAGGCCCCGGTCACCGCCCGCACGCGCGTCAGCTCAGGCGGATGTGGTCCACCGCCCAGTACCAGTTGTTCCCGGCGTCGTACATCCGGAAGCGGAGGGTTACCGTCCGCGCCCCTGCCGGGACGGTGAGGTCCTTGGCGACCGCCGTGTTCTCCGCGTCCGGCGAGCCGGGGCCGTAGCGCAGCACGATCTGCTCCTCGCCCGTGTCGAAGACCGCGCGGACCTCGGCCTTCTGGTCGCCCTCCTGCCGGTAGTGGGAGTCGAGGTCCACCCGGAGGGTCGTACGGTCGGCCGGGATCGGGACCGCGGGCGAGACCAGGGTCGAGTCGAAGCGGCCCTTGCTCGCGGGCGCTCCCGTGTCGTCCCAGTCGTCCGGGTCGGCGACCGCGACGATGCCGAGGCCCCGGGTGAAGTTCGGCCTGTTCTGGGCGCCGGCCGACCAGGCGCGACGGGTGTGGAAGGTCCAGCCCTGGAACATCGGCGTGCCCTGGGGCATCGCGGTCGCGTTGACGACCGACCAGCCCTCCGGTGCCGTCGCCGTCCAGCCGAGCACCTGGCCCCGCTTGACCAGCTTCCCGGCGAGCGACTGGAAGTCCTCCGCGAGCAGATGACCGCTCATGGTCGGGGCGATCCGGGCCTGGATCTCGCCGTCCGCGAGGCGCAGGCCGTCCGCCGCGCGGCCGCGGGCGACCGCGAGCACTCGGGCGGAGCCGTACGCGGGGGCGTCGACCGGCGCGGTGACGTCCCAGCCGGCGGCGTACGAGGAACCGGGGGCCAGGGTCCTGGGCGGAGTGTCCGCGACCGGCTTCGCCGTCCACCCGGACGGCACCGTGAGGGCGGCGGTCACGTCGTGGAGCTCGGCGGGTCCGCGGTTGCTCACGGTGACCGTGAACCGGGCCGTGGTCCCGCCCGCGACGACCGGCTCGTCACCGGCGGCCGTGGTCACCTCGGCGGTGAGGGCGTCGGCGAGGCCCATCGCGGGGTCGGTGACGCCTCGGACGCGGTCCCGGCCGCGGTCGTGCCGCCGGTCGGCGAAGCGGCCGGCGAAGCGGCGCAGGAACCGCGGGTCGTCGGCGGCGCTCACGGCGATGTCGTACCAGCGCTCGGCCGGTACCCGCAGCTTCACGGTGCGCTCGTCGCGCGCGCCGACCCGGACCTCACGGACCCCGCCGCCGTACGCCAGATCGCCGACGAGCACGGTGCGGGAGCGTCGCCCGCGGTTCTCGATCTCGACCTCCACGTACGCGCGGTCGTCGTCGGACTTCTCCTCGAGGCGGGCCTCCAGGGCGTCGTCGGCGGCGCCGCGCAGTGCCCACAGGGAGCCGTTGGGGCCGTGGATGCGCAGGTCGTAGGTGCCGTCCTGGAGGGCGCGGGCGCCGGAGAGCCGCTCGCCCGCACCGACGGTGTAGAAGTCGGGGGCGCTGCCGGGCTCCGCGTACACCTGGAAGACGGCGGCCTGGCGCCCCTCGTTGCGGAGGTCGAGCTCGACCTTGCCGTCGCGGACCCCGGAGCGCAGCGACAGGGCGTACGGCACGGGGCGGGCGGGCCGGGTGCCGCGCTGCTGGCGCGGGAAGAACTGCGGCGAGGGGATGGCGATCGACGGCTTCCCGGCGGCCGCGTCGGCCTTCGCCACGTTGCCGCTGGTGTCGGGGAGCTCGGGCCAGGTGATGTCCTCGCCGGAGAAGTCGAAGACGGACGTGAGGTCGCCGGCGACGGAGCGGCGCCAGGGGCTGATGTTGGGCTCGTGCACCCCGAAGCGGCGCTCCAGGAAGCGGATGACGGAGGTGTGGTCGAGGACGGTGGAGTCGACGACGCCGCCGCGGGTCCACGGGGACACGACGAGCATCGGCACCCGCAGGCCGAGGCCCATGGCGTGCGGCCCGGAGACCAGGGTCTCCCCGGCGGGCAGGGTGTCCGACCAGGTGAGACCGCCGTCGGCGGCGCGGACCCGGTAGCGGCCGTCCTGGGAGACGACCCGCATCGCGGTGGCGCCGCCGGCCTGCCTCACCCGGACGACGACCTCGCCGTCCACGGACATGGTGGCCTTGCCCCGGTCGGCGGAGAGCGGCGGCACGGGCGGCATGCAGTGGTCGAAGAAGCCTCCGTGCTCGTCGTAGTTGAGGATGAAGACGGTCTTGGCCCAGACCTCGGGATGGTCCGCGAGCGCCTCGATCAGTCGCGCGGTGAGGTGCTCGCCGAGCGGCGGGGGCCAGCTGGCGTGCTCGGAGAGGGCTTCCGGGGCGACGATCCAGGACACCTGCGGCAGGCGGTCGGCGGCCACGTCGGCGCGGAACGCCTCGACGAGCGCGTCGCCCATCTTGTGGCCGTCGCCCTGGTCGGCCGCGGCGCCGACCATCGCCATGCCCCGGTCGTGGAGCGGGTCGCCGGGCCCGGCCTGCTGGAACGGCCGGAACCAGGCGAGGGCGTTGTCGTCGTAGTTGTCCCGGGCCTGGTAGGTCTTCCAGCTGATTCCGGCGCCCTGGAGCCGTTCGGCGTACGTGGTCCAGGTGTAACCACCGGGAACGTAGCTGTTGTTGTAGACGACGGTGTCGTTGACCGTGCCCCCGCTCGTGCCGGTCATGAAGTGGTCGCGGTTGGTGTTCGTGTTGCACTGGACCGACGCGTGGTACTGGTCGCAGACCGTGAAGGTGCCGGCGAGCGCGTTGTAGAACGGCATGTCGGCGGGCTCGTAGAAGCCGTGACCGAGCCAGCCGCCGGTGCGGCCGGTCACGTAGCCGTCGGCCCGACCGTCGTTCCACAGGGGGAAGGAGTCGACGAAGCCGAAGGCGGGGGCGCCGTTCCGGTAGGCGTTGGTGTGGGCCGCGTTCATCGCGAAGGGGACGAGGTGGCCCTCGGGGCGCGAGGGGTCGGGCTGGTGGAAGACCGACCTGCCGTTGGCGCCGCGGACGGCGGTGCGGTCTCCGAGGCCGCGTACGCCGGGCAGGGTCCCGAAGTAGTGGTCGAAGGAACGATTTTCCTGCATCAGTACGACGACATGCTCGATGTCTTCCAGCCGGCCCGGGCGGGCGGGCGCCGCAAGGGCCTCGCGCACGCTGAACGGCAGCGAGGCGAGCACGGCGGCGCCGGCGGCACCGCCGAGCAGCGCGCGACGGGAGACGTCGGGGGAGGGAGGCATGACGGGGGGCTCCTTGGATCTTTCGCATCGGAACCTCTTTGGTCCAGACGCGTTATGTTTACGAGATCTCATGGGCGCGCGCCCGGGTCGCCGGTGAACGAAAGACGAACTCCCTCGCCGAATCGGCACACTTCGCCGGGATCCGGTCGCCACGCGCACGCGTCGGCCCCGCCTCCACCGCCCGCCCGGCGGGCGTCCGCCGCGGGGAGCACCTCCTCCATCACGCCGGGGAGCCCTGCCGCCCACCGGCGGGTCACCCGCCCACGCCCCTCACCGGCCACGTCGCGGCGAGCCGACGTGGCCCGCGGGCGGCATCATCCAGACCTCACCACCTACCCGCGCTTGCATATATGGCGCGCATGCAACTATTGTCGAGGCATGCAAAGGGATCGTTCAAGCAATTCCGGAAAGGGGCGCGCCATGCCGCTCGCTCTCCTCGCCCTTGCGGTCGGGGCCTTCGGCATAGGCACGACTGAGTTCGTGATCATGGGGCTGCTGCCCCAGATCGCCGCCGACTACGGGGTCACCATCCCCACCGCCGGCCTCCTGGTGACCGGCTACGCACTCGGCGTCGTCATCGGCGCGCCGCTGCTCACCGCCTTCGGGACCAAGGTCAGCCGCAAGCGGATGCTGATGCTGCTCATGGGCCTGTTCGTGCTCGGCAACCTGCTCTCCGCGCTCGCCCCGAACTTCGGGGTGATGCTGACCGGCCGCGTCGTCGCCTCGCTCGCCCACGGGTCGTTCTTCGGCATCGGGTCGGTCGTGGCCGCCGAACTGGTCGCGCCGGAGAAGAAGGCCGGCGCCATCGCCACCATGTTCACCGGCCTGACCGTCGCCAACATCGTCGGCGTGCCGCTCGGCACCTTCATCGGGCAGGCCGTGGGCTGGCGCATCACCTTCGCGATCGTCGCGGCGCTCGGTGTGGTCGGGCTCCTCGGCATCGCGAGGCTCGTCCCCGCCATGCCCCGCCCCGAGGGCACCCGGCTGCGCGGCGAGCTGAAGGCCTTCCGCAACCCGCAGGTGCTGCTCGCGATGGCCATGACCGTGCTCGGCTTCGGCGGTGTCTTCGCCGCGATCACCTACATCGCGCCGATGATGACCCACGTCGCCGGCTACGCGGACGGCTCCGTCACCTGGCTGCTCGTGCTCTTCGGCATCGGCATGTTCCTCGGCAACCTGCTGGGCGGCCGCTTCGCCGACCGCGCGCTGATGCCCATGCTGTACACGGCCCTCGGCGGCCTGGCGGTCGTGCTCGCGCTGTTCACCGTGACCGCGCACGACAAGATCCTCGCCGCGATCACCATCCTCCTCGTCGGAGCGCTCGGCTTCGCCACCGTGCCCCCGCTGCAGAAGCGCGTCCTCGACCAGGCCCACGGCGCGCCGACGCTGGCCTCCGCCGTGAACATCGGCGCCTTCAACCTCGGCAACGCCCTCTCCGCCTGGCTCGGCGGCCTCGTGATCGCCGCCGGCCTCGGCTACACCGCCCCGAACTGGGTCGGCGCCGTCCTCGCCGCCACCGCCCTGGGCCTCGCCTTCTGGTCCGCGGCCCTGGAGCGCCGTGCTCCCGCGGTCGAGGCCGCCGCCGGTGCCGGTGCCGACGTCCGCACCCCCACCCCCGTGCATCACTGACCCCCACTCCCCTCCCCTCACCTCACCTCACCTCACCTCAGGAGAAGCGCCATGAGCACCACCGCCGTCGCCCCGCTGAGCACCGCCGACGCCGAGACCCTGATCACCACCGCCCGCCGCGCCGCCGAGGCCGCCGGGGTCACCGTCAGCGTCACCGTCCTGGACGCGGGCGGGCACCTGCTGGCCTTCCGCCGGGACGACCGTGCGGTGCTGATCTCGGGCGAGACCAGCACGCGCAAGGCGTACACCGCGCTCCAGCTGAACGCCCCGACCGCCGACCTGGTCGACCTCGTGAAGCCCGACGGCCCGTTCCACTCGCTGCCCACCGCGCTCGACCGGCCGCTGCTGTTCATCGCCGGCGGCCTCCCCGTCCACCGCGACGGCCGCCTGATCGGCGCGATCGGCGTGGGCGGCGGCGCCCCCGAGCAGGACCACGGCTTCGCCGCCACCGCCGTCGAGGAACTCTCCCGATGACCGGCCCCCGCACCCGCACTCCGCAGGAGGTCTTCGCCGACCACGGCACCCGCCTCGGCACCGGCGACCTCGACCTGATCAGCCGGAACTACACCGAGGACGCGGTCTTCCTCACCCCCGACGGCGTCCTGACCGGACGCGAGGGCGTGAAGGAGGGCATCGGGCGGCTCCTGTCCGACCTGCCCGACGCCGACTGGCAGCTCGCCCCGCGGTTCGCGGGAGACGTCCTGTTCCTGCGGTGGACCGCCGCGGGCTCCGCCCACGAGGTCCTCGACGGCGTCGACACCTTCGTCTTCCGCGACGGGCTCATCAGCGCCCAGACCGTCCGCTACACCCTGACCGAACGCACCAAGTGAAGGAACACCCGCTCACCATGGCCCCCTCCGCCGTCCCCACCGTCACCCTGAACAACGGCGTCGAGATGCCCCGGCTCGGCTTCGGCGTCTTCCAGGTCCCCGACGACGAGACCACCGCCGCCGTCACCGCCGCCCTCGAGGCCGGTTACCGCAGCATCGACACCGCCGCGATCTACGGCAACGAGACCGGCGTCGGCCGTGCGCTGGCCGCCTCCGGGCTGCCCCGCGAGGAGCTCTTCGTCACCACCAAGCTGTGGAACGCCGACCAGGGTTACGACTCCACCCTCCGCGCCTTCGACGCCGGCCTCGCCAAGCTCGGCCTCGACCACGTCGACCTCTACCTGATCCACTGGCCGGCGCCCGCCCGCGATCTGTACCGGGACTCCTGGCGCGCCCTGGAGCGCCTCGCCGAGGAAGGACGCATCCGCGCCGCCGGCGTCTCCAACTTCCAGCCCGCGCACCTGCGGCGGCTGATGGAGGGGACGGCGCTGACCCCGGCCGTCAACCAGGTCGAGCTCCACCCCGGGCTGCAGCAGACCGAGCTGCGCGCCTTCCACGCCGAGCACGGCATCGCCACCGAGGCGTGGAGCCCGCTCGCCCAGGGCGCCGTCCTCGGCGACCCGGCCGTCGCGGCCATCGCCGCCCGGTACGGCAAGTCCCCCGCGCAGGTCGTCATCCGCTGGCACCTGCAGCTCGGCAACGTCGTCATCCCCAAGTCGGTCACCCCGGCCCGGATCCGCGAGAACTTCGACGTCCTCGACTTCGCGCTCACGGACGAGGAGATGCGGGCCGTGGCCGCGCTCGACCGCGATCTGCGGACCGGCCCGCACCCCGACGAACTCAACTGAGCAGGCACTCCCCTCCCCCTGGGCTCCGTCCCCGGCAGGCCTCCGGCCCGCGGGGCGGGGCCCCGCCCGTCCGCCCGGAAGGACACACGCCGTGGCACTCCTCCATCCCGCCCTCACCCGTCTGGCCCCCGGCGCCGGGCGGCTCACCCTCGGCCTCGAACTCCCCCTCGACAACGACTGGGCCCCCGCGCGCGTCCACGCCGACCGCGAGGCCGGGCGCCCGTTCGGAGTCCCCGACCTGACCGGGCACACCCGGCTCGCCCGGCTCGCCGACCGGCTCGGCTTCGCCGCCCTGTGGCTGCGGGACGTCCCGCTGTACGACCCCGTCCGGTTCGGCGACGCCGGCTCGGTCTTCGAGACCTTCACCCACCTCGGCCATCTGGCCGCCGTCACCGAGAACGCCGTCCTCGGCACCGGCGCGATCGTGCTGCCCCTGCGCGACCCGCTGCTGGCCGCCAAGGCCGCGGCCACCGTCGACGTCCTGTCGGGCGGCCGTATGCTGCTCGGTCTCGCGAGCGGCGACCGCCCCGTGGAGTACCCGCTGTTCGGACGGGACTTCGAGACGCGCGGCACGGCCTTCCGCGAGGGCGTCGAGACCCTCCGCGCCGCCTGGCGCACGGGCCCGCTGGAGCTGTCCCGGGCCGGACTCGGTGCGGACCGGGAGCTGGAGGTCCTGCCCAAGCCCGTCCACCCGGCCGGGATCCCCCTCGCCGTCGCCGGCGGCGCTCAGCAGACGCCCGAGTGGATCGCCGAGCACGCCGACGCCTCCCTCGACTACCCGCGCGACCTGGGCGCGCTGCGGCTGAGGACGCGCGAGTGGCAGGAGCTCACGGACGGCGGGAAGCCGTACCTCACGCCGATGGTCCTGGACCTGCGGGAGGACCCGGACGCCCCGCCGCGCCCCATCCGCCTGGGCCTCAGCACGGGCGGCAAGGCGCTGCGCGGTCACCTGGAACAGATGGCCGCGCTCGGCGTCGCCCATGTCTCCTTCAACCTCCGGCCGAACGACCGGCCCCTCGACGAGGTGCTGCAGGAACTCGCCGAGGACGTCCTGCCCCACTTCCCCACGCCCGTGGACCGGTCGTCGCCCGCGGCGACGCCGGGCGGGGACGGAAGCGAACCACCGGGCGGCTCGCGTTCGTAGCGGTTCCCCGCGACGAGCCCGCGGCCCGGCCCCCGCTCGCGACCGTCGGTGCGAGCGAGGGTCACGGTAGGCCATGACGATCGTCATAGCGGAAGGGCGTGGGGTACGGGTGTCCAGGAGCAGCACGCCGTCCCGCGAGCGGATCGTGGTGGGCGCGGCGGACATGATCAGCCGGCGCGGCCTGAGCGCCACGAGCATCCGGGAGACGGCCAAGCACGCGCAGGCCCCGCTCGGTTCCACGTATCACTGCTTCCCCGAGGGCAAGCAGCAGCCGGCCTCGGAGGCCGTCCGCCACACGGGCGACCGGATGGCCCGCAGCCTGCGCAAGGAGCTGGGAGCGGGGCCGGCCGCGGGCCTCGACGCCTTCCTCGCCCTGTGGTGGGAGATCGTCGTGGACACCGACTTCCACGCGGGCTGTCCCGTCCTGGCCGTCGCCGTCGAGGAACCGCCCGCGGACGAGGTCCCGCCCGCCCTGGCCGCCGCGGCGGAGGTCTTCGAGCTGTGGGAGGGCCTGCTCGCGGACTCCCTGCGGGCCCACGGCGCCGAGGCCGGACGGGCCGCGCAGATCGCCACGCTCGTCGTCGCCGCCGTCGAGGGCGCGGTGGCCATGTGCCGCGCCAAGCGCGGCACCGACCCCCTCGACCGCACGGCCGCGCGGCTCCGGGCGCTGATCGCCGACGCGATCGGGGACTGAGCGGACCACTCCGCCCCGGCCCGGCCCGTCCTACGCCCCGAGGGCCGGGCGGACGGCGGCGGCCTTCTCCTGAGGAAGCGCGCCTGGAAGCCCGCCCGCGCGGCAGGGGCGAACCGCACGGCCTCGGGGACGAGTACGGCGTCCGTCAGGGTCTCGGCCGGCTCGCGGCGGCGATCCGGCCCCAGACGGCCCTTCGGCGTGTCCACCGGGACGACGGTCACGTCCACCTCCCATGACGACCGTCATGGACAGAGGCCCCACCCGGGCTGCGACAGCCGTCGTACCGTCCTCCCTCCGTCCTTCGCCGGCGACGGCGCCGGTTCGGCGCAGCCCCGGTGGCCCGGGGGGCCGTCCGGCCGGAGGGTGGGAGGGAGGATCGCCTGTCGCCCCGAGCCCACGAGGACGCCGCCGATGCACCGCTACCCGCCGATCGCCGACCACGGTCTCGTCGGAGACCTGCAGACGTGCGCCCTGGTGTCCGCCGAGGGTGTCGTGGACTGGTTCTGCTCGCCCCGCTTCGACTCCCCGAGCGTCTTCGGCCGGCTCCTCGACCACGAGCGCGGCGGCCACTTCTCGATCACCGTGGAGGCGCCCGGTACGACGGCGCGTCAGCTGTACCTGGCCGACAGCGCGGTGCTGCTCACCCGCTTCCTCACCCCCGACGGGGTCGGCGAGGTGGCCGACTTCATGCCGATGCCCGCGGACCCGACCGTGCCCACCGACCGGCACACCCTGGTCCGGGTGCTGCGGGTGGTCCGCGGCACGGTCCGCTTCGCGGTCGAGTGCCGGCCGCGCTTCGACTACGGCCGGGAGACGCACGAGCTGGTCCTCGACGGCGCCACCGCGCGTTTCGCCGGAGCCACGGTCGCCGCTCACCTCCAGGTGCTCGGCGCCATCGCGCTGGAGCGCGACGGCCGGGACGTCCGCGCCGAGGTGGAGCTGACCGCCGGTCAGCACGCCGCCGCCGTGCTCACCCTGGACGCGCCGGGCGCCGAGCCTCCCGAGCCGGCCGACGAGGCGAGCCTGCGGGCCGCTTTCGACGGGGTCCGCTTCTTCTGGCACGACTGGATCAGCCGCTGCCGCTACCGCGGCCGCTGGCAGGATCAGGTCAACCGCTCGGCGATCACGCTGAAGCTGCTCACGTACGCCCCGTCCGGCGCGCCGGTGGCCGCCGCCACCATGGGACTGCCCGAACAGGTCGGGGGCGAACGCAACTGGGACTACCGCTACACCTGGGTCCGGGACGCCTCGCTGTCCGTGCGCGCGATGGTCGACCTGGGCTTCACCGAGGAGGCGGACGCCTTCCGCCGCTGGCTGGGCGCCCGGTTGCGGGACGGTGGCACGGTCAACGGCGAGCCGTTGCAGATCATGTACCGGGTGGACGGCGACCCGGAGCTGAGGGAGGAGGTGCTGGACCATCTGGAGGGCTGGCGCGGCTCGGCCCCGGTCCGGGCCGGCAACGGCGCCGCCGACCAGCTCCAGCTGGACATCTACGGCGAGGCCGTCTACGCCTTCGCGCAGGCCCGCCACCTGGCGCAGCAGGCCGGCTACGACGGCTGGCAGCGCTTCGCCGCCACGGTGGACTGGCTGTGCGAGCACTGGGACCGCCCGGACGAGGGGATCTGGGAGACCCGCGGCGGCCGCCAGGACTTCACGTACAGCCGGCTGATGTGCTGGGTCGCCTTCGACCAGGCGGTACGGATGGCCCGCGAGTTCGGCCGCCCCGCCGACCTGCCCCGCTGGACGGCCGCCCGGGACGCGGTGCTGCACCAGGTGATGGAGCGCGGCTGGTCCACCGAGCGGCAGGCCTTCGTGCAGCAGTACGGCAGCGAGGTCCTGGACGCCTCGCTGCTGATGATGCCGATCACCCGGTTCATCGCGCCGCGCGACCCGCGCTGGCTGTCCACGCTGGACGCGATGGACCGCGAACTGGTCTCCGACAGCCTGGTCTACCGCTACGACCCGGCCGCCTCCCCCGACGGCCTGCGCGGCTCCGAGGGCACCTTCTCGCTGTGCAGCTTCCTGTACGTGGACGCGCTCGCCCGGGCCGGGCGGCTCGAACAGGCCCGGTACGCCTTCGACAAGATGCTCACCTACGCCAACCACGTCGGGCTGTTCGCCGAGGAGATCGGGCCGACCGGCGAACAACTCGGCAACTTCCCGCAGGCCTTCACCCACCTCGCGCTGATCACCGCCGCGCTGACCCTCGACGAGGCACTGGACCGCTGACCCCGGGGCACTCGACCGCCGGCCCCGGCGGCCGGCGCGACTGCGTACGAACCGTTTCGATCATGCGAACTACGCGCGTCAACCTGCCCGTACGCCGTTGACGCCCCCGGCCGGCTCGACGAGACTCCTGCCCCATGCAGCCCTTGCGTGACCGCTCGGTCACCCTCGTCCAGCGCCGACACGTGGACCTCGTCCGTGTCGCGAGCGCGGTCTGTCGCTGCGCCTGACGGCCCTTCCGCTCACCCGGCCGTACCCCACCCCGCTCCTCCGCCCGCCCCGCCCGCGGCGCCGTCCCCCGCCCGCCGGGCCCCGGAGGCATGCCCGCACGTCCGCACGCCCTTCTGGAGACCCGTATGTCCACGCCCCTGTCCCGCCGCGCCCTCGGAGGGGTCGCCGCCGGTGCCGCCGCCGCGGCCGCCCTCGGCGCCACCGCCACCGCCGCGCAGGCGGCCCCCGCGCCCGACCCGCAGGAGCGTCCCTTCCGCGCCGCGCACCCGCGCCGTCACTCCCGGCGTCCCAACATCCTCTTCATCCTGGGCGACGACCTCGGCTGGGCCGACCTCTCCTCGTACGGCTCCCCGCACATCCGCACGCCCCACCTGGACCGCCTCGCCCGCGAGGGCGTCCGCTTCACCGACGCCTACTCCGGCTCCGCGACCTGCTCCCCCACCCGCTTCAGCCTCTACACCGGCCGCTACCCGGGCCGCACCAAGGGCGGGCTCGCCGAGCCGATCGCCGACAGGTCCGTCGGCCTGGAGCCCACCCACCCCACGCTCGCCTCACTGCTCCGCGACTCCGGCTACGCCACCGCGCTCATCGGCAAGTGGCACTGCGGCTACCTCCCCGACTACTCCCCCACCCGGTCCGGCTGGGACGAGTTCTTCGGGAACTTCGGCGGGGCCCTGGAGTACTACTCCAAGCTCGGCCTCGGCGGCGAGTACGACCTCTACGAGGGCGACGCCGAGTACAAGGACCTGCGCTACTACACCCGCATCCTCACCGAGCGGGCGAGCGAGTACGTGAGCCGCGACCACGAGAAGCCCTGGCTGCTCAACCTCAACTTCACCACCCCGCACTGGCCCTGGATCGCCGACGGCGACAAGGAGGCGAGCGACGAGATCGTCCGCCGCATCAAGGCCGGTGACCGCTCCGCCCTCTGGCACCAGGACGGCGGCTCCGTCGAGAAGTACAAGGAGATGGTCGAGGACCTCGACCGCTCGATCGGGCAGGTCCTCAAGGCGCTGAGGCGCTCCGGCCAGGAGCAGGACACCCTCGTCTTCTTCGGCAGCGACAACGGCGGCGAGCGCTTCTCCTACAACTGGCCGCTCGCCGGCAACAAGGGCTCGCTCCAGGAGGGCGGCATCCGCGTGCCCTCGATCCTGCGCTGGCCCGCCCGTATAGACGGCGGCCAGGTCAGCGACCTGCCGGTGTTCTCGCCCGACTGGACGGCGACCCTGCTCGAACTGGCCGGCGCCCGCCCCCACCCGGCGTACCCCCTCGACGGCACCAGCCTCGCCGGGCACCTGCTGCGCGGCGCCGAGGTGCCCGAGCGGGACCTGTTCTGGCGGGTGCGGGGCGAGCGGGCGCTGCGCCGCGGCGACTGGAAGTACTACCGGGGCAAGTCCGGCCGCGACCAGCTCTTCCACCTGTCCGAGGACTCCCGCGAGCAGGCGGACCGGGCAGGGTCCGAGCAGGCCCGGCTCGCCGAACTGCGGTCCGCCTGGGAACGGATCGACGCGGGCCTGCTCCGGTACTGATCCCCGCACGCCGGGGCCCGGGACCGGGCCCCGGCGTGTCGGACGAGTCCCCGGGTGAGGGCGACCGAGTCGGGGACCGTGGCCACCTCCCGTACCGTGCGGGCATGACGCCCAGGATCTGCCGGGTGACGTACTGGGCCGACATCGTGGCAGGCACGCTCGGAGGGCCCCGCCGTCAGGGGAGTTCGGCCGGATCACCGCCCGTGGCGACTCCGGGGCCCTTCCGCCGGGGACGCGCCCGGCCCGGCTCAGCGCTCCTCGCGGAGCCCCCACGGCGATCCGTACGCGTCGAGCAGGTCGAGGAACGGGCGGGGCGGCAGCGCCTCGGGGCCGAGGACGCCGCTCGCCTTCCAGGTGCCGGCGGCGATCAGCTCCAGGGCGATCACCGGGTTGAGGGCGGTCTGCCAGACCACGGCCTGGGACCCGTACTCGCGCATCGTCCACTCGTTGTCGACGACGTGGTACAGGTACACCTCGCGCGCCGCGCCGTCCTTGGTCCCCTTGACCCAGGTGCCCGCGCAGGTCTTGCCCCTCATGCGGTCGCCCAGGGCGGCCGGGTCGGGCAGACAGGCGGCGACCACGTCGCGCGGCGAGACCTCGACCGGCCCGTGCGCGCCGGGGACGGTGACCTTCGCCGTGGAGTCGAGGCCGAGGTCGCGGAGGGTCTTGAGCTTGGCGATGAAGTCGTCGCCGAGGCCGTACTTGAACGTGACCCGGCGCGCGTCCACCCAGCGGGGCATGAGGAGGACCTCCTCGTGCTCGACGTTCACGCACTCCACCGGGCCGATGCCCCCGGGGAAGTCGAAGACCTCCGGCTCGCTGAAGGGCGCCGTGGTGAACCAGCCGCGGCCCCTCTCGTAGACGACGGGCGGGTTGAGGCATTCCTCGATGGTGGTCCAGATGCTGAAGGAGGGGGCGAAGTCGTACCCCTCGACGGTGAGGTTCGCGCCGTCGCGGACGCCGAGCTCCTCGATCTCGTCGAAGAGCTCGTCCGCCGCATGACGGGCGAACACGTCCGAGAGGCCCGGCTCCACGCCCATGCCGACCAGGGCGAGGCGGCCGGCCCTCTCCCACTCCTCGGCCAGGGCGAACTGCTCGTCGCCGAGCTTGACCCCGCACTGCTCGTAGGGGGCGGTCGGGTGCGGCACGGACAGCGACATCGCCATGTCGACGTAGTGCGTGCCCGCGGCGAGCGCCGCGTGGAACAGCGGCATCACGAACCTGGGGTCGGTGGCGTTCAGCAGTACGTCGCAGTTCTCCTCGACGAGGAGGCGACGGACCGCGGCCTCGTCGGAGGCGTCCAGGCGGCGGGCGGCGAACCGGCCCGCCGGGTCGTCGAGCGCGGTGACGGCGGCCTCCGCGCGGGCCGGGTCGTAGTCGGCGACGATCATGTGGGTCAGGAAGTCACGGCGGGCCGCGATGCGGGTGACGGCGGTTCCGACGCCGCCCGCACCCACGAGAAGTACACGCATGTCACACACCATTTCGTCGAGTCCGTCCCGGCGGACGCCCGGGAACGCCCCGATGGAACACGAGCCCGGCGGTTAAGGTCTACGGCGTTGGCATAAGGGACGACGAGGCGGTGGCGCGATGCCGAAGAAGGTGGTTCCGGAGGCGGAACGGCGCAGGCGGAGGCCGACGCGGCAGGGCACCGTGCTGTCGGAGCGGCTGATCGTGGAGACGGCGCTGCGGATGCTGCGCGAGCACGGGGCCGCCGGGCTGACCGCACGCCGGCTCGGTGCGGCCCTCGGCGCCGACCCGAGCACGGTGTACCGCTACTTCGCCGGTCTGGACGGCCTGACCCGGGCCATCGGCGAGGAGCTGACGGGGCGGGCCCTGGACAGCTGGACGGCCACCGGGGAGTGGCGTGCCGATCTGCGGGCTCTGGGGCTGGCCGTCCACGCCTCCTACCTCGCCCATCCCCAGGCCGCGCTGCTGACCGCGAGCCGTGTCACCGGCCGCCCCCGGGAGATCGAGGTGGACGAGACGATCCTCGGGATCCTGCGCGGCGCGGGCTTCGGCGACGCGGACGCCGTCGGCGTGTACCACGCCTTCATCGACCTGGCCCTGGCCTTCGCAGCCCTGGACGCGGGCGCGCTGGCCGTCAAGGACGAGGTGAGGGAGGCGGACGAGGAGATGTGGACCTCCACCTATGCCCGGCTTCCGGCCGAGACCCATCCGCACATCGCCGCCACCGCGCACCTGCTGGCGGACCGGATGAACCACAGCGCCTATCCCGTCGTCCTGGACACGCTCCTGGGCAGGGCGGAGGCCCGGCTGGTGGCCGCGCGGAAGCGGGCCGCCGGCGGGGCGTGAGCCGCGAGCGGCCGGCCGGGGCGCGCGAGAGGGGCCCTCCCCCGTACGGGAAGGGCCCCTCTCCTGTGCTGCTGCGGTGACGCGTCAGTTCCCGGTGTTCGCCCGGCGGCGGAGCCACCAGACGAGCGTGCCGCCCGCGACGATCGCGGCGGCGGCGAGGCCGCCGATCAGGCCGACGGGGGTGCTGCTGCCGGTGTCGGCGAGGTCCCCCTCGGGGTCCTTCGACCCCGGCGGGGCGGTGGCGTCCGGGGAGTGTCCGGTCGTGGGCGTCGGGTCCGTCGGACTCGGGGTCGGCCCGCCCGTGCCGGTCGGACTCGGGGTCGGCTTCCCGGTGCCGGTCGGCGTGGGCGTGGGCGTGGGGGTGCCGGCCTCGGAGTGCCCGGCGCTGTTGCCGCCGAACATCAGGTAGCCCGCCTTGTTCGGGTCGTCCGCGATGGTGTCGACCGCGAAGCCGACGGTGCGGGGCTTGTAGCGCTGCTCGGTGCGGAAGCGCACCGGGTTCATGTTCCGCTTGGGCTGCTTGGAGAAGTCGACTCCGCCCACGGTGTAGACGTAGACGTCCTCGCCGTTGGACCACTTGTACTTGAACGTGCCTTCGGTGAACGCCTTGTAGTAGCGGTCCCAGACCTGCTTGCCGGTCCAGTTCTGGTGCGGGGCGCGCAGCGGCCAGCGCCTGACGTCGTTGCTGTCGATGACGCGGCGGTACTCGGCGGGCATGTCGGCGGCGTTCTGCCGGACCCACTCGGCGGCGACGCGTGCGGTGTAGACGCGGCGCAGGTCGGCGTAGTAGTCGCCGTTGTTGACCTTCTCCGCGACGAGGGGCGTGATGTAGCGGTCGAGGACGCGGTCGGACTGCTGCGTCTCGGCCTCGGTGAGGTCGCAGCCCTTCCCGCCGGGCGGCTGCGTGTGGGTCTCCTGCGGCACCGTGGACAGCTTCAGCGGGGTGTCGAGGATGTGGATGCCGCCGTCCTGCTCGCGTACGACGGCGGTCTCGGGCTCGATCCAGTAGCGGAAGCCCGCCCAGCAGGGGAAGCCGTTGCGTTGGGGCAGGGCGCTCATGAAGTTCCGGCCGGCGTCCGTCTCCGGGTCCATGGCCTTGAAGATGTCGTGCTTCAGCTCCAGGTCGGCCTCCAGCAGCACCCGGCCCGCGTCGGTCTTGCCGAAGTCGGCGTCGATGATGCGGTCGGGCTCGTCCGGGTTGAGGTTCACCCAGAACGTGGACGGGTCCAGGGCGAGCCAGGTGAAGAACGCGTCGGAGATCAGGTCGCCCTTCTCCCGGCCGCCCCACCCGGCGGCGTACTCGTCCTCCACCGCCTTGGCGGAGAACGCGTAGTCCAGTCCCTTGCCGCCCTTGCCCTTGCCGATGTAGCGCAGGTCGAGGGTGGTGAAGTCGATGCCGCCGAGGCCCCGGTTCATCAGCGACCGCTGGCCGGTCCTGCCCAGCCGGTCGAGCTGCTCCTTGAGGGTCTGCGGGTTCGGCGGCGACTGCCCGATCACCTGGTTGCCGGAGCCGCGGGACCCGGTGGAGGTGCCGTTGCCCGGCGACATGGTCGTGCCGTTCGCCCGGTACGGGCCGTTCTCGGTGCCCTTGGGCGGCACTCCCTTGTGGTGGGACTGGTAGTTGTAGGAGCGGACCCGTTCGTTGCCGATCTCGTCCTTGCCCGCCAGGCCCTTCAACTCGTTCATGAAGTTCTTGGCGTCGCGGGTCTGGTTCTCGGCGAACACATAGGTGTACTTGTACGAGCGCCAGCCGGGATTCTTGGCCCAGGCGCGGTCCGCGGGCTTCTCGCGGGCGTCGGGGCTGCCGTTGGACTTGCCCTCCACGATCTCCCGGGAGCGCTTGTTGAAGGCGTCCAGCCGTCGCACGTGACGCTCGCCGGTGTCGGGGTCGGTGAAGTAGAACTCCTTCTCGCAGATCCAGTCCGGTCCGGTCAGCCCCATCTCCCGCACGACCTTGGCCATGAACGCCTTGCCCCGGGCGTCGTAGCCCTGGTTCGGGATGTAGACCTTCGACAGGTAGTCGCTGAAACTCGTCCACCTCTTCTGCGCGTTGAAGCGGGCGTAGATGCGGCGCGGGTCGCTGTGGTCGTACTTCTTGTAGTCGGTGCCCGCGGCGTTCAGTTCGGCCTGGGTCGGGGCGAGACCGTCGAACTGGAGGCCGGGGTTGGTGTACTCGTAGGTGTCCCAGCGGTCCACCGCCCGGGAGGCGTCCCCCAGGGGCAGTCCACCTCCCGTGGGGACGTTCTTCACCCCGTACAGCTCGTCACAGCGCTTGCCGGGCTTCAGCTTCGGCGGCGCGGCTTCGGCGACGTCGGCGCCGGTTTGCCCGGAGACGGTGACGACGGCGGCGCAGACGAGCGCCATCAGGCCTTTTCTGAGCGCACGCCGACGGCGTGCTATTCGTGCTGGCTTCACAGTGTTTCCCCCGGGAGCCCCACGGGTCGGATTCCGGTCGCGCGACGCCAGGGCCCCCGCTGCTCGTGCGGGCGCCGCGCAAGCGGTCCGATCCTAGGGCCTCACTTTGCCGCCGCAACGTGGTTTCGACGGCACGTCGTGTGTCAACTCGGTGCAGATTCAGGATCCTTACGGTCACATCGGGGCTAGGCTTAGCTGTTGTGAGCAATGAAATCCAGGAGTGTGAGGACGACGACGAGCACGCCGTCGCCGAGCGCATCGACACGGCGCACGCCGACAACCCGCGACTCGCGGCCTGGCTGTGCGAGCAGCGGGACCGCTTCGACGGGTGGAGCCGCGAGCACGGCGGCGGATGGGACTTCGGCGAGCGCTCCCTCGACCGCGTGGAGGCGCTCGTCCGCGAACACGTCACGTCCGCCGACGACCTGTTCGCCCGCGAGCACACGCCCTTGGTGCAGGTGGCCTGCTGGTACGTCGGCGAAGTCCACAACCGCACCCGCGGCACCGAGTGGCGCATGGACCCCGAACCCGCCGACAGCCACCCCTGGTCCCGGCGTCCCTATGTGATCGTCCCCTTCGCGCGCCTGGGCGCGTACCGGGACCCCGAAGGCATCGACTACGACGCCCGCCCCCGGCACCATCCCCTCAGCAGCTTCCTCGCCCTTCTCCGCGAGGGTCCCGCGGCCGGCCCGGGCTCCCTGCGAGCGGAACTGGACGACTACGCCCCCGGCACCGGGGAGGACGAGGACTGAGCACCGGCCCCGCCACGGGTCGGCGGGGCCACGGTCCGGCGGGGCTCCACGTCCTCCACCGTCTCCTGCGAGGGCGGCTCAGCGGCCGAAGGTGTCGATGTTCTCGACGATCCAGCGTCCGTCGCGGCGCACGACGTCCAGGGCGAACATGGCGCCCGCGTAGACGCCCTGGTCCTGGGCCTTCGGCTGCCGCTTCCCACCGGTCCCGCCGGTGCCGGCCGTGCTGACGCTGCTCTGGTCGGCGTAGACCAGGACCCGGGCGCGGTCGCCGTCGACGCGTTCGACCGCGCTGTCGGTGACCGTCGTGGTGATCACCGTCTTCTGCCGGGCCGCCTGGGCGAGCACCCCGCCGAACAGCGTCCGGTGCTGGTCCACGGCCCTGCCGGTGAGGAGGGTCTTCCCGGCGCGTTCGAAGGGCCCCGTGTCGGCGTGGTCGTACGAGAAGAGCGCGGCGACGGCGGCGGTGGTCTGCCCCTTGATCTCGCTGGTACGGGCGAGGTCCGTGAGGGCCGTGTTGCCGCGGGCGGGGTCGTCCCGCAGCTCTCCCGCCCTGCTGTGCGCCCATCCGGCGAAGCCCCCGAGGAGGAGGGTCAGGACGCACAGGACGACGAGGGGCGCGAGACCGCGCGCCCCTCCCTTCGTGGCCCTCGTGGCGGCCGGGCGGTCGTCGGTCGCTTCCTCCGCCGGTGCCCCGGTCGTTTCCCGTGCGGGTTCCACCGCCGGCCGCCGCCCGGGGCGGGAGCCGGGTTCGGTCAGGAGGCCGACGGTCGTGTGGGCCCTGGCGGCGGTCGGCTGGTCGGCGAGGGCCTGGCGGCGGCGCTGGCGGTTGAGGTGGTGACGGGGCGTCGGCATCGTGCGTGTCCTTTCGGGTGCTGGCGGCTCTCGCGTACGGGGCGGCGGCCCGGTCAGCCGGTCGCCGTGTCGCCCACGGGCGCCTGCCCCAGACCACTGAGCTTCCACTGGCCGTCGGTGCGGGTGAGCTCGCCCAGCATGCGACTGTCCTTCTCCGTGCTCTTGCTGTCGGGCGTCGTGACGGTGACGCGCAGCGCGACGAGCAGGCGGGCCCGTCCGGCCCGGTCGTCGAGTTCGGTGACGGCGCCGGAGAGCACCCGGGCCGTGGTCACCGTCCTCGCCGCCTTCACCTGACCGGTGAACTCCTTCCGCCCCTCGACCAGCTGCTGGTGCAGTTCGCCGGTCGTGGAGGTCTCCCAGAGGTCGAGGCCCTGGTCCACGCGCCGGTGGTCGAGCGTGTTGAGGTTCTGCACGGCCTGCTCGCCCGCCGCGAGCGCCCGGTCGCGCTGCGCGGCGTACGCGGCGGAGTCGTCGTGGGCCGCCGCGTACCAGCTCCGGCCCTCCCACGCGGCGAAGCCGCCCGCGACCAGGGTGAGCACGAGGGCCACGGCGAGGGCCGGCCGGTTGCCCGCCGAGGCGCGGAGCCGGTGTGTCATGGGGTTCTCCCGTCTCCCGCTCATCGTCAGCGGGCCTTGATGTCGACGATCAGCCACCGGTCTCCCCGGTACTTCGCGGTGACGGTGAGCTGGGCCGCGGCGGTCGTGGCGGCGGCCTCGTCGCGCCGCGAGGTCTGGTCGAGGAAGACGAGGAGCCGCGCGCTGTCCCCGTCGAGTTCGATCACCCCGGTGCGGACGGCCTGGGTGGAGAGGGTGATGCGCTGCTCGACCAGGTTCGCGCGGACCTGGGCGAGCAGGTCGCCGTACTGGCGGGCGGCGCGTCCGGCCAGCACGGTGCGCGAGGAGCGTTCCGCCGCGTCGGTGTCGGCGGGTGTGTAGGAGAAGACCCGGGCGAGGCCTTCGGCCACGTCGCCGCTGACCCGGGTGGTGGTCTCGGTGTCGGTGAGCGCGTGGTTGCGCGCCGACGGGGCCGAGCGGAGCTGGTGGGCGGCGTAGTGGAACCCGGTCCCGCCGAGGAGGAGGACGGTGACGGCGGCGGCCAGGGCGGCCTTCCGCCACGCGCGGGCGGGGCGGCGGCCGTGGGAGGCGTCCGTGGTGCCGTGCTCGTCCGCGCCCGGCTCCCGCGTCGCGTCCGTGGCCGTGGCCGTGGCGGCTGCCGCGTCCTCGCCCGTGCCGGCCTCCGGGGGCCCGTCCGAGGGCGCCGTCGCGTCCGTGGCCGTGGCGGCCTCCGCCTCTTCGGCCGTGGCCGTCGGCGCGTCTTCGTCCGGGGCCTGCTCCGCGTCCGCCTCCAGGGCCTCGTCGGTCCCGGTGTCCTCGCGTCCTGCGGTCCGCAGCGGTCGCGTCACTCGCCCCCGCCCTCCTCGCTCTTCTCGCTCTTCTCCGCCTCTGCGACGGGTACCGCGCTCAGTGCCGCGACCCGCCATGTGTTCTCGCCCGTGCGGGTCAGGACGGCCTCCAGGCGCTTGCGGTCGCCGGTCGCGGCGGCGGCTCCCCGCGGGGTGACGTCGACGCGTACGGTCGCGATGAGTTTCGCCGTACCGGCTCTGGCGTCCAGCGCGGTGAGCGCGGCCTCGGTGACCGTGGCGCGGGCCGAGGCGCCCACCGCGGGGCGGGTACGGCCCAGTTCGGTGCGGAGCGGTCCGGTGGAGGCGTCGCGCCAGGCCCGGATGCCCGCTTCGGCGCGTTCGAGGGTCGAGGCGTCGAGCGTGTTCAGGACGGTGAGGCGGCTGCGGCCCTCGGCGAGCGCGGTGTCGCGTTCCCGGCTGAAGGCGAGCTCCTCGTCGGTGCGGGCCTGGGCGTAGGCCCAGGCGCCGGTCCCGCAGAAACCGAGGGCGACGACGAGGGCGCCGACGCCCAGGGCTTTCGCGCGCCTCATCGCGCCCTCCCCGTGCCGAGTCCGAGGAGTCCGGCCATGTCCGTCGGGCCGCCGGTCCGGCCGGGCAGCGCGAGCGCGCCGGGCAGGTCCGGCTGCGCGCCGGGCGTGGCGCGCGCGCTGCCGGAGGGCAGGGAGCCGGGCCGGGCCGGGGTGGGCACCCCGCCGCCCCGGGGGGCGTGGGCCGAGCCGCGGACGTTGATCCCGGTGGAGGCCGGGGAGGTGCAGGAGGCGCCGGTGTTGAGGGCGGGCGCGGTCCCCAGGTCGAGTCCGTTGCGGTAGCGCGTCCCGCCGTATCCGGAGGTGCAGGGCAGTGGTTTGAAGAAGGTGACGGCCATGCCGAAGTTCACGTGTCCTCCGTCGACGGTGGTGGCTCCCGCCGAGACGGCCGCCGGGAACTTGACGAGGAGTTCCTCCGTGCCGCGCTGTCGGGTGACGGCGATCTCCGAGGTGGTGAGGAGGTTGGCGAGGACGACGCCGAGGCTGGGGTCGAGGTCGCGCAGGAGGCCGCTGACCTGGCCGGTCGCGTCGGGTGTGACGGCGAGGAGGCGGCGCAGGTCGGCGTCGGAGCTCTTGAGGGTGGCGGCGAGGTCGCGGGCGCCGGTGGCGAAGTCCCGGATGGCGCGGCTCTCGTCGGCCTGGGTGCGCAGGACGGTCTCGCCGTCGTCGATGAGCCGGGTCGTGGCCGGCAGGGAGCGGTCGGCGGCCTGGACGAACCTGCTGCCGTTGTCGAGGAGGGCCTGGAGGTCGTCGTCGTGTCCCTCGAAGGCCTTGCCGAGTTCGTCGACGACCGTGCGCAGGGAGTCCAGGGGTACGGAGCGGGTGAGGTCGTTCACGCTCGCGAGGACGTCGGTGACGGGGGCCGGCACCTCGGTGTCGGCCTGTTCGATGCGGGCGCCGTCGGCGAGGTAGGGTCCGCCGTCGCTCTCGGGCCGCAGGTCGATGTACTGTTCGCCGACGGCGGAGAGGCCCGCGACGACGGCTCGCGCGTCGGCGGGGATGAGGGGCGCCGAGTTCTTGATGCGCAGTTCGGCGACGACTCCGTCGGCGGTGAGGTCGATGGCTCCGACGCGGCCGACGGAGACGCCGCGGTAGGTGACGTCGGAGTGGGTGAACAGCCCTCCCGTACGGGCGAGGTGGACGCGGACGGTGTAGTGGTCGGCGACGCCGGCGTAGCGGCCGAGGTCGGCGTAGCGGACGCCGACGAAGCCGAGGACGAGTACGGCGATGACGAGGAACGCGAGGTTCTTCAGCCGTACGGTGCGGGTGATCACGGCTTCTCGCCTCCGTCCTTGGGTGTGGTGGTGGGCGCCGTCGCGGTGACCGGGGGCAGGGGCAGCGCCGACCGCGGGCTCCGGGTGCCGCGGTCCGTTCCCTCCCGGTCGCGCGAGGCCGGGTCGGGAGCCGGGTCCGGGGTCGACGGGGAGGGGGTCGGGGTGGGTTCGGTCCTGGGGATGAGGGGTGGGATCACCTCGGTCCCGGGGGCGGCGGCGAGGTGCAGATAGGTGTTGAGGTAGTCGCCCTTGATGCCGCGCGTGACCTCGTCGGTGAAGGGATACGTGAGGAGCACCTGGAGCGATTCGGGCAGGTCGGCGCCGGCGTCCGCGAGTGCCTTCATCGTCGGGGCGAGGGCCTTGAGGTCGGCGACCATGTCCTTCTTGCTCGCGTCGACGGTGCTGACGGCGACTCCGGACAGGGTGTCCAGGGCGCGCAGCATGGTGAGCAGGGAGCCCCGCTGGTTCTCCAGGGTCTTCAGGCCGGGCGAGAGGCCGGTGAGGACGGTGTCGACGTCCTTCTTGCGTCCGGCGAGGGTGGCGGAGAGCCGGTTGACCCCGTCGAGGGCGCGGGTGATGTCGCCGCGGTGCGCGTCCAGGTTCGTGACCAGGGTGTTGACGCGGTCGAGCATCGAGCGGACCTCGGGTTCGCGTCCGCCGAGCGCCGCGTCGAGTTCCCGGGTGATGGTCTTGAGCTGGTTGACGCCGCCGCCGTTGAGCAGCAGGGACAGCGCGCCGAACACCTCCTCGACCTCCGTGTTGCGGTTGGTGCGCGCGAGCGGGATGACGCTGCCGTCGGTGAGGCGTCCGCCGCTGTCCTTCCGGGGGGCGACGAGCTGGATGTACTTCTCGCCCAGGAGGCTGGACTGTTCCAGGCGGGCACCGGCGTCGGCGGGGAGCCGGACGTCGCCGTTGATCTTCAGGGTGACGCGGGCGGACCAGTGGTCGGCCCCCAGCTCGATGGCGGTGACGCGGCCGACGGCGACGTCGTCGACCTTGACCGCGGACTGGGGCACGAGGCTGAGGACGTCGTCGATCTCGGCGGTGACCGTGTAGGGGTGGGAGCCGAGGTCGGCGCCGCCGGGCAGCGGGAGGTCCTCGATGCCGTCGAACCGGACGGGGCTCGCGGGGACCGCGCCGAGCACGACGGCGAGTCCGAGGCCGAGCGCGACCGCTCCGACGGCTCCGGCGCCGAGGGCCTTGCGGGAGGGCGGGGTGTCCCGGTTCATCGCTGCCCCTCTCGGGTGTCGGCCGGGGAGGAGGAGCCGCCGGTCACCGGCAGCGGGAGCAGGGGGCCGCCCATGCTGATCTCGTTGAGGTTGGCGCGGCCGTCGAGGGTGCGGGTGTCCTTGTTGTAGACGTTGACGACGTTGCCGGCGGCGAGCGGGGCGACGTCGAGCGCCTCCGCGAGGGAGGCCCGCTGGTCGACGAGGGTCTGGGTGAGGGGCACGAGCCGGTCGACGTTCTTCTTCAGCTCGCCGCGGTTGTCCTTGATGAAGGTCTTGACCTGGGCGAGGGCCTTGCCGAGTTCCGCGAGCGCGCCGGCGAGGTCGTCCTTGTTCTCGGCGAAGTAGCCGACGACCTCGTCGAGGCGTTCCTGTGCGGTGCGGACGTCGCCGTCCTTCTTCTTCAGCATGGTGGTGAAGGTCTGGAGCTGCCCGAGGGTGGTGAACAGGTCCTCGCTGCTGCCGTCGAGGGTCTTGGCGGCCTTGCCGAACTGTTCGATGGAGGTGCCGATGGCCGTGCCGTTGCCCTTGAGGTTCTTCGCTCCGGTGTCCAGGAGCTCGGAGAGGGCTCCGGCGGAGTTGGCGCCGTCGGGGCCGAGTGCCTTGCTCAGTTCGGCGATCGAGTCGTAGAGCTGGTCGATCTCGACGGGGGTGCGGTTGCGGGACGCGGGCAGCTGGGCGCCGTCGGCGAGGGCGGGGCCGGTGCTGTAGGCGGGGGTGAGCTGGACGTACCGGTCGGCGACGATGCTCGGGGCGACGACGAGGGCCCGTGCGTCCGCGGGGACGCGTACGCCTTCGTCGAGGCGGAGTTCGACGCGCACCCGGGTGCCCTGCGGCTCCACGGACTCCACCTCTCCGACGCGGACGCCGAGGACGCGCAGGTCGGATCCGGCGTAGATGCCGACGGCCCGGTCGAACCAGGCGGTGACGCGGATGCCGTCGTCGTCGAGGGCGCCGACGGCGACGAGGCCGCAGGCCGCGAGCACCGCGAGGGCGAGCCCGGCGACGAGGGGTCTTCTGGGCTTGGTCATCGTTCACCGCTCCCCTTGGCCGTCGCCGTCTGTTTCGGCGGGAGGCATCCGGTCCTGGGCTGCGAGGCCTCGGGCAGATAGGTGCGGGGCACCACGCCGCACAGGTAGCTGTCGAACCAGCGGCCGCTGCCGAGGGTGTTGCCGACGAGCCGGTAGTAGGGGCCGATGAGCGCGAGCGTCTTGTCGAGCTGGCCGCTGTTCTTCTCCAGGACGCCGGTGACGCGGCTGAGGGCCTTCAGGGTGGGGCCGAGCTGCCGGTCGTTGTCGCCGACGATGCCGCTGAGTTCGGTGCCGAGGTCCCGGCTCCCCTTGAGCAGGGCGCGGATGGCCTCGCGGCGCTTCTTGAGCTCGCCGAGGAGCGAGCCGCCGTCCTCCAGGAGGATCTCGAAGCTGGACTTCTTGTCCTGGAGGGTCTTGGTGAACTTCCTGCTGTTCTCCAGGAGCCGGGCGAGCTGGGTGTCGCGCTTGGAGACGGACTTCGACAGCTCGGAGAGGCCGGTGGCGGCGTTGCGTACGTGCGGCGGGGAGTCCTTGAAGGTGTCGGAGATCGTCCGGAAGCTCTCCGCGAGCTTCTCGGTGTCGATGGCGTCGACGGTGCCGCTGAGGTCCTGGAAGGCCTGGGTGACGTCGTACGGGGAGGTGGTGCGGGACTGCGGGATGCTGGTTCCCGGGTCCTGGGGTGCGGAGCCCAGCGGGTCGAGCGCCAGGTACTTCTCGCCGAGGAGGGTCTTGATGGCGATGGCGGCGGTCGACCGGTCGCCGATCCAGGCGTCGCCGACCTCGAAGGTCACCTTGACCTTGGGCCCGTCGAGGGCGACGTCGGTGACCTTGCCGACCTTGACCCCCGCGATGCGGACCTCGTCGCCGGCGTCGAGTCCGGCGGCCTCGGTGAAGTCGGCGCTGTAGGCGGTGTCGCCGCCGACGAGCGGGAGCCGTTCCACGTTGTACGCGAGGACGGCCATGAGGGCGAGGACCAGCAGTCCGACGAGGGCGACGGCGACGGGACTGCGCTCCTTGACCGGCTTCAGCCGGGGGCGCGGGCTCATCCGCGGCACCTCGTCTCGGTCACGGCGATGCCGGTCGGCGGCTCGGAGCCGTCGGAGGTGCCCACGCCGCTCACGCGCGCCTCGCAGAGGTAGAGGTTGAACCACGATCCGTACGAGGAGAGCCGGGCGAGGGCCGTCATCTTGCCGGGGGTGTGGGCGAGGAAGGACTCGATGGCGGGGGTGTGGTCGCCGAGGGTGCCCGAGAGCCGGCCCAGCTCGCGGATGTCCTTCTTGAGGGGGGCGCGCCCCTCCTGGAGGAGGCCGGCGGTCGTCGTGGTGAGGTCTCCGATGGCCTTGACCGCCTCGCCGAGGGGTTTGCGGTCGGTGTTGAAGCCGGTGACGAGCTTCTGGAGGGTGACGACGAGGTCCCCGAAGGCGGCCTCGCGGTTGTTGAGGGTGGTCAGGACGGTGTTGAGGTGGGTGACGACCTCCCCGACGACCTTGTCCTTGGCGGCGACGGTCCTGGTGAGGGAGCCGATGTGCCGCAGGAGGCTGTCGACGGTTCCGCTCTCGCCCTGGAGGACCTGGACGAGGGAGCCGGCGAGGTCGTTGACGTCCGCGGGCGAGAGTCCCTCGAACAGCGGCTTGAAGCCGTTGAAGAGCAGGGTCAGGTCGAGTGCGGGTGTGGTGCGGTCGAGCGGGATGGTCTCTCCGGGGCCCAGGGTGCCGGTCAGGTCGCCGGTGCCCCGGCCGAGGGAGACGTACCGCTGCCCGACCATGTTGAGGTACTTGACGGCGGCGGTCGCCGACCGGGGCAGGGAGCGGTCCTCGCGGACCGTGAAGGTGACCTGGGCGGTGCGCCGCTCGACGACGCGCACGTCGGTCACCTCGCCCACCTTCACTCCGGCGATGCGCACGGAGTCGCCCTCGACGAGCCCGGTGACGTCGGTGAACAGCGCCTTGTACGAGCGGGTTTCGGCGCCGACGCCGGTGTTGGCGATGCTGAAGCCGAGGACGGTGGTGGCGAGGGCGGTGACCAGGACGAACGCGAGGGACTTCAGCACGGTCCCGGTCAGGCCGCGCCGGCGCGTGTGGCCGGGTCGTGTCGTCATCGGAGGGTCACCTCCGCGCCGCGGAACGCGGGGCCGGCGAGCAGGCTGCTCCAGTCCGGCAGGTCGCCGGGCCGCTTCTTCGCCGCGGGGGCGAGCAGTTCGTTGACGAGGTCGTTCTCCTGCGGGGAGTTGGCGGGGCCGAGGTCCTGGTCGGCCGCGGCGGACGCCCGTGCGGCGGGGGCGGCGGGGACGCCGAGGTAGGGCACGGGGTAGCAGTGCGGGCCGCCGCCGGAGCCGTACGAGGGCGTGTCGCGGCCGGGGACGTAGGCGCCGCGGGAGGGGACGGTGGTCACCTCGACGTGCAGGCCGGGCTGGTCGGTGCCCTTGCCGAGCGCCTTGTCCATCGCGGGCACGAACTGGGCGAGGGTGCGCAGGGTGCAGGGGAAGGACGGGGAGTACTCGGCGAGCAGTTCCAGGGTGGGCCTGCCGGTGGCGCTGAGCCGGATGATGTTGTCCTTGTTCTGCCGGAGGAACGCGGTCAGGTCCTGGGCCGTCCGGGTGGTGGCGCCGAAGGTGCCGGCCAGCGCGCCCTCCTTCTCGGCGAGGGTGCGACTGGTGGTGGTGAAGTCGGTGAGCGCGGTGACGATGTCCGGGGCGGCGTCCGCGTAGAGGTGGCTGACCTTCACGAGTTCTTTCAGGTCGCGGGTGAGGGCGGGCAGGTGGGGGTTGAACTCGCGCAGGTGGGCGTCGAGTCGGGCGAGGGTCTCGCCGAGCTTGTCGCCGCGTCCCTCCAGGGCGCGGGAGACGGCGGACAGGGTCGCCGACAGCTTCTGCGGCTGGACGGCGGTGAGCAGGGGCAGGACGTTGTCGAGGACCTGCTGGAGCTCCACGGCGTTGCTCGACCGGTCCTCCGGGATGACGTCGCCGGGGCCGAGCGGTCGCGCGGAGGGGTTTCCCGGGGGTACGAGGGCGACGAACCGCTCGCCGAAGAGGGTCGTGGGCAGCATCTGGGCGCGGACGTCGGAGGGGACGTGGCGCAGGGTCCCGGGCCGCATGGCGAGGGTGAGCCGGGCCCCGCCGTCGACGGCGTCGATGGCGCGGACCTCGCCGACGACGACGCCGCGCAGTTTCACCTCGGCCCCGAGGTGCATCTCGTTGCCGACGCTGCCGGTCTCGACGGTGATCGGGTCGGAGTCGGTGAAGCGTTTGTCGTAGACGGCGACCGCCAGCGAGGCGAGCAGGACGGGTACAAGGAGGAAGACGACGCCGGCGAACCGGCGGCGCAGGATCTCGGCCGTTGAGTCGTTCATCTCACCCCGCCACCTTCACGGTCGTGGTCGCGCCCCAGAGGGCCAGCGACAGGAAGAAGTCGGTGACGCTGATCAGCACGATGGCGTTGCGTACGGAGCGGCCGACGGCGATGCCGACGCCCGCGGGTCCGCCGGAGGCGCGGAAGCCGTAGTAGCAGTGGGCGATGATCACCATCACGCTGAAGATCAGCACTTTCAGCACCGAGAGGAGGACGTCCGTCGGTGACAGGAAGAGGTTGAAGTAGTGGTCGTAGGTCCCCTGCGACTGGCCGTTGAAGAGGACCGTGACGTAGCGGGAGGCCAGGTAGGAGGAGAGCAGGCCGACCGCGTAGAGCGGGACGATGGCGACGACGCCCGCGATGATGCGGGTGGTGACGAGGTACGGCATGGAGCGGATGCCCATGCCTTCGAGGGCGTCGACCTCCTCGTTGATGCGCATGGCGCCGAGTTGGGCGGTGAATCCGGCGCCGACGGTCGCGGAGAGGGCGAGTCCGGCGACGAGCGGGGCGATCTCGCGGGTGTTGAAGTAGGCGGACACGAAGCCGGTGAAGGCGGCGGTGCCGATCTGTTCGAGGGCCGCGTGGCCCTGGAGGCCGACGACGGTGCCGGTGAACAGCGTCATCGCGATCATGACGCCGATGGTGCCGCCGATGACGCCGAGGCCGCCGGAGCCGAAGGCGACCTCGGCGAGCAGCCGTTGCACCTCCTTGAGGTAGCGGCGCAGCGTGCGCGGGATCCAGAGGAGGGCCCTGACGTAGAAGAGGAGCTGGTCGCCGGAGCGGTCGAGCCAGACGAACGGGGAGGCCATCGCCGTCAGCCTCCCTTCGGCGGGACGATCTGCAGGTAGATGCCCGTCAGGACCATGTTCACGAAGAACAGCAGCATGAAGGTGATGACGACGGACTGGTTGACGGCGTCGCCGACGCCCTTGGGCCCGCCGCGGGGGTTGAGGCCGCGGTAGGCGGCGACGATGCCGGCGATGAACCCGAAGATCAGGGCCTTGAGTTCGCTGATGTAGAGGTCGGGCAGCTGGGCGAGGGCGGAGAAGCTGGAGAGGTACGCGCCGGGGGTGCCGCCCTGGAGGACGATGTTGAAGAAGTAGCCGCCGAGGGTGCCGACGACGGAGACCATTCCGTTGAGGAGCACGGCGACCGCCATGGTGGCGAGGACGCGCGGGACGACCAGGCGCTGGACGGGCGAGACTCCCATGACCTCCATCGCGTCGAGCTCTTCCCTGATCTTGCGGGAGCCGAGGTCGGCGCAGATGGCGGAGCCGCCGGCGCCGGCGATCAGGAGGGCCACGATGAGGGGGCTGGCCTGCTGGATGACGGCGAGGACGCTGGCTCCGCCGGTGAACGACTGGGCGCCCAGCTGCTGGGTGAGGGAGCCGACCTGGAGGGCGATGACGGCGCCGAACGGGATGGAGACGAGCGCGGCCGGGAGGATGGTGACGCTCGCGACGAACCAGAACTGCTCGACGAACTCCCGGAACTGGAAGGGCCTCCGGAAGACGGCGCGGCTGACCTCGGCGGCGAGGGCGAAGAGGCGGCCGGTCTGCCGCAGCGCGCCGGCGATCACGAGCCGCTCCCGGTGGTCGGCATGGTCAGGGTGGGCGCCGTGGCGCCGCGCGCGTAGGTGTCGCGGATGGCGGCGCGGGCGGCGGGCGGCAGCTGGTCGAGCATGCCGAGGACGCGCTCGCGCCGTCGGGTGACGGCCGCGCGGGGCGGCAGGCCGGGTGAGGGTTCCAGCTGCGGGACGATGTCGCGGGGCCCTGGCGGGTGACCGGCGGGTCCGGCCGCCTCCGCGGCGAGGAGCGCGGCGTCCTTCTCCTCGGACATGCCGATGGGGCCTTCGCGGCGGCCGGCGAGGAACTGGGTGACGACGGGTTCGTCGCTGGTGAGGAGGACCTCTCGGGGGCCGAAGGTGACGAGCCTGCGCCGGAAGAACATCCCCATGTTGTCGGGGACGGTGGCGGCGATGTCGAGGTTGTGGGTGACGATCAGCATCGTCGCGTCGATCCGGGCGTTGAGGTCGATCAGCAGCTGGGACAGGTAGGCGGTGCGGACGGGGTCGAGTCCGGAGTCCGGTTCGTCACACAGGACGATCTGGGGGTCGAGCACGAGCGCTCGGGCCAGTCCGGCGCGTTTGCGCATGCCGCCGCTGATCTCGCCCGGCAGCTTGTCCTCCGCGCCGAGCAGGCCGACGAGTTCGATCCGTTCCATGACGATGCGACGGATCTCCGACTCCCGTTTGCGGGTGTGCTCGCGCAGGGGGAAGGCGATGTTGTCGAAGAGGGTCATGGAGCCGAAGAGGGCGCCGTCCTGGAACATGAGGCCGAAGAGTTTCCGGGTCTCGTAGATGTCCCGTTCGGGGCTGCTGACCATGTCGACCCCATTGATGAGGACACGGCCCTGTTGGGGCTTCAGCAGTCCGATGAGCGATTTCAGGAAGACGGTCTTCCCGGTACCGGAAGGGCCGAGCATCACGCTGACCTCTCCGGCCGGCAGGGTCAGCGACACGTCCTGCCAGATGTTCTGCTTGCCGAAGGACATGGTCAGCCCCTCAACGACTACTTCGATTCCCATCCCACCTCCAGCAAGCGTGCGTCGGGGCGTGCGCCGCGGGCGCACGGTAAACCGGTGCGGATCACCCGGACAATAGGTGTGGCGCAAAATCCTTGATCCGCTCCGGCAGTTGTCACCGCGAAGACAAAGCCGGTGCCGGCTTTTGTCTCCGCGGAGACAGATTGCCGCGTCGACCTGCGATCGGGCGTCGGCCCGGGGAACGTTACGGCCGAGTAACCTCTCCCGGCAATACCGGAATCAGAGTTTTCGCGGGCCGAAATCAGACGTCTGGATATTTGTCAGACGGGAGACAGTCGCAGCCGTCGACCTGTCACCGCCGAGAGCAAAGGGCCAATCCGTCGGGGACACAAGGGAGCATGGCGCGCCAATCCACCGCCCAGGCTTGTCCGATCGATCATAAATGTCGACATTACGCACCCCGGAACCAAGGGGATTCGCGCCATCGCTCACCCACTTGACAGGCAATTCGAGCTCTTCAAAGAATCATGGGCTGCGCCATTGTTCAGCTAAGTTTCCCGCAAGTAACGTCTGGTTTCGCGGCCGGGAAACATCGGGCCGCCGGCCGCTCGACCCCCACCGCGGCCACCCTCTGCCGGTCAATCCCCAAGGAGAGTCCCAGAGCCATGAAGAAGCCGATCAGAAACCTCGCCGTCGTCGCCGGAACCGCCTCGGCCGCGTTCGCCCTGGCCGTGAGCCCCGCGTCGGCGGTGCCGTCCACGGTCTGGACCGTCAGCCCGTCCCCGGCCAGCATCACCGCGGTCAACAGCGGGAACATCGTCCTCAGCGTCAACGGCATCGCCATGACGTGTACGAAGTCGAACGGTGCGGGCACGGGGCAGAGCACCACCGGCAACCCGGCGACCGTCGGCACCATCAACTCCATCGCCTTCGGCGCCAGCGGGGCGCCCTGCACCAGCGTGCTGGGCCCCGTGACCGCGGTCCCGACCACCCCCTGGACGATCGTGGCGCAGGACTACACCGCCTCGACCGGCGTCACCAAGGGCTACGTCGGCAACGTCGACGCCACGGTGACCGTCGGCGCCTGCGTCTTCCGCGTGACGGGCAAGGCGTCCGGCACGTACACCAACTCGACGGGCGCGCTCGCCGTCAACAGCGTCGCGGGCGAGCTCACCGTCGTCTCGTCGAGCGGCTGCGGCTCGGCCGTCCCGGTCGGCGCCAAGCCCACCTTCAAGGGCACGTACCTCTTCAAGGTGGGCACCGCCATCCCGACGATCGTCGGTTCCAACCCGTAAGGACGCAGGAACCCGCGTCCGTCCGGCCGGCGACCCCGGCCGGGCGGACGCGGGCCTGTGCACGCCCTTCGCCGGCCCCTTTCCCCCGTCGGCACACGAACGACGACCCGAGCGGAGCAACAGATGAGAGGCCCCGGGCCCACCCCTCGACCTTCGCGTAGCCGCGCGCGCGGCGCGACGATCGCCGCGTTCGTGGCGCTCGCCCCCCTGCTCCCGGCGGCGGCCGTCGCCGTCGGGACGCTGAAGGTCGACACCGCGCTGCCCTACGTCTGCGCCCTGCCCTCGGGACAGCAGCCCGCGACGGTACGGATCACGGCGGCCTTCCCCGACCGGGCGGCCCCCGGAGAGGAGATCAGGCCCACCGACGTCACCACGACGGTGGAACTCCCGGCCGTGCCCGGCCTCACCGCGTCTCCGGGCTCCACCGTACGGGCCGAAACCCGGCTCACGGTCGACGTGGCCCAGAACGAGCGGCGCGCGCAGGCCACGTGGAGCGGTACGGCGCAGTCCCTCGACGTCCCCGCCGAGGGGCCTCTCGTGCTCACCACGACCGGCGACGTGCCGACCCTGACGACGGACACCGCCGGTGATCTGACCCTCACCGCCGCGGGCCTCACCCTCGATCTCGCCCCGGGCCCGGCCGACGGCGCGCCCACCGACCCCGCCCCCCTCTCCGTCACCTGCGTCCCCGGTCAGGACGCGGAGGGCCGGACGCCGTTCGCCACCGTCCCGGTCGGCGCCGGTCCGGGCACGGGGGGACCGAGCACTCCTCCCGCGTCGCCGTCCGCCCCTTCCGCCTCCCCCTCCTCCCCCTCGTCCACGCCGTCCTCCCCCGCCGGGCGGACGGTCCCGGTGAGGCCGGGGACGGCGGAGGGGACGGGCCGCGCCCCGACAGGCCCGCGGATCGGGCAGCGGGCGGACGGGGGCAGGGGCCCGACGGTGACCGGCGAGGGCGCACCCGGTGCCCCGGCGGGCCGGCCGGCCGCACCGCCCTGCGTGACGGAGAACCCGACCCCCACGTCCCTGTCGGCGTACATCACCGGCTACTCCAACGTACGGAAGCTGAACGGCGCCAACGTCATTCCGGTGTCCTGCGTCCTGATCGAGCAGGGCCAGCCGGAGTTCGTGATCCAGCCGGACGGAAGCATGCACCTCCTCACCCCGTCGACGGGACACCTCTCCTACCAGGGGCGCAAGCAGACCCCGCCGTTCAAGGCCACCTTCCTGACGTTCGGCTTCGCGCCGGCCACGGCCACCATGGTCCTGGAGCAGACGGGGCCCCTGACCGTCGACTCGGACGTCCTCCTGGTCTTCCCCGACAACCTCTCCGACACCTACGTCCGCGCCCGCTTCGTCCTGCGCGTCCTCGACGTCCGGGTGAACGGCACCCGGCTCGACGTCGGGCCCGACTGCCGCACCGAGAAGCCGCTCACCTCCCCCGAGCCCGATCCCGTCAAGCACCCCGGGGACCACCTCGTGCTCCTGGGCAAGGGACAGCTCATCAACGGCACGGACGCGACCGGCTACCTCCTCACCGGCGGCGGCCCGCTCACCGGCGAGGTGACCATCCCCGCCTTCAAGGGCTGCGGCGCCGGCGGCGAGAACCTCGACCGGCTCCTCACCGCGTCCATCTCCGGCCCCGGCAACCACATCAAGCAGATCCAGGGTCAGACCTGCGCCGTGGGCGTCGACGTGCCCACCGAGGGCCAGTGCACCGAGGACCGCCAGCCGTACGTGGTCCCCAGGCCCGAGCGCTGAACCGACCCGCCCTGTCCCCCTCCCCTCCCCCACGGAAGGCATCCGCCATGTCCCTCGTCTCCTCCCGCACGAGACTCGCCACCCTGTCCGCGCTGACCGCGCTCGGTGCCTTCGTCTCCCTCGGCACGGCGACCGCGGCCGCTCCTCGGCTGAACGGCGCCTGGGCCCCGTTCGACCGCTGCCCCGTCGACGCCCCCGCGATACTCGCCGCCGACGGCCTCGACAAGGCACCGCAGTGCGTGTCGTCCTCCTCCGCCGGCGGCTCCATCAAGCTCGGCAACACGACCGTCGTCACCGGCAGGACGAACCTCCAGATCGCGGTGGTCCAGAACGCCGACGGCACCAACACCGTCGTCCCCCCGCCCGCCGGCTCGCTCATCGCGGACTCCGCCACCGTGCCCGGCGGCCTGCTCGGCCTGATGTGTCCGAGCGACATCCCCTTCATCACCGACATCTGCCGGCAGCTGTCGGACGCCGACCTCAACAGGATCACCGCCACCGTGGAATCGGTCGGCACGCCCTCGGAGTTCGACCAGATCGCGGGCGTCCTCACGGACATGCCGATCGTGAGGATCCCGGTCCGCATCCACCTCCAGAACCCCTTCCTCGGCAGCAACTGCTACATCGGCACGAAGTCCAACCCGATCGTGCTGCGCCCGAGCAACCTCACGTCCCCCGACTTCTCCGTCGAGCGCTACGACGGCGACGGCTCCCCGAACGAGGAGGGCGACATGAGCCGTCTGAACATCCTCGGCTCCACCCAGGTCGACAAGACCTTCGCCGTCCCCGGCGCCAGCGGCTGCGGACTCGGCCTCGGCCTCGTCAACGGCGCGGTCAACCTCAAGACCGGGCTGCCCGCCGCCTCCGGCAGGAACAGCATCACCCTCGACAACACCCAGACCTACCTGACCGGTCTCTACGCCCCCGGGGTCATCGCCCCCGACGCCGGAAAGGTGTTCTCGCGGAACTGGCACTCGGCCGTCAGGTAACGGCCACCCAGGGGCGATTCCCGGCCTACTCGGGCGGCACACGGGCCCCCGGGGCGCCAACTCTTGCGCAAATTGTGTACAGCACACAGCAGTTGATTTAGCTTCAGCAGTCCCCGTTGGTACGCACCTGACGGCCGAGGCGGCGCCCACCCTCCACGGTGGGCGCCGCACCGCCGCTCCCCACCGGTCGCGCAGGAGAGCAAGGGATCGGTCATGCCCGCAACCGCACAGTCATCGAACATCGGCGAGCCGCTCGACCCGCTCCCCAGGGAGTTCGCCGCCCTGATGAGACCGGAGATCCCGGGCCTCATCAAGGAGATCGGTGTGGAGGTCCAGCGGACCTATCCCGTGTACGCCCACCTCTTCAAGGGGCCCCACTCGGACGCGATCCGCCAGGGCGTGGAGCAGGCGCTCGCGGCCTTCGTGGAGCGGGTCGCGGACCCCGGGCGGAACTCGGCCCTCCGGGACGAGCTGATCCGCAAGTTCGGCCGGGTGGAGGCCTACGAGGGCCGGGACCTCGACACCCTGCAAGGCGCCTACCGCCTCGGCGCGCGCATCGCGTTACGCAGGGCCAAGAGCATCGGGCGCACGTACAACCTCTCCCCCACCCTGATCCTGGCCTTCGCGGACGCCCTCTTCGCCTACGTCGACGAACTGGAGGCCCTCTCCCGCGAGGGCTACCTCATGGTCCAGGCGCGTGCCGTGTCCGATGTGGCGGCGCTGCGCAGACAGCTGCTCCACCTGGTCGTCGCCGGCCCGCCGCTGCCCCGGGCGACCATCGCCGAGCTGTGCCAGGAGGCCTCCTGGCAACTCCCCGCCGAGTGCACCCTGGTGGCCCTCCGGCCGCCGGTCGCCGAACTCGTCCAGGCGGGCCTCGACCGGGACGTCCTGGCCGACCTCAGCCTCCCCGAGCCTCATCTGCTCATCCCCGGCCCGCTCACCGCGCAGCGCCTCACGATGCTCGACTCCGCACTGGCCGGCACCCCCGCCGTCGTCGGTCTGACCGTGCCGCCGGCGCAGGCGGCGCACTCCATCCGCTGGGCGCGGCGCGTCCTGCAGCTCATCGACGACGGCATCGTGGCGGACGCTCCCCTCGTGTACTGCGAGGAGCACCTGACAACGTTGTGGCTGTTGTCCGATCCGGCCCTCACGGCCCATCTGGCCGCGCGCGAACTGGCCCCGCTCGACGGACTGTCCGGCACCCGGCGCGAGCGGCTGGTCGAGACCCTGCGGGTGCACGTCTCCACGCGGGCCCCCGCCGAACAGGTCGGCGAGATGCTGGGCGTGCACGCCCAGACGGTGCGCTACCGCCTGCGGAACCTGGACAACCACTTCGGCGACCGGCTCCTCGACCCCGACCACCGGTTCGCCCTGGAGGCGGCCCTGCGCTCGCTCCACCTCCAGGGCGGCAGGCGCGTGGACTGAGCCGCACGCGCCTTCCCGCTCCGCGCCGGCCTCCCGCACCCGGGAGAGCGGGCCGGTGCGGGCGCGTCAGTCGCGGCGCCGGTCGGGGTGCACGCGGACCTCGATGTCGTCGGAGGACGGATCCGGTGCCGGGTCGGCCGTCACGCGCACGCTCAGCGGGCGGCCGCTCCCGGCCTCGACGAAGGCCAGCGGCGGACGGCCGTCCTGCAGATACGTGTCGCCCCACCGGATCAGCGACAGGAAGACCGGCAGCAGGTCCTCGCCGGCCCCGGTCAGCCGGTACTCGTCGCGCGCCCGCTTCCCGGGCTCCTGGTAGGGGGTGCGCTCCACGACCCCGGCGGCCTCCAGCTGCTTGAGCGCGCGGGAGACCGAGGGCGCGGAGGTGCCGATCCTCGTCACGAAGTCCTCGAACCTGGTCGTGCCGTAGAAGCACTCCCGCACGACCATGAAGACCGTCCGGGTGCTGAGCAGGTCGAGCACCCGGCCGGCCGAGCACCCGTCGCCGATCGACCACGCGTCCCGGTCGCTCAATCGCTTCTCGAACCTCATCGCCACCCGCTCATTGTAACTAATGCTTGCGTTACCCAGCCTTGACGTGCTTGCATCTGACTAACGAGGTCGTTATCCAGATGGGAAGTGAGTGCCGTGGTCGCGGTGACGGGCAAGGTGGTGGTGGTGACCGGCGGACGGCGGGGGCTGGGAGCCGCGCTGGTGGACGAGGTGCTGGAACGCGGGGCGAGCAAGGTGTACTCCACCGCCCGCTCCGCGCACGTCGACGGGCGCCCCCGGGTGGTGACCGTCCCGCTGGAGGTCCGCTCGGAGGAGTCGGTCGCCGCCCTGGCCGAGCTCGCCGCGGACGCCGAGATCGTGTTCAACAACGCCGGGGTCCTGCTCCCCGCCCCCCTGCTCACCGGTGACGTCGAGCGGGCGGCCGAGACCTTCGACGTGAACGTCTTCGGCCCGCTGCGGGTGGCGCGGGCGTTCGCGCCGGTCCTCGCCGCGAACGGCGGCGGAGCGCTGGTGAACATGCACTCCGTACTGTCGTGGCTGGCGGGCGCCGGAGCGTACGGCGCCTCCAAGGCGGCGGCCTGGTCCCTCACGAACTCGCTCCGGCTCGAACTCGCGCCGCAGCACACGCACGTCCTCGGCGTGCACGCCGGATTCATCGACACGGAGATGGTCTCCGCCCTGGAGCGGAGCAAGGCGAAGCCCGCCGACGTGGCCGCGCGGATCGTCGACGGGCTGGAGGCCGGGGAGGTGGAGGTGCTCGCCGACGACGTCAGCGTCGCCGTGAAGGCCGCGCTCTCCGGTCCCGTGGAACACCTGGCCTTCCCGGCCGCCGACTGAACCCCTCACGAAGGAGCGACGAACCGCCATGCCCCTGTGGACCGTTCACCACACGCCCGGGATCTTCTCCCCCGAGGAGAAGCACCGGCTCGCCTCGACCGTCGCGGACCACTACGAGAAGGCGGGCCTGCCCCGCTTCTACGTGGTCACGCTCTTCCACGAGCTCCGGCCCGAGGACTTCCACGTCGGCGGGGAACCCGTCCCGGCCGGGGTCCGCATCACCGTCGACCACATCGCCCGGCGCAACCCCGACGAGGACGGCAGGCGCAGGACCGCCCGCTGGATCAGGGAGATGCTGCGCCCCCACCTGGAACGGCACGCCGGTCTCCACTGGGAGTTCCACGTCGACGAGACCAGCGAGGAGCTCTGGATGATCAACGGGCTCGTGCCTCCGCCGGGCGGCTCGGACGCCGAACGGCTCTGGGCCCGGCAGAACGCGGCGACGCCCTACTGACGCACGGACCGGGCCCCGGACGTCCGTCGCGGCGGCGCGGCCGTGGGCCCGGGGGGGGGGGGGCCCCCCCCCCCGCCGGCCGCCCCCCCCCCCCCCGGGGGCGCGCCCGCGGGGGGTGATGGGCCGCGCGCGCCCCCGGCCCGCG
>NZ_JBIAMM010000012.1:136540-289253 GCF_042874095.1 Streptomyces sp. NPDC004266
GGGGGCCGGGCCCCCCGGGGCCGCGGCGGCGCGCCGCGGGGGGGGGGGCCCGGCGCGGCGGGGGGGGGGGGGGGGCGGGCGGGGGGGGGCCGCCGCCCCCCCCCGGCGCACGGCCCTCACCCCACCGGCACGGTGATCTCCCGCTTGAGGATCTTGCCGCTCGGTCCCAGCGGCAGCGCGTCCGTCAGCCACACCCGGCGCGGGTACTTGTAGGCCGCCACGCGTTCCCTGACGTACTCCCGCAGCTCGCCGGGGAGGACCTGCGCGCCCGGGCGGAGCACGACCGCGGCCGCGACCTCCTCGCCCAGTTCGGCGTGCGGGACGCCGACGACGGCGGCGAGGGCGACGGCCGGGTGCTCGTGGAGGACCTCCTCGATCTCGCGCGGGTAGACGTTGTAACCGCCGCGGATGATCATGTCCTTCTTGCGGTCGACGACGTACAGGTAGCCGTCCTCGTCGGCGCGGGCGAGGTCGCCGCTGCGCAGCCAGCCGTCGGGGATCGCCGCCTCCGTCTCCTCCGGGCGGTTCCAGTACCCCTTCATCACGTTGGGTCCCCGGACGGCGAGTTCGCCGATCTCCCCGGGGGCCACGTCCTGGCCCCTGTCGTCGAGCAGCCGCACCTCGACGTCCCGGATGGGGGTGCCGATGGAGCCGGCCTTGCGCGGCCGGTCGGGGTGGTTGAAGGTGACCACCGGGCTGGTCTCGGACATGCCGAAGCCCTCCAGGACGGGACAGCCGAAGCGCCGCTCGAAGCCGTGCAGGATCTCCACCGGCAGCGAGGCGCCGCCGGAGATGCACATCCGCAGCGTCGACACGTCCGCCTCGGACGGGTGCTGGAGCAGCGCCGCGTACATGGTCGGCACGCCCTCGAAGACGGTGGCCCGTTCGCGGGCGACGGCGTCCAGGACGGCACCCGGGTCGAAGCGCGGGATCATGACGAGGGAGGCGCCGCTGCGGACGGCCGCGCTCATGGTGCAGATCTGCCCGAAGATGTGGAACAGCGGCAGACAGCCGACCACCACGTCCTCCGGCGTCATCCGCTGGATGTGGACGCTGTTGACCTCGGTGTTGTGCCGGAGCCCGGCATGGGAGAGCACCGCGCCCTTGGGACGGCCGGTGGTGCCGGAGGTGTACAGCAGGACGGCCATGTCCTCGTCGTCCGTGTCGGCGACCTCGGGCAGCGGCTCGTGCCGGGCCAGCGTCGCGGCGAAGGCCGCGGGCTCGACGGCCGTGTGCCGCACGCCCGCGGCGGCCGCTCCCTGCGCGCCCTCGCCCGGCGCCTGGTGCCATTCGAAGAGCCGCACGGCACCGGAGTCGGCGAGGTGGAACTCCGTCTCCCGGGTCTTCAGGAGCGGGTTCATCGGCACGACGACCGCTCCGGCGCGCAGGACGCCGTAGTACAGCACGACGAACTCGGGGACGTTCGGCAGCATCAGGGCGACGCGGTCCCCCGGCCGTACCCCCTCGGACCTGAGCAGGGCGGCGGCGCGGGCGCTGCTCTCGTCCAGCTCCGCGTAGGTGATGACCTGCTCCCCCAGGCGCAGCGCCGGGCGCTCGGGCTGTCGCCCCGCCGTCTCCACGAGGAACCCTGCCAGATTGGGCATGACTCGCCTCCGTTACACGGAATCGCCGAATGTTTACATCGTCGACATCTTGCAGCCGTGTGCGGTCGCGGCCTATGGCCGGGGCGACAACGCACGACGCCCTGGATTGTCCCCCACCACAATGCGAGGGCGTTAAGCTGCGGAGATGATCCTTTCGGGTGTGGCGGCGACGCTTCAGGCAGGGCTGCCGGAACTGGGCGAGCGGATGGCACTGCGGATCCGCGCGGACGTCGAGGCGTACAAGGACGAGTCGCTGATCTCCCTGGACTCACTGCGCGGTTCCTGCACCGCCAACGCGGACCTCATCCTCACCCACCTCCGCCTCGGCGGCACCCCCGACGCGAGTTCGGCCCGTGAGACGGGACGGCTCCGCGCGGAGCAGGGGGTCCCGCTGGCGGACACGCTGCACGCGTACCGGATCGGCTCGCAGCTCCTGTGGACGGAGATCCTCGCCGAGGCCCGCGCCCGCCCCGAGGTCTCCGACGAGCTCCTGCTGTCGGAGTCGACCGAGTTCTGGGCGTTGTCCGGCCTGTACGCGGAGGCGGTGGCGGTGGCCTACCGGGAGGCGGCCGCGGAACTCACGTCCCAGGGGCAGGCACGGCGTTCCGCCCTGGTGGAGGCGGTGTTCACCGGCATCGTCACCGACCGCACGCTGTGGGAGGCCGCCCGCGAACTGGAGCTGCCCGAGCACGGGCCCTACGCGGTCGCCGCCGCGAAGGCGGGCGCTCCCGGCGAGGAACCGCTCACCGGTGCGGAGGCGGCGCTGCGCCAGGCGAACCTGCCCTCGGCGTGGAGGCTTCTGCCGGACGAGCAGCTGGCCCTGATCGCCCTGCCCACGGAGGCGGCGGAGACGACGTGCCTGCGCATCCTCCGCCGGACCCGCGCCCGCGTGGGCTTCAGTCCGCGCTTCCGGTCGCTGCGGGACACGCCCCAGGCCCTGCGCTTCGCCCGTCTCGCCCTGGCCGGTCTCGAAGGCACCGGGCCCGGCGTGGCCCGCTTCGACGACGATCCGCTGGCCATGGTCGTCGCCGCCGCCCCGGCCGAGGCCGCGCACCTGATGGAGGTGGTGCTCCGGCCGGTGCTCGACCTTCCGGCCGCGGAGCGGTCCCGGCTGCTGCGCACCCTGGAGCACTGGTTCGCCGCCGCGGGCTCGGCCGCCGCCGCCGCGCGCAGCCTGTTCGTCCACCCCAACACCGTGCGCTACCGCCTGCGGCGCGTGGAGGAGTTGACGGGCCGTTCCCTCTCCGATCCACGGGCGGCGGCGGACATCGGCGCGGCGCTGCTCGCGGTCCGCAATCCGGGGACGAGCTGAGTCGTGCCGCGGGGAGGTCACTCCTCCTCGACGATGTGCATCGCGGCCTCCTCCGCGGACGCGGCACCGCCCGCCAGGCCGAGGTCCCGGGCGTTCAGTTCCGAGCCGACGGGGCCCGTGCCCTCGTCCTCGGCCATCAGACGCCCCGCGCGCCGGCCTCCGACCTGGTCGTCCAGGAGCTCCCCGTCGGTGTCCGTCGTGTCGCCGAGGCCGTCGCCGTCCGGGGGAAGGACGTCGGGTTCCTCCTCCGCCAGGCGTTCGTCCAGGGTTTCGCCACGCTGCCGTTCGGCCGCGGTCACCCCCGTGTGCTGGACCCCGAGGGGCCGTTCCGGGGGCGAGTACCCCTCGTCGAACGGGTCGCCGGGCGGCCCTTCGAGGGTGTCCTCGTAGTCCAGGAGACCGACGTCCTCCCGGATCTCGCTTCCGTCGGGCTGGTAGACGTCATCGCCCCACGCTTCCGCCTCGCTCATGGGGAACTCCGTTCCTTCGGCGGGACGACGGCTCGGCCTGGGTTCACTCCTCCCGTTCGAAGTCGGCCTTCGCCCGCTCGTCGTCGAGGTCGGACTGGGCCTGCGCGTACAGGTCGTGCACGAATCTCCGGGCGTCATCGGGTGAGATGCCGACGCCGAGTCGGAGCAGCCGGCCCGTCCAGGAGCCGAGCGGGTCGTCGGGTTCGGTCATGGCGCCTCCTGGGGGGAGTGCGGTCGATGCCGGCCGTTCCGGTCGCGCGGCGGGTCATGACGGGGCGGCCCCGGACCGTTCTGTCGTCGTGGGCCGGCCGGAGGCGACTGCCGTGTCGCGTACGGGACGTACGGCTCCGGGGTCCGGCCGACCCCGTACGGGTCCGGGCCGCGCGTCCCCGGGGCGGGGCGCCTTCGGCGGGCGTCGAATCCCTGTTCTCCCTTCCATGGTCCCCGCGTCCCGGGCAAACGCAACCCGGTGTGCGCGGCCGGAGCCGCGGTTCCCGACGGCCCGCACGGCCGCCGGGAGCGCGCGACCGGGGTCGCTAACCGGTCCATTCCCGCAGCAGCTTCTCCCGCTGCGCCGGGCGGGGCGTCCCGCCCTCCCACGAGCGGCCCCACTCCGACATCGCGGCCAACGTCGTGGCCATCGTCGCGGCGCCCTCCGTGAGGCGGTCCAGCAGGGCGAGGGAGAGCTCCACCTCGGTCGGCGAGTAGCCGACGGCCGCCGCCACGTAGGCCTTCAGCTCGTGCTCGCCGTCGTGCGACTCCAGGACCGTCGTCATCAGCGGCGGGGCCTCGCCCAGGCCCGTGCCCACGGTCATGGCCAGGTTCATCACCATGTCCAGGGCCACGTCCGTGACCACGCCGACCTGCCGCTTCAGGGACTTCACGGGGACGTCCGCCACCGTCAGGGCGCGTACGTCCTCCCACAGGTGGAGGCCGGCCTGCCCTTCGCCGAGGGCCACCACGCCCTCGGGGGTCAGGCGCACCCCGGGCGCCGCGCCGGACGGCTTCGCGCCCACGTACACGTCGCCCTCGGCGATCCAGAACAGGCCCACCATGGCCATGGCTTGCTCGCTTCCCCCGACGACGGCACACCGCCGTCGTGTCACACGTCAAAAGATCAGGTCCGCCCTCCGGAACGTGCGGAAGGATCGGGAAGTTCCCCCTTCCCCGCCTTTCCACGCGGCCCTCGTCCTCGCCGGTCCCGTGAGCGGCCCCCGCGCCGTGCGCGGCCCTCATCCCCGGGCGGTGACGCCCCCGCCGTCGCCGGTCCGCGACGCGGCCGGCCAGGAGCGGTGGCCGCGCAGGGCCACCCGCTGCCTCCGGCGCTCGGAGACGAGGGCGATCGCCGGATGCGTGCCGGGCCCGGGGTCGCCCCCGCGGGCGAGACGGCGCATCCGGGGACGGACCTTCGCCATGGAGGCGGCCGAGGCGAGGGTCTTGTCCGACCAGGTCACGGGCTCCGCCTGCCGGTCGGCCTCCCGGCCGGTCCTCCAGCGGTCGGGGAGGTCCGGGGTGACGGCGAGGGCGGTGCCCCTCCCGACGACCGCCACGCCGCTGTCGAGGACCCGCTCGGCGGTGGCGCGCCGGGTGATGCCGCCGGTGAGCATGAGGGGCAGGGGGCTGGTCTTGACGAGGTCCTTGGCGAGGTCCAGGAAGCAGGCCGGCGCCGGCCATGTTCTCCTCCATGGCGGCCTTCGCGATGCGGTTGCCCAGTGCCCGTCCGGAGCGCAGGGGCAGTGGCGAGAACAGCTCGCTGGTCGTTCCGGCTCCCTGTTCCATGCCGCCGTGGCCGCGGAGGGCTACCGCGAGCTCGCCCAGCACCTGGCAGCCGCCCGTCCCGCGCCCTCGACCCCCGACGACCCGGCCTCCGTCGCCGTCGCCCGCGTACGGTTCGCTCTCGACCGCCCCGCCCTCTTCCGGGCGATGTCCGCGGAGCCCTGCGACCCGACCCACGAGGAACGGGTCGCCGCGACCGGCGTCCTCACGGCGTACGTGCGCGGCATCGTCCGCGACACGTTCCCCGGCGCGGACGAGACGGGCCCCCTCCCGACCACCGTGTGGGCGCCCGTCCACGGCCTGGCGTTCCTGCACCTCGACGGCAAGCTCGACGCCTCGTCCGCCGGGACGGTCGCCACCCAGGTGCGGGCCTCCGTGCACGCCCTCTTCACCGCCTCGCCGACGCTGCCGTCCGCGTCGGCGGCGAGGACGACGACACCCGGTGGCGCATCGGAACCCGGTGTCTCATCGGACGAATAACCGGTTGCCCTCGGACGTCGGCCGTGGTTCCAATGACCCGCATGATCACCCGGGTGTGCCCGCCGCGGAGCGCCGCCCCGGCCGGCGCGGCCCGGGCGGACCACGACCACACCGCCCGAGGGAGACGTCACCCCGATGAACACGCCGCCATCGCCGTCCGGAGCCCGGCCCACGGGCGGGCCGCCCGTCCGTCTGGGCGCCCTCGTCCCGCTGACGCGGCCCGGCTGGGTCGAGGCGGGCCGCCACCTCCTCGCGGGACTCGACCTGGCCGCGCGCGAGGTCGACGACGCGGGCGGGATCGACGGCAGACCACTGGAGCTGCTGGTCCGGGACACCGCGGCCGATCCCGAGCGCGCCTCCGCGGCCGTGGCCGAACTGGCGGACCTGGGCGTGGCGGCGGTCGTGGGCGAGTACCACAGCGTCGTCGCCCGCGCCGCCGCCACCCGGGCCGACGCCCTCGGCGTGCCGTTCCTCTGCTCGTCCGCCGTGCTCGACGCCCTGACCGAGGAGCCGACGGAGTGGGTCGCGCGCCTGCCCCCCGTCCAGTCCCGCGGCTGGCGGAGCTACGCGGACTTCCTCCTCGCCACGGGCCGGCACCGGATCGCGGTGGTGACCCAGCCGAGCGTCTACTGGGCGACCGGCACCCGCGTCCTGCGGGAACACCTCGCCTCCCGGGGCGGCACCGTCCTCGAACTCGACGCCACCGCGCTCGGCCCCGAGGCCCTGTGCGACGCGCTCGCCGACCACGGGGTCACGGCGCTCCTGCTGCTGGTCGGCAGTCCGGAGCCGGCGGTGCCGATCGTCAGGGCCGTCCGCGCCGACGGAAGGCTCGCGGACCTGCTGCTCGGCGCCCCCGCCGGACAGCCGGAGTTCGCCGGGTGGGCCGCGGAGCTCGGCGCGGACGGCGCCGGGATCCCGTTCCTGCGCTACCTGCCCGAGGAGCTCGGACCGCTCGGCGACCGCGTCGGGAAGGAGCTCCGCGAGCGGCTGGGCGAGGCACCGTCGTTCGTCGCGTTCGAGGGCTGGGACGCCGTCACCGTCCTCGCCGCGGCGCTCCGTTCGCACGGCACGGACCGGGCGGCCGTCGCCGGGGCGTGGCCGCGCGTGGCGGTCGAGGGCACGCGGGGGCCGATCCGGTTCTCCCGCACGCCGGGCACCGGCGTGTGGCAATGGACCTGGGCGCCCGTCCAGGTCGTCGACCGGGACCCGGCGGATCCGGGGCGCTTCCGCGTCCTCCACACCGGCTGAGGCAGGCCGGCGTCCGGTCGGCCGGACGCCGGGCCCTTTCACTTCAACGATCAACTGGAAACAAGTCAACCAAATCAAGGGCCATTTGCACGGTTACATCCGGTTTCTCCTGGCTAGTCGCCGTATGACCACGACAACACCAGGAGGGTGAACATGATCGCCCACGAACAGATCGCCACCGTACTGGACCACCCCGTGTACGACACCGAGGGCAAGAAGATCGGCGACGCCAAGCACGTGTTCGTCGACGACGCCACCGGCCACCCCGCGTGGGTCACCGTCAAGACCGGACTGTTCGGCACCAGCGAATCCTTCGTCCCGATCAAGGACGCCTCCATGGTCGACGACCATTTGGAGGTCCCCTACCCCAAGGACCGGGTGAAGGACGCCCCGCACGTGGACGTCGACGGCGGAGGCCATCTCGACGCGAGCGAGGAGCAGCGCCTCTACGAGTACTACGGCATCGCCTGGGACGAGGCCTGGCAGCGGGCGAACCAGCCCGGCGAGGCGGGCTGGGCACACGGCACCGCGGGCACGGCCGGAACAGCGGGTGCCGCCGGCACGGCCGGCATGACGGGCACCGCCGGCATGCGCGGCCGGGGCGGAGACGGCCTCGGGGACAGGGACGCGGGGACGGCCCGCAGCGACGCTTCGGTCGGCGACGACGCCATGACCCGGTCCGAGGAACGGATGCACGTGGGCACCGAGCGGGTCGAGACCGGCCACGTCCGGCTGCGGAAGTACGTCGTCACCGAAGAGGTCCAGCAGACCGTGCCGGTCCGCCACGAGGAAGTGCGCGTGGAGCGCGAGCCGATCACGGAGGCCAACCGCGGACAGGCCCTGTCCGGGCCCGAGATCTCCGAGGCCGAGCACGAGGTGACCCTCCACGAGGAGCGCCCCGTGGTCGAGACCCGGACCGTCCCCGTCGAGCGGGTCGGACTCCGCACGGACGAGGTCACCGAGGAGGAGACGGTCACCGGCCAGGTGCGCAAGGAACGCATCGACGTCGAGGTCGACACCGACGACGTCACCGACATGTCCGAGGACCCCGACAGGAGGCGCGGTCACTGACCCGCGCGTCCCGCACCCCGCCCGTCCGGCCCGCACCGGGCCGGACGCGGCGCGGGAGCGTCAGGAGCCGTCGGCCTCCCGGTCGGACGCGCTGCGCAGGACGCAGAATTCGTTCCCTTCGGGGTCGGCGAGGACCGCCCATCCCGAACCGTCGGGATTCCGGTGGTCGGCGACGAAGGCGGCACCGAGGCCCAGCAGCCGCTCCACCTCCTCGTCCCGCGAGGTCTCGGGGCGCAGGCACAGGTGGAGCCGGTTCTTCCCCGCCTTGGCCTCGGGCACCTGGTTGAAGTACAGCACCGGGCCCTCCGCGAGCAGGACCCGGGTCTCCCGCGACCCCGGTCCGTCCTCCGGGTGCAGCGGACGGCCCGTCACCCCGCTCCAGAAGCGGGCCAGTTCATAGGCGTCCGCACAGTCGATCGCCACGTTCTGCAATACCGAGACCATGCGCACGAGCCTTCCTGATCTTCCCGCCGAGCGCCAGGGCCCCGCCCGCACGGAGGGCTGCGGTCAGGCCCTGGGCCGCGTACGGCGCGCCGCGGGGGCTGCGTTAAGATCACGCATGGCGTCGTGGAAGTCAACGCCTGTGCAGCACCGTGGAGTTCTGGTCCGGCGCGCCCTCGCCGTCGGTTCGGCCGCGCGTGCGCACTGCCCCGCCGGGCGCGCCCGCTCTCCGGATGTCCAGAGCGCCCACTTCCGACAGCGCGCTCCCTGCCGGCATCGATCCGCACTGCCCGTACGAGCCTCGCCGTCCCGTCGTGGACCGGCGTACAGGCTCCTTGCTGGAGACGATGTGAAAATCCTTCCCGAGATCTCTCGTACGCTGAGCGAGTACCTCCTCATCCCCGGCCTGACCACGGAAGACTGCACACCGGACAAGGTGGATCTCGGTGCGCCGCTGGTCCGTCACCGGGTCGGCGAGGAGCCGGGGATCCGGGTCGCCACCCCCATGGTGAGCGCCATCATGCAGGCCGTGTCGTCGCCGACGCTCGCGGTGGCGCTCGCGCAGGTCGGCGGGCTGTCGTTCATCCATCAGAACCAGCGGATCGAGGACCAGGCCGCGGAGGTGCGGGCGGTGAAGCGGCACAAGGCCGGCTTCCGGACCAGCGAGGTCACCGTGGCGCCGACGACACCGCTCGGCGAGGTCGCCCGGCGGCTGGCGGACACCGAGCAGGGCGTCGCCGTCGTCACGCGGAGCGGTGAGACGGACGGCGAGTTCCTCGGGATCATCAGCCTCGACGACTTCCACCTGGAGCGGCACGGGGCCTCCGAGACCGCCGGCAGCCGGATGCGGGGCCGCGACGGCCTGGTCACCGCGCCGGCCACGGTCTCCCTGTCCGAGGCGAACGAGCTGATCTGGCACCACCACCTGGACGTGCTGCCGGTGCTGGAGGACGACCGGGTCGTCTCCCTGGTCCTCAAGCGGGACTACCAGGCCCACAAGACGTACCACCGGGCCACGGTGGACGGCGAGAAGCGCCTGCGGGTGGGCGCCGGCATCAATTCCCGGGACTTCAAGGACCGTGTTCCCGCCCTGGTGGAGGCCGGTGCGGACGTGCTGTGCCTGGACTCCTCCGACGGCTACTCCGTCTACCAGGCGAGGACCGTCGAATTCGCCCGGGAGACCTACGGGGACGACGTCTTCGTCGGTGCCGGGAACGTCGTCGACGGGCGGGCCTTCCGCTATCTGGCCGACGCGGGCGCGGCGTTCGTGAAGGTCGGGATCGGCGGCGGCGCCATCTGCACCACCCGGGCGCAGAAGGGCATCGGCCGCGGGCAGGCCTCCGCGCTGCTCGACGTGGTCGAGGCGCGCGACGCGTACGCCGAGGAGACCGGGGTGTACGTGCCGCTGTGCTGCGACGGCGGCCTGCTCAACGACTCGCACATGGCGATGGCGCTGGCCATGGGGGCGGACTTCATCATGCTCGGCCGCTACTTCGCCCGCCTCGACGAGAGCCCGTCGCGGAAGCTGCAGATCGGCGGCCAGTGGTACAAGGAGTACTGGGGCGAGGGCTCGCGGCGCGCGCAGAACGCGGCCCGCTACGGCCAGCGCGGCCAGATGGTCTTCGAGGAGGGCGTCGACGGCTACGTGCCCTACGCGGGCAGCCTGTACGACAACGTGGAGCGGACCCGGGCGAAGCTCATCTCGACGATGATCAGCTGCGGGTCGACGAACCTGCGGGACTTCCACCGCGACGCGGTGCTCGTGCCGGTGTCCGCGGAATCCTTCAAGCAGACGGGCGCCGAGGTGCAGCTGCGCCGGCCGACCATCGACTCGGGCGAGTGACCCGACCGGCCGGGACACGGCGCCGGGGGATCGCCTCCGACCGGGGCACCGGCGCCCCGGGGGCGTGAGCGGACCGCCCCCGCGGCGCCGGCCGCGGGGGCGGGTCCTGGAGGATGGCCTCCATGAGCGCTTTCTTCGATCCGCCGAGGCCCCGACAGATCCCGCGCGGCGCCCACCCGTTCTGGGACGAGGCCCTCGCCCTCGTCAACCGGGATCTCGCGGTGACCCTGCCGGGCCAGGCGCTTCTGCGGCTGGTGGGCCTTCCCCCGGACCACGAGGACGGGACCGAGAACGTCTGCGTGGCCCTGGCCGACGGGCAGTGGCACGGCAACTTCCTGGACCCGGACTCGGCGGACGACCCCGTGCTCGCCCTGGCGGCCGTCACCGACGCCGCGCAGGAGACGGTCACCGAGCGGCTCTGGCGGGCATGGCCGCTCTGCGCGGAGCACGACCTCGGCATGCATCCGCGCGAGGCGGACGGACGGCTGTCCTGGTGGTGCGCGGGCGGGACCGTCCCGCGCGAGCCCGCGCACGTCCGTGCGGCCGTGGGCGGCCTCGACACCCTGGTGCGCCCGCACCGGCCGAACCGAAAGCGCCGGCGGCAGGGCTGACCGCCCGCCCGGTCGCCGGTGACGACACGGCGGCCGGAGCCCGGGGCCCGGGCCGGCCCTCGCGACGGCCGGGGCCTGCCTTTCGGACCGGGCCGGGCTCGCGGGGCCCGGTCCGAGGACAGGCCCTAGGCTGACGATCATGAAACCGGCGATGCCCCGTGACACGACCCTCCGCCCCACCGTCCTCGACGCCGTGGGGGCGGTGTCCGATCCGGCTCTGCGGGAGGGGCTCGCGGACTCGGCCCACCGGATCCTGTCGGACCTGGTCGCGGGAGGTGCGGCCCTGGGCTGGGTCGAACCGCCGTCGCGGGACGAGGTGGCGGAGCTCCTGGACCACGTCCTCTCCGCCGTACGGGCGGGGGACGCCGCGCTGCGGCTCGCGTACGCCGGCCACCGGCTGGTCGGGTTGGGATACTGGCTCCGCTACGCCCGGCCGACCCATCGGCCGCACGCCGACCTCGAGAAGGTCGCGGTGGACGCCGCCGCCCAGGGCCTCGGCATCGGCCGGGCGCTGACCGGCTCCCTGATCGCCGACGCCCGGGAGGCCGGGATCGAGGTCCTCACCCTGGACGCCCGGGGCGACAACGCCGGTGCCCTGCAGCTCTACCGGTCGCTGGGCTTCACCGAGTACGGCCGCCTGCCCGACTTCGTGGCCGTCGGTGAACGCCGCTACGACAAGGTCTTCTGCATGCTGGACTTCCGCCGGCAGGGCTGAGCGCGGGGGACGTACTCACCTCGTCCCTGAGTACGGAAGCGGTGCCGCCCCCTCCGGGCCAGCTGCTGGAATGTGCCCGTGACGACGACGCCCGCTCCCGCCCCGCACTCCCCCGCCCCGCGCCGTCGCGGCCGTGTCGTGGCACCGGTCGCGGGCGGGGCGGTGTGGGTGCTCCTCCTCGCGGCGCTCGCCCAGGGCTGCGCGTGGCCGGCGGGCGGTGCGGTCCTGTCGGAGACGGCGTACCGCGAGCATCTGCGGCACACCCGGGAGGCGGGCGAGGACGCGGTGCGGCGCCTGGGCGTCGACCCGGACTCCGTGATCAAGCGGCAGGAAATGGCCAACGCCTCCTGCGTGGACGACCTGGGCATGGACTCGGAGGGTGTCACCCGCGACCGGCCGACCGTCACCTGGACACCCGGTTTCGCGAGCGACGCCGCGTACACGGCGGCGGTCGACGCCCTCCGGAAGGAGTGGTCCGCCCAGGACCTGACGGTGGAGGACGTCCCCGCCCCGGCGGCGGGCGAGCCGGGGGCCGGCCTGCCGGGGGTCCGGGCGACGGACGACCGCGGCGTCGAGCTGTCCCTGCGCCCCGACCGGTACGGCGGCGAGCCGACCCTCACCGCCGACGGAGGATGCGTCCGCCACCAGGGCTACCTGACGGAGTGGTAGGAGCGGCGGCCCGCCCCGCGCGGTGGGGACGGGGTCCCGCTCCGGCGGACGGCTCCGGTCACCCCTCCACCCGCAGCAGGAGCTTGCCCGTGGAGCCGCGTCCGCCCAGGAGCCGATGGGGCTCGGCCGCGTCGGCGAGGGGGAGTTCGGCGGTGACGGGAAGGGTCACCGTCCCCCCGGAGACCGCGCGCAGGGCGCGGTCGGTCAGGGCGCGCGCGGCGGGGGCCGTCTGGGCGGGCGTCAGCACGGAGAAGCCCGCCACGGAGTGCCCCTGGCCGTGCAGTTCGGGCCGGCCGACCTGCCACGGGGCGCCGCCGCCGGCGTTGCCGAAGGAGACCAGGCGTCCCAAGGCGGCCGGGGTGCCCAGCCCGCGGCGGAGCGTCTCTCCGCCGACCGGGTCGGGGACGAGGTCCCCCCTGTCGCCGGTGGCCCGCCGGACGTGCTCGGCCAAGGTGTCGGGGCGGAAGACTTCGTCGTAGCCGTGCTTGGGGGCGTACGCGGCCTTCGCCTCGGTGGAGGCCGCGCCGTACACGGCCCCCGCGCCGGCGGCCCGGGCCAGGGGGAACGGTCCTTGGGCGAGCGTCACCATCCGCCTTCGAAGAAGGCCAGGAGCGCCGGTCGCGGGGCGGCCGCCGTGGTCGCGTTCGCCACCGCGACGACGATCACGAACAGCGCCGAGAGCGCCGTGAGGGCGCCGAACGATCCGAGCACGCGCCTCGTTCGCCGCTCGGCCGGTTCCGTCCCCCTGAAGCGCTTCCACGACAGCACGCTCATCACGAGGAGGACGACCGCCACCGTGGCGGCGATCGCGGCCATCGCCTCGTGGTAGCGGGCGAAGTCGCCGATCATCACGTCGAGGGCGCCCGGGGCGTGGTCGCCCGCGCCCGGGGCGGCGGCCAGGCGCTCTCTGACCTGGGCGAGCACGGCGCCGGGTCCGCCGCCGGTCGCGCCGGTGGGCAGCATCGGGAGAAGGGAGGCGAAAGGTGCCGCCGCGCCCTGGACGTTGGCCATCACCGCCGCGAGCGAGAGCAGCGCGAGCATCGTGGCGAGCACGCCGGCCGCCGCGAGCGCGAACCTCTTCCCCGCCCCGAGGCCGTCGGCCTTCAGGAGTGCCTTCCGGAGAAGCGTGCCGAGCGCGACCAGCACGACCAGCAGCAGCGCGGCGATCACGGCCTTGGCGACGTGATAGCGGAACCAGTACCCGACGAGTCCGTCCAGGTCCGGCGAGAAGTCCCGTTCACCGGAGCTCCAGTACGCGACGAACGCAGCGCGAAGGGCTTCGGCGAGCTCGTCCTCCCGGCCGAAACCCTCTCCCGGCCCGCTCGCCGCAAGCGTGTCCGGCACGAGGACGAAGGCCGCCTCCAGGGCCGACGCGGCGGTGCCGAGCACCGCGAGCGCCCGGCCGTGGAGGGGCGCCGCTCCCGACGCGCCGTCCGTTCGCTGTGATACTGCCGTCATGCCGCCCAGCGTCGCGCACCGGCGCCGCCCTGTCAGCGGGGCAGGCCGGAGTCCCGTGGGGGTGGACAGCCCCACCCCCGGGCCCTCCGGAGGCGGACCGTCGTCAGCCGACCCTGTCGGTCGCCTCGACCCGGTGGACCTCCAGGCCGGGCGTGGCGAGCAGGTCGGCGACCAGTTCCTCGGAACCGCAGACGTACGTGCTGACCAGGTCGACGTCACCGCCCACGCACCAGGCGCGGTCCTGCGGCCACCACAGGTCGGGGAGTTCGGCGAACACGTCCAGGAGTTCGGGGGACACGGCATCGGCCAGCGTTCCGGACAGCAGGATCTCGTCCCTCTCCGGAGTCGGGAACGTGGGGGTCCCGTCCCAGTCCCAGCGGCCGTACCCGTCCCACAGGCCGTACCGGCAGCGCTCCGGGGTGCCGGTGTGGCGCGCGAGGACGGGGATCAGGGCACGCGCCACGCCGACGGGCACGGGGCCTTCGGCGGGGTGCTCGTCCCACACTCCGGGCAGGCCGAGGTCCTCGCGGTTCTGGTGGAACGGCTCCGCGCCGATCACCTCGTGCCAGTTCGTCAGCGGCTCGACCTTCCGTCCGTACGCGGCGGCCACGGCGTCCCAGCGGACCGGGCGCTCGTCGAGCTCCGCGGGGTGCAGCACCCGGGCGTACGCCGGGAAGCCGGGCGCGGCGACGCCGGCGACCGTGCCGAAGTCGCCGTGCCCGGGGTGGCGCTCGGTGAGCCAGCGCGCCGGCCCGAGGTCCTCGTTCTCGACGCGCAGGCGTCCGTACAGCGCGGGGCCGGGTTCACTGCCCGACCGCGTCCATCCGTCCATGCGCCCAGTCTGCCCCCGGCCCTCCCCGCCGGTCCCCCCGGGTGGGGATCCCCGCCGGTCCCCTTGGGCCACCACGGTCGTCGGCCCGGTCGTGAGCGTCGCGTCGCCGGGCGGGGGCGGACGACGGGGTTACGGTCGGCGGCATGGTTGGTGATCGTCAAGGGTGGCTCCGGTGTCTGCTCGCCGGGGCCGTGTTCGTCGTGGGGATGACCGGCACCACGCTGCCGACGCCGCTCTACCCCCTCTACCAGGAGAAGTTCGGTTTCTCCGAGCTGACGGTGACCGTCGTGTACGCCGTGTACGCCTTCGGCGTCATCGGCGTGCTGCTGCTCGCGGGCAACGCCTCGGACACCGTCGGCAGACGGCCGGCGCTGCTCTGGGGGCTCGGGTTCGCGGCGGTGAGCGCCGTCTGCTTCCTGTCCGCCGACGGGCTGGGCCGGCTGTACGCGGGCCGGCTGCTGTCGGGCCTGTCGGCCGGCCTGTTCACCGGGGCCGCGACCGCGTACGTCATGGACCTCGCCCCGCCCGGCGGCCAGTCCCGGGCGACGCTCGTGGCGACGGCCGCGAACATGGGCGGACTGGGCTGCGGTCCCCTGCTCGCCGGGCTGCTCGCGGAGTACGCGCCGGAGCCGCTGCTGCTCCCGTTCGCCGTGCACCTCGCCCTGGTCGCCGTGTCGGCGGTCGTGGTCCTGCGGCTGCCGGAGACCGTACGGGATCCTCGGCCGCTGTCCACCGTACGGCCGCAGCGGCCGGCCCTGCCCGCGCAGGTGCGCCCGGTGTTCGTGCCGGCGGCCATCGCCTCCTTCGCGGGCTTCGCCCTGTTCGGGGTGTTCACCTCGGTCAGCCCGGCCTTCCTCGGCCGCTTCCTGCACGTGGACAACCACGCGGTGAGCGGACTGGTCGTCGCGCTGGCCTTCTTCTCCTCCACCGCCGGGCAGCTCGCCGTCGGCCGCTTCGGGGTGTCCCGGTCCCTGCCGCTGGGCTGCGCCGTGCTCTTCGTGGGGCTGGCCTTCCTGGCCGGGGCGCTCTCCGCGGAACTGCTGGTGCTCGTGGTCCTCGCCGCCGTCGTCGGCGGGATCGGCCAGGGGCTCTCCTTCCGCGCGGCGCTGTCAGCCGTCGCCGCGGCCGCCCCGGTGGAGCGGCGTGCGGCGGTGATCTCGGCCCTGTTCCTGGTCGCCTACACGGGAATCTCGATCCCGGTCATCGGGGTGGGCCTCCTGACCGACCCCCTGGGCCTGGAGGAGGCGGGCCTGGTGTTCACCGGCTGCATGCTGGTGCTGGTCACATCGGCCGCGCTGTACCTGCTGCGGCGGCCGGTGCGGGTGGGAGACCGGTGAGGCCTCCGGACCGCCGCGGGCGACCGCCGGCCGCGGCCGCCCTCACATGGGGAAGGAGAGCAGGCGGACCTCCCCCGGGGGCCAGGTCACGCCGTCGCGCAGAGGCGTCCACATGGTCCGCAGCGGCATGATCACGGTTCCCCCGGGCTGCTCGACGCGGACGTCCCGCTCGAGGGCCCGCCAGCCGAGGCGCTCGTAGAGCGGGACGAGCGGGGGACGGCAGAAGAGGAGCCCGCGCCGGGGTCCCAGCGTCCGCGCGTGGTCCAGGGCCGCCGACACGACCGCCCGTGCCAGCCCGTGGCCCCGCAGGTCGGGGGCGACGGCCACCCCGCCGAGGCCCACCACCGGGGTCTCGACGCCGTCGATCGACAGGGGCAGCCGCAGCAGACCGGCGTGGGCGACGAGGCGGCCGTTCCGTCTGATGCCGAAGTGGTCCTCCTTGGGCAGCCAGGTCAGCCCGGCGTCCGCGACGCCGAAGGGATCGGGGCCGTCGCCGAGTATCTCGATCTGTTCGGCCCTCGTGTACTCCGCGAGCCGCACCGCGGTCGGGGGCGCGGGGAAGTGGCGATCCGTCATCCCGTCATGATCCCGCACCGGCACGGTCCCGCTCCGGTGAGGGCCGGACGGAGCGCGGCGACTCCCCCGGCGGCGGAACCACACGGCGTCGGAGCACGTCCCTCCCCCCGTCCACAAGATCATCAACCTGGCCGGAGAGAACGAGCATGACGGAAACAGCCGCCCGCTACCTGTACCTGGCACGACACGGTGAGGCGTGCGCGGACGAGAGCGCGTTGACGGACAAGGGCCGCCGCCAGGCCGTCCTGCTCGGAGAGCGGCTCCGGAAGGCCCCGCTCACGGCGATCCACCACGGCCCGCTGGCCCGGGCGGAGCAGACGGCCCGGCTGGTCGGCGAGCAGCTCGACGGGGTGCCCCTGCGGACGTCCCCGCCCGCCGGCGACTACATCCCGTACGTCCCGCGGCGCGAGGAGCTCCCGTCGGAGTCGGCCGACGCCATGCTCGGCTTCCTGGCCCAGTTCCCCGCGGAGGAGCGTGAGCAGGGGCCCGGGCTGGCCGCGGAGGCCGTCGCGCGGTTCACCGGCCCCGTCGAGGGCGACCAGCCGCGCCACGAACTCGTCGTCACGCACAACTTCCTCATCGGCTGGCTCGTACGGGAGGCCCTCGACGCCCCCGAGGGCCGCTGGATGGGCATCAACCAGGCCAACGCCGCACTGACCGTCATCCGCTACGCCCCCGGCCGGGCTCCGGCCGTCCTCTGCTTCAACGACACGGGGCACCTCCCCGAGGAGCTGCGCTGGACCGGATTCCCTCCCGAGCTCCACATCTGACGCGGTGACGGGCCCCGTCCGGTGGGCAGGGGCAGCCCGGGAGGCGCGGCCCGGAGCCGTACGGTCCGGAGCCGGCCGGTCCGGATCGTGGTCGTCCGCGGCCCTTGATCAGGGCCTCCGCAGTCACCATGATCATCGAGACGAGACGCAAACCCCAGAAAGGTTCTGAGCCCATCATGCGAGTCAAAGCCTTCGACCACCTGGTGCTCAACGTGACCGACGTCGACAAGGCCCTGGAGTTCTACACCGGCGCCCTGGGCCTCGCCCCCGAGCGCGTCGAGGAGTGGCGGGCCGGCAAGGTGTCGTTCCCGTCCGTACGCATAGACGAGCACACCGTCATCGACCTCTTCTCCCGTCCGCGCGGCGAGTCCAACGTCGACCACATCTGTCTGGTCGTCGACCCGCTGGACTGGCAGGAGGTCATCGACTCCGGCACGTTCGACGTCCTGGAGGGCCCGGTCCCGCGCTGGGGCGCGCGCGGCTCCGCCCAGTCGGTCTACGTGAAGGACCCCGACGGCAACACGGTCGAACTGCGCTGGTACCCGCAGGACGTCGAGGACTGAGGCGGCACCATCGGCCCCGCGCGTCCCGGCCGGCGAACGGTCCGGCGTCCGAGCGGCTGGGGCGCGTCCGGTGGATCACAGCGCGGGGATCCGGGGACAGAAGGCTCCCGCGCCCGCTAACGTACCGGCGAGTAGCAGTGGGTGCAGTCCCACGGGGTGCGAGGGGAGCGGACCATGGACCGGCAGTGGAGCCTTGAGGAGAGCACGGTCGTCGACGCGCCGCCGGCGGTCGTCTACCGCTTGGTGTCGGACCTGCGGAACATGGGCCGGTGGAGCCCCGAGTGCCGGTCCGTGTGGGTGCTGCGCCCCCCGGCGCGTACCGGCTCCCGGTTCGTCGGGTTCAACCGGCGCGGGCCGTTCCTCTGGCCGACCCTCGGTCGGGTGACCCGGATGGTGCCGGACGGCGAATTCGTCTTCGACGTCAGCGTCTTCGGGCTCCCGATCGCCCGCTGGGGCTACCGGTTCGAAGCGGAGGGCCCGGGGACGCGGGTCACCGAGTTCTGGCAGGACCTGCGGACCGACGGCTACCGGGCCCGGGCCGCCGACCTCCTCGGAACGGTCTTCGCCGGGACGAACCCCGCCCGCAGGATCGCCCTCAACCGGGCCGGGATGCGCACCACGCTCGAACGCATCGCGAGGACGGCGACGGCCGGGGCCTGAGGTGGAGGCCCGGCGCGGCGGACGGCGGACGCCGGTCCGCGGGGACGCACCGGGAGGGTGGGTCCCCGGGCCCGGGCCGCCGCACGCGGCGCGCCGGCCACACCCCCGTGGCGGCCGGCGCGCCGCGTGCGCCTCACCCGCGTGCCCGGCCGGCGGCGGAGCCGCGCCGGTCCGCGGGGATCAGGGGGCGCCGCCGCACGTCGGGTCGTCGACCGCGCTCACGGTGTACGGGGGCCGGCCCGGCGGCTCGTCGAGCTGGCTGTTGACCACGTAGAGGCGGCAGCCGTGCCTCGCCAGGGTGGTCGGCAGGTCGAAGGGCCCGTCCGTGAGGCGGTGGGTCACCGTGCCCGTCCGCAGCTCCTCGTCGAGCCGGGCGATGTACACGCCGTGCGGGGCGCCGTAGTTGAGCACGGCGTACAGCGTCCGGCCGTGCAGCACCATGCCGTCGGGGCCGAAGGACCGGTCGCCGAGGTCGAGGCGGCTGACCTCCTCGGTGACGGTGTCGACCCGCCAGACGGCCTCGGTGCCGTTCGACGCCACCAGGAGGGTTCTGCCGGAGTCGTCGGCCACGATGCCGTTCAGCAGCCAGTACTGCGCGGGGAACCGCGGGAACGCGGACCGGACGTCGAGCCAGGGTTCGAGGGGGCCGAGGGTGGAGCCCCTGATCTCCGCCCGGTGGACGACGGGGTTGGCCCAGTCGGTCACGTACACCGCGTCCCGCGTCACGACCAGGTCGTTGAGGTGGGGCGCGCCGAGCGGTCCGCCGCGTGCCGTGCGGGTGGCGAGGAGCCGTCCGTGACGGTCGTGGACGGTCAGGCTCGCTCCGCCCACGGACAGGACGCGGCCGCGCCGGTCGGTGTGCACGCCCAGGGTGCTGGGGCGGTCCTCCAGACCGCGCGCGGGGAACGGCGTCAGGTCCGGCTCGCCGACGCGGCCCCGGTACAGGGTGCCGTGGCCGTCCGATGAGACGTACAGGGTGCCGTCCGGGGTGACGGTGATCCCTTCGGGCAGCACGCCGGGCTCCCGGGAGACGACGTACGTGTCGGGCAGGTCCCGCGCCGTGGCGGGGCCGGGCGTACCGGCGAGGGCCGTGAGCAGGACCACGGCGGTCAGGCAGGCTGTTCGGACGGGGACACGGCGCATCGGCGCGACCTCCGGCGGGTGTCGGCGAGGGGGACAACGGGAGCGTGCCGCGTCCCCCCGGGGAACGCACTGCCTTTGATCCCTGGGTAAAAGGGTCCGCCGGGCGGATAATCGGTCGGCATGATCCGACTTCACTTCACCGCCGCCGATCTGTGCCGGATCACTCTCGCCCCGGCGGCCGACGCCCTGTCGGAAGCCGCCCTGAGCGCGCGCCTGAGCCTGCCGCCGGGGCGGGCGCGCGAGGGTCACGGCCGGGGTGCCGGGCGGCCGCACCGTCCCCGGCCCGCCGCCCGGCAGTGGCACCGCTCCCCGCGGGGAGGCGGGGGCGTCCGGGCCGGTGTGCTCGCCGCGTTGGTCGCCGAGGACGGTTTCGTACCGGACTTCCTGCTGCAGCCGTCGGCGCACGGCTTCGCCGGCGGCCTGGAGGCCGTGGCGTCGACGCCCCCGGAGCGGCTGGCGCTGGATCTCGGGATCCCGGAGGCCTCCGGCTGGAACGGCGGTCTGACGCGGCCCGGCCGGTGGGTCCGCGAGCTGGCCGAGGGGTCCCCGGCCGCGGTCCGCGCGCTGCTCGACGACACCCGTCGCCACTTCGAGACGTCCGTGGAGCCGCTCTGGCCGCGGATCCACCGTGACGCCCTCACCGACCGCGCGCTGCGCTCGGAGATGCTGCTCCGCGGCGGTGTCGACGCCCTGCTGACCACGCTCGGCACGACCTGGCGCTGGCAGGCGCCGACCCTCCACCTGCCCTCGGCGGCGACGCACGACGTCCCGCTGTGCGGGCGCGGACTGCTGCTCGTTCCCTCGTGGTTCGCGGCGGGCCCCCTGCTGATGTACCGCCCCGAGGCGGCGACGGTCCTCGTCTACCCCATGTACGACGGCTCCGACGGGGTCCCCGTCGGCGACGACCGGCCGGAGGCCCTCGCGGCGCTGCTCGGCCGCACCCGGGCCCAGGTCCTCGCCCTCCTCCGCTCCCCCGCCACCACGACGGCCCTCGCCGAACGCGCCTCCGTCTCGCTCGCCGCGGCCAGCCGGCACGCGGGGGTCCTGCGGGGTGCGGGGCTGATCGACACCGTCCGCACCGGGACGGCGGTGCTGCACAGCCTCACGCCCCTGGGCCACTCGCTGCTGGCCGGGAACCGGCCGTGACTACGACTCCCGGGTGCGGGGCCTTTCCCGCCGCCGGGCGGAGAGGACCCGGCCCAGGTCCAGCACGCTCAGGCCGAACATCAGGACGCCCAGGGGGACGTGGAGGGCCGGCTTGTGCGCGATGCCCAGCACCACCTGCACCGAGGAAAGGATCAGGAAGCCGGTCGAGTACAGGACGGGTCGGGGCGAGCCGCCGCCCGGCTTCCAGGCGAGGACCGCCGCCAGCACGTACAGCATCGTGGCTCCGTACGTCACACGCGCTCCGACACCGTGCAGCACCTCGTTCTGAGGTGACGTCAGGAGCAGTCCGGCGGTGGTGGCCTGGAAGAAGAGGGTCAGGGTCTGGAGGGCGATCGAGACCTGCTGGAACGTGCGGCTGCTGCCCCGTACTGCCGTGGTCTGCGCGGTGGTGGCCATGACTCGGTCCTCTTCTTCTGCCTCGCGGCGGTGGCTCGGTAGTCTCTCGAACAGTCCGACGACGCAGGCCTGTGAAATGTGAGGCGCCGGGGGCGTCGAAGGAACGAGATCCACGTCACACCGGGGAAGCAGGGAGCAGCCGCGATCATGAGCACCTCCGACGAGCCGGTGCGCGACGGGGCCGAGCCGGACCTCGGCGTGGTCGTCGGCGAGCGGCGCCGGCTGATCAACCTCGGCTACCGGCTGCTCGGTTCGCTGGCGGAGGCCGAGGACGCCGTGCAGGAGACGTACGCCCGCTGGTACGCGATGTCGCCTCGGCAGCGGGAGGCCGTCGAGTCGCCGGAAGCATGGCTGACGACGGTGGCCGGCCGTGTCTGTCTGGACATGCTCGGCTCGGCGCGGGTCCGCCGCGAGCGCTACGTCGGCGCGTGGATACCGGAGCCGCTGCCCGACCGCACGGAGTGGGCCGACGGGCGGGCGGACGACGGGCGGTCCGGGCCGGCCGACCCCGCCGACCGGGTCACCCTGGACGAGTCGGTGAACATGGCGTTCCTCGTCGTGCTGGAGTCGATGACGCCGGCCGAGCGCGTGGCGTTCATCCTGCACGACGTCTTCACGTACCCCTTCGCCGAGGTCGCCGAGATCGTCGGCCGGTCGCCCGCCGCCTGCAGGCAGTTGGCGTCCTCGGCCCGTCGCCGGATCCGCGCCGACGGGAGGCCCGCCGGGCCGCCGGCCGGACAGGCGGCCCTGGTACGGGACTTCAAGGAGGCGTGGGAGGCCAAGGACATCAAGGCCCTCGTGGGCCTCCTCGCCCCCGACGCCACGATGACGGCCGACGGCGGCGGTCTGGTCGGCGCCGCGCTGCGTCCCGTCGAGGGCGGCGCGCTCATCGCCCGGTACATCGTCCACTTCGCCGACAAGGCCCCGGGGCTGGAGCTCCTCGAGCGTACGGTGAACGGCGTGCCGGGCCTGGTGGCCCGGCACTCGGGCGTCCCCGTGACCGTGGCGGCGTTCGACTTGGCCGACGGCCGCATCAGCCGCATCTGGGTGGTCCGGAACCCGGAGAAGCTCCGGGCGTGGACGGACGGCGCAGGGAGTTGACTCCTTCACCGAGTCGCCGACCTGCCGCGTTCCCCGCTTCGCTCCGGCAGGGGGAACGCGGGAGATCCCCGCTCCGCGTCGATCCGTACCGCCGGTGGGCGGATCCCTCTCACGCGGTGGGAGACAGCTGCTCGCGCACCCATGCGGGATCGGGGTTGACGAACGGCCGGCCCGCGACGACGACCGTCGGCACGGTCTCGTCGCCACCGTTCGCCGCCCGCACCACCGCCGCGCCGGCCGGGTCCCGCCAGATGTCGACCCAGTACAACCGGCGCGCGCGGCGGCCCAGTCGGAGGCGCAGCCGCAGGCAGTACCTGCAGCCGGGCCGCCAGTAGACGATCGGGCGGCCGTCGGCCGCACTGAGACGCTGCGCCTCCGACGCCTCTGTCGTCCTCGGGAAGACCAGAGGCGAGTGGGCGGCGGCGAGCACCACGAACAACACCAGGAACACCGCGGCTCGCACGGGTCTCCCGTCGGCTGTCGACCCCGCCGCGGCGAGCGCACCGCAGAGCAGGAACAACACCGGCAACATCCACACACGCGTCATGTCGACGCAGGTTACCGACCCGCTCAGGGCGTGGCGACGGGCCGGCCCGGTCGGGGGCGAGCCACGCGGGCCCTCTCGTGCCCGGTGCCGGGATCGAAGCTCGTGACGGTGCCCCTACCACTCCCCCGTGGCGTGTACGGGCCCGCAGCTTCCCGCCGAGCACCCCTGCCGTGACAGGGCCTCGCGTGATCCGGGAGACCGGCCGGGACCCGCCCGTCGGACGGCCGTCCCGAGCAGGGCCGCGAGCCGGCGAGGAAGAGGGCGCCGGGGATGCCCTTCGGGGTCGGCGAGGCGGCCCGCGAGGACGGAGGTCGGGGCGGCGGCGTTCGCGGAGACGGTGCCGAACAGGCCCGCGGCGAGCGCGCCGGCGGCGACGGTACCGGTCAGGACACGGGTGCGCAGGGTCGTCTTCTTCACGATCACCGGCTCCTCGGGCATCAACCCCCTCGGGGGTTCGGGAAGCTCCGCGTTCCCGCTCCGACCTCCTTCCTGGTGGCGGTCACGGCCCTCTCCGGGCGGCCTACGGGCTCCGGTGGGCGCATCCGGCGGACGACACGGGGGTCGACCGATCGGTCGATGCGGAATGGAATCATCCGGATAGCCTGGGCTCGGGACGACGGTCGGCTGCGAGGAGGAACGGTGCGGATGGACAGGCGGTCGCCGATCGACGCGGAGGCGGCCGACCCGGACGCCGGCTGGCTCGCGACCGTGATGCACGTGGCGTTCTTCGTCCTGCTCTGTTCGTCGCTGACCCGCTACCTGATCGTCCACCCCGGCGCCCCCACGACCCCCTGGGTGATCGTCCTCGCCCTCGCGCTGGCCCTGCTGTACGTCCTCGGTCCGGTCCTCGGCCCGCAGCAGGCCGACGGACGCCAGGCTCCCGCCGGCACCGCCTCCAGGGTCTGGCTGGCGGCCGTCATCGGAGTGTGGTTCGCCCTCGTGGTCCTCGCGCCCAGCTTCGGATGGTGCGTCGTACCGCTGCTCTACACCAGCCTGCGCTCCCTGCGCACCCGGTCCGCGATCGTCCTGGTCGCGCTGATCACCCTGTGCGTCGTGGGCGCCCAGCTGAAACTACGGCTCCGTTTCGGCTTCGACCCGAACCTGATGTTCGCCCCGTTCGCCGGGGCCGCCGTCGCCACCGCCGTCTTTGTTCATTCCCAGCGGCAGGCCGACCGGCTGCGGGCGGTCATCATCGACCTCGTACGGACCCGTCGGGAGCTCGCCGCGACCGAGCGCCGCGAGGGCACCCTCGCGGAGCGCCAGCGGCTGTCCATGGAGATCCACGACACCCTCGCCCAGGGCCTGTCCAGCCAGCAGATGCTGCTCCAGGCCGCCGACCGCCTCTGGGACACCGACCCGGCCGCCGCCCGCCGCCACATCCGTACGGCCGAGTCCGTCGCCGAGCACAACCTCGCCGAGGCCCGCCGCTTCGTGCACGATCTCGCCCGGCCGACCTCGCCGGAGGCGGCGGCCTCGAAGAGGCCCTGCGCGCCCTCGCGGAGCGGGAGTCCTCCGAGACCCTCCGGATCCGCTTCCATCAGGACGGCACGCCCGCCGCCCTTCCCGACCGCGTACAGGCGGCCCTGCTGCGGATCGCCCAGGGCGCGCTGGCCAACATCCGCGAACACGCCGACGCCGGCACGGCGGCGCTGACCCTCAGTCACCTGGACGACCGGGTGGTCCTGGACATCGCCGACGACGGCCGCGGCTTCGACCCCGTCGAGAGGCCCGGGGGCGTACGCGGCCACGGGCTGCCCGCCATGCACGCGCGTGTCCGGCAGCTCGGCGGCGAGCTCATGGTCGAATCGACACCGGGCGAGGGGACGGTCCTGACGGCCGTGATCCCCCTGTCGCCACCGTCCTGACGGCCGTAGCCCCTCTGTCGCCGCCGTCCTGACCGGGCGCGACTCTGTCGCACCTTCTCGACCGGGCGCGGCTCTGTCGCCACCTTCTCGACCGGGCGCGGCCCGACGGCGCGGCGCCCGACGGGCGCGGCGACTACTCGCCCGCCCCGGAGAAGCTCACCCGCACCGCGACCAGGGCTCCCGTGGCGTCCAGGTCGGCCGACACCGGAAACCAGCCGTCGCCCCAGCTCGTCATGGCGCAGAGCAGGCGGGCGTCGCCGACGTCCACGGTCCCGGACTCCACGTCGGAGGCACGGACCTGGCGCATGACCTGCCAGTGATGGGAGTGGGGCCGGAAGTCCACCATCATGCGCAGCCCCTTCTCCTCCTTCCAGCTCTGCAGGGCGCGGGCCTTCTCGATCGCCTCCGGGACGGTCAGTCCGACCCATCCCCTGACGCCGTCCTCGCCGGGCTCGCCCAGTTCCGGCGCTCCGAACACGGCGGCGGCCTCCTCCGCGGCCGCCCCCCAGAAGGCGACATCGGCCAGGCCGTCCACCGGCTCGTCGTGCCGCCAGTCGTTCAGGGCCGCGGCATCGCCGAAGAGGACGCGGGCCCGGTCGACGCCGATGTCCCCCAGGCGCACGGTGGTCACCGGGCGGGCGTCGCTCATCCGGACGCGCATCTCGGACCAGCGAGGACCGATGCCGTCGCCGAAGTCGACGCGCGAAGCCTGCACCGGCAGACGACGATCGCGGGGCACTCCTCCCACCGCGACGACGGGCAGCCCGAACATCAGGAAACCGCCACCGCCTCCGGCGGCCGTGCGCCGCGCCCGGTGGGCATGCGGTTCGCGCCCGGGCACCGCCTCCAGGCGGGCATCGAGGCCCGCGGTCCGGCAGTGCTCCGCGAACAGGGCCTCCAGCTCCGCCACCCGGGAGGCCGGGATGTCGTACAGCATGGCACCCGGCTGCCGGTCGAAGCCGCGGGCCGCCGCCGGGGCGTCGGGGCCCACGACGGCGAAGTCGACCGAGTCGCGTACGTCGGCGGCCGTCGCCGGATCGTCGATGCCCAGCACGGCGGGGTCGGTCTCCGCCGGCGACCGCTCCCCGCTCCACAGCCCCAGATGGCCGCCGTCGACGACGACCAGGACCCCCGAGGGGCAGTTGATCTCACCGAGCCTGAAGATCTCTTCCACGACGGTGAGTTTACGGCCACCCGTCAGGCCGCCCGCCGGTGCGCGGGCACGGCCTCGACGGAGGCGTACCGGAACCGGGAGAAGTCCCTCCGGCCGCGACGCGCCGGGCTGAACCCCCTCATGAGACCACCCGCCGTATGGGCCGCGCCCGTTCCGGTGGAATGGCCGAACTGTGCGTAGACCAGATAGGTGCCTGAGGCATGTAGTGGAGGCGGCAACACAGTCCCTGCCATCGATGCGCCCCCAGCGAGGCCCCCGTGACGAAAGCCGTGGCGTTCCCCCAGGACCGGACCTGCCCCTATCACCCGCCCACCGCCTATCCCCGGACCGAGGAGGAGCGCCCGCTGACGCGGGTCACCCTGTGGGACGGAAGGCCGGTGTGGCTCGTCACCGGACACGCGGCCGCCCGCTCGCTCCTCGCGGACCAGCGGCTGTCCACCGACTCGACCCGTGACGACTTCCCGCTGCCGACGGAGCGCGCCACGGCCGTGCGCAGGCGCCGGCGCGCGGCGCTGCTCGGCTGGGACGACCCCGAGCACAACGCCCAGCGGCGGCTGTTGATCCCCAGCTTCACCCTCAAGCGCGCCGAGACCCTGCGGCCCCGCATCCAGGAGACCGTGGACCGGCTCCTCGACGCGATGGAGGCGCAGGGGCCGCCGGCGGAGCTGGTGAGCTCGTTCGCCCTGCCCGTGCCGTCGATCGTCATCTGCGGCCTGCTCGGCGTGCCGTACGCGGACCACGACTTCTTCGAGGAGCAGTCGCGGCGGCTGCTGCGCGGCCCGACGGCCGCGGACACCGAGGACGCGCTGGCCCGGCTGGAGGACTACCTCGGCGACCTGATCGACCGCAAGCGCCGGAAGCCCGGCGACGGCGTCCTCGACGACCTGGTGGCACGCGGGTCCGACGGCGGCCCCGAGCGCGGGGAACTGGTGCAGCTCGCCACGATCCTGCTGGTGGCCGGGCACGAGACCACGGCGAACATGATCTCCCTGGGCACGTACACCCTGCTGCGCCACCCGGAGCGGCTGGCGGAGCTGCGGGCGGACCCCGGGCTCGTACCGACCGCCGTCGAGGAGCTGCTGCGGTTCCTGTCGATCGCCGACGGACTGCTGCGGGTGGCGCGGGAGGACATCGATGTCGCCGGGACGGTGATCCGGGCGGGCGAGGGCGTGGTCTTCTCCACCTCGGTCATCAACAGGGACGCCTCCGCGTACAGCGATCCGGACACCCTCGACTGGGCCCGGTCCGCCCGCCATCACGTGGCGTTCGGCTTCGGCATCCACCAGTGCCTCGGGCAGAACCTCGCCCGCGCGGAGCTGGAGATCGCGCTCGGGACGCTCCTGCGCCGGCTGCCGGGGCTCCGGCTGGCCGTCCCGGCCGAGGAGATCCCGTTCAAGCCGGGCGACACGATCCAGGGGATGCTCGAACTCCCCGTCACGTGGTGAAAGGAGCGAGGCGGAACATGACGAAGGAAGCGGTGCCCGTGCGCGTGTCGATCGACGCGGACGTCTGCATCGGCGCGGGGCAGTGCGCCCTGACCTCCCCGGAGGTCTTCACCCAGGACGACGACGGATTCGGGACGGTCGTCCCGGGCCGGGAGGACGGCACCGGGACACTGGTCCGCGAGGCGGCACGCGCCTGCCCGGTGCAGGCGATCACCCTCCACGACCTCGCCGACGAGCCGTATGCGTGACAGCGGCCGACCAGGGCGATGAGGAGGCGGCACCGTCACGGGCCGACGGTGCCGGCTCCTTCCGGAGCGAGCCGCGCGTGTCGGTCGCGAGCCCCCGTCGAGACGGAGCACGCGACCCGGCACGCCCTGGAGCACGCGCTCTCGGCCGCGAACCCCGCGCGCCCTCGACCGAGGACGCCGTCGTCGACGACAGACCCCGCACCGGAAGCGAACCCGGCGCATAGGGTGGCGGCATGTCACTGGGTCACGTCGTTCTCTCGTCCGGTCGTTCGATCCGGCTCACCGAGCTGCGGATGTCTTCGACCTACGGCGGGATGCTGGAGGGCTACCCGTGCAAGCGCATCAACGACCTGAAGGTCGATTGGCTTCAGCGGCAGGCCGAACGCGCCTTCTCCTCCACCCCGGTTCATCTCGTTCCGCCCTCCCGCGAGCATCCGGACGAGCCCGCCGGCGCCTTCGGTCCCGTCGAGGTGTTGCCTCCCGTGTTCTGCGTCGGTGTCTTCCACTCCACGGCGCTCGACCCCGCGATGGACGGTTCCACCCTCGCCGTCGCCTGGTTCCAGCCCCTCCCGGAGGTGCCGGCGGGCGAGGACGCGGATCCCGCGCTTCGCGGCGTTCGCTGGGAGGAACTGGCCCAGGACTACGAGCTGTAGCAGCGTGTGCGGGTCGCGACGAGCGCGGTGGCCTCGTCGCCGGCCGCGGGCCCGTCGTGGCGAGCGGCCACGGACCGGTGGCACTTGGGGCGGTCGATCCCGTACACGAGGGGGCGGACACGCGGTCGACGCCGGGACGGCGGCTCCGGACGCGTCACATCGCCCGGCGTCTGCTCAGCTCGGTGAGCCGGGCGCGCAGTTGCCCGCCGTCGTGCAGACAGGCACCACTCCCGTCCCCCGGAAGGTCGATTCCGTGGAGGAGGCCCAGCGCCCACCAGGACGCGTCGTCCCGGTCGGGCCCGTCGCCGGCCATCCACCGCGCGGCCCGGCGGTCGGCTTCGTCCCGGGTCGGACGGCCCTCGACGGGCGCGGCGAGGCACTCCTCGATCTCGTCGAGCGTCGGTCGGAGGCCGACATCCACGCCCTGACCGTACACGCGGAGCGAACGCGGGCCGACACGGCACCCGACCATGCCGGAGCGGGGTCCCGGCGCGGACCGACCTCCGCGCCCGGAGGGTCGGACCGCGTGGTCCCGACCTGTTCGTATTCCTTGTCGAGCCATCGGGATCCCTATCGGAGACATTGGTTTCCCCATTGGATACCCATGAGTCTCCGACCTACTGTCGAGGGCGTCGCCGCACCGACGACCTCGCCGGAGAACGCCACTCGGGTCAGAGTGTCAGTGTGCGCACCCCCGTCTCCGGGCCCCGGCCGGGCCCCCCATTCCCTGGAGCTCCTTCATGTCGAAGATCCTTTTCGTGATGACCGGTGTCGACCACTGGACGCTGGCCGACGGCACCAAGCACCCGACCGGGTTCTGGGCCGAGGAGGTCGTCGCGCCGTACGAGGCCTTCGCGGCCGCCGGTCACGAGGTCGTCGTCGCCACGCCCGGCGGTGTCGTTCCGACCGTCGACGCGGGCAGCCTCGCCCCCGAGGTCAACGGGGGCCGGGAAGGCGCGGACAAGGTCGCCGCGGCGCTCGCCTCCATCGGCGAGATCCAGCACCCCATCAGGCTGGAGGACGCCCGTCCGGCCGATTACGACGCCGTCTTCTACCCCGGGGGCCACGGCCCCATGGAGGACCTCGCCGTGAACGCCGCCTCCGGCGGACTGCTGGTCGACACCCTGCGCTCGGGCAAGCCCCTGGGCGTCGTGTGCCACGGGCCCGCCGCGCTTCTCGCGGCCACCGACGCCGACGGCTCGAACGCCTTCGCCGGACGCAAGGTCGCCGCCTTCACCAACGCCGAGGAGACCCAGGCGGGGCTCGCCGACAAGGCGAAGTGGCTGCTGGAGACCCGGCTCGTCGAGGCCGGCGTGGACGTCCAGGTCGGCGAGCCCTGGGCGCCGCACGTGGTGGTCGACGGCAACCTGGTCACCGGCCAGAACCCGTCCTCCTCCGCCCCGCTCGCCGCCGAGCTGCTCAAGAAGCTGGGCTGACCCCCCACGGGCAAGACCCCGGCTCGCCGCGCGCCCGCACGACCGGGCGCGCGCGGGCCTGGACAGGGGTGCCTCGCCTCACTACCCTCCTCCCCACTTAATCAATTAGTTGACTAGTAGTGGGGATGTCCATGAAGTCTTTCCGTCAGGCCGTCGAGGCGAACGACCACGCGGCGATCGAGGCACTCCTCGCCGAGGACGTCGTCTTCACCAGCCCCGTGGCCTTCAAGCCCTACCCGGGCAAGGCCATCACCGCGGCCGTCCTGCGCGGGGTGTCCCGCGTCCTCACCGATTTCCGCTACGTCCGGGAGGTCACCGGCGAGGACGGCCGCGACCACGCCCTCGTCTTCGAGGCGCGCGTCGGCGACCGCGCCATCACCGGCTGCGACTTCCTCCACCTGAACGAGCAGGGCCTCATCGACGACTTCATGGTCATGGTCCGGCCGCTGTCCGCCGCACAGGCGCTGGCCGAGGCGATGGGGGCGCAGTTCGACCGCATCGCCGCCGAGGCCCTCGGCACCTCACCCTCCGCCGGGGCCGCCGAGGCGGACCCGGCGTGAGCGGTGACTACGACGCCGTCGTCATCGGCGCCGGAAACGCCGGCCTGACCGCGGCCGCCACCCTCCAGCAGGCGGGGGTACGGACCCTCCTGGTCGAGCGGCACAACGTGCCGGGCGGCTGCGCCACCTCCTTCCGGCGGGGGCGGTACGAGTTCGAGGTGGCGCTGCACCAGCTCTCCGGCATCGGGGCGGAGGGCCAGGCGTTCTCGCTGCGCGGGCTGTTCGAGCGGCTCGGCATCGCCGGCGAGCTGGACTTCGTACGGGAGCACGATCTGTACCGGGCGGTGGTGCCCGGCCGGTTCGACGTGACCCTGCCGGCGGAGTGGGGTGCCGCCGCCGACGCCCTGGAGGAGGCCTTCCCGGGAAACCGCGCCCGCGTCGAGAGGTTCTTCGAACTCGTGCGGAACGTCGCCTTCTGGCAGGTCGCCGCGGTGCGCGGCACCCCGGCCGAGCAGCTCGACCCGGTGCTCTTCCGGCAGGCCCTGCGCCCGGCCCAGGACGTGCTCGACGAGCACTTCACGGACGAGGACCTCAAGGCCGTGCTCTCCGTCTACTGGACGTACGTCGGCCAGCCCCCCTCCCGGATGGCCTTCCAGGACCTGGCGACGGTGCTGTTCGCCTACTTCGAGTTCAAGCCCTGGCACGTGCGCGGCGGTTCGCAGGCGATGTCCACCGCCATCCTGGGCGCCTTCCTCCGGGCGGGCGGCGAGGTGCGTTTCCACACCGCCGTCGAGGCCGTGCTGACCCGCGGCGGTCGGGTCGTCGGCGTGCGCCTCGACGACGGCGAGGAGATCGGCGCCGCCGACGTCGTCTCCAACGCCTCCCTGCCGGTCACCTACGGCATGCTCGAAGGGACCGACCTCCCCGGCGCCGTCCGCGCCGACCTGGCGAGCCGCCGCCTCGGGGTGTCGGGCTTCGTGCTGCACATGGGCCTCGACGCGACTCCGGCCGAGCTCGGCTTCACCACCAGCACCAGTTTCGTCAGCGTCGACACCGACCACGACCGGACCTACGCCTCGATGCGCTCCCTGGAGCCGGTCCGGGGCGTCTGCGTCAGCTCGTACGACGTGGCGCCCATCGGCTTCGCCCCCGCCGGTGCCACGCACGTCAGTCTGATGACGCTGCAGTACGCCGACGCGTGGGACGCGGTCCCCGCCGAGGCGTACGCGCGCGTGAAGTACGACTACGCACAGACGCTCCTCGACCTCGTCGAGCACATCGCCCCCGGCATCCGGGACGCGATCGAGGAGGTCGACGTCGCCACGCCGCTGACCCTGGCCCGCTACCTCGGCCACCCCGGCGGCGCGATCTACGGCTACGACCAGGACGCCACCGACAGCTGGCAGTTCCGCGACAGCGAGCGCCGCAGCCACGTGCCCGGCCTCCATCTGGCGGGCTCGTGGTCCTCCATGGGCGGCTTCCAGCCGGCTCTCGAAGCGGGCGCGCGCGTGGCCCGCCGTCTCGTCCGGGCCCTGGCCGCCTGATCCCCACCGCCGACCGCACCCCGCGGAGAACACGGAGAGCACCGTGAAGCACCCCCTCGCCGCCCTCTTCGACGGCGCCGAACGGATCGAGGGCGAGATCGCCTCCCGGAAGGCCGCCGCACACGACACCTCGTCGCAGGAGATCGCGTCACACGGCGGCCCGGCGCACGGCCCCCGTACCGCCGACCCCGTCCTCCGGACGCGCCGCACGACCGACGCGCACCACCCCGAGCGGCTCGCCCTGGTGGTCTCCGAGGTGGTCGAGGAGACGTCGAGCACCCGTACCTTCCGGCTGCGCCGCCCCGACGGCGGCGACCTGCCGCCGTTCCTCGCCGGGCAGTACGTGGCGGTGCACGCCGACGGAACCAGCCGCCCGTACGCGATCTCCTCCAGCCCCGCGCGGCTCGACCACTACGACCTGACGGTGCGCCGGGTCCCCGGCGGGCGGATCAGCAACCACCTCGTCGACAGCCTCGCCCCGGGCGACCCGCTGACCACCAGCGGGTCCCTCGGCACCTTCCACCACAACCCCCTCTTCCACGGCGACGACCTCGTCTTCCTGGCCGGCGGCTCCGGTGTCGTCCCGGCCATGAGCATGATGCGCGAGATCGTCGACCGTGCTCTGGCGCGCCGCTTCCACCTCCTCTACGGCTCTCGCGACCTCGGCGACATCCCGTTCCGCGAGGAGCTCGACGCGCTCGCCGCCGACGACCCCCGCATCCGGGTCGACCACGTCGTCCAGGACCCGGACACCGCATGGGCCGGCCCCACGGGTCTCCTCACCGCAGGACTGATCCACGCTCTCGCCGGGCCGCTCGACGGACGCATGGTGTACGTGTGCGGGCCGCAAGCCCTCTACCCGTACGCCCTGGACTAGCTCACCGGCCTCGGCCACCCGCGCCGCCGCATCCGCTTCGAGGCCAACGGCGCACCCGCCGACCCCACGCGGCAGGCCCACTGGCCTGCCGGCACGGACGCCGCCGAGGAGGTCTCGGTCACCGCCCGTGGCGCCACCTTCCGCACCCGCCGCGGCCGCCCCCTGCTCGACGCCCTGGAGGACGCCGGCATCCGCCCCGAGGCGGCGTGCCGGTCGGGCGAGTGCGGCCTCTGCCGCCTCCGGGTCGTCAAGGGCTCCGTCCACAACGCCGAGGAGGCCCGGCTGCGCCTGTCGGACCCGCCGGCCGGCTACACCCACTCCTGCGTGGCCTACCCGCTCACGGACGTCGAGCTCGACGTCTGACCCCACCGGGCCGCAGAGGGCGGTGCCCGGCAGGCGTGCGGGGCGGTTCAGTCCAGGTACGCGGCCACCAGCGTGGCGAAGTCCTCCGGGGTGAGGACCTCGACGCCCAGTTCCGCGGCCTTGACGGCCTTCGAGCTCGGCTTGCCGTTCGCCGACGGCGCCGCGACCAGGTACGTGGTCCTGGAGTTCACGCCGCTGCCCGCGCGCCCGCCGGCCTTCTCGATGAGCGCGACCGTCTCGGAGCGCCCCCAGCCGTGCAGGGGACCGGTCATCTTCCCCGTCACGACGACGGTCTTCCCGCTCAGCGGTCCGTCGACCGTGTCCTCGGCCTTCTCCGGTCCCGGCTCGGTCATGCCGACGCCCGCCGCGATCAGCTTGTCGATCACCGGGGCGAGCGCGGCGACCTGCTCCACGATGACCGGCGCCTTCTCCGGGCCTATGCCCTCGACCTCCTGCAGGGCGGCGGCGTCGGCCGCCCGGATGGCCTCCATCGTGCCGAAGTACGCGGCGATGCGCCGGGACATGCTGCGGCCGGTGCCCGGCACGCCGAGCGCGCAGAAGACGCGGCTGAGGGGGCGGGACCTGGCGAGCCGGATCTGCTCCGCCAGCTTCGCGCCCCGCTTGGCGCTGCCGGAGGCGGCGGCGAGCTGCTCCTCGGTGAGGGTGAACAGGTCGGCGACGTCACCGACGACACCGGCGGCGATCAGCGCGTCGACGTACTTCCGGCCGAGGCCGTCGATGTCGAGGATGTCGCGCCCGGCGACGTACTCGATCAGCGGCGCGAGCGCACAGGCCGTGCCCTTCGCACAGCGCCACCGCTCCTGGCTCTTGTCGATCTCCCCGCCGCAGTGGGGGCACGCCTCGGGCAGCGGCACCGGGACGGCGCCCTCGGGACGGAGCTCGACGACGGCGGCCCGGACGCGCGGGATGATGTCGCCGGCCTTGTGGACGGTCACGGTGTCCCCGATGTGGAGGTCCCGCCGCAGGATGTCGGCGGGGTTGTGCAGGGTGGCGCGGGTGACGGTGGAGCCGTCGAGCTCCACGGCGGCGAGCACGGCGGTCGGGGCGAGCACACCCGTACGGCCCACTTCCCAGAACACGTCCTGAAGGACGGTCTGACGCTCGACGGCCGCGAGCTTGTAGGCGATCGCCCAGTAGGGGAAACGGCTGCCGAAGCCCGCCGCCGCCTGCTCCGCGGCGCTGTCGGCCTTGATGACGACGCCGTCGATGCCGAACGGCAGGCTCGCGCGCATCGCGGCGATCGCGTCGACCCTCCGCTGGGCCTCGGCGAGGGTGGCGACCACGTGCAGTCCGGCGGGGGTCGCCGCCGTCGTCCGCACCCCGGCTTCCGCCACCGCGGCCAGGGTCTCGGCGTGACCGGCCCCGGCGGGCAGGAACGCCCGGCCGTCGAGGTCGACGGCGCCGTACGCCCAGAACGTCATGGCCAGACGGTAGGGCCGGTCCTTCGCCCGCAGCGTGCCGGCGGCGCCGTTGCGCGGATTGGCGAAGACGTCTCCGCCGTGGGCGATCCGTATCTCGTTCGCGGCCTCGAACTGCTCCTGCGTGAAGAGGACTTCGCCGCGCGCCTCGAAGGTGGCGGGGACGGGCAGCTGCTCGGGGAGGCCCACGATCGTCCCGATGACGTGGCTGACGTCCTCGCCCTGCGTGCCGTCGCCGCGGGTGATGATCTGCACCAGTCGTCCGTCACGGTACCGGGCGGCGACGGCCGCGCCGTCCATCTTCGGCTCGACGGTGAATCCTCCCGCCGGCTCGTGCCCGAGCCTGCGCCGGAGCGAGGCGCCCCAGGCGACGAGCCCCTCGGGCGCGAAGACGTTGTCGAGGCTGAGCAGCCGTGTGGTGTGCGCGACGTCGCCGGCCGGGGCGGCGCCGTCGGCGACCTGGTCCGCGGGCGAGTCCGGAGCGACGTCCTCGGGGTGCTCCGCCTCCCAGGCCTTCACGTCGAGCCGCAGCCGGTCGTACGTGGCGTCGTCCATGACGCTGTAGCCCGCGCCGAAGTACGTGCGGGACGCGTCGCGCAGACGCTCGATGGCGGCCTCGTACGCGGCACGGCTGGACAGGCTGAAGTGCGCCTCAACGGCGGGCGTTGTCGTCATGCCCGTCATCCTGTCGCAGGGGTCTGACAACGCTCCCGTGCGCCGCCCGGCACCTGGCCGGCGCCCACTGGGCGCCGATCAGCCGTACTGGGCGGGCCGTGTGTCCCACCTGGGCGTCGGGGTCGCGCACGACGGCGCGAGCCCGTCCGTGGAGTCCCTGTCGGCGGCGCTGGAGACGGCCCTCGCTCCCGAGACCCTCGCCCGCGCCACGGCGGTGGCGGGCACGATCCGTCCGGACGGGGCGGCGGTGGCCGCGAAGCCGTTGTTCGACGCGGTCGGCTGAGTGGCGGCCGTGCGCGTCGGCCCGAGACGGGCGTGGACGTCGAGCGGGCCGGACTCTTCGGTGCCGGTCCGAGGCCCGGCCCGTCGACGACCGCCCGCGGCATGGGAACGCGTCACACGCCGGCCCCCGTGCGGTCGGGGCCGGCGTGTGACCGTGCCTGGCCCCACCGCGTGCGGCGGGGCCGGTGGTTCGGCTCGTCGTCAGCGCGTGGCGAGGAGCTGCAGGCTGTCGATCACGCGGTTCGAGAAGCCCCACTCGTTGTCGTACCAGGCGACGACCTTGACGTGACGTCCCTCGACGCGGGTGAGGGCCGAGTCGAAGATCGACGAGTGCGGGTTGCCCACGATGTCGGCGGAGACCAGCGGGTCGTCCGAGTACTCGAGGACACCGGCCAGCGGGCCCTCGGCGGCGGCGCGGTAGGCCTCCAGGACCTCCTCGCGGGTCACGTCGCGGGCGACGGTCGTGTTGAGCTCGACGATGGAGCCCACCGGGACCGGCACGCGGATCGAGTCGCCGGACAGCTTGCCGTCCAGGTTCGGCAGCACGAGGCCGATGGCCTTCGCGGCGCCCGTCGAGGTCGGCACGATGTTGACGCCGGCGGCGCGGGCGCGGCGCGGGTCGCGGTGCGGGCCGTCCTGCAGGTTCTGCTCCTGCGTGTAGGCGTGAACCGTCGTCATGAAGCCGTGCTCGATGCCGGCGAGGTCGTCGAGGACCTTCGCGAGGGGCGCGAGGGCGTTCGTCGTGCAGGAGGCGTTCGAGACGATCGTGTGCAGATCGGCGTCGTACGCGTCGGTGTTCACGCCGTAGGCGAGGGTGACGTCGGCGCCGTCCGCGGGCGCGCTGACGAGCACCTTCTTGGCGCCGGCGTCGAGGTGCGCGCGGGCGGCCTTGGCCGAGGTGAAGCGGCCGGTGGACTCCAGGACGATGTCGACGCCGAGTTCGGCCCACGGCAGCTGCGCCGGCTCGCGCTCGGCGAGCACCTTGATGCGGCGGCCGTCGACGACGAGGGTGTCCCCGTCGACGGTGACCGGGCGGCCCAGGCGGCCCGAGGTCGAGTCGAAGGCGAGGAGCCGCGCAAGGGCCGTGGGCTCCGTGAGGTCGTTGATGGCGACGACCTCGAGGTCGCTCTCGCGCTCGAGGAGCGCGCGCAGCACGTTGCGTCCGATGCGGCCGAAACCATTGATGGCGATACGAGTCATGAGCGGTGTCCCTTCCGATTCACCACCCAGGTTCGCGCGGAATGATCGTTCCGACCAGCGGCGTGATCGCCACGGTCCGCAAGTATCGCGCCAAGGGGTCGACGGGCGGGCTACTCCCCCTGCGCGAAGGTGCGCCGGTACTCGGTCGGGGTGGTGCCCAGGATGCGCTGGAAGTGCAGGCGGAGGTTGGCGCCGGTGCCCAGGCCGACGTCGGCGGCGATCTGCTCGACGCCCCGCTCGGACCGTTCGAGCAGTTCACGGGCCATGTCGATGCGGGCGCGCATGACCCACTGCATCGGCGTGTAGCCGGTGTCCTCGACGAAGCGGCGGGAGAACGTGCGCGGCGACACCGCCGCGTTCCGGGCGAGTATCTCCAGGGTGAGGGGCTCGCCGAGCCGGTGCAGCGCCCATTCGCGGGTGGCGGCGAACCGCTCGCCGAGCGGCTCCGGCACGCTGCGCGGCACGTACTGCGCCTGGCCGCCGCTGCGGTACGGGGCGGCCACGAGCCGCCGGGCGGCGTGGTTCGAGGCGCCCACGCCGAGGTCCCCGCGCAGGATGTGGAGGCACAGGTCGATGCCGGAGGCCGCGCCGGCGGAGGTGAGCATGCTGCCCTCGTCGACGAAGAGGACGTTCTCGTCGACGTGGATCAGTGGCCGCTTGGTCGCGAGCGCCCGCGCGTAGTGCCAGTGCGTCGTGGCCCGTTTGCCGTCGAGGAGGCCGGTGGCGGCGAGGGCGAAGGCGCCCGTCGAGATGGCGGCGAGCCGCGCCCCGCGCGCGTGGGCGGCGATCAGCGCGTCGACGACGGCCTGCGGCGGGTCCTCGCGGTCCGGGTGGCGGTAGCCGGGGACGAAGACGATGTCGGCCCACGCGAGCGCTTCCAGACCGTGGGCGACCTGGTACGCCAGCCCGTCGCCACCGGCCACGACGCCGGGCTCCGCGCCGCAGACCCGTACCTCGTACGGCATGCTCGCCCGGGTCGTGAACACCTGCGCGGGGATTCCGACGTCGAGGGGTTTCGCGCCTTCGAGCACGAGGACGGCGACGCGGTGGAGACGTGAGGCAGACACGTCCACGAGGGTACGCGTACGGGTGTCCTCGCTGGTCAGCGGCGACCGCGGACGCCCCCGACCGCCGGATCGCGGCGCCCGGGAACCGGAACCCTGGAGCCGGAGACCTGGATCCGGAGTCCTGGATCCGGAGACCGGCGTCGTGGTCCCGGTCGGGCCGCGGCCGGGACGGAACTGTGCCGTCCGGAACTCGTCGCCCGTGTCGGGAACCGCCCGCGCGCGACGGCACTCATGATCGTTGGGCACGGGGGTCGCGTGCGACAGCGACGCGGCCCCCGCCCCTGCGGCCCACCCCCGCCCAGTGCCGCGTCGAACGTTCCGGAAGAAGTCGAGGAATCAGCGTGCCCCTTTCGTCACATCGCCGTCTGGCCGTGAGCATCACCCTGGTCGCCGCCCTCGCGGCGGGTGTCGTCCCCGCCACGAGCGCGTTCGCCGCTCCCCCCTCCCCCACCGCGGCGGCCACGCCCGCGGTTCCCGCCCCGGACATGGAGGGCGTGACCGCCGCCCTCCAGTCGGCCATGGCCAACGGCGCGCCGGGGGCGATGGCCCGCTTCACCGGCCCGCACGGGGTCGAGAGCCGGACCGTCGGCGTCCAGGACCGGACGTCGGGGGCGCCGATGGACATCCACGCGCGCTTCCGGATCGGAAGCGTCAGCAAGACGTTCTCCACGGTCGTGCTCCTGCAGTTGGTGGAGGAGGGCCGGCTGGAACTCGACGCGCCCGTCAACCGGTACCTGCCCGGGCTGCTCCCCGACGACCGCATCACGGTCCGGCACCTCCTCACCCACCGCAGCGGGCTCGCCGACTACACCAACGCGATGTTCGCCGACACCGTGCCCGGCTTCGAGGCCGTGCGGAACCGGGTGTTCAGCTACCAGGAGCTCGTGGACCTCTCCCTCAGCGAGCCCCGCACCACCGAGCCCGGCGTGGCGTACAAGTACTCCAACGCGAACTTCGTGGTCGTCGGCATGCTCATCGAGAAGCTCACGGGCCGGCCGGTGTCCGACGCGTACGAGCGCCGCATCTTCAAGCCGCTGAAGCTGCGCGGGACCTCGTACGTCCACCCCGACACGCGCATCAAGGGCCTGCACGTGCGGGGTTACCTGCACCCGGACGCGGCCGGCGACCCGCTCGTGGACTCCACGGAACAGACCGTGTCCTGGGCGCAGTCCGCCGGGGCCGTCATCTCCAGCCCCGCCGACCTGAACACCTTCACCAGCGCGCTCATGCGCGGCAGGCTGCTGTCCCCGGCGATGCTGAGGGAGATGACGACGGTCACGCCGACGGACGCCACCAACACCCGGTTCTACGGTCTCGGCCTGCGCCGTTACGACCTGTCCTGCGGCACCCAGGTGTTCGGCCACACGGGCACCGTGCAGGGCTTCTACACGTACGCCTTCTCGACCGGCGACGGGCGGCGCAGCCTGTCGGCCGTGGCGAACACCTCGAACCACGGTGCCGCCAACACGGCCCTCGGCGGAACGCTGGAGGCGGCCTTCTGCGGAAAGAAGCCGACGGTGGCGCCGTCCTCGCGGGCCGCCTCCTCGCCGGCCGCCCGCGACTTCTCGTCGCTGCCGGCGGAGCGGGACCTGCCGGAGCGCCACTGACGGCCCTCCGGCGAGGCGCCGGTGATCACGCCTGGCACCCGGTGAGGTCGATGGCGTAGGTCCGCGGCGGGACGCCGAGGACCGGGTGGCCCGCCTCCCGCTCCGGCGCCGTGCCGAGCTTGCGCATGACGTTCGCGGAGGCCCGGTCGCCGGCGTGGACGAGGGCGGCGACCCGGTCGGGACCGCGGTCCTGGAGGGCGGACTCCAGGACCGCGGGGGCGCCCTCGGACCGGCTCCGGGTCAGCGGTAGTAGCCCTCGACCACGGCCCGTACCTCGTCGAGCAGGGCGGGGCCGTCCTGCGGTACGGGCGGGCGGCCGCCGGCCGGGCGGATGTCGAGGAGCTGCTCGTTGGAGAGGGCGTACACGACGCGGCGGAGGCCCGCCTGCCGGATGACCGCCTCGCACATGCCGCACGGCTGGCAGCTGGTGTACATGGTGGTCTTGGCCGCCGTGGCCGGGTCCAGCTCCCGGGCCGCCCACCGGGCGAGCTTCAGTTCGGGGTGCGCGGTGATGTCCCGGTCCGTGAGGGTGGTGTTGCGCTCCTCGGCCAGGACCGTGCCGTCCGGGGCCGCGAGGAGCGACCCGAACGGGGGATCGCCGCCTTCCCTCGCCTCGACGGCGAGGGCGATGGCGCGGCGGAGGAGGGCGTGGTCGCCGGCTGTCGTCATGAGGGTTCCGTTCTGACGTGGTGTCGGAAGAGGTGGGGCGGATCCGGACGGTCGTGCCGACGATCTTCTCAGCGCCCGGTGCGCGCGGGAAGGCCGAAGGGTCGGGAGGGGGGCGGAACGGGGGCCGCTGTCGCTCGTGCACGCGGTCACGGCGGGGGCACCCCTCTGGGGCATGCCCCGTGTGCCCGCTCCTCCGCCGGGAGTCACGAGGTGTCGGATAGCGTCGGGGCAACCGGACCGGCACCGCCGGACGCCATCCGAAAGGACACACACCATGCCCCTCGAAGGCGAGTACGAGCCCAGCACGACGAAGTGGGTGCGCGACCAGGTCGAGCTGTACGAATCGTCCGGCGGCACCGAGGGCACGACGATGCGCGGCCTGCCCGTCGTCCTGGTCACGAACCTCGGCGCCCGGAGCGGCAAGCTCCGCAAGACCCCGCTCATGAGGGTCGAGCACGAGGGCGCGTACGCGCTCGTCGCCTCCAACGGCGGGGCGGTCAAGCACCCCGTCTGGTACCACAACCTGGTGGCCACGCCCCTGGTCGAACTGCGCGACGGCACGCACGTGTGGGACATGAAGACGCGCCTGGTCACCGGCGAGGAGCGGCAGGCGTGGTGGGATCGGGCCGTCGCCGCGTTCCCCGACTACGCCGACTACCAGCGCAGGACCGACCGGGAGATCCCCCTCTTCATCGCGGAGCCGGTCGTCCAGGACGTGTAGCCTCCGTCGGCCCGGTCTCCGCGGCCGTCGCAGGGTCCGGGGCGGGCCCCTTCCGCGTGCGGGTCAGCCCCACGCCGACGAGGACGACCGTCATGCCCGTCAGGATCCGGGCGGTCAACGGCTCGCCGAGCACCAGCGCGCCCAGGGTGACGGACACGACCGGCAGCAGGTAGCCGACGGTGGCGGCGCTGGTGGGTCCCTCCTCGGCGATCATGCGGTAGTTGAGGTGGAAGGTGAGTCCGGTGGCGAGGACGCCGAGGACGAGGACCGCGAGCAGTCCCGTCACGGTCACGGTCGCCCGGCCGCCGGTCGCCAGGGCTGGTGTGCTGAGGGCGGTGGCCGTGAGGAGCTGCGCCGCGGAGAGGGCCAGGGGCGCGGTGCCCCGGTCGGCGAGTCGGCGGGCCATGTACGCGAAGGCCGCCGCGTAGCTCATGGAGGCGCCGAGCAGTGCGAGCGCTCCCCGGGTCATCAGGCCGGAGCCCGTGCTCCAGGGCGCGAAGATCAGCAGGACCCCGGCGAAGCCGAGGGCGAGTCCGCAGAGCCGGGCGGGGTGCAGGGGGCGTTCGGTGCCGAGGCCGAGGCCGATGAGGAGGGACCACAGCGGGGTGGTGGCGTTCAGGACGCCGGCCACTCCGCTGTCGACGGTCTGCTCGCCGACGGAGAAGAGGAGGAACGGCAGCGCGTTGCAGAGGAGGGCGGCGACCACGAGGCGCCCCCAGGTGCCGCGGTCTCTCGGCAGCCGCTGTCCGGCACCGTACGCGAGCGCCAGGAGGACCGCCGCGCCGAGGAGGCACCGCACGAAGGTGATCCATCCCGGGGTGAGTCCCTCGTCGAGGGAGATCTTGATCCAGAGGAAGCCGGAGCCCCAGAGCAGGGCCAGGACGCCCATGCGCATCGCCGAAGTCATGCCTTCCACGGTCCCGGCCGTCGGCCTACAGGACAAGCGAAGGATCGTGTAGTCACCGTTAAGCTCTCCTGCATGCTCGATGTGAGACGCATGCAGGTGCTCGGGGCCGTGGTCGCCAGCGGTTCGATCACGGCCGCCGCCGGACACCTCGGCTACACCCCCTCCGCCGTGAGCCAGCAGATCGCCGTCCTGGAGAAGGAGGCCGGCATCGCGCTGCTCGAACGTTTCGGCCGGGGCGTGCGGCCGACCGCCGCCGGCCGGCTGCTCACCGAGCACGCCGCCGTCATCGGACGTCAGGTCGCCGAGGCGGAGACGGCGCTCGCCGATCTCCGGGCGGGCCGCACGGGGCGGATCGTCGTCCGCTACTTCGCCACGGCGGGCGCCGACCTGGTCGCCCCCGCCCTGGCCCGCTTCCGCGCGGAACACCCGGGCGTACGGGTGGAGCTGAGGATCTCCGACGGCGCGCCCGACGAGGAGGCGGACCTCACCCTCCTCGTGCGGCCCCGGGGCGCCGGGCCGGAGGCGTCCGGCGACGGCCTCCGGCTCGTCCCCCTGGCGGACGACCCGTACCGCGCGGTCCTGCCCAGAGGACACCGGCTGGCCGGCCGCCGCGGCACCGTCGACCTGGCGGACCTGGCCGCCGAACCGTGGGTCGGCAGTGAGCGGCCGGGTCCCTGCCTCGACGCGGTCCTCGACGCGTGCGCGGCCGCCGGGTTCAGCCCGGACATCGCGGTGGAGTGCGAGGAGTACGCGGCCGCGCAGGGTTTCGTCGCGGCCGGTCTCGGCATCAGTCTGATCCCCCTGATGGGCCTCGGCAGCCGCCGTCCGAGCGTGGTGGTCCGCAAGGTCCGCGGCCCCGAGCCGGTCCGCTCGATCCACGCGGCGGTACGGGAGTCCTCTCTGGCGCTGCCCGCCGTGCGGGACCTCCTGACGGCGCTTCAGGAGGTCCGGGTGGGCGGGGTCACGTCGTAGGGGCCGTCACGGCGAGAGGACCGCCAGGAGGTGGGAGACCTCGCGGGCGACGGCCGCGCGGGCTGGCGCCAGGTACGTGCGGGGGTCGACCGTCGTGGGGTGTTCGGCGAGGTGCGCGCGGACGGCCTCGGTGAAGGCCTTGTTCAGATGGGTGGAGACGTTCACCTTGGTCATGCCCGCCGCGATCGCCGCGGTGAGGTGCGGGTCCGAGACGCCCGAGGAGCCGTGCAGGACGAGCGGGGTGTCGACGGCCGCACGCAAGCGGGCGATCAGGTCGAGGTCGAGGACGGCGTCCCGGGTCACCATCTGGTGGACGCTGCCGACCGCGACCGCGAGGGCGTCGACGCCGGTGGCGGCGACGAAGGCACGCGCCTCCTCGGGGTCCGTGCGTACGCCCGGGGTGTGGGCGCCGCCCTTGCCGCCGACCTCGCCGAGTTCGGCCTCGACCCAGACGCCGTGGCGGTGGCAGTACTCCACGACCTCGCGGGTCGCGGCGACGTTCTCCGCGTACGGGAGCCTGGAGGCGTCGAACATGACCGAGCCCAGGCCGAGGGCGACGGCCTCGCGGACGAGGTCGGGGTTCTCGGCGTGGTCGAGATGGACGGCGACGGGGGTCTTGGCGGCGCGGGCGACGGCCAGGGAGGCGAGCGCGACCGGTTCCAGGGCTCCGTGGTAGCGAACGGTGTTCTCGCTGATCTGGAGGACGACAGGGCGGTCGGCGACCTCGGCGCCGGCCACGATGGCCTGGGCGTGTTCGAGCTGGAGGACGTTGAACGCCCCCACCCCGGTGCCCGTGGTGCGGGCGCGGCGGACGATCTCGTCGGTGGGCGTCAGCGGCATGGCGTCTCTCCCGGACGGTGGGCGGGGGCGGGGCGGCGGTCAGGCATGGACGTCGGTGAGGACGACGGAACGGGTCAGGTTCCGGGGGGTGTCCGGGTTGAGCCCATGGGCCTCGGCGACGGCGACGGCGAGCCGCTGGGCGCGGACGAGCTCGGCGAGCGGGTCGAGGCCGCTCCCGGCGAGGGTGCCGCCGACCTTGCGCACCTCGTCCGCGAGCCCCGCGGGCAGGGCGCCGAAGCCCCAGGTCACCCGGCCGGGGCCGGTGATGCTGATCGGGCCGTGGCGGTACTCCATGGCCGGGTACGCCTCCGTCCAGGCGCCGGCCGCCTCGCGCATCTTCAGGGCCGCCTCCAGGGCGAGTCCGTACGTCCAGCCGGTGCCGAGGAAGGTGAACTGCTCCGCCGTGCGCACGCTCTCGTCGAGCGGGGAGGCGAGGGCCTGCTCGGCGTCGCGGGCGGCGTCCTCGACGCCGGCGAGTCCCTCCGGCAGGGTGTCCTCGGCCTCCAGGTGCGCGCGGAACAGGGCGAGCACGGTGGTCGCGAAGCGGGTCTGGACGACGGACTCCTCGTCGGCGAAGTCGAGGACGGCCACCTCGTCGGCGAGGTCCATCACCGGGGTCGTGGGGTCGGCCGTGATCGCCCCGGTGGGGACGGTGCCGCGCAGCCGGGACAGGACGGCGAGGACCTCGCTGGTGGTGCCGGAGCGGGTGATGGCCACGACCCGGTCGTAACGGCGGCCGTAGGGGAATTCGGAGGCGGCGAAGGCGTCGGTCTCGCCGTGGCCGCCGGACTCGCGCAGCTCCGCGTAGGCGAGGGCCATGAACCAGGAGGTGCCGCAGCCGATCACCGCGACCCGCTCGCCGCGTCGGGGCAGGGCCGCGACGTGCTGGGGCAGGGTGCGGGCCGCCTGGCGCCAGGTCGCCGGCTGGGAGGCGATCTCCACGGCGGTGCGGGTGGTCGTCATGCCGATCTCCTTGTAAGAAGAGTGCGCGATGTTGGTGGAAGATGTTTGAAGATGACGTCATTCAAGCAGAAAGGTGCATCTGCTTTCCAGGCCCCACGCCCGTCGACGACGAGAATCGGGCCTCATGGGGGCACGACGACGACAGAGGTCGCGCGGGCGCTCGCAGCGCGGTGCGCGAGCGGCCCCGCCACGCCCCCGGGAGCCGCCGCGTCGGCGGAGGCCCGACCCGAGGCCACCTCCGGCCATTGGCCCGACACCCATCCCATTGGTCTGAGGTAGAACCAATCTGTGACGCGGTCTCTCAGGTCTCGCTGGTATTCATCGAGTAATTACCGCACGGCTGTATACCTTTAAGCTCTCCTCCCCCATCATGTCTCCGACGTGCCGCTGGGGCACACCGTGACAGGAGGGGCGAGGCATGATTCCCATCAGCCGCAGGGGGTTCGTCGGGATCGGCGCGGGGCTCATGGCGGGGGCCGCGCTCCCGCCGGTCCGGGCGTCCGCCGCCGCGAGCACCGCGACCGGCACCCTCGCCGACGTCCGGCACGTGGTGGTCCTCATGCAGGAGAACCGCAGTTTCGACCACTACTTCGGCACCCTGAAGGGCGTACGGGGCTTCGGCGACCGCGCCGCCGGCAACCTGCCCGGCGGCTGGGGCATGTTCAACCAGCCCAACTGGGGCGGCCGCCAGTACCCCTGGAAGCTCAGCGCCACACCGCCGGCCGGCGGTGTCGACGGCGAGACCCTCGCCCAGTGCAACGGCGACCTGCCGCACAGCTGGACCTCGCAGCACGCCGCCTGGAACAAGGGACGCCTCGACAACTGGGTCACGGGCGTGGGCAACACCCGGACGCTCGGTCACCTCGACCGCGGGGACATCCCGTTCCACTACGCGCTCGCCGACCACTACACGATCTGCGACGCGTACTTCTGCTCGACGCTGAGCGCCACGGGCCCCAACCGCACGTTCCTGTGGAGCGGGAAGATCGACGGCTCCAGCAAGGACGGCGGCGACGAGTCGGGCCTCACCTGGGAGACGTACGCCGAGGCGCTCCAGCGCGCCGGCGTGAGCTGGAAGGTCTACCAGAACGCCCAGGACAACTACGGCGACAACGGCCTCGCGTACTTCAAGAAGTTCACCGACGCACGGCCCGGGGACCCCCTGTACGACCGGGGCATGGGCTCGGTCCCGAAGGTGACCGGCTCGACGCCGGACGACATCGCCGCGGCGATCCGCGCCGACGTCGTCGCGGGGACCCTGCCGCAGGTCTCGTGGGTGGTCGCGAACGAGGCCTTCTCCGAGCACCCCTACGCCCCTCCGGGCGACGGCGCCCACTTCGTCGACCTCGTCTACCGGGCGCTCGCCGCGAACCCCGAGGTGTTCGACTCCACGGTGCTCTTCCTCAACTACGACGAGAACGACGGCTTCTTCGACCACGTGCCGCCGCCGGTCGCCCCTCCGGGCACCGCGGGCGAGTACCTCGACGGCGTGCCGATCGGCCTGGGCTTCCGCGTCCCGATGATCGTCATGTCCCCGTGGACCCGGGGCGGTTGGGTGAGCTCCGAGGTCTTCGACCACACGTCGGTCCTGCGCTTCATGGAGAGCTGGACGACGGCCCTCGGCACCCCGGCCGCCTGCCCCCACATCAGCGCCTGGCGACGCAAGGTCACCGGCGACCTGACCGGGGTCTTCGACTTCGCCAACCCGGTGTACGGAGTGCCCGCCGGCCTTCCGTCCACGGCGAAGGTGATCGGGCAGGCCACCTGCGGCCCGCTGCCGAACCCGGCACCGCAGAACAACGCGCTGCCCGTCCAGGAGTCCGGTACCCGGCCGGCGCGCGCCCTGCCCTACCAGGTGAACGGCAACCTCGACCGCTTCGAGTTCGGCGCCGCGGGCAAGATCCTCGCCTGGTTCTCCATGACCAACCAGGGCGCGGAGGCCAAGCGCTCGGCGCACTTCTCGATCCATCCGCACCAGTACCGGGACACCGCCGCCTGGCAGTACACCGTCGACCCCGGCGGCACGGCCACCGACTACTTCAACATCGGCCTCGGCTCGGGCTCGGGGAAGTACGACATCTCGATGATGGGCCCGAACCGTTTCCTGCGCCGCTTCGTCGGGGACGCCTCCAAGGCGGGCAAGGCCGTCGAGGTGGCGGCCCGGTTCGCGCCCGAGGCGGGGACGGGCAGGACGGCCCTGTGGTTCAGGATGACGAACACCTCGGCCGGTCCCGTCACCTTCACGATCCGCTCGAACGCCTACCGCTCGGACGGGCCGTGGACCTACACGGTGCCGGCGAACTCCAGCCGCGAGGACTTCTTCAACGCGGTGGCGTACAACGGCGGCTGGTACGACTTCACGATCCTCGCCGACATCGACGGAAGCTGGTCGCGCCGGTACACCGGCCACATCGAGACCGGGGCCCCGAGCGTCAGCGGCTGATCCCCCTCCCCGCGTGCCGGGCGGCGGCCTCCCGGTCGCCGCCCGGCACCGGGGCGGCGTGGCGTCAGCGGCCGGCGTGCGCGGCGCGCCGGGCCGTGGCGTCGAGGAGCGCCACGGCGTCGGCCCCGGTGCGGCCGGGGGCCCGGTTCCACGGCCCGATCAGACCCTGCCAGCCGCGCGACCGCAGTTCGGTCATGATCCAGGCGGCCGCCTCGTTCATGGTGTCGGCGCTGCCGTAGCCGAGCCGGTGGGCGGCGAGGAGAGCCCCACAGACGCACCGGGCGCCCCGCACGTCACGCAGCTTGTACGGGGCGTTCTGCCAGCCCCACTCCGTCAGCACCAGGCGCGCGTAGCCGAGGTGGACCGAGGGCCGGAGCTCGGCCTGGCCGATGCGGCGCCAGGTGTGCAGCCGGTCCGGCAGCACGGCTCCGAGCCGCCCCGGGAGACGGCGCTCGGCGGGGAGCGCCGGGGGCAGGGCGGCCAGGGCGTCGGCCACGAGCCGGTCCACCGGCACGCTGAGCAGCGCCCGCCAGCCCTCCTCCGCCGACGGCGGCTCCTGGGGGGCGTTCCAGTCCGTGACGATCCGCTGCCAGGTGACGCTCTCGAAGAGGGCGGCCGCCTCGCGGTCGAGGGCGTCGGGGCTGAGCAGGGAAGCGGAGGGCGGCATAGGGGTGTCTCCTGAGTCGACTCCCTCCATCTTTCAAGATGGAATGTCTGTTTTGCGACTTTTACACCCCCAAGAGAGTTGCCCACCTCACACCACCCCACCCCCCTCTTCACGAACACCCCATCGAGTGAATTACCACCTCATTTACCCATGAATGGAATTACATACTAAATCGGACATTGCGCTTTGAGTGACACGACTCACTCGCGCGGTCCGACCACCCGGCGACGCCCTCCCCCAGCCCGTACCGGACAAGGAAGTTCGAGGCCTCCCGGACGGCATCGATCTTGAATTGCCCGAATTTCGTGATCCATTTCCGGATACACGGGGTCCCCTCCCCTTGTTATCCGTCGCATTACTGGCCTACGGTCACCTCCATTCGAGCGGAACGCCCAATCCTGCCGCCGCTCGGTAAACCTCCCTTTTCACCCGACGGCAGGAGCGGGGGACCCACGAATACGCCGGTCCGGAATCCGGAACGGCTCGGGGTGAAGCCGCGTGCGCGCGGCCGGACATCTCCCGTCCGAACCCGACAGCTCACCCCGCAGGCGCCGGAGAGGAAACCGTCATGCCTGCTCACGGTAAGCACCGCCGCCCCCGCCGCGGCCCCGTCTCCCGCGGCCTCGCCCTGGTCGGCACGGGTGGCGCCGCACTCGCCCTGCCGCTCGTCGCCCCGGCCGTCGCCGACGCCGCGCCCGTGTCCGGTGCCCCGGAGACCGCCGCCCAGTCCCTCGCCGCTCCCGCCGCGCAGGCCGCCGCCAAGGCTCCCGCCGCCCCTGCCGCCGCGCGCACGTACACCGTCGTGAGTGGTGACTCGCTTTCCCTGATCGCCCACAAGAAGGGAATTCAGGGGGGCTGGAAGAGCCTTTACCGTGCCAATAAGAGCGTCGTGGGTGACGACCCGTCACTCATTCACCCCGGTCTCGAACTGACGATCCGTCGGGATTCCGCCAAGGCCACTCCCCCGCAGGCGAAGGCGAAGAAGTCCGCCACGACCGAACGGGCGAGCCGCTCCGAGCGCCGGCCGGCCGCTCCCGCCGTCGCCACCGGTACGGGCGCCTCCGCCGCGCAGGCCGTCCCGGCCGTCGCCCCCGCCCCCGCCGCCGGCCAGGCCGCCCCCGTGGCCGCCACGAACTACGCCGACAACCTCGACGGCTGGATCCGGGAGTCCCTGGCCATCATGGGCCAGCACGGCATCCCCGGCTCCTACGACGGGATCTACCGCAACGTCATGCGCGAGTCGTCCGGGAACCCCCGGGCCATCAACCTCTGGGACTCCAACGCGGTCGCCGGCACCCCCTCCAAGGGCCTGCTCCAGGTCATCGAGCCGACCTTCCTCGCCTATCACGTGCCCGGCACCTCCATGGACCTGTTCGACCCGGTCGCCAACATCACCGCCGCCTGCAACTACGCGGCCGACCGCTACGGCTCCATCGACAACGTCAACTCGGCGTACTGATCCCCTGACGCCGGAAGTGCTCGGCGAACCAGGAGGTGGCGAGGTCCGCCACCTCCTCCAGGGCGCCCGGCTCCTCGAAGAGGTGGCCGGCGCCCCCCACCACGGCGAGCCGGTTCTCGCAGCGCAGCAGTGCCAGGGCCCGCCTGTTGAGGTCCAGGACCATCGCGTCCGCGCCGCCCACCACCAGGAGCGTCGGAGCGCGCACCCGGGCCAGGTGCTCGGCCGCGAGGTCCGGCCGGCCGCCCCGCGAGACGACGGCGCTCACGGGTGACGCGGGGTCGGCGGCCGCCCACAGCGCGGCGGCCGCGCCCGTGCTCGCGCCGAAGTACCCGAGCGGGAGTCCCGTGCTCTCGGGCCTCCCGGCCAGCCACTCCGTGGCCCCGGCGAGCCGCCCGGCGAGGAGCGGGGTGTCGAAGACACGCTCCCGGTCCCCCGCCTCCTCCTCGGTCAGCAGGTCGAAGAGGAGGGTCCCGAGGCCCGCCCGGTTGAGCCCCCCGGCGACCGCCCGGTTCCTGGGGCTGTGGCGGCTGCTGCCGCTGCCGTGGGCGAACAGGACGATGCCGCCGGCGCCCTCGGGGACCACGAGCCGTCCGTCGAGGGTGACGCCGGAGACCGGGATCCGCACGTCCGTGCCCTGCGCGACGGGGTCCCGCCCGGCTCCGCTCCGGTCCAGACAGGCGATGACCTCGGCGTCCGGGGTCTGCGAGAAGTCCTGGTAGAACTGCCCGATCGCGAAGAAGAGGTCCGGCGTGTGCACGCTGACGGCCTCGTCGGCATCGTCGCCGACGCGGGTCGTCCAGCCCCGTGGCGCCACCGGGACGGCGAGGACGATCCGGGCGGCGCCCCGGGCCCGCACCACCCGGCAGGCCGCCAGCGCCGTGGCCCCCGTCGCCAGCCCGTCGTCGACCACGACGACCGTCCGCCCTTCGAGGGGCAGGGAGGACCGGCCGCCCCGGTAGCGGCGGGCGCGCTGGTCGAGCTCGGCGTGCTCACGCTCCTCCACCGCGGCGAGGTCGTGGTCGCCCACACGGGTCTCGCGGAGCACCCGCTCGTTGAGCACCCGCACGCCTCCCTCCCCGATCGCCCCCATCGCGAGCTCCGGCTGGTGCGGCACACCGAGCTTCCGTACGAGACAGATGTCGAGCGGCGCGTCGAGGGCGTCGGCGACCTCAGCCGCCACCGGCACACCGCCCCGCGGAAGCCCGAGGACCACGACGTCATGGCCCTTGAGGTGGTCGAGCCGGGCGGCGAGCTGCCGCCCGGCGTCGGTGCGATCGCTGAAGAACATGGTCCGCCGCCCTTCCGCTGGTGCGCGGCTCGGGCGCGGGGAGGAACGGAATGCCCCGTCCCCTGCCCGTCCCTCCAGGGTAGACGCGTCACCCCCGTCGACGGGGCACCCCGGACGGCGGCCCCGCGCGGACGGCGATCGCCACCCGGCGAGCGGGCCCACCCGGCGAGCGGACCGGTGCCGGCTCGGCGGACCGGTGACCGGCGGGGCCCCGGCGCGGTCAGCGGGACTGCAGGGCGTCGAGGGCCACGGTCTGGGCTATGGCGAGCCGTCGGTCGAGCTCCGGGTCGGCTATGTCGAGCACGTACCGGTCCCGGATGCCGAAGAGCTTGTCGACCGACATGACGGGCCGCCCGTCCTCGGCGAAGTCGAAGTGGTAGGGCACGACGAACGGGACGAAGTCCACGAGGGGCAGGAAATCCCAGGCCCGCCGCAGCAGCGCCACCGTCTGGTTCCGCTCCTGTCCGGTGGCCTCCCCCACCTCGCCGTCCCGGCTCAGGTGCCAGGTGCTCCGCAGCAAGGACGCGCCGAAGTCCTTCCGGAAACCGCCCAGTCGGGTGCCGGAGGCACCGACCACGTCGTACGTCGCGCCGAGGTCGATGACCTGACGGGCCTTGAAGGTGAAGAGGACCTGGCGCTGGGACTCGTCGGTGTAGAAGGTGACGTGCTCCTTGAGCGCCATCCTCTTCTGGTGGGCGAAGGCGACGAGTTCGCCCTCCTCGCCGTCCGGTCCGACGGTGTGCACCAGGTAGCGGTTGGCCATGGGCGTCACCTTCTGCCGTACGAGGAAGCGGTGCTGCGACTGTGCGAGGCCCATCGGTCGTGCTCCTGCCGGTCGTGGACGGTCCCTGGAAGACCGCCCCCTGAGGTCGTGAGCACGATGATCCGTTGCCGAGGGGCCTCGCCGCTGTCCTCGAAAGTCGTCGACTCCGTCGACCTTCGGATGAGGCGGAGGACGAGACCGGAAACCGGGACCGGAAGCCGAGGTCGAGGACCTCAGGCGCCGAGGAAGGCCTCGATGGCCTCGGCGAGGGCCTGCGGTGTCTCCTCGGGGGCGTAGTGACCGGCGTCCTTGAGGACTTCGAGGCGGGCGTTGGGGTACCAGCGCAGCCAGGTGGCCTCCATCGCCTCGGACCCGAGCGCGGGGTCGTGGGCGCCGACGACGAGCAGGACCGGCGTGGGGTTGTCGCGGACCCGCTCGTGGAAGTCGGTGCGGGACCAGGAGTCCAGATAGGCGCGGAAGGCCGTCGCGGAGGACCGCGTGACGGAACGGTCGACGAGCGCGCCCAGCCACGCGTCGTCGTAGCGTCCGCCGGTGGTGTTGTCGATGATCGCGCGCCGGTTGGCCGGCTCGTCGGCGGCTCCGGCGAAGAGCTCCCAGGTCTCCCCGTCGAGCGGGAAGCCGGCGGCGGAGACCGGAGAGACACCGATGATCGAGCTGATCCGGTCGGGGGCGTCGAGCAGCATCAGCTGGGCCGCCTTGCCGCCCATCGAGTGGCCGATGACGGAGAAGGAGTCCCAGCCGAGGTCGTCGGCGACGGCGAGGGCGTCGGCCGCCACCTCCTCCATGGTGTACGCGCCCGCGTGGTCGAGGGCGTCGCCGTAGCCCCGGCAGTCGACGAAGGCGTACGTGCCGAGGCCGCCGTCCAGATGGGCCCGCAGCGGGGCGAAGCTGGTGCGGTCGCCGAACCAGTTGTGCAGCACGAGGGCCCTCCCGGGGCCCTCGCCGTGTACGTCGTACGGAAGAACCTGCCCCGTCATCGTGCCCCCTGCTCGCGAGGTCGTGCGCCGCGCGCCGACGGCGGCGGTCGACGACCGAGTGTGACGGCACGGACGCGTGGGGTCAACACCATCGGGCGGGGCGCGCGGGAGCGTGCCGGATCGGGAGCGGGGAGACACCTCGGGGCTCCGGGACCGGGAGGCGCCTCGCCCGGGCGGGGGCAGGGAGGGGCCTCGCCCGGACAGGGGCAGGAAGGCACCTCGCCGGTGCCGGGACCAGAAGGCGCCTCGACGGATCCGGGACCGGGAGGCGCCTCCCCCGGTCCCGGGCAGCGCAGGCACCTCGACTGGTCCGGGCCCGGTCACCGGCGCGCCCCATGACCAGGACCGGGGTGCTTTCGCGTCCGTCCGGGAACGGGGGGATCCTGGCTGTGTGACCTCGCACGGCGCGTCCGGCCCCGGCCCGGCGGGCGGCACCGGGAGTCCGTCCGGGAACGGAGCCGACAACGGGCCTGCTTCCCGCGCGCTCACATGGGCCCTCTCGGAGGCGGTCCTCGCGGCGGTGGAGGGAGTCGGCGGTTACGCGGGCGGGGTGTACCTGCGCTCGGGGACCCCGGGGCTGCTGCGCCTCGCGGTCCTGGCGGGACTGCCGGGGCCGCTGTTCCGGCCGTGGTGGCGCATGCACGCGAACCGGCCGTTCCCCGTCGCGGAGGTGCACCGCTCGGGCCAGTCCGTCCACCTGGCCGACGTCGAGGAGGCCATGCGGCGCTTCCCTCAGCTGGTGGCGAGCCTGCCGTTCCCGTTCGCCTCGCTGTACGCGCCGGTGGTCGCGGGCCGCGAGCGCTTCGGCGTGCTCGTGGCGCTGCGGCCGCCGAGCCCGGGGGAGCCGGTGGACGGGCGGGACCGAAGCCGGATGACCGGGGACGCGCTCCGCCTCGGTGAGGCCCTGGCCGATCTGGCCCGGCGGGGGACGAAGGTCGAGTGGCCCGGGGATCCGGTGTGCGTGCAGCTGCCCACCGGTTCGGGCCCGCCGGTCCGGTTCGGCTCCTTCTCCTGGGACCTGGACACGGGCACGGTCACCTTGGACGAGGGGCTCCTCGCCCTCCTCGGAACGGATGTCTCCTCGCCCTGCTCGATCGAGGTGCTGACGTCCCTCCTCGACCCCGAGGACGGGTACGCGCTGTGGGCGGCGGCCCGGCATGCGACGGGGACGGACGGACGGCCCTCGGTCCGCAGACTCCGGCTGAGGGGGCCGGACGGCGGACTCCACCTCCTCGAGGTGTCCGCGCGTGCGCGGCGGGCCGCGCCGGGGGCGGAAGCCACAGGCGGTCGGCTCGAAGGGACGCTCGTGGACCTCGGTACGGGGCTGGTCGGCTCGGACGCCACGGACCGGCTGCCGCGGGCCATCCTGGCCATCGACCGGCTCGGCCGCGTCACCTACCTCAACGAGCAGACGGAGCGCCTGCTGGGCCGGCCGCGCGGGGTTCTGGCGGGACGGCCGCTGTGGGAGGCTCTGCCCTGGTTCGGCCACCCCTTCCACGAGGAGCAGTTGCGCGCCGCCCTGCTCTCCGGTGAACCGGTGCGTTTCCTGGCCCGTCCGGAGCGGGGCCGGTGGCTGTCGGTGTCGCTCCACCCGGGCCGGGACGGGGTGACGATGGTGCTGGTCCCGGAGGAGGATCCGGCGCCCCTCCCGCCGGCGGCGGGCAGGCGCCGGACGGACGACGTCCTGTCGGCTCCGGGCGACCGGGCGGCGGCGCTGTACCGGCCGGTGGCCCTGGCGATCGCGCTCTCCGAGGCGGTGACGGCGCGCCAGGTGTCGGCGGTGGTGACGGAGGAGCTGCTGCCGGCCTTCGGCGGACGGCAGTTGGCGATCTACCTGCTGAGCGACCGGCGGCTCTATCTGGCCTGGGAGACGGGTTTCCCGCCCGGTTTCCTCGAACCCTTCGACGGCGTGGCCCTGGACTCCCACGTGCCGGGGGTGGAGACCCTGACGACCGGCAGGCCGCTCTTCTTCGAGTCCATGGAGCAGCTGGGGCGGGCCTATCCGGATCTCCCGATGGACGCGCACTCGGGCGCGCGGGCCTTCCTTCCCCTGATCGCCTCGGGCCGGCCGGTGGGCTCCTGCATCCTCGGCTTCGACTCGCCGCGCGGCTTCAGCCCGGAGGAACGGACCGTCCTCACGGCACTCGCGGGGCTGATCGCGCAGGCCCTGGAGCGGGCGCAGCGGTACGACACCGAGTCGGCGGTCGCGCGGGGGCTGCAGGACGCGTTGCTCCCGCACCGGCTGCCGGTGCGGGAGGGGGTGGAGACGGTGGGCCGTTATCTGCCGGGCACCCAGGGCATGGACGTGGGCGGCGACTGGTACGACGTGATCGAGACCGGGCAGGGGCAGCTGGCCCTGGTGATCGGCGACGTGCAGGGGCACGGCGTGGCGGCCGCGGCCACCATGGGGCAGCTGCGCAGCGCCGTCCGGGCGTTCGCCCTGGGGGGACATCGGCCGCAGGACGTGATGCGCGGCACCAACCGGCTCCTGATCGACCTGGACCCGGGGCAGTTCGCGAGCTGCTGCTACGTGCTGTACGACCCGGAGACGGGCGACGCGCGGGCGGTGCGGGCGGGGCACCCGCAGCCGTTGTTGCGCATGCCCGACGGTACGACGCGGCAGGTGGAGCTGGCGGGCGGGATGGTCCTCGGGGTCGACGGCCGTGCGTCGTATCCGGTGACGCGGCTGCGGCTGGCTCCGGGTGCCGTCCTCGCACTGTTCACGGACGGTCTGGTGGAGCGGCCGGGTCAGGACATCGACGAGGGGATCGGGCGGCTGAGCCGTGCCTTCGCCGCGACGGGTTCGCTGCCGCTCGCGGAGACGGCCGACCGGCTGATCCGGGAGGCCAGGGCCGCCACGTCCCGCCCGGACGACATCGCGCTGCTGCTCGCGGCACGGTGGACGGACGGCGGCTGAGCCGATCGCGCGGCCGTCACCCGGTCGGGCCCGTGGCGCTGGTCGGGGACCGTGCGGCCGGGGAGGCTGGGGGTGCCGTGCCGATCAGGCCGGACGAGTCAGGGCAGCAGCCCGAGGAGGACACGTGCAGCAGGACAAGCAGCCCGACTACCGCCCCGTGGTGTTCCGTGACCGCTCGGCGGGGTACGCGTTTCTGACCCGCTCCACCGCGACCAGCGACCGGACCATCGAGTGGGACGACGGCGAGACGTACCCCGTGATCGACGTCGAGATCTCCTCCGAGAGCCACCCGTTCTACACGGGCAAGGCGCGGACCGTGGACTCCGAGGGGCGGATCGCCCGGTTCGAGCGCCGCTACGGCGAGGAGAAATGAGGCTGCCGGAGACCGGTCCGTGAAACCGGCCAGGAGATGGCCGGTTCACCTTCCAGGATGAGGTCACGAAGACGGCGGGGCGCTCGCGCTCCGCCGCGGACTCCCGGGAGGGGACAGCTGTGATCGTGGTGACCGGAGCGACCGGAAACGTCGGGCGGCCGCTGGTGGAGATGCTGGCCGCGGCCGGCGAGGAGGTCACGGCGGTGAGCCGCCGTCCGGCCGGGGGGCTGCCCGCCGGTGTGACGCACCGGCAGGGCGACCTGGCCGATGTCGCCGGCCTCAAGGGGCTGTTCGAGGGTGCGGAGTCCGTGTACCTGCTCGTCGCGGGCCTCGGGGACGAGCTGCGGCCGCGCGAGATCGTGGCGGCGGCGGTGGCCTGCGGGGTGCGGCGGATCGTGTTCCAGTCCTCGCAGCTGGTGGGGACGCGGACCGATTCGGTGTCGCACGAGATCCTGCGCGCGTTCGAGGCGGCGGTACGGGAGTCGGGCGTCGAGTGGACGGTGCTGCGGCCCGGCGGCTTCGCGTCCAACGCCTTCCTCTGGGCCGGGCAGGTGCGCTCGGCGCGTACCGTCGCGGCTCCGTTCGCGGACGTGGCGCTGCCGGTGGTGGATCCGGCGGACGTCGCCGGGGTCGCGGCCGCCGCGCTGCGCGACCCGGCGCACGCCGGACGGACGTACGTCCTGACGGGGCCGGCCGCGGTCTCGCCGCGTGAGCAGGTGCGGGCGCTGGCCGAGGCGCTGGACGCGCCGGTGGAGTTCGTGGAGCAGAGCGCGGGCGAGGCCCGGTCGCAGCTGGTGCGGTTCCTGCCGGAGGCGGCCGTCGACGGGATGCTGTCGGTGATGGGCGAGCCCCGCGCGGACGAGCAGCGGGTGAGTCCCGATGTGGAGCGGGTGCTCGGGCGGGCGCCCCGGCCCTTCTCGGCGTGGGCGGTGCGGAACGCTCCGGCCTTCGCCTGAGGCACGGGGGCAGGAGCCACGGCGGGGCGGGGACACGCGTCCGATGGACCGCGTTCCCCGCCCCGGCCGGGTGGGCGAGCGAGGGCGCCGGGCCTTCCGCTCGGCCCGGAAGGCGATTCGGCTCCGGAGAGACGATTCCGTCCGGAAGGCGATTCGTCCCGGAGAGACGATTCGGCTCGGAGAGGCGGTCAGGCCTACTTCACGATGCCGGACTCGGCGATCTCGATCTTGGCCTTGGTGGTGCCGGAGGCGGAGCCGAGGGACTCGATCTTCTTGACCAGGTCCTGGCCCTCGACGACCTCGCCGAAGACGACGTGCTTGCCGTCGAGCCAGTCGGTGACGATCGTGGTGATGAAGAACTGCGAGCCGTTGGTGTTCTTGCCCGCGTTCGCCATCGAGAGCAGGAACGGGCGGTCGTGCTTCAGCTTGAAGTTCTCGTCGGCGAACTTCTCGCCGTAGATGCTCTTGCCGCCGGTGCCGTTGCCGTTGGTGAAGTCACCGCCCTGCAGCATGAAGCCCGGGATGACGCGGTGGAACGGGGAGCCGGCGTAGCCGAAGCCGTGCTGACCGGTCGCAAGCTCGCGGAAGTTCTTCGCCGTGTCGGGGACGACGTCGTCGAACAGCTTGAAGGTGATGCGGCCCGCGGACTCGCCGTTGATGTTGATCTCGAAGTAAACGTTCTCGTTGCTCATGGGGACATCCTGTCATTACTCACGCACGGCGCGCGCACGGGCCGCCCCCTCCCGGGTCACGGCGTGCCGGTGCCCCGCGTCCGTCGGGAACGCGGGGCACCGGTCGCCACCTGGTACGCGACGTCAGAGCAGCCCGCCGCCCTGCTGGTTCTGGAGGGCGCCCTCGGCGCCCTGGACGGTCTCGTGGAGGACGGTGGTGGTCTGGTCGTCCTGGAGGAGGCCCGTCGTGCCGGCGAGGGGGTTCTCGGTGGCGCTGGCCTGCGGCGGCGGGGTGACGATGGCGGTGACGACGCCTGCGGCAAGGGAGGCGATGGCGAGCATGCTGCGCTTCTTCATGGCCTGGTCAACTGCTGAGAGGCCGTCGGGTTACGGCCGGGCGGGCTCGGATCCGTCCGCGGACGTCACCGGCCGCCGCCCGCGGGCCCAGGCGAGCAGCAGCAGCGAGGCGACCGCGGCCAGCGCGCACCAGGTGGAGACGAACTCGGTGCGCCACAGGAGGGCGCAGACGACCGCTCCGAGGCCGGTGAGGAGTCCGAGGATCCGCAGGAGCCGGTCCCGGGCGAGGAGCAGCGCCCCGACGGTGGCGAGCAGGTACCCGGCGAGGACCAGTGGCGCGTGCGGCAGGTCGACGGCGTAGCCGAGGGTGTGGCCCCGGATCTCGGCCGAGACGGGGCGGACGGCGAGGCGGTGCGCGAGGACGGAGGCGGTCGCGAGGCCGGCGGCGAGCGGTACGAGCAGACGCGGCCGGTCGGCGGGGCGGGCCGCGGCGAGGACGCCGGAGGACACCCAGAGGGGCAGCAGGGGGAGAGCGATCACGGCCCAGGCGAGGGTGGCGGGCCCGGTTCCGCCGCCGGCGTGCCAGACGGCGGCCTCCACGACCTGGTGGGCGCCGAGGAGCAGGGGCAGGGCGGCGAGCGGCGCGTCCCCGGGACGGCGTACGGAGGCCAGGGAGGCGACGCCGACGGCGCCGATCCCGATGCCCGCCCAGAGGTCGGCGCCCGCACTCCAGCACATGGAGAATTTTTACCCTATATACGTCAAAACGGGTGGAACCGTATCGTTGTGGTGGTTGTCTCTCCCAGTGACACCACTGTCCCCGGAACAGCAGAAATTGGGGGACGTCATGCATCACCGCCACACCCTCGCGGCCGTCGCCGCGGGAATCCTGCTGACCGCCGGGATCGGCGCCACGATCCCGGCAGGCGCGGCCGGCACCCCGACCCCGAGCACCACGGCCCCGGCCACGGCCCTGGTCGTCAACGCCCGCTGGGGCGGCCACGCCGCCTTCGACCGGCTCGTGATCGACGTACGGGGCGTCATGCCCCCGGTCACCGTCCATCAGACCCGCTCGCTCCACTACGACGGATCGGGAGACAGGGTCCCGCTCGCGGGGAAGTACTTCCTGGAGATCAAGTTCTCCCCCGCGGCCGCCCACGACGACGCCGGCCGGTCCGTCTATCAGGGGCCCCGGCTGCTGAAGATCCATCTGCCCGCGCTCAAGGGGGTCGCGCTGACCGGCGACTTCGAGGGCGTGGTCGGCATCGGAGCCGCCTTCGACACCAAGCCCGAGTACAAGACCTTCCGGCTGCACTCGCCGGAGCGCTTCGTCGTCGACATCGCCCACCCGATGGTGGGCTGCCGGGCCTGAGCGCGCAGGGTGGGGCCCGTCCCGGTGGACGGGCCCCACGCTCACGTCCCGGCGGGTCCGCTCTCCACGTACACGGTCGACCCGCTCCTTCGCGCCCGGTCGATCACGGCGAGGCGGGCGAACTCGCGCGGGCTCATCTCCCGCTCCCACTCGTCCAGGGTCCGCAGGCGGTACTCGCTGTGTTCCTCGGGGTCGAGGACGACGGCGGCGATCTGTTCGTCCGTCAGCTCGCCCCCGTCGAAGATGAAGCCGATGTGGTTGGCCGGCCAGTCCTCGCCCCGGTCCGTGGCGAAGTGGGCGGCGAGGAGGCGCGGTTCGCCGGTGAAGACGATCCCGGTCTCCTCGTGGCACTCGCGCACCGCGGTCTCCCAGGGGGTCTCCCCCGGGTCCATGTTCCCGCCGGGCCACTGCCACGTCTCGGTCTGGTAGACCGCCCGGAGCTGGAGGGGGCGGCCTGCGGTGTCGGTGAAGTAGAGGCAGGCGTACGCCGTCGCTCTCGGCAGCGTGTCGACGTACTCGGCGGGCGGCAGCCAGGTGTTCGCCATGGGCGGCTCTCTCTCGACGGACCGGATGGGTCACCCCCATCCAAGCGGTCCGGGGCGGTCCGGCCGGCGCCTCGCGAGTGGATCACCGGATCGTGTGAGCACCGCCGGTCCGTCAGACGGCGGAGACCAGGCCCGCCTCGTACGCGATGATCACGAGCTGTACGCGGTCGCGGGCGTCCAGCTTGGCGAGCAGCCGGGTGACGTAGGTCTTCGCGGTGGCGATGCTGATGTGGAGCGCCTCGGCGATCTCGCCGTTGGAGAAGCCGCGTCCGACGAGGGTGAGGACCTCGCGCTCGCGGTCGGTGATCCCCTCGGCGCGGCGGCGCGGGGCGGGCGGGGTCCTGGGGCGTTCGGTGAACTCCTTGATGAGCCGCCGGGTGACGCTGGGCGCGATGAGGGCGTCGCCGGAGGCGACGACGCGGACGGCGGCGAGGATGTCGTCCAGGGCCATGTCCTTGACGAGGAATCCGGACGCGCCCGCGTGGAGCGCCGCGTACACGTGGTCGTCGTCGTCGAAGGTGGTGAGGACGACGACTCGGGCGTCGGTGGGGCCCTCGGTGATGGTCCGGGTGGCCTCGATGCCGTCCGTGCCGGGCATCCGCAGGTCCATGACGGCGACGTCGGCGCCGGTCTCCTCGACGAGCCGGACGGCCTCGGCGCCGTTCGCGGCCTCGCCGACGACGACGAGGTCCGTCGTGTCGGTGATGACCATCCGGAGCGCGGTGCGCACCAGGGGCTGGTCGTCGGCGAGGACGACGCGGACCGGCTGCCCGGCGGTGGTCTGGCTCATGGGGTGGTGACTCCTGTGGGCAGGGGGAGGCGGGCGGTGACGCGGAAGCCGCCGCCGGGGCGGGGTCCCGCGCCGAACTCTCCGTGCAGCACCGCGACGCGCTCCCGCATCCCGGTCAGGCCGTACCCGGAGCCGGGTCCGGGACTCACGCGCGCGTGGCCGGGGACGGGGCCGCGGTCCTCGACGGTGAGGGCGAGGGACGCGGGGTCGCGGTGGTCGACGGTGACCGTGCAGGAGTCGGCGCCCGAGTGCCGTACGACGTTGGTGACGGACTCCTGGACGATCCGGAACGCGGAGAGGTCGATGTCCGGGGGCAGCGGGCACGGGGCCCCGAGCCTGCGGACGGCGACCCGGACACCGGCGCTTCCGGTGAGTTCGGCGAGTCGGTCGAGCGCGGCGAGACCGGGCATCTCGGGGAGTCCCCGGACTTCGGCGGAGATCGCGGTACGGCCGGTGGCGGTCTCGGCACCGCCGGTCGCAGCCGCCGTACGGCCGGCGGCGGTAGCCGTGGGTTCGTCGGCGGTCGCCGTGCTGCCCGGGGCGGTCGTCGTACGGCCGGGGGCGGTCGTCCGCGTGGTGGCGGTCGTCGCGGGGCCGGTGGCGGCCGGGGGCGCCCCGGGGTGTGCCTCCGCCTCCCCCTCCCCCTCCGTGTCCGCCGTGCGCAGGGCGCCGAGCATCCGGCGCAGGCCGGCGAGGGTCTCGCGGCTCGCCGTCTCGATCTCGGTGAGGGCCTGCCGGGCGGCTTCGGGCTGGGTCGCGATGACCCGGCGTGCGGCCCCGGCCTGGAGGGCGACGATCCCCAGGCTGTGGGCGACCGTGTCGTGCATCTCGCGGGCGATCCGGAGGCGTTCGGCGGTGACGGCCTGTTCGGCGGCCTGGGTACGGCTCCGTTCCGCGTACTCCCTGGCCTGCCCCTCCGAGCGGCCGAGGAGCCAGGCCACGAGGGCGGTCAGGGCGACCGCGAGGGTGCTCGTGGTGCCGGCGCTCCAGCCGGCGAGCAGGCGAACGGCCACGTAGACGACGAGCAGTCCGAGGGCGAGCAGGAGCGCCCGCCAGGCCTCGGGGCGGGGGCGGGCGGCGGCGATGGCGTAGAGCGCGACGTCGACCGCGAGGTACTGGGCGAAGGGGATGGCGGTGACGCCGAGGGGGGTGGAGGCGATGACCGGGGCGACGAGGAGGTGGTTGAGGGCGGCGGTCGGACGCCGGGCGAGCAGGATGCTTCCGCGCAGGGTGAGGAGGGTGGAGACGGCCAGCATGGCGAGGCCGTCCCAGCGCAGGATGACGAAGCCGGGCAGGACGTCGGGCCCCTCCTGGCCGGGCACGGGCATCCGGAGGAGGGCGGTGAAGACGATGCCCGCGCCCCAGGCGACGGCGGCCCACCCGCCGGGTGCGACCCTCTTGTGGAACGGTGCTGACGGGGTGGCGGACATGCGGTGATCGTAGACGGCGGTCCCCGGCGCGGGCATCGGACCGGGGGTGTACGACCTGGGGTGACACGGCCCGCCGCGGATTGTCCGCACCGGTCCGATGCCCCGCGCGGGGTCCGGACGGCACGGTGGTGCCCATGATCGAAGTCAGGGAACTCACCAAGCGCTACGGCGCCACGACCGCCGTCGACGCGCTCACCTTCACGGTCCGGCCGGGCCGGGTCACCGGATTCCTCGGCCCGAACGGATCGGGCAAGAGCACCACCTTGCGGATGGTCCTGGGCCTGCACACGCCGACGAGCGGCTCGGTGACGGTCGACGGCCGGCCGTTCAGGGACCGGCCGCGCGGCCTGCGGCACGTCGGCGCGCTCCTCGACGCCGGGGACGTGCACGGCGGCCGCACCGCGCGGGCGCATCTGGGGGTCCTGGCGCGCAGCAACCGCATCCCGCCCTCCCGGGTCGACGAAGTCCTGGAGGAGGTCGGGTTGGCGGGGGCGGCCACGCGCCGGATCGGCGGGTACTCGCTGGGCATGCGGCAGCGGCTCGGCATCGCCGGGGCACTGCTCGGCGACCCGCCGGTGCTGCTGTTCGACGAGCCGCTGAACGGCCTGGACCCGGAGGGCGTGAAGTGGGTGCGGGGGCTGTTCCGGCGCCTGGCGGCGGAGGGCCGCACGGTCTTCGTGTCGAGTCATCTGATGACGGAGATGGAGCACACGGCGGACGAGTTGGTGGTCATCGGCCGGGGCTCGCTGATCGCGGCGGAGAGCCTGGCGGAGTTCGCCGCGCGGGGCAGGCGCCTGAGCGTGACGGTCGGCACGCCGGACCGGGCGCGCCTGACGGCGCTGATGCTCGGGGAGGGCGCGGAGGTCGAGGAGGAGGCCGGTCTGCTGACGGTGACCGGGCTCTCGGCGGCCCGCGTCGGCCGGCTGGCCCTTGAGCACCGGGTGCTGCTCGACCAGCTCACCACCCGTACGGCCTCGTTGGAGGAGGCCTTCATGGAACTGACCGCCGACAGCGTCGAGTACCTGGCAGGAGACGCCCGATGACGACCCTCGATGTTCCCGTGGCCCCCGTGGTGGAGCCCCGTGCCCGTTTCCGTGACCTGGTGGGGTCGGAGTGGCTGAAGCTGTGGTCGCTGCGCTCGACGGGCTGGTCGCTGCTGCTCGGCGCGCTCGTCGTGGTGGCCTTCAACTTCGGCACGGCCTGGGACCACTACCGCTACTGGCTCCAGTACGACGAGGCGAGCCGGGCCGAGTTCGTGGCGAACGACATGGCGCTGTGGGACGCCTTCACGTACAACGCGGCGCTGGTCCTGGTCCTCGCCTCGGCCGCCATGGGGGCGGTCGCGGTGGTCGGCGAGTACGGGAGCGGACTGATCCGTACGACGTTCACGGCGGTGCCGGCGCGGGGTGCGCTCATGGCCGCGAAGGTACTGGTCGTGGCGGTGGTGCAGACCGCGTTCGGAGCGGTGGTCGCCCTCGGTTCGTTCTGGTCGACGCAGGCGATGCTGTCGGCCCGGGACATCGGGCTGCCGATCACCCACCCGGGAGCGGGGCGCATCGTGATGGCCTCGGCCCTGCTCGCCCCGGTGTGCGCGGTGGCGGGGATGGCGATCGGCGCGCTGCTGCGGAAGGCCGCGGTCTCGATCGTCGGCGCGGTGGTCCTGCTCCTGCTGCTGCCCGCGGTGCTTTCGGAGCGGCGTCACCTGACGGCGGTGCTCGCGCACGCGACGCCGCTGCACGCCTGGCAGCGGCTGGGGGACGCGGGACCGCCCGCCGGGGAGTCGTTCCCGTGGTCGGCGGGCGGCGCGTGGCTGGTGTTCGCGCTGTGGGCGCTGGGCGGGGCGGTGGTGACGGTCCTCGCGGTGCGGGGCCGGGACCAGTAGGGGTCACCGGGGACGCCGCAGTCGGCGGAGGACGAGGTGTTCGTGGACGAGGCGCCCGACGAGGGCGCCTCCGTACACGACGAAGCCGACGCCGACGAGCCAGGACTGGAGGACGAGGACGGTGCCGAACTGGCCGTACGTCACGGCGTTCGAGGCGATCAGCGGGGAGAAGACGAGCTGCGAGAAGATCCGCAGCCCGAGCAGTCCGAGGGCGGTGAGCACGGCGCCGGGGGCGAGGGCGCGCCAGCGGATGCGGCCGCAGAGCAGGAAGCGCTGGGACCACCAGAAGAAGACGAAGGTGCCGAGGACGTCGCCGAGGGCGACGAGGGTGGTGACACCCGCCGACGCGTTCTCGGGTGCGGGGAAGGCGACGAAGAGCAGCAGGGACGCGATGAGGACGGCGAGCCAGACGACGTGCCGCCACATGGTGTGCCAGCGGGCGGTGGGGAGGTCCCAGACCCGCTCGTATCCGGTCTGTACGGCGGATCCGAAGGTGACGCCGAAGGCGGCGAGGGCGCCGAGGCCGAAGGCGGTGGTGCGTTGCAGGGCCTGCCCCGGCTGGCCGAAGAGCCGCTCGACCTCCTCCTGGGAGACCTCGGAGACGCCGAGGCCCTGGACGAGCCAGCGGGCGAAGCCGTGGCCGCTGGCGAGGTCGGCCGCGGCGATGACGATGAGCAGGGGGACGAGGGTGAGCAGGCTGAGCGCCGCGAAGCCCATGGCGCGGTGCATGAGTTCCATGGCCCGGCCGCGGCTCCAGGCGAGGCCGACCGAGGAGGCGAGCACGCGCGCGTGGACCCGTGCGAACCAGTGGCCGTGTTCGGCGGGGGCACCGCCGCGCGGCGGACCGGGTGTGGAGGGCATGCCTGGTGAGGTACCCGGCGGGGCGCGGGGACATCTCAGGGGTGGGGCCGAACGGGTGGGCGGCCCCCGGCTCGGGTCACCGGGCCGGGAGCGGGCGGACGGTCACCGGGTCGGGAGCGGGCGAGCGGTCACCGGGCCCGGAACGGGCGGGCGCCGGGGCCTGGGCGGACGGTGACGTCGCGGGCGGTGAGGACGGCCCGTTCCTCGCCCTCGCACTGGACGACGACGCGTACGGGGGCGCCGCAGTCGGTGTGCCGGATGTCGAGGACCGGGCCCTCGGGCTCGGCGGCGTGGGTGTCGCCCCACTGTTTGAGGGCGAGGAGCACGGGCCAGAGGTCGACGCCCTTGCGGGTGAGCCGGTACTCGTTGCGGGTGCGGGCGCCGGGTTCGCGGTAGGGCTCGCTGCGCAGGACCCCGGCGGCGACGAGCTTGCGGAGGCGGTCGGCGAGGACGGCTTCCGAGAGGCCGAGGTGGTGGCGGAACTCGTCGTACCTGCGGACGCCGTTGAAGGCCTCGCGCAGGATGAGCAGGCTCCATTTCTCGCCCACGACGTCCAGGGCACGGCGGACCGGGCAGTTCTCCGTATCCGTCTCCAGCCAGTTCATCCGCCCACTGTAGCCACCTGGCTCTGTCGTTGACAGTCAGCCGACACGGAGGCTAGCTTCGCCATACAGAGCCAGATGGTCAGCGGAGTGGAGTGGTGATGGGGCGGTCACGCACGGTCGAGTGGGAGGACGCCGGGGCCACCGCGCGCGCCGCGATGTCGATGGCGGGCATCGACTTCCTGCGGGAGATGGTGGCGGGCCGGCTGCCCGCGCCGCCGATCGCCGCCCTGCTCGGCTTCTCCCTGGAGGAGGTCGAGCCGGGACGCGCGGTGTTCGCGCTCGAACCCGGCGAGGAGCACTACAACCCGATCGGAAGCGTGCACGGCGGGGTCTACGCGACCCTGCTCGACTCGGCCGCCGGCTGCGCGGTGCACAGCACGCTCCCGCAGGGCACGGCGTACACCTCGCTCGACCTGTCGACCCGCTTCCTCCGCCCGATCACGATGGACACGGGCAAGGTCCGGGCCGTCGGCACCGTGCTGTCGCGGGGGCGCCGCACGGCACTGGCGGAGGCGGGCCTGTACGACGCGGAGGACCGGCTCCTCGCGCACGCGACGAGCACGTGCATGCTCTTCCCGGTCCCCTCGTAGCCCTCCGGCGCCCTCGGGGTCAGCGAGTGCCGGGAACCGGCAGGGTGCGGGTGCAGCCGTCCGGGGCGACGTCGGGGACGCCGTTGGCCTGGAGGGCGGCGCTCACCAGGGTGGCCAGCAGGTCGATGTCCGAGCCCATGTCCAGACGGACCGTCACCCAGCCCGACCCGGCCCGCAACCGGACCGCGCTCGACCCGAGGAGGGCCGGGCGCAGCTTCGCGACCATGGCGCGCGTGAGGTGGACGTCCGCCTCGTGTTCACCGTGGAAGTGGACGATCTCCTGCGTCCCGGTGCCCAGTCCGAGCTCGGCGCCGCAATGGGCGCGGCCGGGGGTCAGCGAGGGCCAGCTCATCAGACGTTCACTGGCATGCCTGGCCGTGTTCATACGAGGAGCGTGCCGGGCCGCGGGTCCGTGCACAAGCGTCCTACCGCAACAATCCCGCCGCGGCGTGAAACAGGTCGTCGGAGGGGGTGGTGTGACCGTGCGTCACGGCTGCGCGTGGGGATGGGGTGACTCTGTGTCATGCTGTGGGGCGGGAGCGGACCCTGGCGGCGAGGACGGCCACGTCGTCCTCCGCGTGATGCGCGTCGAGGCGGTGGAGCACCTCTTCGACGACCTGCTCGGGGCCGGAGCCCGCGGGGAGCCGGAGGGCGGCGAGACGGGCGAGCGACAGGTCGATGTCCTCCCCGCGCCGCTCGACGAGGCCGTCGGTGAAGATCAGCAGGGTCTCGCCGGGGGCGAGCGGGCGCGTGGTGGGTTCGTAGCCTCCGAGGCCGGTGCCCAGCGGCGGCCCCACCGGGAGGTCGACGAGCTCGGCGGAGCCGTCCGGGCCGAACACGGCGGGCGGCAGGTGCCCGGCACTGGCGAAGGTCGCGGTGCCACGGGTCGGGTCCACCCGGACGAGCAGGCAGGTGGCGGGGCGGCGGGCGTCGTCCTGGGCGACCACCGAGTCGAGGTGGCGCAGCACCCGGTGCGGGGGCAGATCGGTCGCCGCGACCTCGCGGAGCGCCGTGCGGTAGGCGTTCATGTCGACGGCCGCGTCGAGCCCGTGGCCCATCACGTCGCCGACGACGAGAAGGCTGCGGCCGAAGTGGAGGCGCACGGTCTCGAACCAGTCGCCGCCCACGAGGGCGCGGGGACCCGCCGGGAGGTAGCCGCCCGCGATCTCCAGGTTGGGGTGCGGTCGGCCGGGTTCGGCGACGAGGGCGCGCTGGAGGTGGAGCGCGGTGTCCTCCGTGGCGGCGAGGCGGCGGGCGTGACCGATGTGCCGGGCGGCCAGCCGGGCCGCCTGCCCGAGGAGCGCGACCTCGTCGACGGAGAGACCGGGCCCGTGGCGCGTGACGGTCACGGTCCCCCAGGGGGCCTCGTCGTGAACGGCGAGGGGGACGGCGACGCTGGGGGCGTCCGGGGGCACGACGGAGACCCGGGCCGCGCCGGAGCCCGCGCGGGAAGCCCCGGAGACCGCCGGGCCCGCGGCGGAGGCTCCGGGGGGCGGCGGGGCGGTGGATGCCGCGCGGCGGGGCGGGGTTCCCGGTTCGTCGAGGAGGTCGACCGTGACGGCGCCGTGGAGGTGGCGGGCGAGGAAGGCCGCGAGTTCACGGCAGGTGGCCGTCTCGTCGAGCGTCGTGCCGATCTCGCCGATCGCCTGCTCCAGGGCCCGTGCCCTGGTCAGAAGGGCCTCGTCCCGTTCCGTCACGACACCTCCACCGCCGTGCGGGCCGCCGGGTCGCGCACCCGGTCCCCCCATTGCACCACCGTCCGACCGCCCCACGCTCGGCACGGAGCTCGTGCGGGACGGTTGTGCGGTGGTGCCCGATCTGATCGAGTACAGCTGAGGCTACTGGCCAGTAAGAGATTCCGCTTCCCCGGGGGGACAGCCATGACGACCGGATTCTTCACCTCCGTCGACGACGTCGCCGAACGGCTCGCCACGACCGGCTACCTGGCGTCGCCGGCCGTCGCCACCACCGTCTTCCTCGCCGACCGGCTGGGCAAGCCGCTGCTCGTCGAGGGCCCGGCCGGCGTCGGCAAGACGCAGCTCGCCAAGGCCGTCGCCGAGGTCGCCGGGGCACGCCTGGTCCGGCTGCAGTGCTACGAGGGCGTGGACGAGTCCCGCGCCCTGTACGAGTGGAACCACGCCAAGCAGCTGCTGCGCATCACGGCCGGGCGGGGCGAGTCCTGGGACGAGACACGGACGGACATCTTCGGCGAGGAGTTCCTGCTCCCCCGGCCGCTGCTCACCGCGATCCGCTCCGAGGAGCCGACGGTGCTGCTCATCGACGAGACCGACAAGGCCGACGTCGAGGTGGAGGGGCTGCTCCTCGAAGTGCTCGGGGACTTCCAGATCACCGTGCCCGAGCTCGGCACGATCACGGCGACGCGGCGGCCTTTCACCGTGCTCACCTCGAACGCCGGCCGCGAGCTGTCCGAGGCGCTGCGCCGCCGCTGCCTCTTCCTGCACATCGGCTTCCCCGAGGAGGAGCTGGAGCGCAGGATCCTGACTCTCAAGGTCCCCGGCCTCGACGCCGAACTCGCCGCGTCCGTCGTACGGGTGGTGGGGGCGCTGCGGGCGATGGACCTGCGGAAGGTGCCCTCCGTGTCGGAGACGATCGACTGGGCCCGCACGCTGCTCGCGCTCGGCGCGGACCGGCTGGACGAACGGGTCGTGCGGGAGACCCTCGGCGTGCTCCTCAAGCACCAGGAGGACATCGTGAAGGCGGCGGCCAAGCTCGACCTGGACACGGTGTGAGCCCGGCGGACGCCGGTACGGCGGACCCGGCCGGCCCCGTCGCCCCCGCCGGGGTCGCGGCGCGGCTCACCGGGCTCGTCTCGGCGCTGCGCGCGCACGGGTTCGGGATCGGCACCGGGGAGACCGTGGACGCCGGGCTGGCCCTCGAAGCCGTCGGCTTCGCCGAACGGGAGCGGGTGCGGGAGGCGCTGGCGGCGACGCTGCTCCACGGAGAGGGCCGGCGGAGGGTGTTCGACCAGGTCTTCGACCTGTACTTCCCGCTCGGCACCGCTCCCGGCCCGGCCGAGGCGTACGGGAACACGTCCGCGGACCTCGCCGCGCTGCGGGAGCGGCTCGCCGAGGCCCTCACCGCCGGAGACGGCGCCGCGCTCGACCGGCTGGCCGCCGAGGCGGTGGGCGGGTTCGGCGGCTACGGCTCCGGTCCGGAGTCGGACGGCTGGTCCTCGTACCAGACGCTCTCCCGCCTGCGCCCCGAAACGCTGCTCGCCCGGGTGCGCGAGCGGCTGCGCGCGACGGCCGCGGCCGATGACCCTGAGTTCACCGAGCGGCTGCTCGACGACGAGATCCGGCGGCGCATCGAGGCCTTCCGGGAGCGCGTGCGGACCGAGGCCCGGCGGCGCGTCGCCGAGGGGCAGGGCCGTGACCGGGTCGCGCGGCGGGCGGTCGCGGGGACGGCGGACGGCGTGGACTTCCTGCTGGCCGGACGGGCGCAGCTGGACGAGCTGCGGCGTACGGTACGGCCGCTGGCGCGGAAGCTGGCCACCCGGCTCGCGGCGCGGCGGCGCCGGGCGGCGCGCGGGGAGATCGATCTGCGGCGGACCCTGCGCGGCTCGCTGTCGACCGGGGGCGTGCCGGTGCGCCCGGTCCTGCGACGGCGCCGCCCCCGGCGCCCCGAACTGGTCCTGCTGTGCGACGTGTCGGGCTCGGTGGCCGGTTTCGCGCAGTTCACGATGCTGCTGGTGCAAGCCCTGCACGACCAGTTCAGCCGCGTGCGGGTCTTCGCCTTCGTCAACCGGGCGGACGAGGTGACCGGGCTGATCGCGCGGGGTTCGGCCGACCCGGCGGGGCTCGGCGACCGCATCCTCGCGGAGGCGGAGCTCACGGGGTGGCACGGGCAGAGCGACTACGGGACGGCGCTCGGGGAGTTCGCCGAGCGGTACGCGGAGGCGGTCGGCCCGCGCACGGTCGTCTTCGTCCTCGGTGACGCCCGCACCAACGGGGCCGATCCGAACCTGGCGGCTCTGCGTCTCGTCGCGGACCGCGCGCGCCGGGTCCACTGGCTCAACCCCGAGCAGCCCTCGCTCTGGGGCACGGGCGACTCGGTGGCCCCGGCCTACGCCGAGCTGGTGGAGATGCGCCCGTGCCGCAACGCCCGCCAGCTGGGGGAGCTGATCGGCCGGCTGCTCCCGGTGTGACGACGGGGCCCACGCCGTGGACCGGCCTGCCACCCCGCCCGCGCCGTGGCACGATCGCTCCCTGGCGGACGGATCCGACCGGCCCGAGAAGGGCCTCCCCCGTGGAACCGGCGCGCCCGCGACCCGCGCGCTCGGCGCGGCCGGGTACACCCGGCTCGCGCGGCTCGCCGGCATGCCCGCCGCCGAGCCGGCCCCGCTGCGCGGCGTGGGCCGAAGGCCCTGCGCGTGCTGGGCGAGGAGCTCGCGGAGCAGGGTCTTTCCCCGGGCCGAGGGCCGCCCGGTTGTACGGCGGGCGGCCCCTCGAACTAGCGTGGCCCCCATGGAACTCTTGGGAGAGATCACGGCCGACCGCCCCCTGCTCGTCCTCGCCGTCAAGGAGGAGGCGCAGTTCCTCGACACGGAGCTGCCCGTCCTGCTCACCGGCATGGGCAAGGTGAACGCGGCGACCGCGCTCGCCACCGTCCTCGGCCGGGGCCCGCGGCCGTCCGGGATCGTGAACCTGGGGACGGCCGGGGCCCTGCGGCCGGGCTGGACCGGGACGCACGTCGTCGGCACGGTGGTGCAGCACGACCTCGACGGCGAGCTGCTCGCCACGCTGACCGGCGAGACGTACGGCGCTCCGCTGGCGCTGCCGGACGGCGGTGACGTGGTCCTGGCCACCGGCGACACGTTCGTCTCGGACGAGGCGGCGCGCGCCCGGCTCGCCGAGCGGGCGCCGCTGGTCGACATGGAGGGGTACGCCCTCGCCGCGGCGGCGGAGCTCGCCGGGGTGCCGCTGCGCATCGTGAAGCACGTCAGCGACGAGGCCGGCGAGGGTGCCGCGCGCACCTGGCGGGAATCGGTCGCCGAGTGCGCGCGGGCGCTGGCCGACTGGGCGGAGGCGAACACCCCGTACCGCTCCTGACCCCCGCCCGGGAGCGGCTCAGCGGTGCTGGAAGTGGACCTCCGGGTTCGCGGGCGTCGGGCCGTCGAGGACCGGGCGCGGGAGCCCGCGCAGGTGCTGGTCGAAGAAGGCCGCGACGTAGGTCCGGGTGACGGCGACGGCCCGGTCGGTGGGCAGTTCCGGCTGGGGGAGGCCGAAGTGACGTGCGATCACGGGGCCGTCGGAGAAGGTGAAGTGCTCGGATCCGGCGACCGTGATCCAGCGCTTCCAGCCGTCGAGCGCGGTCCACGCCCGGTCCCAGCTGGCGTCCTGCCCGCCGGGCAGGTGCGTGCCGTCGTGGGTCCCGAGCATCAGGAACGGGCGGCCCCGCAGGCCCTCCGCGGGGAGGTCCTCCCAGAAGGCGCCGTCCATGTTGATCCCGGCGTCGATGCGCGGGTCGGCCACCATGGCGGAGGCCGCGCTCGCCCCTCCGATGGAGTGCCCGGCCATGCCGACGCGGCGCGCGTCGATCACGTCGGCGTACCGCCAGACGGGCTTCGGCCCGGTCAGCCGGTCCAGGACGTACCGCATGTCGGCGGCGCGCGTGGAGGTGACGACGCTGCCGTGCACCCCGCCCTCGTCGAGGGCCGTGCAGGCGACGCAGGTGAGGGTGCGGCCGCCGGGAAGACTGATCCCGTACGACTCGTAGGCGTGGTCGACGGAGGCCACGACGTAACCCCGCGAGGCGAGGTCCTCGGCGAGATGGGTGAGCGTCCAGCGGGAGACGCCGAAGCCCGGCGAGAGCAGCACCAGGGGGTGCCGGCCGGGCGCGGGCCCGACGCCGGTCCTGTTGTGGGTGCGGGTGCGGGCGAGCACGTCGCCGGAGACGCCGGGCCCGAGCTGCTCGGCGAGCAGCCGCGCCTCCTCCTGCGTGGCGTACGGGGCGGGGCGGCCGCCGCCGGGGTGGGCGGCCGGGTAGTGCAGCGTGACCATGAGCGCCCGGCCGTCGGCGGTGGGCACCCAGGGGTCGGTACGGGAGCGGTCGACGAGCGGCAGGACCGTGCTGCCGACCGCGTACGGTCCGGTGGGCGCCGGCAGCACGGCGGCCCGGGCCGCCTGTGCCGTACCGGCGACGGCCGGAGCATCGGTCGCCGGTCCTGCCGCCGTGGCGACGCCGGCGGGTAAGGCGAGGGAGCAGAGGAGAACGGCGACCGCGGCCGCCCTGGTGAAACGGATCATGCGGGCACGCTAGGCGCCGGCGCCGGGACCCCGCGTCCGCCCCCGGGCTGATCCGAGGTCAGCCCGGGGACGGACGCGGGATCCGGCCCGAGGGGGAGCGGAGGGCGGGGCCGGGAGCAGGACGGGGCGTCCGGCGGGGACGGGCCGGGACCGGCGGGCCGCCGCCCCGTCCTCCCTCCTCGTCCCTGCACCGACGCGCCTCCCCTCCCCTCCCCGCTCCTCCCCGCTTCCGCGCCGACCCGACTCCCCTCCCTCGCCGCCGTCCTGACGTCCCGTCGGTCGGGACGGCCTTGACAGCGCGGAAGGCGGCCTGCCTAAGGTGAGGCCTCCCCGTCCACGCACCCGGACGGGACCATGACCGGGGGGGAGGCGCACGTGCTCGCAGCGATCGCCGTGGCGCACGTCCCCGCCCTTTCCCGTGCCCTCCTGGTCTGCCGTCGGCACGTCGACTTCTGCCGTACCTCCTCGGCCATCTGTCCTTCCCCTCGCGCCTGACCCCGCCCCGCGTGGGTCCGCGCGTCCCGTGACGTCCCGTCGCCCGGCCCCGTGCAGCCGTGCTCCGCACCGCTGCCGTGCCGTGGCGCGTCCCTGTCGTTCGGAAGGACCCCCATGCCCCGCCCCGCCCTGCGCCTGGCCGTCGAGATCGACGGCGACGGTGCCCATCCCGCCGCGTGGCGCCGTGCCGCCCACTCCCCCGACGAGCTGCTGACCCCGCGCCGGCTCGCCCGGGTCGCGGCCGTCGCCGAGAACGCCGGATTCACCCTGGTCACCCTGGAGGACTCGATCCTGCCGCCCGGCGCCGGGGACGGCTCCGGCCCCGTGGGCCGGATCGGCGCGGTGGAGCGGGCCGCGTTCGTGGCCGCGTCGACGAGCGTCCTCGGTGTGGCGCCGGTCGTGGCGACCACGTACGCAGAGCCGTTCCACGTCTCCTCGCAGCTCGCCTCGCTCGACCACGTCTCGGCGGGCCGGGCCGGGTGGGTGGTGGGGGCCGAGGAGGATCCGGCCGCCGCGCGTGCCTGGGGGCGGCCGGTCGTCGAGGGTGCCGACGCCCGCGCCCGTGAGGCGCACGACGGCCTCCGGGTCGTACGGGACCTGTGGGACTCGTGGGAGGACGACGCGGTGATCCGGTCGGTGGCCACCAGCCGCTACCTGGACCGGTCGCGGCTCCACGCCATCGACTTCACGGGAGAGACGTACTCCGTGAAGGGCCCGTCGATCGTGCCGCGGCCGCCGCAGGGCCGTCCCGTGGTCCTCGCCCGCCCGGGTCTCGTACCGGCCGGTCTCGCCGACGTGGCCCTCGTCGGCGGGGCGACGCCGGCCGAGGCGGGCGGGGCGGCCCTCGCCGCGGGCACGCCGCTCGCCTTCGCCGAACTGGAGGTCGCCCTCGACACCCCGGGCGAGACGGCCCGGGAGCGGATCGCCGACCTGGAGCGGCACTCCCCCTGGGAGGCCGGCCCGGACCGGCTGCGCTACGCCGGTCCCGCGGCCGGTCTCGTGGACCTCCTGGCCGAGCTCGGCGGCCACGTCGACGGGGTGCGGCTGCGGCCGCTCGTCCTCGACGAGGACCTGGCGGTGCTCTCCCGTCTCGTCCTGCCCGAGCTGTTCGTGCGGCGGATCGCCGCACGCCCGCTGCCGGGCACCACCCTGCGCACCGCCCTGGGGCTCCCCCGGCCCCTCAGCCGCTTCACGACCGACGGGGCCGCCGCGCCCGTCCGGGAGGAGACCCGATGACCCGCGCCGATGCGAACGACGTCCCGCGCCCGGACGCCCGGCTGCACTTCGGGGTGTTCTTCCAGGGCGTCAACCACTGGACGATCTGGTCGGACCCGTCCAGCGGCTCCCAGATCGATCCGGCGTCCTTCCTGCGGGTGGCCAGGACCGCCGAGCGCGGACTCTTCGACGCGTTCTTCCTCGGGGACGGCCTGCGGCTGCGCGAGTCGGGGGGAGGCATCCACGAGCTGGACGTCGCCGGCCGCCCGGACTCGATCACCCAGCTGTCGGCGCTCGCCGCCGCGACCGAGCGGATCGGTCTGGTCTCCACGTCCAACACGACCTTCAACGAGCCCGGCGACCTCGCCCGGCGGCTCGCGGGGCTCGATCTGCTCTCCGGCGGCCGGGCCGGCTGGAACGTGGTGACCACGCACAACGCCTGGACCGGCGAGAACTTCCGGCGGGGCGGCTTCCTCGACCACGCCGACCGCTACCGGCGCGCCGAGGAGTTCCTCTCCGTGGCGCGCGCCGTGTGGAACGGCTGGGCGGAGGGCGCGGTCGCCGGGTCCGCCGAGGCCCGGTCCTGGTCGGTGCCGGGGGCGGTGGGACGCGTACGGTCGCGGACCGACCACTTCGACGTCGATCTGGCGCCGACGCTGCCGCGCAGCGCGCAGGGCCATCCGGTGATCTTCCAGGCGGGCGATTCCGGCGAGGGGCGGGACTTCGCGGCCCGCAACGCGGACGTGATCTTCTCCGCGCACGGTACGGACTTCGACGACGCCCTGGCCTTCGCCGAGGACGTCCGTGGCCGGCTGCGGGCGGCCGGGCGGCCGGAGGACGCCCTGCGGATCCTGCCGGGCACGGAGATCGTCATCGGGGCCACCGAGAAGGAGGCGGAGGAGAAGGCCCGATGGGTCCGACTCGAACAGGTCACGCCCGCCGTCGCGCTGGGCATCGCGAGCCGGCTGTGGGGCTTCGACCTGTCCGGACGGGACGCGGACGGGCCGCTGCCCTCCGAGGATCCGGTGGTCGCCGAGTACGACGGGAAGTTCGGCACCCGTCAGCTGGGCGAGACCCTGGACACGGTGGCCGAGTGGCGGGCGAAGGCCGACGCCAACGGCTGGTCGCTGCGCGAGACGGTCATCGAGCTCGGTCCGCAGCGCGGTCATGTCGGCACCCCCGCCGGGCTCGCGGAGAAGTTCGCCCGGTTCGCCCGGTACGGCGCCGTCGACGGCTTCAACATCTCGCCGTACCTGGTGCCGGACGGACTCGACGACATCGTGGAGCTGCTCGTGCCGGAGCTCCAGGAGCGGGGCGTGTACCGGACGGCGTACACGGGGACGACGCTGCGGGAGCATCTGGGGCTCGCGCCGGCGGTGTGACACCGCGCCGTGGGCGCCCGGGGAGCCGGGCACCCACGGCGCGGCCTCCGGTGTCAGCCCAGCGGCAGTTCGAGGAAGGCCGGCGCACCCTCCGGGGAGCTGAGGACCGTCTGCGTCCAGGTCACGGAGGCGTCCCCGTACAGCGGGTCCTTGCTGTCGACGACCAGCATCAGCCGGTGTCCCGGGGCGATGTCGTACGCGGCGGCCTGGAGCCGCCAGGTCACGGTGCGGTCCTGGTCGGGCGTCAGCCCGTACACGTTGAGCGGCTCGTGGGTGACGATCCGGGCCGTGCCGTCCTCGGCGACGTCGAAGAGATGGGCGACGAGACCGGCCGAGCCGGCCGTTGAGCGGACCGTGAGGCGCAGCCGCGGGGCGCCCCGGACGCGGCGGCCGGTCGCGCCGTCGCCCGTCAGGGGGGTGAGCGGTGCGGTGGTCCAGACGACGGCGTGCCTGCGGTCGATCTTGCGGGTCTCGTAGGTCTTGGGATTGCCGGCGCGTTCCGCCTGGCCGGTCCTCATGAGGCCGTCCATGACGGTGGCCTCGGTGTCCACTCCCGCGAGGAAGGCACGGCGCCAGCCGGTGACCTCCGAGGGGGCCGTCGTCTCGCCCGCGGGGAGGAGCCGTCCGTCGGCGCCGCCCGCGCCGTCGCCGGTGAGTCCGAAGACCTCGACGCCGGTGGTGACCCGGCTCCAGTCGGCGCGGCTCTCCCGGAAGGCCTCTTCGACGACGCGGTTCTCTCCGGTCGGCTCGCCGGTGCCGGGGTCGAGGACGGGTTCGGTGACGTAGGTGAACATCACCTGGCTGCAGACCTGTTCCCACTCCTCGACGCCGTTGCGTTCGCCCTTGAGGTGGTGGTCGAGCCAGGCGTACGCCTCGGCCAGCGGGAGGTTCGCCCCGCCGGGCTCCGTGCCGACGAGTCCCGGGCCCTCGGGGGCGGCGTGGTCGCCGATCCAGAGGTTGAGCCGCTTGGGCACCTCGAGGCCCTCGAAGGTCTCCAGGAGCTGGTTGACGGCGAAGAGGCCCTCGTGCCAGGTGTTCGAGAAGAAGGTGGGGGTCTCGTTCTCGTTGGTGAGGTGGAGGTACGACTCGGGGGCGCGCAGCCGGCCCCACTCGACGATCCGGTCGAGGTTCCGGTCGGCGAGGAAGTCGGCCAGGATCTCCTGGTTCGCCTGGTCGAACTTGGTCTCCACCGGGCCGCCGGTGAGCGCGAGGAGGGCCTTCACGGCCGCGAGGTGGCGGGTGCCGTGGTCGTAGAGGCTGGTGGCGAGGTTCCCCCAGGTGCTGAGGGCGACGACGGCGGTGACGCGGTCGTCGTGGGCGGCGACGAGCTGGCTGATGCCGGAGCCGTAGGACTCGCCGAGGAAGCCGATCGCGCTCGGGGCGAGGTGGTCGACCGCGAAGTCGACGACGGCCGAGCCGTCGGCCCAGTCGTGGGGCCCTGCGATGTCGACGAGGCCTTCGGAGGTGGAGGGCAGTCCGGGGACGCCGAGGCCGCGGGGCGTGTAGGCGAGGACGTGGTAGCCCCTGAGGGCGAGGTCGAGGTAGGACCAGAGGAACAGCGGCCAGCCGTAGGGGGTCCAGCCGGCCGGGACGACGACGAGCGGGTGGGGGCCGGGGGCCGACTGCCGGAGGCTGAGGGCGGAGAGGCGGATGCCGTCCGTGGCCTCGATGCGGTGGTACGCGGGCAGGGCCAGGCCCCGCACCTCCTCGACGCGCGCGGCGAGTCGGGCGGGGAGCAGGGCCCGGGGGGCGTCGCCGCCTCCGTCCAGGAGGGCGGTGGCGAGGGTCCGGCCGAGGCGGACGACGTCGGGGTCGACGGTGCCGTCGGCGGCCCAGAGGCCGCGGCCGGCGAGGCGGGAGGCCTCGGCGGCGGTGAGGCCCGTCGTGGTGCCCGGGAAGCCGGGGAACTCTTCGGACGATCCGTTGGCGAAGGGGTTGTCCTGGGGCACGGGCACCCGTTTCCTCTCGACTGGGCTGCTGGCGGTCCGCTCTGCGGACGGTCGCAAGCCTCACGTACCGGGAACGGAGCGACCAGAGCGCACGAACGGCGCACGGGACGCGCAACCGGGCGTCAACGACACAAGCCGCCCCGGGCATGACGTTTGGGGGGGGACGCGGGGGCGGCGCCCGGGGTGTCCGGCCCGATCGGCAGGACGTCCCGGGGCCCGTCCGGCGGATCGGGGCCCGCCGGACGTCGCGGCCCGGGCGGGGCTTTCCGGACGTTCCTCAGGGGGTTTCGTGCGGGCGCACCACCAGGACGGCGGCCACGTCGTCGTCGAGGCCGTCCGCCCCGTAGGCGGCGAGGTCCCGGTGGAGGAGCGCGGGCAGCTCCGCGGCCGGTTCCCGGGCCCAGCCCCGCAGGCGCAGCTCCAGCGGGTAGAAGGTGCCGGCCCGGTCGCGGGTCTCGCTGACCCCGTCGGTGTAGAGGAGCAGCCGGTCCCCCGGCCCGAAGGGCACCTCCTCGATCCGGTGGTGGCTGTCGGCGAGACCGGCGAGGTTGACGGGCAGCGAGGGGTCGGCGAAGTGCACGGGCTCGACGCCGGTCGCCCGCTGGAGCAGCGGGGCGGGATGGCCGCAGCTGAGGAGCCGTGCGACGTCACGGCCGTCGGGGAGCTCCACCAGGACGACGGTGGCGAAGCGTTCGGCGGCGTCGGAGTCCGGGTCCCAGGCGCCGTAGCGGGCGAGGCCCTCGTCGAGCCGGTCCGCGAGGTCCGCCAGGTCGCGGGCCTCGTTGACGGCGGCGCGGAAGGAGCCGAGCAGGACGGAGGCGGTCTCGACGGCGCCGAGGCCCTTCCCCTGGACGTCGCCGAGCATGACGCGCACCGCGCCGGGGATCCTGACGGCCTCGTAGAAGTCGCCGCCGATCCTCGCCTTGGCCGCGGCCGCGACGTACAGCAGGTGCAGATCGAAGCGGCCGAGGCGCTCGGGCAGCGGGCGCAGGACGACCCGCTGGACGACCTCGGCGACGGCGGTCACCTCCCGCAGGTCCCGCTCGTAGCGGGACCTGACCCGGCTCACCCAGGCCGCGACGGCGGTCGCCACCGCGAGCACCGTCTCGCTGGCGAGGAGCTCGCCGGCGGACGCCGCCTCCCGGGTCGGGTCGAGGAGCACACGGACGGCCATGGCCAGCAGTCCGATGCCGACGGTCCCGCGCACGCTCCAGGTGACGGCGGCGAGCGCGGGCGCGGCGACGAGGAGCCGGTCGAAGTGCTCCCGGTCGGGGGTGAGCAGCTCGGCGACGACCGTCAGGACCAGGACCAGGAAGGGCAGCGCGCGACCGAGGTTGAACTGGGTGCGCGCCGCCGCGCCGGGGGGACGGCGGTGACCGACTGCGGACATCTCATGATCGTACGCAGGCCCGTCCGCCGGGCCGGGGTGTCGTCGGGTCCGGGCGTGTCCTCCCGCGGTCGGCCCGGCCGGGCAGGGCCAGGGCGGCCGGGACGGCGAGCGCGGCGATCGCCGCCAGGGCCGGGAGCGCGGCCCCCCGGACCGGTACGAAGCCGCCGTCGGGGACCAGGGCGAGGAGGAGGGTCGCGGTGGCGACGCCGAGTGCCGGGCCGACGTTCATCACGGTCTGCTGGAGGCCGCCGGCGACCCCGGCGTGGGCCGCGGGGGCGCGGTGTACGACGACGGAGGTCGCGGTGACCATGAGCGTCACGAACCCGGCGCCGAGAAGCGCGGAGGCGACGCCGACGGGGGCCGCGCCGGCGGTCGCGTCGAGCCGGGAGAGCAGGAGGACCCCGAGCGTGAGCAGCCCGGCCCCGGCGGTGGCGGTGCGCCGGGGGCCGAAGCGGCGCTGGAGCGGCGGGCAGAGCGGCGCGCCGAGGACCATGAGGACGGCGAGGGGCAGGACGCGCAGCGCGCAGTCGAGGGGGTCGAGCCCCTGGACGTCCTGGAGGAAGTACGTCGCCACGAAGAGCGCGCCGGAGAGGGCCGCGGAGGCCGCGAGGAGCACGGCGAGCCCCGCGACGACCGGCACGCTCCGGAGCAGCGCCGGGGGCAGCAACGGGTCCGCGGCGCGCCGCTCGTGCCGCGCGAAGGCCACCCCTGCGCCGAGGGCCGCGCTCCAGGCGAGGACGGCGGCACCGATGCCGCCGGGCCGGGACGCCTCGTCGAGCCCCTGGACGAGCAGCCCGAGCGCGGCGGCGAGCAGGAGGGCCCCGAGCGGATCGAGCGCGCCGGGGCCGGCTGCCCGGTGGCCGGGGGAATCCGTGGGCAGGCGGCCCGGGGAGGACGAAGCACCGAGTGGACCGGCCGCGGCAGGGCCGGTAACCCGGTGGCCGGGGGAATCCGTGGGCAGGCGGCCCGGGGAGGACGAAGCACCGAGTGGACCGGCCGCGGCAGGGCCGGTGACCCGGTGGCCGGGGGAATCCGTGGGCAGGCGGCCCGGGGAGGGCGGGGCGCCGAGCGGGTCGGGGCGCCTGTTGTCAGGGGAGTCCGGTCGTCTGCGGTTCGGTGCGGTCAGGGCGAGCAGGCCGATGGCGAGGGTCGGGGGGACGCCGAGGAGGAAGACCGCGCGCCAGCCGTACGAGGAGACCAGCACGCCGCCGACGAGGGGACCGGTCGCGGCGGCGAGGCCGATGGCGGCGGTGCGCACGGCGATCGGGGTCGACAGCCGCTCGGGCGGGAAGGCGGTGCGCAGCATGCCGAGGGTGGCGGGCTGGAGGAGCGCCCCGCAGACGCCCTGGAGCACGCGGAGCGCGATCACCGTGCCGATGCCGGGGGCCAGGGCGATTCCGGTGGAGGCGGCGGCGAAGCCGAGGGCGCCGACGGCGAAGACCCGGTGGTGGCCGTACCGGTCGCCGAGGCGGCCCGCGAGGACGAGGAGGCTCGCGACGGCGACGAGGTAGCCGGTGCTGGTCCACTGCACCTGGCCGACCTCGGCGCCCAGGTCGCGCTGGAGGGCGGGTTGGGCGATGGTCAGGACCGTGCCGTCGAGGGCGACGACGGCGGCGCCGACGACGCTGCAGGCGAGGGTGCGGTTCACGGGGCGGGCTCCACGGGGCCGAGATGGGCGTCGAGCGCGGCGGCCAGCAGGGGCCCCGGGTCGTCGCCGCCGGTGGCGAGGCGGAGGCTGCCCCAGTGCCAGAGCTGGGCGAGGCCGTGCAGGTTGGCCCAGAGGGCGCCGGCGAGGAGGGCGGGGTCGGCCGCCGGACGGACGCGGGCGACGAGCCCGGTGAGGTGGGCGAAGAGCGGCAGGCTGGTCTCGCGCAGCCCGAGCCGTCCGCTCTCGAGCAGGTCGTGCCGGAACATCAGCTCGTACATGCCGCGCCGGGCGTCGGCGTAGTCGAGGTAGACACGGGCGAGCGCCCCGACGCGTTCGCGGGCCGTGGCCCCTTCGGGGTCCTCCTGGGCGACGCGGGCGGCCAGTTCGGCGAAGCCCTGGCGGGCGATGGCGGAGAGCAGTTCCAGGTGGGTGGGGAAGTACCGCCGCGGGGCTCCGTGGGAGACGCCGGCGCGACGGGCGATCTCGCGGAGCGAGAGGGCCTGGGTGCCCTCGGCGTTCACCAGCTCGACGCCGACCCTGACGAGCCGGTCGCGGAGGCCGTCCTCATGCTCTTTCAGTGACATGGACACTGTCTACCAAGATCGGGTAGACAGTGTCTACCCACCCTCGCGCCCTCATCCGTTACACTGGGCGACAGCGAAGGGGAGTAGCCCTGCGAACCGGTCGTCGACACACTGGAGCCTTCGGGTTCCCGGTGACCGGGTCCGCGGATCACGCGGACGGGCGAGACCTTCGGCCAGGCAACAGCCGCGTCCGCGTTCCCGTGGGCGTGGTCCGTCATGCCGGGCCGAGTGGTCCTCCCGTCGCCCACCGAGGTGTCGTGCGGAGCCGCGGGGCCCGGACCGAGCAGAGAGCCCCGGTATGCACCTCGACCCCTTGGCGATCCTCACCGCCTTCGGGCTGATCTTCCTCGCCGAGCTTCCCGACAAGACGATGTTTGCGTCCCTCGCCATGGGCACGCGCATGCGTCCGCTGTACGTGTGGATCGGCACCTCCACCGCCTTCCTCGCCCACGTCGCCATCGCGGTGGGCGCCGGCAGCCTGCTCGGGCTGCTTCCGGGCTGGACCGTCAAACTGGTCTCGGCCCTGATGTTCGGCTTCGGCGCCTTCATGCTGCTGCGCGGCGGGGGCGAGGACGACGACGCCGACGAGGGCGGCCGGACCGTCAGCGGCTTCTGGCCCGTCTTCTCGACCGCGTTCACGGCCGTCTTCATCAGCGAGTGGGGCGACCTGACCCAGATCACCACCGCGAACCTGGCCGCCACCAACGGCACCTGGTCGACGGCGATCGGTTCGTTCGCCGCCCTGACGACGGTCTCCGCCCTCGCCCTGGTCGCCGGCCGCTTCATCGCCAAGCGCGTCCCCCTCAAGACCGTGCAGCGGATCGGCGGCGTCTGCATGGCGGGGCTCGCGATCTGGTCGCTGACCGAGGTCTTCACCGGCTGAGCGCGCCCCGGCTCCGGCGCACGCCCCTTCCCGCTCGGGAAGGGGCGTGCGCCGTTGCGCGTCGGCTGGGAGCATGCACCCCATGGCCACCACCTCCGAACCGGCCGACCGCCTCACGGCGTTCGGGAACCAACTGGTCGACGTGCACCTCTGGCTCCGCGAGGAACTCGCCCGCCTCCGCGAGGAACTGGACTCCTTCCTCTCCGGCGGCACCCGCCCCCGCGATCTGCGGGCACACTGCCTCGCCTTCTGCTCCGCGCTCACCCGCCACCACACCGCCGAGGACCGGGGCGTCTTCCCCGTCCTCGCCGAGGCGTACCCGGAGCTGCGGCCCGTGCTCGACGAACTGGCCCGCGACCACGTGCAGGTGGAGGAGATCCTGGTCCGCCTCCAGGACCTCCTCGACACCCTCCCGGCCGAGCCGACGAGCGCCCCGGACCCGGCGGAGGCACGACGGGTCCGCGGCGAGCTGGACGGTCTCGTGGCGCTCGTGGAATCGCACTTCACGTACGAGGAGAAGAAGCTCGTCACCGCCCTCGCCGAGCTCGACACCCCGCTGCCGGACGACTTCGCGCTCCGCGACCTGACCGGTCACTGACGACCGGGACTCCGCGTCCCTGGAACACCCTTGCCCGGCCTCTTGATGAAGCAATGAATCACTGCTTCACTCCTTCCATGCCCTACCGACGCACCCCCGCCGTCCAGGCCCGGCTCGACGCCCAGCGCGCGTCGGTCGTCGACGCGGCCCTCAAGCTGCTCGCCGAGCAGGGGTACGCGGGCTGCACGATGGCCGCCGTCGCCGCGCGCGCCGGAATCGCCACCGGCAGCGTCTACCGCCACTTCCCGAGCAAGGCCGAGCTCGCCGTCGAACTGTTCAGGACGGTGGTGGGCCGGGAAGTGGCGGCCGTCTCCGAGGCGGCCGGGCACCCCGGACACGGTTCGGCGGCCGAGCGGGTGGTCGCCGTGATCGAGACCTTCGCCCAGCGGGCCCTGAAGTCGCCGCGCCTCGCCTACGCGCTCCTCGCCGAACCGGTCGACCCGGCCGTGGACGCGGAGCGGCTCGTCTTCCGGCGCGCGTTCCGGGACGTGTTCGCCGCGCGCGTCCAGGAGGGCGTGCGCTCGGGCGAGCTGCCGCCCCAGGACCCGGTCCTGACGGCCTCGGCGCTGGTCGGGGCGGGCGCCGAGGCGCTCGTCGGGCCGCTGGCGGAGGGGTCCGTCGGGCCCGGGACCGTACCCGCACTCGTCACCTTCACCCTGCGAGCACTGGGAGTTCCCGATGCCGACCACGCATGAGGTCACCAACCAGGTACCGCCGCTGACCGGTCACGACGTCTCCGCCGACCCCGCGCTCCTGGAGGCGCTGCGCCGGGAGGGCGCGGGCTGGGCCGAGGCCGAGGTCCGTGAGCTCGGGGCGAAGGCGGGGGGCGAGGAGGCCCAGGAGTGGGGTCGGCTCGCCGAGCGCCACTCCCCCGTGCTGCACACCCACGACCGGTACGGCCACCGCGTCGACGAGGTCGAGTTCCATCCGCACTGGCACCAGCTGATGGACGTGGCCGTGCGGCACGGGCTGGGCGCCGCCCCCTGGCGCGACGAGCGGCCGGGCGCGCACGTGGCGCGCGCGGCCAAGGTGTTCGTGTGGGGGCAGGCCGACGCGGGACACCTGTGCCCGGTCTCCATGACGTACGCGGCGGTGCCCGCGCTGCGCGTCCAGCCCGAGCTCGCCGAGGTCTACGAGCCGCTGCTCACCTCCTCCGCGTACGACTTCGGGCTGCGGGTGCCGACGGAGAAGCGCGGGATCATCGCCGGGATGTCGATGACCGAGAAGCAGGGCGGTTCGGACGTCCGGGCGAACACGACCCGTGCCGTGCCGACGGGAGAGCCCGGGCAGTACGCGCTGACCGGGCACAAGTGGTTCACCTCGGCGCCGATGTCGGACGTCTTCCTCACCCTGGCGCAGGCTCCCGGCGGCCTGTCCTGCTTCCTGGTGCCCCGGGTGCTGCCCGACGGCAGCCGCAACGCGATCCGGCTCCAGCGGCTCAAGGACAAGCTGGGCAACCGGTCCAACGCCTCCTCCGAGATCGAGTACGAGGGTGCCCTCGGCCGGCTCGTGGGCGAGGAGGGGCGCGGGGTGGCCACCATCATCCGGATGGTCAACATGACGCGGCTCGACTGCGCCATCAGCTCGGCCTCCGGCATGCGCCTCGGACTCGTGCAGGCCGTGCACCACGCCACGCACCGCACGGCGTTCGGAGCGCGCCTCGTGGACCAGCCGCTGATGCGGAACGTCCTCGCGGACCTGGCGGTGGAGGCGGAGGCCGCGACGGTCGCGTCGCTGCGGCTCGCCGGGGCGGTGGACCGGGCGGCCCGCGGTGACGCCGAGGAGGAGCAGCTGCGCCGGCTCGGTCTCGCGGTCACCAAGTACTGGGTGTGCAAGCGGGCCCCCGCACACGCGGCCGAGGCCCTCGAATGCCTCGGCGGCAACGGCTACGTCGAGGACTCGGGCCTGCCGAGGCTCTACCGGGAGTCGCCGCTGCCGTCGATCTGGGAGGGCTCCGGGAACGTCGCCGCGCTCGACGTGCTGCGGGCGATGTCCCGTCAGCCGGAGGCGGTGGAGGCGTACTTCGCGGAGGTCGACCGGGGCGCGGGCGCCGACCGGCGTCTCGACGCGGCGGTCGCGGGCCTCCGCAAGGACCTCGCGGGGCTCGGTGACCCGGACGCGGTGGCGTACGGGGCACGGCGCCTTGTCGAGCGGCTCGCCCTGGTCCTCCAGGGTTCCCTGCTCGTCCGGCACGGCCACCCGGCGGTCGCGGACGCGTTCTGCGCCTCCCGCCTCGACGGGGACCGGGGCCTCGCCTTCGGGACGCTGCCGGCGGGCGTGGACACGGCGGCCATCATCGCGCGGAGCGGCCCGGACGCGGTGAGCACACCGGCCTGACCGGTGCCTCGGCCGGCCCGCCCAGGGCCACACCGGCCCGACCGGCGCCGCGGCCGACCCGACCGGCGCCGCGCCGGCCGCGGCCCGGGACTGACGGCTCGCGCGGTCACGGGCCGGGCCCGCCCGGTCCGTGCCTCGTGCCGGGGCCTCCCGGATGGCAGGCTGGTGGCGCACGGTTCCCGGGCCGCGGCGCCGGCCGGTACGAGAGGGAGTCCCCGTTGGGCAGCGAGGCGATCCACGACGAACTGGACGGGCGGGCGGCCGGGGTGGCCGGTCGGGTGGTGGCCTGGAGGCGCCGTCTGCACCGGCATCCGGAGCTGTCCAACCGGGAGGTGAACACGGCCCGCCTGGTGGCGGACCACCTGCGCGCCCTGGGCCTCGACGAGGTCCGTACGGGCATCGCGGGCCACGGGGTCGTGGGCGTCCTGCGCGGGGCGGCGCCGGACGGCGGACGGGTCGTGGCGCTGCGGGCGGACATGGACGCGCTGCCGGTGAGGGACCTGTGCGGGGCGGACTTCGCCTCCGAGGTGGTGGACGCCGACTACCCGGGCGGTCCGTTCCCCGTGTCGCACGCGTGCGGGCACGACTGCCACACGGCGATGCTGATGGGTGCGGCGACGGTGCTCGCGGGTGTCCGGGAGCGGCTTCCCGGCACGGTCCTCTTCGTGTTCCAGCCCGCCGAGGAGGGTCCTCCGGTGACGGAGGAGGGCGGGGCGCGGGCGATGGTCGAGGCGGGTGCCTTCGCCGGCCCGGTGCCGACGATGGCCTTCGGCATGCACGTGACGCCGTATCCGAAGGGGTACGTGGGGTACAGGATCGGGAACCAGTACGGGGCGTCCACCCTGGTCCGCATCGTCGTCACCGGAAAGCAGGTGCACGGCTCCACGCCCTGGGAGGGTGTCGACCCGATGCCGGCGGCCGGGGCGGTCCTGACGGGCATCGGCCAGCTCTACCGGCAGGTCTCGGCCTTCGACGCGGTGACGGTGACGATCGGGCACGTCGAGGACGTGGGCCGCTTCAACGTCATCGGCCAGACCGTGACCCTGTGGGGCACGGTCCGCTGTGCCGTGGAGTCCGACATGGCGGAGGTCCAGCGCCGTCTGACGACGCTGGCCGAGCACTCCGCGGCGGCGTACGGAGCGACGGCCACGGTGGAGTACCTGCAGTCCGTGCCGCCCGTGCACAACAGCGGGCCGTGGGTGGAGGCCGGGTTGCCGACCCTCCGCCGGGTGGCCGGCGGAGGACGCGTGCGGGAGACGGGGGCGACGCTCGGGTACGACGACGTCTCCGAGCTCATCGGCCGCTTCGGCGGCCTGTACGTGATGCTCGGCGTCCAGGACGCCACGCTGGACGCCTCCGGCAGACCGGTGCCGGTGGAGGGCGGGCGCGGACTGGTCACCAACCACAACCCGCACTTCTACGCGGACGACGACACCCTCGTCACCGGCGTACGCCTCCACGCGCACGTGGCGTACGACCATCTGGCGGGCGCCCTGGTCCCGTGATCAGGCGTGCGGGCGGGGCTTGCGGAGGGCGCCGAGGTAGACGCCGGCGAGGATCAGGGGGGTGCCCATGAGCAGGGACGCGGTGAGGGGTTCGTCGTCGAGCCAGGCAGAGAGGACGAGCGTCACGACGGGAATGACGACGAAGACGTACGCCGCCCGTGAGGCGCTCCAGCGGTGCACGACGAAGAGGAACAGCACGAACGTGAGGACGGAGCCGGCGACCACGAGGTAGGCGAGCGCCCACCAGGTCGCCGCCCGGTCCGGCAGGTGCCGGGTGTCGCCGGCGGCGAGGGAGCCGGCGAGGAGGAGGACGGACGCGGCGCCCATGCCGACGGCGTTCATCGTCACCGGATGCAGCCGCGGGAGACGGCGGACGAGCACCGTGGCCTGCGCGAAGGACAGCATGCCGCCGAGCAGGGCGAGGAAGGACGGCGCGGGGACGGACCCGCTCGGGGTGGCTCCGGAGACGAGGGCGACCCCCGCGGCGGCCAGGACCGTTCCGAGGGCCGCGGCGGGCCGGAACCGTTCGAGGCCCTGGGAGACCGCGAGCAGCAGGGTGGCGAGCGGGACGAGCGCGAGGATCGTCTGGCCGATTCCGGCGTGCAGGCGGACGAGGGCGTAGTACACGAGGGCGGACGTGACGCCGAAGTTCAGCGCCCCGAACAGGACGGCGCCGCGCAGCGCCCTCCCGCGCGGGAGGGAGAGCCTCAGGACGGCCATGAGGACGAACAGGACGATCGACGCGGCACCGAACCGCAGCGCGGCTCCCCACAGCGGGTCGAGTTCGCGGTTGCTGAAGCGGACGCCGACCGCGTTGCCCCCGGCGAGGAGCGCGGCGACCGCGAACGCCGCGAGGGTGGCCTGGTCGGTGGTGGTGCGTCGCACCGGTTCACGGTAAGCGGCGGGGGTGCCGGAGCCGGCCGGGGACACGGCTCCCCGGGTCCGTCACAGGGTGACGGCGGCGACGAAGGCACGGAGGAGGGCGGACTCGGCGGCGGTCGGCCACACCAGTCCGTACTCCATGGGCGGGCCGTCGCGCAGGGGGACGTAGGCGATGCCGGGGCGCGGGTGGTACCGGGCACCGCGCGCCGCGCCGGGGGACGCGCCCCGGCCCGCGGTCACGTGGGAGAGGACCTCCTGCCAGGTGGCGGCGGCCGGGCCCCGGCCGACGGGGGCTCCCGACGGGGTGCTGCGCGGGTAGTGGTGGTCGACCCAGTAGCGGGGGACAGTGCTGCCGGGGGCGATCAGGTCGAGGCCCGCGAGGTCCTCCGGGCCGAGGGACGCGCGGCCGGCCAGCGGGTGGCCGACCGGCAGGAGGAGCACCCGCTCGTCGGTGGCGACGACGGGGCCGGTGGTCAGGTCCGGCTCCCGCACGGGGAAGGCGGTGTACTGGATGTCCAGCGTCCCGTCCTGGAGGGCGCGGACTCCGCCATCGAGGGGGACCTCTCGGACGGTGATCTCGCAGCCCGGGTGGAGCGCGGCCACGGTCTCGGCGGCGGCGGTGAGCAGCTCGCCGCCCCAGGGGGTGCCGAAGCCGACGCGCAGCCTGCCGTGGACGCCGCGCCCGGCGGCGACGGCCCGTTCGAGAGCGGCCCGCATCTGCCGGTGGAGGGGCAGGAGGTCCTCGTACAGGGCGTGGCCGACGGGGGTGAGCCGGACGCTGCGGCTGGTGCGGGCGAAGAGCGGGGTGCCGACGCGGCGCTCCAGCTTCTTGACGGTCTGGCTGATCCGGCCGGTGGAGACGCCGAGGCGCTCGGCGGTGCGCCCGAAGTGGAGTTCCTCGGCGAGCGTGAGGAAGGCTTCCAGTTCGTACCGTTCGAGCACCGGCCCCACCCCTTGACGTCCGCCGATCGTTGAGTGTGGCTCAACGCCGGTTTCATGATGACACCTTGATCGGCCGGGGTGGCGGCCGGGAGCCTGGAGGCGTCCCCCCTCCCCCGTACGGAAGGGCCTCCGTGGTCCCACGCACCCCCGCCCCCGCCCCGCGCGTGAACGTCCTGCTCCTCGCCGTGGCGGGAGCGGTCACCGTCGCCAACATCTACTTCCCCCAGCCGCTGCTCGCCGCCGTGGCGCGTGGCCTGGACGTGTCGGAGCGGACGGCGGGGCTGCTCGCCTCGGCCGCCCAGATCGGGTACGCGCTCGGCATCCTGCTGCTCGTGCCGCTCGCCGACTCCGCGCGGCTGCGCCGCCTCACCTCGGTGCTGCTCGCCCTGACCAGCGCCGCCCTGCTCGGCGCGGCGGCGGCGCCCGACGTGGTCACCCTGGCGCTCGCGACCCTCGCGCTCTCCACCACGACGGTGCTGCCGCAGATCCTCACCCCGGTGGCGGCGGTGCTCGCCGGACCCGGACGGCAGGGCCGCGTCGTGGGTCTGGTGGGCCTGGGCCTGACGCTGGGCTCGACGCTCTCCCGTACGGTCTCGGGCGCCGTGGCCGACGCGAGCGGCAGCTGGCGGGTGGCCTACGCGGTGGCGGCCGTGGCGACGGCGGCGCTGCTCCTCGTCCTCCCCCGCCGGCTGCCCGAACGGCTGGGGTCGCGGGGAGGCGCCTCGTACGCCGGGCTCCTGGCCGGGCTCCCCCGGCTCCTGGCGGTCCACCGGGAGCTGCGGATCTCGGCGCTGCTCGGGGCGTGCGTCTTCGCGGCGTTCAGCGTCTTCTGGTCCGTCCTCGCCTTCCACCTGGCGGCCCCGCCGCTGGGGTACGGGCCGGGGGCTGCGGGCCTCTTCGGGGTGCTGACCCTGCCGGCGGCGCTGCTCTCGGCGGCGTCCGGACCGCTGGCCGACCGGTACGGGGCCACGGCGGTGAACGCCGGGGGGCTGGTGTGCGCGGGGCTCGGCCTCGCGGCGGCCGGGCTCGCCCCGTACTCCCCGGTGGCCCTGGTGGCCGGGGCGAACCTGCTGGTGGTCGGGGTCAGCTCGTGCCAGGTGGCCGCCCAGGCGCGGATCTTCGGGATCGGACGGGGGGTGGCGGCCCGGGTCAACACGGTCTTCATGCTGGCCACGTTCGGCGGCGGGGCCCTCGGCTCCCTCGCCGGGTCCTGGCTGTACGCGGCGCACGGTTGGCCGGCCGCGCTGCTCGCGGCGGGGGCGTGCGTCGCCGCCGGCGGGCTCGTGGTGGTCTCCGCGCGACCGGCGGTCCCGACTTGCGTCCCGGACGTCACACGGGAGGCTGGGGGTATCCGCCCGCGCATCCCGCAGGGAGAGTCATGATGCTGGACCTCACCGCCCTCGCCGACGAGCACCTCACCGCGGCCCGTACGGCGCCGCACGGGCGCAGCGCCCATCTGGTGATGCACGACGGGGTGCTGCGGCAGACCGTCATCGCCCTGACCTCGGGCACCTCCCTGGACGAGCACAACGCGCCGCCGGCCGCGAGCCTCCAGGTGCTGCGGGGCCGGGTGAGCCTGACGGCGGCCGGGCGGGCCGAGGAGCTGCGGGCCGGCACGCTGCGGATGATCCCGAAGGAGCGGCACGGGCTGACGGCGCTGGAGGACGCGGTGGTGCTCCTCACGGCCGTGAACGACTGAGGGACCGGCCCCGGTCGAATATTCGCTGCCCCGACGGCCGGTGGGCGGGCAGACTCGCCCCCATGGCGGACACGAGGGCGTTGACGGGCACGAGGGCGTTCCGGGACGAGGTGGGCCGCTGGGCGGCCGGCGGTTCCGACGGGGACACGGCGCGGGGCCTGGCCGTGGCCCTGGGGCTGCGCACGGCGGTGCTCCTGGAAGGGCCGAGCGACTTCGCGGCCGTCGAGACGCTGGCCGCGCGGCGCGGCCAGGACCTCGCCGCGGAAGGCGTGTGCGTGGTGTCCATGGGCGGGGCGATGAACATCGCCCGCTACGCCGAACTGCTCGGACCGCCCGGTCTCGGCCTGCGTCTGACGGGCCTGTGCGACGAGCGCGAGCGGGGCTTCTACGAGCGCGGTCTGCTGCGGGCCGGAGCCCCGCGCGAGGACTTCTTCGTCTGTGTGGCGGACCTGGAGGACGAGCTCATCCGGGCGCTGGGCCCGGCGAAGGTCGAGGAGATCATCCGGACGGAGGGCGATCTGCGCCCCTGGCAGACCTTCCTGACCCAGCCCGCCCAGCACGGCCGGCCCCGGCACCGGCAGCTGCGGCGCTTCCTCGGCACGAAGAAGGGTCGCAAGATCCGTTACGGCACCCTCCTGGTGGAGGCCCTGGACGCCGACCGGGTGCCGGCGCCGCTCGACGACCTCCTGAGGAGTCTGTGACCCTCCGGGTCGTGTCCGGAAAGTGCCGCCGGGCCCCGAGCCGGCCCGACCCCGCTCCCTCGGCGGCGGGTCAGTCGTCCGTCGTCACCAGGACGAGGGGCGTTCCCCCGCAGGGCAGCAGGCGCAGGCCGGCGGGGCGGTGTTCGGCCGGCGGGCCCGCGAGGACGGCGGCGAAGTCGGGGCCCCTGGTGAGGGATCCGGCGAGGTGGGCCGGGTCGGTGGAGGCGGCGACCCGGCCGCGCGCGTTGACGAGCCGGGCCGGTGCGGGCAGCCGTTGGAGCACGGGGAGGACGGCCGCTTCGAAGTGCCGCAGGTAGACGTCGGCGGCCGCCACGCCCACGAACCGGCCGCCGAGGGCGACCGGCGCGGAGAGCGTGAGGCTGTACTCGTCGGAGCACAGGTAGTCCACGTAGGGCCCGGCGACGGCCCGGCGCCCGGTCTCGCGGGGCAGCGTGTACCAGTCCCAGTGGGTGTAGTCGGAGTAGGCGGAGTGCTCCGGGTCGAGGTCGAGGAGGAGCGGCCGGACGGCTCCGTCGGGGCCGCGCTGCCACCATTCCAGCCAGCCCGGTACGTCGGTGAGGAGCCCGGGGGCGGCGACGAAGCCGACGCCCGAGACCAGCGGATGGGCCGCGAGCCGGGCGTGCAGTCCGGGTCGCAGTCCGGTCAGGTCGGCGGCGACGGGCGCGCGGTCCGCTCCGGTCGCCTCGGCGAGCAGGGCGCCCGTGTCGGCGACGGTCTCGGCGACGGCGGCGAAGACCTCTTCGAGGGTGTCCCGGACGCGGCCGATGACCGCGTCGACCGGGTCCGTGTCAGCGACGGCCCCCGCGGGGCCCGCGAGCCCGGTGCTCCTGCCCATGCGTGTCCTCCTCGGGACGAGGCTCGGTTGCGTGGCCGGGGGTGCCGAGGCGCAGCGCGATCAGCCGCCCCACCGACTCCCGTACACACGTCTCGGCGAGCGTTCTGGCCCGCTCGTCGGCCTCATCCTGCACGGCGGAGATCACGGCGCGGTGACGATCCGACACATTGCCGAGATGGACGGGGTCGTCGAGGACGAGGCAGAGGAGTGCGCCGAGGTCCGTCTGGAGGGCGATCTCCTCGCGGGTGAGGCGGGCGGACTGGGCGGCGGCGGCGAGTTCGACGTGGAAGCGGCCGTAGAGCCTGCTGCGGGTCGCCGGGTCTGCGGCGGCGGCGAGTTCCTCGACCGTACGGGTGAGGGGGCGCAGGTCTCCGGGCTGGGTGCGGCGGGCGGCGAGCAGTGCGGCGGCGCCGGAGACGGCGGCCCAGTGGTCGCCGAGGTCGCGGAGTTCCTCGGTGGACCAGTCGGCGAGGCGGGCGCGCAGCCGCTCCTCCGGCGGGCTGTCGGGCAGGGTGACGAAGCTGCCGCCGCCGCGGCCCCTGCGGGTGGTGACGAGGCCTTGCTGCCGCAGGGCCATGAGGGCTTCGCGCAGGGTGACGGTGGAGACGCCGAGCTGTCCGGCGAGTTCGGTCTCGCCGGGCAACTGCTCCCCGTCGGCGAGGAGTCCGAGCTCGATGGCGTCGCCGATGCGGCGGACGACGGTGTCGACCCGCGCCCGGGTGTCGACGGGGGTGAAGACGGCCCTGCGGGCCCCGCCGCTCCCGGCCGCGCCGCCTGCCTCGTCCGGCCTGCCGTTCGGTCTCACGGTTAACCACCTCGCGCGTCGAGCGTTGACTCAGGCTTTACCTTAAAGGGGTCTTGAGATTTGAACTATGACTTCATATGTTTACGCCCACGCCCGAGCAACGCTCCACCGCACCAGAAAGGTTCCCGCCCATGGAGGGAATGGCGATCCGGCTGACGGGACTGCGCAAGACCTACGGCCGGACCGAGGCCGTGGCCGGGGTGGACCTGGAGATCGCGGACGGCGAGTTCTTCTCGATGCTCGGTCCCTCCGGCTCCGGGAAGACGACCGTGCTGCGGATGATCGCCGGCTTCGAAGCACCGACCGCCGGGACCGTCGAGCTGGCCGGCCGCGACGTCACCCGGCTGGCCCCCTTCGAGCGGGACGTGCACACCGTCTTCCAGGACTACGCGCTCTTCCCGCACATGACGGTCGAACAGAACGTCGCCTACGGCCTCAAGGTCCGCGGCGTGCCCCGCGCCGAGCGCCTGGTGCGCGCCCGGGCCGCCCTCGCACAGGTCGGCCTCGACGGTCTCGGCAGGCGCCGGCCCGCCGAGCTCTCCGGCGGCCAGCGCCAGCGGGTCGCCCTGGCCCGCGCGCTCGTCGGCCGCCCCCGCGTGCTGCTGCTCGACGAACCCCTCGGCGCGCTCGACCTCAAGCTCCGCGAGCGGATGCAGGTCGAACTCAAGGAGATCCAGCGGGAGGTCGGCATCACCTTCGTCTTCGTCACCCACGACCAGGAGGAGGCCCTGACGATGAGCGACCGGATCGCCGTCTTCCACCAGGGCCGGATCGAACAGGTCGCCGCCCCCGCCGAGATCTACGAGCGCCCCGCGACCCCCTTCGTGGCCGGTTTCGTCGGCACCTCCAACCTGCTGACCGGGGAGACCGCCCGGCAGGTGGTCGGAACGGCGGGCACGTACAGCATCCGCCCGGAGAAGATCCGGCTCCTCCCCGACCACAAGGCGCCCGGCGACCTCGGGCACGCCACCGCGGTCGGCACGGTCGCGGAGGTCGTCTACCTCGGCGACTCCACCCGCTTCCTGATCGACCTCGACGGCGGAGGCCGGCTCACCGCCCTCCAGCAGAACCTGGAGACCTCCTCCGCCGACCTCGCCGCCTTCCGGGGCGCCCGGATCGGCCTCCAGTGGCACCCGGACCACGCCGTGCGCGTCCCCGAGAGCCCGTGAGCACGCCCCCTCCCCCTGCCTGCCGGCCGGTCCCGTGAACCCCCGCACCCCCCACGCCCCTCGTCCTTCGTCCCCTCACGCAACGGAGAACCACGTGCGCCCGCACCGCTCCCTCCTGACCGCAGCCGCCCTCTCCGGGCTGCTCCTCGTCACCGCCTGCGGATCGGCCGACCCGGCGGGGTCCGGGAAGTCCGGCGGCCTCAACCCGCCCGACCTGAAGGCGCCGACGGCGCTCGGCGAGGCCGAGGGCGAGGTCAACCTGATCGCCTGGGCCGGATACGTCGAGGACGGCTCGAACGACCCGAAGGTCGACTGGGTCAGCGCCTTCGAGAAGCAGACCGGCTGCCAGGTCAACGCCAAGACCGCCGCGACCTCCGACGAGATGGTCTCGCTGATGAAGACCGGCGCGTACGACGCCGTCTCCGCCTCCGGCGACGCCTCCCTCCGCCTGATCGCCTCCGGCGACGCCGCGCCCGTGAACACCTCGCTCGTCCCGAACTACGCCGACGTCTTCGCCGGGCTCAAGAACAAGGAGTGGAACTCCGTGAAGGGCGTCGCCTACGGCGTCCCGCACGGCCGGGGCGCCAACCTCCTCATGTACGACGCGGAGAAGGTGAAGCCCGCCCCCGACTCCTGGTCCGCCGTCTTCGACAAGGCCTCGGCGCACAGCGGCAAGGTCACCGCCTACGACTCCCCCATCTACCTCGCGGACGCCGCCCTCTACCTCAAGGCGACCAAGCCCGAGCTGGGCATCAAGAGCCCCTACGCCCTCGACAAGAAGCAGTTCGACGCCGCCGTGGCCCTGCTCAAGGAGCAGAACGCGCACATCGGGGAGTACTGGAGCGACTACCTCAAGGAGATCTCCGCCTTCAAGAGCGGCGACTCGGTCGTCGGCACCAGCTGGCAGGTGATCGCCAACCTCGCCAAGTCCGAGGGCGCGAAGATCGAGGCGGTCCTGCCGAAGGAGGGCTCCACCGGCTGGTCCGACACCTGGATGGTCTCCGCCAGGGCCAAGCACCCCACCTGCGCCTACAAGTGGCTCGACTGGATCGTCTCGCCGAAGACCAACGCGCAGGTCGCCGAGTACTTCGGGGAGGCCCCGGCCAACGCGAGGTCCTGCGCCGAGACCGCCGACAAGAACCACTGCGCCGTCTTCCACGCCACCGACGAGGCCTACTGGAAGCAGGTCCACTTCTGGACCACGCCCATCGAGCAGTGCCTGGACGGCCGGACGGACGTCCGCTGCGTGCCGTACGCCCAGTGGGTCCAGGCCTGGACCGAGATCAAGGGCTGACCCCGGCGCCATGACCGCACTCACCCCGGGGCTCTCCCCCGAGTCCGCGAAGCGAGCCGCCGGCCCCGGCAGAGGTGCCGTCCGGCGGCTCGCCGGGGCCCTGCACCGGCGGCCCCGGCTGCGCCTCGCCGCCCTGCTCACCGCCCCGCTGCTCTGGCTGGTCCTCGCCTACCTCGGCTCCCTCGCGGCCCTGTTCCTCTCCGCCTTCTGGTCGACCGACACCTTCACCTCCGAGGTCGTCCGGATCTGGACCTCGCAGAACTTCGAGGAACTCGTCGGCTCCCCCGTCTACCGCACGGTCGCCCTGCGCACCATCGGCGTCGCCCTGGCCGTGACCGCGCTCTGCGCCGTCATCGCCTTCCCCCTCGCCTTCTACACGGCACGCGTCGCGCACCCGCGCCGCCGCCCGCTGTTCGTGGTCGCGCTGCTCATGCCGCTGTGGGCCGGCTACCTCGTGAAGGTGTACGCGTGGCGGCTCATCCTCTCCGAAGGGGGGCCGCTCGACTGGGCGCTGCGGCCGTTCGGCCTGAGCGGACCGGGATACGGGCTCACGGCGACGGTGCTCGTCCTGACGTACCTCTGGCTGCCGTACATGGCGCTGCCGATCCACACCGCGCTCGCCCAGCTCCCCGACAACCTCCTGAACGCCTCGGCGGACCTCGGGGCGAGGACCTGGCGGACCTTCGTCTCGGTGGTGCTGCCCCTGGTGTGGCCGGCGGTGGTCGCGGGGTCCGTCTTCACCTTCTCCCTGAGCCTCGGCGACTACATCACCGTGCAGATCGTCGGCGGCAAGACCCAGCTGATCGGCAACCTCGTCTACTCCAACGTCACCCTGAACCTGCCGCTGGCGGCCGCGCTCGGCACCGTGCCGGTCGCCGTCATCGTGGTGTACCTCCTCGCGGTGCGGCGCTCCGGTGCGCTGCGCAGCCTGTGAACGGCCGGAAGGACCGCGACCGATGAACCTCTCCCGTCCCGCGCGGATCGCACTGCGCACCGCGGCCGGCCTCGGCTTCGCGGCGATCTACCTGCCGCTGCTGCTCGTCCTGCTCGGCTCGCTCAACCCGGACCGCTCGGCGAGCTGGCCGCCGCCCGGCCTCACGCTCGACTGGTGGGCGGCGGCCTGGGACAACGAGGGCGCCCGCGAGGCGCTGTGGACCTCCGTCCGGGCGGGACTCGCGGCGACGGCGGTCGCCCTCGTGCTCGGCACGCTCATCGCCTTCGCGGTGCAGCGGTACTCCTTCTTCGGACGGGAGGCCGTCTCCTTCGCGGTGGTGCTGCCGATCGCGCTGCCCGGCATCGTCACGGGCATCGCGCTCAACTCGGCCTTCGGGACGGTCCTGGAGCCCCTCGGCGTCGGCCTCGGGATGTTCACGGTGGTCGTGGGCCACGCCACCTTCTGCATCGTGGTCGTCTTCAACAACGTGGTGGCGCGGCTGCGGCGGCTGCCCGGCTCGTACGAGGAGGCGGCGATGGACCTGGGGGCGCACACGTTCCGCGTCTTCCGGGACATCACCTTCCCGCTGCTGCGCTCGGCGCTGCTCGCGGGCGGGCTGCTCGCCTTCGCGCTGTCCTTCGACGAGATCGTGGTGACGACCTTCACGGCGGGACCCGGGGTGCAGACCCTGCCGGTGTGGATCTTCAACAACATGACCCGCCCTCAGCAGGCCCCGGTGGTGAACGTGGTGGCGGCGGCACTCGTCCTGCTCTCGGTGATCCCGATCTACGCGGCGCAGCGGCTCTCCTCGGACACGCCGGGCGGCGGCCGGGTGTGAGGGGAGCCCGTCGGCCCCGGTCCGTCAGCGGTGCGCCTTCACCCATTCGAGGGTCACGCGCAGGCTCGCGTTCGCGCTGCCCTGCACGAGGAGCGCGGTGAGCCTGCCCGCCTCCAGGCCGAGCTGGCAGCCGAACTCGACGGTCGCGCGGTCGGGGGCCGCCTGGTGGAGCGCCTCGCCGATCTGTCCGGCGAAGGAGGAGAGCGCCTGGGTGACGCCCGACAGGTCGGGCAGGTGACCGCCGCTCCCTTCCCGCTCCGAACCGGCCCGGTCGAAGTCCGCACCGGATCCGTCGAGATCCGGTCCCGCCCCGCCGAGGTCCGACTCGGGCTCTTCGAGGTCCGGCCCGGGCTCTTCGAGGTCCCGCTGCGGACCGAGGCGTCGCGTCTCCACGAAGAGCGTCGCGTCCCCGACCTCGACCTTGGTGACGTCCGGCATCGAAGCTCCCTGGGGTCGGCGGGAACGGGCAGGACGTCAGTATCACCGAGGGGCGGTCGGGAGGGACGGATCGGTTCGTTCAGAGTGTCGGTCCCAGCGCACCCGCGGACGGCCTGCCGGCGGTGCCGGTGGCGTCCGCGGCGAGGGAGCTGCCCCGGAGCCACTCGGACCAGCTGAGGTTCCAGTCGCCGAAGCCGTTGTCGAAGGGCGTCATGGGCTTCCCGTAGCCGTTGACGACCCGTACGAGGTCCCCCTCGCGCACCGTGTGGAAGAGCCAGGCGGCGTCCTCGGTGCTCATGCCCGTGCAGCCGTGGCTGACGTCCTCGCTGCCCTGGGAGTCGAGCGACCAGGGCGCGGCGTGCAGGTATTCGCCGCTCCAGGTCACCCGGGTGGCCCAGCGGACCTTGAGGTCGTAGAAGTCGGTGCTGCCGCGGGCGATGCCGATGGAGTCGCCGCGCATGCGGACGAGCGGCTCCTTGCCGAGGACGACCTTGACGCCGCCTCGGGTGCGGTAGCCGGCCTTGCCTGTGGTGACCGGGACGGTGCGCAGGAGCCGCCCGTCGCGGAAGACGGCCATCCGGTGGGCGGAGACGTCGGTGACGGCCTCGATCCGGGCGCCCGTGGTGAACGTGAGGGGACGTGAGGGGCCGCCGTAGAGGCCGCCGCCGATGTGGATCCCGTCGAGGCCGCTGTGGACGCGGATCGTGGCGTGAGCGGGCCAGTACGTGCGGGGCCGGTAGTGGAGGGTGACGGGGTCGACCCAGTGCCAGGCGCCGTCGACGTGGGGTTCGGACCGCACGTCGAGGGCCCGTTCCACGGCGCGGCGGGCACCGGGGACGTCCTCCGGCACGGGCCGGCTGAGCTCGGCGGTGACCGGCCTGCCCACTCCGTACGTGCCGCCGTCCTCGGGCCCGAAGGTGACGGTCAGCCGTTCCCCGGCGGGCATCGGGGCCGTCCGGAAGTCGAGGCGGGCGCGGCGCGCGGCGCCCGCCCCCGCCCCGTCGACGACGAGCCGGGCGGCGTACCGGGCTCCGGCCGGCAGGGGTGCGGCGCTGGTCCACCGGGTGTGGTCCGCGCTCTGCGCTCCGGCGATCCGGTGGCCGCGCTGGTCGGTGAGGGTGACGTCGGCGAGCACCCCGGGGGTGCGGAGCGCGAGCTCCACGGGCCCGGTGGCCTTCGGACCGAGCGTGAAGGGGCGGCCCGTGAGGACTCGGTCGCCGCCCAGGACGACCGAGTGGCGGGGGTCGGAGCACAGGCCTCCGTCGGCGGCGCAGCCGTCCACCGCGACGACGGCGGTCGCGTCGCGGGAGGCGGCGACCCGCCGCTCGCCCTCGGGGTCGCGGTCCGGCGACTGCGACGGGGCCGCCGTGCTGACGAGGACGGCTCCGACGGCGAGGGAGAGGGCACCCCACCCCCGTGCGTAGCGGCGTGACGACACGTCGGACACCCTCTCCTTCATGCGGTGGCGTCGGCGGACGGTGCCGACCGCAGCATCAAAGCCGATGAAAGGAGAAAAAGATGATCAAGGCACCGGGCGTGGCGCCGGAGTCGGGGGCGAGACGACTCGAATGGGTCAGCGGGCCGGTTCGGGAAGCTCCTCGCCGGTCTCCAGAAGGGACTTGAGGCTGGAGATCAGCGCGGGCCAGCCCTCGCCGATCAGCCCCTTGATGGCGCCGTCGGGCTCCAGGTCCCCGTGGGTGACCGTGAGCTTGACCATGTCTCCGGACGGCTCGATCACGAAGGTGACCCGGGACCGGCGCTCGCGGACGAGGCGCTCGTACGCCTCCTCTTCGAGGCGGACCGCCTCCGCCCAGGCCGGGGTGAAGGTGTGCCAGGTGTACGAGAGGAGGCGGCCGGGCTCGGCCTCGAGGACGACCTGCTCGGGGTCTTCGGTCCGGCGGCCGTTCTCGTCCCAGACCATCGGCGCGCCCGGGGTCCACTCCGACTCGAAGGCGACGCCCCAGTAGCGGCGCGTGAGCTCCGGGTCGGTGAGCGCCCGCCAGAGCTCCTCGGGGGTGGTCCGGATGTAGGTGGTGTAGACGAACGAGTCGCTGTCCATCGTGCTGCCCCTCGGATCTGCTCCCCCGCGGCCTGCCCCTCTCCACCCTAGGCAGGCGCCGGACGGACGTGCCAGCGAAGACCCTCCGTCCGGCACGGGGTGCTCCGCCGGTTGATTAGGTGCGGAGGAAACTATTCAACGTGCTGCTAGCGTGTCCGGATGTCCCTCAAGCACGCCGTCCTCGCAGCTCTCCTGGAGGGCGAGGCCTCCGGATACGACCTGGCCAAGATCTTCGACGTGTCCGTCGCCAACTTCTGGGCCGCCACTCCGCAGCAGCTCTACCGCGAGCTGGAGCGGCTCGCCGAGGCCGGTCTGATCACCGCCCGCGTGGTGGAGCAGGAACGGCGCCCCAACAAGCGGATGTTCAGCCTCACCGAGCCCGGCAGGCAGGATCTGGTCGCCTACACGACGACACCGCCGCGCCCGAGCGCCGTCCGCGACGAACTGCTGGTGCAGGTGCAGGCCTGCGACGAGGGCGACACCGCGGCCGTCCGCGAGTTCGTGGCCCAGCGGATGGAGACGGCCCGGGCGAAGCTGGCCCGCTACGACCGGCTGCGGGAGTGGATGCTCGACGGCCGTGACGAGGACACCTATCTGGGTGAGGCGGAGCGGGTGGGCCCGTACCTCACGCTGATGCGCGGGCGGTTCTTCGAGGAGGAGAACCTGCGGTGGGGCGAGCGCGCCCTCGCCGTGCTCGACCGGCGTGCCGCCGCACGCGACGCGGCCCCGCGGAGGGGTGACGCCGCCCCTACTCTGCGGTAACGTCACCGCCCGGCCGCCGGAGGCACCGGCGGCGACACAGGGACGGATCGGGCGGGCCTGAAATGAACGTCGGTGACCTCGTCGAGGACTTCACCCTTCCGGACGAGACGGGCGCTCCGCGTTCGCTGACCGGCCTGCTCTCCGAGGGCCCGGTCGTCCTCTTCTTCTACCCGGCGGCCCTCACGCCGGGCTGCACCGCCGAGGCCTGTCACTTCCGTGACCTGGCGGCCGAGTTCCGCGCCGTCGGCGCCCTGCCCGTGGGCATCAGCTCCGACGGGGTGGAGCGGCAGCAGGAGTTCGCCGAGCGGCACTCGCTCGGCTACCCCCTGCTGTCCGACACGGACGGCGCCATACGGGAGCGGTTCGGCGTGAGGCGCGGGTTCTCGCTGGCCCCGACGAAGCGGGTCACCTTCGTGATCGGCCAGGACCGGCGGGTCCGTGAGGTCGTCCGCAGCGAACTGCGGATGAGCGCGCACGCGGACCGCGCGCTGGCCGCCCTGCGCAGCGCCTGACGGGGTCCTTCCCTCCGCCGGGCGACGGGGCCTTTCCCCCGCCGCGCCTGAGACGGGCGCCCTTCCCCCGCCGCGCCTGCCCGGGGCAGCCCTCTCGGGTGCCGGAGGGCTTCGCTGCCGGTCAGACGCGGAGCAGCTTCGCCTTGGCCGCGGCGAACTCCTCGGAGGCGAGCAGGCCCTGCTGGGCGAGCTCGCCGAGCCGGGCCGGCTGGTCGGTGATCGACGGCGTCCCGCCGACGGTGGGCGGTGCGATCGGATCCGGGGGCATGCGGCCTCCATCCGAACACGGCGGCGGAGGGCCCGCACGCGGGGCGGCCACGACATGCGGACGTGCGGGGGCCGGGTGAGACTCGCTGCATCACCGGGCCTCCCACGGCCCGCGCGGGAACGGAGTGTGCAGCGATGGACGACTACCCCCTCCTCAACGTCTTCTGGACCATGCTGTGGTTCTTCCTCTGGATCATGTGGCTCTTCCTGCTGTTCAAGGTGATCACCGACATCTTCCGTGACCACTCCCTCGGCGGCTGGGGCAAGGCGGGCTGGCTGATCTTCTGCATCCTGCTCCCGTACCTCGGCGTGCTGGTGTACGTCATCGCGCGCGGCAAGAGCATGGGGCAGCGGGACATCAAGGAGGCGAAGGAGAACGAAGCGGCGTTCCAGGACTACATCCGCAAGACCGCCGGCCCGCAGGGCGGCGGTGGCGGAGCCGCCGACGAACTGACTCGGCTCGCCGACCTCAAGGCGAAGGGCGCCATCACGGCCGAGGAGTTCGAGAAGGCCAAGGCCAAGGTCCTGTCCTGAGACTCCACAAGCGGCGGACGGGACGGCGCGCCGGAGCCGACGGAGGCGAGCGCGGCGATGGGCTCAGGGGTTCCCTCCTGCGGGAGATCGCGGCGGAGCCCGGGAGGCTTCCGGAAGCGCTCGCCCTCTTCGCCCTGCGTCATCTCGGCCCCGGGGCGGGGCCCTCGGTCGAACGCCTCCGTGCCGCCCACCCCGATGCGGACGCGACCGCCCTGCGGGCCCTCGTCGTCACCCGCGGGCGCCGACGGGTCACGGCGGAGGGGTCCTTCGTGGGTGGGCCCTTCCTGCTCCTCATCCCCGTGGCGTTCTGCGGAGCCCTCCTGTCCCAGGCGCGCATCGTGCTCGAACTCGCCGCCACCGAGGGACTCGACACCACGGATCCGGACCGTGCGGCCGAACTGCTCGTCCTGCAAGGGGTGTACGCGGACACCGCGGCGGCCCGGGCCGCCCTCGACGGTCCTCGGTCGGAGAGTCGGCGGGGGCGGGTGGCCGCGCTCCGCGATCTGGTGCTGCGCATGGCCTGGCTGCTCGGACTGCTCACGCCCTCCGACGAGAAGGTCGGGCTGTGGACCCGGATCGGCCAGTGGGTGCTCGTCGGCTGTGTGTTCCTGGTGGGCCTGGTGGCCCCGCTCGTCTGGCTGCCGTACATGGCCCTCTCGTACAACCGTGCCACCAACCGGCTGATCGACCGGGCGACCGTCTTCTACGTCGGCTCGCGCGACCTGCGCACCCCGCGCGGCGTCCGGGTCGACCCCACCATGGCCGCGGCGGGGCTGCGTGCGCTGGGATCGATGCTGCTCCCGGCGGTCACCCTGTTCCTGGTCATCGTCACCGACACCCGGATCGCGGGCGGGCGGTGGCCGGTGGCCGGGATCGTCCTGACGACGAGCTGCCTGGTCACGGGCGGCTGGTGGGTATGGCGGCGACGGCGCCACCGGGAACCGGCCCCCTAATACGTACGTGAAATGCGTCTTTGGTACGGTCGAGCCGTGAGGCTGACGAAGTTCACCGACCTGGCGCTCCGTGCCGTGATGCGCCTGGCGGTCACCGCACCCGAGGAGCCCGTCACCACCCGCGAGGTGGCGGAGTCGATGGACGTGCCCTACGCACACATGGCGAAGGTGGTCACCCGGCTCCAGCACCTCGGCGTGGTCGAGGCGCGGCGCGGCCGGGGCGGCGGCCTGGCCCTGACGGAGCTGGGGCACCGCTCTTCCGTGGGCTGGCTGGCCCGGACCCTGGAGGGCGAGGAGGAGGTCGTCGCCTGCGAGGGCGATCCGCCGTGCCCGCTGCGCACCGCGTGCCGGCTGCGCGGAGCGCTGCGCGAGGCGCAGGAGGCCTTCTACCGCGCGCTGGATCCGTTGACCGTGGCGGAGCTCGTGGAGTCGCCGACCGGCCCGTTGCTGCTGACCCTCGGCCCGCGCCCCGTGCGATCGCCCTGAGGGGGCCCGCCCCCGGGGGCGCATCCGCACGCCTTTTAATACGTAGATCATCTACCAGATTGAGAGTTCCCATGCTGTCCGAGCAGGCCGCTCCGGTCGTCCGCGCCACCTTGCCCGCCGTCGGCGGCGCACTCGACGAGATCACCGAGCGCTTCTACGGTCGTCTCTTCGCCGCCCACCCCGAGCTGCTGCGCGACCTGTTCAACCGGGGCAACCAGGCCAACGGCGACCAGCGGAAGGCTCTCGCCGGCTCCATGGCCGCCTTCGCCGTCGCCCTGCTGGAGAACCCGGACGGCCGCCCCGACGCCATGCTGTCCCGGATCGCGCACAAGCACGCCTCGCTCGGGGTCACCTCCGAGCAGTACAAGACCGTGCACGAGCACCTCTTCGCCGCGATCGTGGAGGTCCTCGGCGAGGCGGTGACCCCCGCGGTCGCGCAGGCCTGGGACGAGGTGTACTGGCTGATGGCGAACGCGCTCATCGCCGTGGAGGCCCGCCTCTACCAGGAGGCCGGCGTCGCCGAGGGCCAGGTCTGGCGGTCCATGGAGATCACCGGGAGACGGGAGGAGACGGCCGACACGGTGTCCTTCGTCCTGCGGCACGCCGACGGGACCCCCACGGCCCCCTTCCGGCCGGGCCAGTACGTGAGCGTCCAGGTCACCCTGCCCGACGGCGCCCGACAGATCCGCCAGTACAGCCTGTCCGCCGCCCCCGGACGCCCGCAGTGGCGGATCACGGTGAAGCGGGTCGCCGGGGACCCGGCGGGCGAGGTCTCCTCCTGGCTGCACGCCCACGCCGCCGAGGGCGACGCCGTGGAGGTCTCGGCCCCCTTCGGCGACCTGGTCCTGCCCGGGGGCGAGAGCCCCCTGCTGCTCGCCTCCGCCGGGATCGGCAGCACCCCGATGCTGGCGATGCTCGACCACCTGGTCGCCACCGGGTCGAACCGCCCCGTCGTCGTGGTGCACGCCGACCGCACTCCCGCCTCCCACGCCCACGCCGACGAGCTGCGGCGACTCGTGGACGCACTGCCGCGGGGAACGCTGCACCTCTGGTACGAGGAGCCGGGCGAGTCCGGCGCCCGTCCGGGCCGGGCGGACGTCACGCTCCTCGACCTTCCGGCCGGCACCACCGCGTACCTGTGCGGGCCGCTGCCCTTCCTGCGCGCGGTGCGCGGCGACCTCCTCGGCCGGGGCGTCGCGGCGGCGGACATCCACTACGAGGTGTTCGGCCCCGACCTGTGGCTCGGCAGCGAAGGCTGACCCACCCTCACCACCCCACCCCTTCGATCCTCATGCACCATGGCGCCCCTGTCGGGGATATTGCATAGTGATGTGCCATATCAACCTAGCAATCAGCGGGTTCGTGAGAATGGGACGGAAGCGATGGGAACGTTCGGAGCAGCAGCGGGCGGCCGGGGCACGGGACGGCCGGTGCGCGGGATCGCCCTCGACATCGGCAGCTCCCGGACCCGCGCCTGGGCACCGGGGGCGGGCGTCTTCGCGGACGTGCCCAGCGGCCCGGTGCGGCGGGGCCGGGTGATCGACCCCGACTCCCAGCTCCACCTGCTCCGGCGCCTGGCCGCCTCGGCGCCGGGCGGCGACGGACAGGACACCGTCGTCATGCTGACCCATCCGGTCCTCGCGGGTCCGGAGGAGCGGGCAGCGGCGAAGCGGATGGCGGACGGTCTCGGCGCGGTGCGGGTCATCGCCGTGGACAGCGCCCGCGCGGCGGCCGCCTACGCGGCCCCGTCCGGCGGGGGGCCGCTGCTGGTCGTCGACCTCGGCGCCCAGCTGACGGAGGTCACGCTCGTCGTGGACGGCCTCGTCGAGGACGCCCGGCAGGCCGAAGCGGGCCTCGACGACCTTCCGGAGTCGGAGAAGGGGCCTGACGCGATCGCCGCGACGACCGCGGACATGGTGAGCGACCTGTGGCGGCACGACCGCACCGGCGCCGTCCGCGGGGCGCTGCGCCGGGGCGTCCTGGTGACCGGCGGCGGCGCCCTGCGCCTCGACGTGACGGGGCGCCTCGCCCACCTCCTGCGCGCCCGGCTCCGGCTGGCGAACGACCCGGCCACCAGCGTCGTCCGCGGTGCGGGTCTGATGCTGGCCTCCGCCCTCCGCCACCCGGCCGGCGCTCTCCCGCGCGGCTGAGGGGGGCGGAGGGAACGACAAAGCCCCGGTTGGACGGGGGATTCCAACCGGGGCCGATTGCCGTGACGGGGCGAAGGGCGGTCACCTCTCGGGGGGGGACCTTGGGGACCAGGCCCCTTCGCGGTCACGTACATATGAACGGTAAACCTTTCCCGAATGTTCCGGGGCATCCCAGGTGGGCGATGTGAGTCACCTCACCCGTTTTCGCCGGGTCCGTCAGTCCCTCTCGGGACGGTAGACGGTGCCGGGCTCGGCCTTGCCGGGCGCGAGGAGCTCGGGCACCGTCACGAACGTGAAGCCCCGCCGCTTCAACTCGTCGATGATCGAGGGCACGGCCGGCACCGTCCCGTCGTAGATGTCGTGGAGCAGGATGATCCCGTCGCGGTGCGCGTTGTCGAGCACGCGCTGCCGTATGAGCGCCGAGTCGGTGGTGGAGTAGTCCTTGGCCGTGATGCTCCACAGGACCTGGGCGAGCCCGAGGTCCCGGCTGACGTCGGACACCGTGCCGTCGGTGCGGCCCTGCGGCGGGCGCATGAGGGTGGGCTTCCGGCCGGTGATCCTCTCTATGGCGTCCTGGGTGCGGGAGAGCTCCTCGCGGATCTCGGACTCGTCGAGGTCGGTCAGGATCCGGTGCGACCAGGTGTGGTTGGCGACCTCGTGGCCCTCGTCGGCGATGCGCCTGACCACGTCGGGGTAGCGGTCGACGTGCCTGCTGCCGAGGAGGAAGAAGGTGGCGGGCACCTGCTTCTCCTTGAGGACGTCGAGGAGGTGAGGGGTGTCCTTGCCCGGTCCCGCGTCGAAGGTCAGGGCTATGCACTTGACCTCGGCGCAGTCGACCCGGCGGCCCCCGCCACCCGCCTTGTCGTCCGCGCCTCCCTCTCGCCTGGCGTCCTGCGGGGTGACCGGATCGACTCCGCAGGCACCCAGAGTCAGCATCAGCGACGCCGCGACGAGCAGTGCCGTGCCCACCGCTTTGCCGCGGCCGGACCTGGATCGGAACATGGTGGACCCGCTTTCCCCGTGGTGTCTTCGTACGGCCGTCACCGCTGGTCAGGGCGGTGCGCGCAACCGGAAGGCACTCTACACACGGTGTATACCGGGGATGTCGGCGGGGTCCGCCGACCGTTCACGGGCAGACGAGAACCCCGGGCGGCGCCCGTCCGCGCCGCCCGGAGCCTTCACGCGTCCGCTCAGCGGGACGCGAGCAACAGCCGGGCCTCGGTCTCCTGGTCACCGGAGACGGACTGCAGGGACTGGATGTCGAAGCCGGTGGCGAGCACCTTCTCGACCTCGTCGACGGCTCGGTAGCCGCCGGTGAGCGTGGCTCCGACCGGGGCGGTCAGGTGGACGGGGCCCACTTCCTCGTGCCGTCCGCCGGCCGTGTCGAACGTGGCGGTCCAGACAGTGGGCGCCGGTCCCGTGGCCGCCTGGGGGTTCGGTGTCGACGTCTCCTCCATCTGGTAGACCCGGTCGAGGACGTCGAACACGGCCTGGGCGTCCTCCTTGCAGCAGTCGTTGAGCTGCACGGTGACGTCGGTGTCGATGTGCAAGTCGTACACGTCGCTCATCTCCTCGCGGCCCGCCGGCCTGTCGTGATGCCACGCGCTCCTCGTGCCGGGCACTCCTCGTGCCACGCCTCCAGCATCCCTCGTGGACGGCCGCCCCGCGAGGGCCGTCCCCCTCGGTCAGCGGCCTTCGACGACGCGCTCGACGGTGTCGGCCTCCGCGGCACGTTTGTCGGGCCGGTGCCGTACGACCCGGGCGAAGCGGAGCGTGACGCCCGCCGGGTAGCGCGTCGAGACCTGGAGCCCGTCGTACGCGATCTCCACGACGAGCTCGGGCCGTACGCGTACGGTGAATCCGTCGTCCGACACGGCGAGCTCCCGGAGCCGCTCGGTCTGCCAGCGCAGCATCTCGTCGGTGAGCCCCTTGAAGGTCTTCCCCAGCATGACGAAGCCGCCGTCGGCGGTCCGCGCGCCGAGGTGGAGGTTGGAGAGGAGCCCGGTCCTGCGGCCGTGGCCCCGCTCCACGGCGAGCACGACGAGGTCGACGGTGTGGACGGGTTTCACCTTCAGCCAGGTGCGCCCCCGGCGACCGGCCACATAGGGCGCCTCCAGCGCCTTGACGAGCACGCCCTCGTGTCCCCGGGCCAGGGTGTCCGCGTAGAACCGCTCGGCGGCCTCGGTCTGCGCGGGATCGGCCGGATCGGTGACGACGGTACGGCGGACCCGCTGCGACTCCGGCAGCAGACGGGCGAGAACGGTGTGCCGCTCCAGGGCCGGCCGGTCGATCAGCTCCTCCCCCTCCACCGCGAGGACGTCGAAGAAGACCGCCGTGAGAGGGAGCACGGCGTGCGCGGCGGCCACGTCGGTCCGGGAGCCGACCCGGGCGGAGATCGTCTGGAAGGACACGGGCCTGCCGCTCCCGGCGTCGAGCGCGATCACCTCGCCGTCCAGGATGAACCCGTCGGCGGCGACCGCGCGGGCCGTCGCGACCACCTCGGGGAGGCGGTCGGTGATGTCGTCGAGCGAGCGGGTGTACACCCGGACGTCGTCGCCGCGCCGATGCACCTGGATGCGGATCCCGTCGAGCTTCTCCTCGACCGCGCACGGCCCCAGGCCGGCGATCGCCTCGGCGACGGAAGCGGCGGTGTGGGCGAGCATGGGCTGCACGGGACCGCCGACCCGCAGGGTGAACCGCTCCAGCGCGGAGGCCCCTTCGGCCAGCACGGCCTGGGCGACCGGCGGCAGCGCGCCTTCGAGCATCACGGCACGCCGCAGTTCGAGGGCGGGCACCCCGGCGGCCCGCGCCACCCCCTCCAGGGCGATGGCGTCGAGAGCCCCCTGCCGCACCTCTCCCGTCAGCAACCTCACCAGGAGTTCCTGCTCGTCGCGGGTGGCGGCGGAGAACAGTCCGCGGACGATCCGGCTCCGCTCGGCACGGGCTCCCGCGCCCGACACGGCGGCGAGCTCCGCCATCGTCGCGTCCACCTGCCCGAGCGTGAGGGTGGGACCTTCGGCAGGCGGAACGGCCGGCGGGACGACGTCCTTGAGGACGCTCCATCCGACCCCGATCCGTCCCTGCGGCAACCGCCCGGACAGATACGCGATGACGAGCGGGCTCTCGTCGGGCCCGGCCTCGGCGAACAGTTCGGCCAGCAGAGCGATCTTCCGCGAGCGCGCGGAGGCGGCGGCGACCTCCCGGGACACTTCCGCGACACGCGCCAGCAGCATGGGCCCATCCTCTCCACCGCCCGCCCCGGCCGCATGTCAGGGCACCCCGTCAGGGCCAGGCCACCGGACGCCTCCGCCGCCGGGGCCGCACCGCACCCGCCGCCCTCCCCCGCCGGAAACGCTCCAGGAGCCTCCCGCGCACCGGCCGGCCCACCGGCCGGCCGATCCCCACGAGCCACCCCTCGGGGGCGGGTGCTGCCGGAAGGGGCACCGCGGGAACGGACACCGCCGGAACAGGCGGTACAGGAACGGACACCGCCGGAGCAGGCACCGCCGGGACAGGCGTCCTCGGAACCGCCTCCGACGGAACCGCCTCCGCCCGAACCGGCCCAGCCGGTGGCACCGTCGGTGACGGCGCACCGGCTCCGTCCCCGTGCGTCTCGCCGGGATGCGGGGCCTGGCGCTCCGCGCGTGCCTCGTCCAGCGCCAGGGCGAGGCTCAGTCGGTGCCAGAGGATCTCGTCCGGGTCGTCGGCCAGCGTCAGCCGCTCGGCGATCCCGCGCGCGGCCGGCGGCATCGGCATCCCGGGCGGCGGAGGCGGGCGCAACCGGTCCAGGTGCGCGCGCTCGTACGGATCGTCGACGACCTCGGCCACCTGGACCGGGTCGAGGAGGGAGGCGATGGCGGCGGCCCGCGCCCAGGGGTCTTCGGTGGCCCGGAGCGACAGGGAGAGCCGCCGCGCCCGCCAGTTCCTCGCCCGCAGGTCCTCGTGCGCGGCGAGACGCTCGCGGAGGCGCAGCGGCAGGCGCCCGGTGAGGAGCGCCGGGCAGGTGAGGCCGAACTCGACGACCTCCTGCGCCAGATACATCCACACCACCGCCCGGTAGCGGTTCAGCGAGAACCGCACCGGGCTGACGTGCCCCGTCCGGGCCAGGCGGGTGAACCGGTCGGCGGTGATTCCGAGGAGGGCGGCGGCCTCCCCCGTACCGACCGCGCGCACCCGCTCGCGCAGGCCTGCGGGGAAGTCCGGGGCCGCCCTGAGGCGGTCGAGTTCGCACCGCTCGATCCGCCGCCGCTCCCCTTCGCCGACCGGCACCGTCCTCACCAGGCCCAGCTGGACCGCGAGCCGGAACTCGTCGCGCCTCAGCTCCAGTTCCTGCGCGGCCCGCCCCGGCGCCACCGTGCGCGCTCCCTCGTCCACCGTCATTTCGCGGCCCTCCCCCTGCGTCCGTGCCCCCTTCGGGCAGCGGGCCTCTCGGACCCACACGGAAGAAGGTAACGCAGAGTGACTACAGGCGCACCGTCTGTGGAAAACGACCTGTGGACAACCCTTCCGGGCAGCGCCGTCAGAGCATGCCGCCGCCCGGGAGCCCGGGCTGTCGCGCCGCCACGCCGAGGTGTTCGCCGACCCGGTTGACCAGCAGCGTCATCTCGTACGCCACCTGACCGACGTCCGCCTCCGCCGCGCTCAGGACGCACAGGCAGCTGCCCTCGCCCGCCGCCGTCACGAAGAGCAGCGCGTCGTCGAACTCCACCATCGTCTGCCGTGCCCGGCCCGCCTTGAAGTGCCGGCCCGAGCCCCGTGCGAGGCTGTGCAGACCGGAGGAGACGGCCGCCAGGTGTTCGGCGTCCTCGCGGACGAGGCCGCTGCTCGCGCCCGTCACCAGGCCGTCGTTCGACAGCACCAGCGCGTGCCGTATGTGTCCGACCCGCTGCGTCAGGTCGTCCAGGAGCCAGTCCAGTTCCTTGTCCAGCGCCATCAGTGGTCCTCCCCCTAGCGGTTGCGTCCCCCTCGGCCCGGACCCTGGGGGTCCTCAAGGCCTGCGTGGTCCGCCGTCCCGTCGTGGTCCGCGTATCGCCGCAAGCCTTACGCACTGTCGTGGACAGGGCAAGCACCGCATCACGCCCGCGCGTGCCGCGGGCGCGGTGACGCCGCCTCAGCCGACCGTGTCCAGGAGCCGGGCGGTGTGCATCCGCCCCGCGTACTCGACCAGGCGGATCAGCACTTCCTTCCCCGAGTCGCGGTCGCGCGCGTCGCACAGCACGACGGGCGTGCCGCGGTCCAGGTCGAGGGCGCGGGACACGTCGTGCGCCCCGTACGTACGCGCGCCCGTGAAGCAGTTGACCGCGACCACGAAGGGGATCTTCCGGTGTTCGAAGTAGTCGACCGCCGGGAAGCAGTCCTCCAGGCGCCGCGTGTCGGCGAGGACGACGGCCCCCAGGGCGCCCTGCGACAGCTCGTCCCAGAGGAACCAGAACCGGTCCTGGCCGGGCGTGCCGAAGAGGTAGAGCGAGAGCCCGGAGCGGATCGTGATGCGGCCGAAGTCCATGGCGACGGTCGTGGTGGTCTTCTGGTCGACGCCCCCGGTGTCGTCGACGAGTTCCCCGGCCCTGCTGAGCTGTTCCTCCGTGCGCAGGGGCCGGATCTCGCTGACCGCGCCGACGAGGGTGGTCTTTCCGACGCCGAACCCGCCGGCGACCAGGATCTTCAGCGCGAGGGCGGAGGTGTCCGCGTCGTCGCCCGCGCCGGTGCTCTCAGAGCGCTCGTAGGCCATCGATTACTTCCCTCAGGATTCTTTCGTCAGGGAGCTGGGCGGGCGGCACGGGTCGGCTGACGCGCACGAAGCCCGATTCGAGGAGGTCGCCGAGGAGGACCCGGACGACCCCGACGGGAAGGTCGGCGTCGGCGGCGAGCTCGGCCACCGACTGGGTCTCGGCCCGGCACAGGGACAGCAGGGACCGGTGCTCGGGACCGAGGAGTGCCTCCTCCGCCGGTCCCGGCGGCTCGTCGTCCACGACGACGAGGGCGATGAGGTCGAACCGTACGTTGCTGGGGCCCGGCTTGGTCCGTCCGCCGGTCATCGCGTACGGCCGTACGAGCGGTCCCGCGTCGGCGTCGTACCACTGACTGCCCGGTACGGGCGGGCCGTCGCCGGCGCTGTCGTCGTTCATGGGCACCTCCGGGTCAGCCGGCGGCCGGCGGGGTCACCGTGAGGCGCGGCGGGGTGTGCAGGTGCTCACCGACGCGCTTCACGAGCCGGGCCATCTCGTAGGCGATGAGGCCGATGTCGGCGCTCACGGAGCTGAGGACGGCGAGGCAGGAGCCGTCTCCGGCCGCGGCGACGAAGAGGAAGCCGTCGTCCATCTCGACCATCGTCTGGCGGACCCCACCGGTGTGGAACTGCCGCCCGGCGCCCTTGGCGAGGCTGTGGAAGCCGGAGGCGATGGCGGCCAGGTGCTCGGCGTCCTCACGGCTCAGCCCGTTGGAGGCGCCCACGGCGAGTCCGTCGTTCGAGAGCACCACGGTGTGGCGGACCTCGCGGACCCGCATGACGAGGTCGTCGAGGAGCCAGTCCAGTTCGCCGGACCGGTGGTGCGAGATCCGCTCGTGGTCGATCATGCGTCGTCTCCTTCGGAGCGAGGGTCGAGAGGTGCGGTGCCGTGGCCCGTGTCTGTTCCGAAGCCCGTGCCGAGGGGTCGTCTGGTGCCCGGGGCGGCGCCGCCGCCCCGCTGCCAGCCGTCCCGGTACGCCGCCATGCGGTCCCGGACCTGTTCCGGGGTGCGCGCGTCCGTGCCGGGTGCGACCGGTGCGGGCACCGGCGTCGGGGCGGGTGCCTCGCGCAGCTGCGGAACGAGACTCGCCTGGCGTACGCGTCGGGGCAGTTCGCCCTCCGTGTCGGCCCGGTCGGCCGGGGCGGCGGGCGGCCGCTCCGCCGGAGGCGTCGGTACGGAGGGGCCGCGGCGGCGGAGTTCGGTCACGTCGGCGGAGGCGGAGACGGGGGTGGGGGCGGAGGAGGCGGGGGCGGGGGCGGAGGAGGAGGAGGAGGGGGCGGGCACGACGGTCGGGCGCGCCGACGGCTGCGGGCGGGAGGCCGGAGGGGACTGCGGCGGGGCCGGGCGCCGCGTTCCGTCCGTCTGCCGGGACGGGTTCGCGGGGCGCGTTCCGGTCTGGGGCTGCGGGGCGGTCCGGCGTCCGGACGCGGCGGGCGAGGCCGGGTTGCCGGGGAGCGCGGGGTTCGTCGGGGCGGGCGCGGCAGGTGGGGCGGGCTGCGCGATCTGGGGCCGTCCGAAGCGGCGTGCCTCGGCGCGGCGCGCCTCCTCCCGCTCCCGCGCGGCACGCTCGTCGTCGCCGCGCGGGGCCCCTTCGGGCCGGAGCCCGCTGCGTACGGCGTCGGCACCCGGTCCGCCCGACGTGCGGGCACGGGGGCTCCCCACGCGCGGGGTTCCGTCGTGGGGCGTGTCGGAACCGGCCGCCGGCGTGCCGCGGCCGGGTGGCAGCGCGCCCTGGAGCAGGTCGGTCGGGAGCAGGACGACGGCGGTCGTACCGCCGTAGGGAGACGTCCTCAGATGGACCTTGATGTCGTGGCGGGAGGAGAGGCGGCTGACCACGAAGAGGCCGAGCCGGTCGCTGTCGAAGAGGTCGAGGGCCTCCGACTGGGCGATACGGGCGTTCGCCTCGGCGAGGGTCTCCTTGCCCATGCCGAGCCCCCGGTCCTCGATCTCCAGGGCGTAGCCGTTGCCGACGGGTTCGCCGCTGACCCGGACCTTGGTGTGGGGCGGGGAGAACTGGGCGGCGTTCTCGATGAGTTCGGCCAGGAGGTGGGTGAGGTCGGCGACGGCTCCGCCGACGACGGCCGTCTCGGGAAGCCGGCGCACCTCCACGCGCGCGTAGTCCTCGATCTCGGAGACGGCGGCGCGGACGACGTTGGTGAGGGGGACGGGCATGCGCCAGGCGCGCCCCGGGGCGGCTCCGGAGAGGATGATCAGGCTCTCCGCGTGGCGCCGCATGCGGGTGGTGAGGTGGTCGAGCCGGAAGAGGTCGCCGAGCTCGTTGGGGTCGTCGGCGCGCCGTTCCATGCTGTCCAGGAGGTTGAGCTGGCGATGGACGAGGACCTGGCTGCGGCGGGCGAGGTTGACGAACACCCCGGAGATGCCGCTGGCGAGTTCGGCCCGTTCGACGGCGGCGGAGAGCGCCGCGCGGTGGACGGTGGTGAGGGCCTCGCCGACCTGGCCGATCTCGTCCTGGGAGACGGGCCCGGGCGGTGTCTCGGCCCGGACGTCGATCTCCTCGCCCGCGCGGAGCCGGCGCATGGCGGCGGGGAGTTTGCGGCGCGCGATGTCGAGGGCGGTGTTGCGGAGGCTGACGAGCTCGACGACGAGGCCGCGGCCGATCCGTACGGAGATGACGAGCGAGGCGGCGACGGCCGCGAGGCCGAGGGCGACCGCCGCGCCGCTCGCCGTGAGGACGCCGGCGAAGGGGTCGGAGCGGTCGGCGGCCGCGCGGCGCGCGTCGGTCTCGATCGCGGCGAGTCCGCCGTGCACGGCCGCGAGGGCGTCGTCCCACTCGGTGGAGGTGACCGCCTGGGCGGCGGGGCGGCCGGGGTCGGCGGCGCTGACCCGGTCCTCCGCCCGGGTGAGCCGGGCGTGGTCGCCACCGGCGGAGAGGCGGGCCCAGGCGACGCGTGCGGCGGCGGGCAGGTCGGCGGTGGCCGAGTCGGTGAGGGTGCGCCGGGTCGCGACGGCTCCGGAGAAGTCGCGGAGCCGGTCGGCGGAGAGCCGGCCGGTGAGGTGGGCGGAGGTGAGGAGGGCGTCCTCGCGGGACAGCATCTCGCCGGCCCGGCCGAATTCGAGGAGTACGCGCGCGTCGGACCCCTCCCCCGCGCCCTGGATGCCGGTGAGGGCTCCGTCGACCGCGAAGGCGGCGGAGACGGCGTCCGTGTACTCCTCGTACGTCTGGTCCCAGTCGGCGCGCCCGTCGGCCGCGGCGGTACGGAGCCGGGCGAGGCCCTCGACCTTGCCGACGAACGCGCTCACCCGGCCGGCGACGTCGCGGGGCAGGTCTCCGGTGTCGCCGACGGTGTGCGAACCGTCCAGGCGGAGCCGAGCGACGGCCTCGTCCGTCCGGCGGATCCGGTCCTTGAGCTCGGCGGCCCGGGCGGTGCCGGGCGCCGCGACCTGCCGTACGGCAGCGCGTCGTTCGGCCTGGAGCGCGGTGAGGGCGGCCGCCACGGGCTCGCGGATCTCGGCGTCGACGCGCTGGAGCCGGCGGAGGTCCGCGACCTCCTGCGCGGTGGTGACGGTGGCGAAGCCCCAGAGGGCGAAGAGCGAGACGACCGGGACCATGAGGAGCGAGACGATCTTGGCGCGGACCGAGCGGGGGCGCAGCCCGTGGAACGCGGGACGGGCACGGCGCCCGTCGGACGGCGGAGGCCCGGCGGGAGCCCCGGGCCGTTCGGAGGACCGTGCGGAAGGCCGTCCGGAGATCGGGCCCGAGGGCCGTGCGGTCGCATCGGCGCTCCCGGCGGCGCCCGGCGTCGGGCGGCCCGCGTGTCCTGCGGGCGGCGGGGCCCCGGGGGCCCGCCCCTCCTGCTCGTCGGCGGGCGGGCCCGCGTGTGCGCGCCGCCCGCGCGCGGCCGCCGGCGGCGGTGTGGCCGCCTCGGCGCCCTTGGTCTTGCGGGGAGTTCGCATGGCCTCCTCGTTCCGGCTGCGTCTGTGCTCTGGTGCGGTAGGGCGTGGCGTGCTGTACGCCAGGGGTCAGGTCGTGGGCGTGGGGGCCGCTTCCCCGGCACGGAAGCCGGGCGGTGCGACGTCGACCGCGTGTTCGTCCGGTTCGGCGAGGCGTCCGGCCGAGGCGTACGCGGCGCGTTCACCGGCCGTCGGGGTGAGGGCGACGAAGGCGGAGGTGATGAACAGGTACGAGCCGAGGCCGACGGCGAGGGGGAAGACGAACTGCATGAGCATGGCCCCCGGGAGGGGGGCGCCGGAGGGGACGACCTCGATCCGCACGGCGAACATGCCGGTGTAGTGCATGCTGGTGACGGCCGCGCCCATCACGAGCGAGGCGACGGCCACGGCCGCGGGCGCGTGGATGTTGAGCGCCGCCCAGAGGGCCGCCGTGGCGGCGACGACGGCGATCAGGACGGAGAGTCCGACGAGGAGCGGGTCGTACCGCACCTGACCGTGGAGCCGGAGCGCGGCCATGCCCATGTAGTGCATGCTCGCCACGCCGACGCCCGTGGTCAGACCGCCGATCAGGAGCGAACGGAACCGGTCGCGTCCGTAGCCGACGACGAAGACGCCGACCCCGACGACGGCCATCGCCATGACGAGGCTGAGGAGGGTGAGCGGAACGTCGTAGCGGATGTCCGTGCCCGTCACGCCGAATCCGAGCATCGCCACGAAGTGCATGGTCCAGATGCCGGTGCCGATCGCGGAGGCGGCGGTGATCAGCCAGTTGCGCCGCGACCGGCCGGTCGCGTCGAGCGCTCGCACGGTGCAGCGCAGCCCGAGGGCGGCGCCGATGCAGGCCATCGCGTACGACAGCACGGGTGTCAGCCAGCCGAAGGTGGCGTGGTCCAGGTGTCCCATGGCCCAGGGACGCTAGTGCGCATCGGGGGGCGCATCGGGGGCGCATTTCGAAAGCTGCTGGAATATGACAGAGAGACGGTCCCGAACGATCAGGCCGAGCTCGAACGGGCACGCAGAAAGTTCACCCCTCCGGGTATCGAATCGTGCGCGATCATGAACGCATGAGCGATGACCCCACCCAGGTACGAGAATTCTTCGGCGCCCGCGCCGCCGACTGGGACAGCCGGTTCCCCGACGACGGCCCCGCGTACGCCGCCGCCGTGGGCGAGCTCGGCCTGCGCCCCGGCGACGCGGTGCTGGACGCCGGCTGCGGGACCGGCCGGGCGCTCCCGCCGCTCCGGGCGGCCGTCGGCCCCTCCGGCACGGTGCTCGGCGCCGATCTCACCCCCGAGATGATCGAACGGGCCGTCGCCGCCGGACGCGGCGGCGAGGAAGGCGGGACGCTGCTGCTCGCCGATGTCGGCCGGCTCCCGGTGCGCGACGGCGCGCTCGACGCCGTGTTCGGGGCGGGGCTCATCTCGCACCTCGCGGCCCCCGTCGCCGGCCTGCGGGAACTCGCCCGCGTCGTACGGCCCGGGGGTCGCCTCGCCCTCTTCCACCCGATCGGGCGAGCCGCCCTCGCGGCCCGTCACGGCCGGCAGATCACGCCGGACGACCTGCGCGCGGAGCCCCGGCTGCGCCCCCTGCTCGCCGAGGCCGGCTGGCGGCTCGTCGACTACGTCGACGAGGACGCGCGCTACCTGGCCCTCTCGGTCCGCGAGGGCTGAGCCTCCGCCGCGGGCGAAAGGGGCGGTACGCGCCCGGTGAGGCGGCGGTGCCGGGGCGCGGGATCCTCACGGGTCCCGCGCCGTCCCGTCCCCCTCACCGCCCGAGCCCACCGGGCGCGCGCCCCCACATGCCCCTCACGGATGCCAACGCCCCCTTCTTCCCCGGCACTTCACTGTCTACCGTGGAGAGGCCGGGCAGTCGTGCCCGGGGAAGGCGGCGGGCCGTGGCACGAGTTCCGGAAAGACTGCGCAGACTCCTCCCCTCCGGCCGGAAGGCGCCCGAAGCCGCCGCTCCGGCGCCACCGCGCCCCCGCCAGGGGCACAACCTCTTCGAGGCGGCCGCCGAGTACGTGGCCGCCTGCGCCGAGGACGACCCGGCACGGGCGGAGGAGGCGGCGAGCCGGGTCTCCCCCGGCATGCTCTCCTTCGGCGTGAACGAACTGGCCTGCCGTGCCCTGATCACCCTCGCGCGGGAACGGAACCAGTCCCCCCGCGCCGTGGCCCGCTCGCTGCTCGGCCTGCGCGACCAGTCGGCCGCCCGGCGGGTCGGCGACGCGTGACGGAGGCTCCTCGAAGGCGCGAGGTTCCGGGGCGGAGACCCTCGACGCGCGGGTTACCCACTGGTTAAGGTGCGCCGACGACCAGATGGGGAGGACGCCGTGGCTGGGACGGACCCGATCGCCGAGGCCGACGCCGACGCGCTGTTTGTGCTGACCGCGGCCCTGCTGACACCCGGGCGCTTCCCGAGCGTGCTCGGCGACGACTACCCGGCGGCCTGCGCCGCGCTGGGCCTGCGGCCGTACGCCGAGGGGTACGGGCTCGTGTTCGGCCAGGACGGGCACGGCGCCCGCTGGACGGTCGTCGTCGACGACGTGTCGCTCGTCGCGGTGGCCATCTCCTCCTGGGACTGCGGCATGGCCTACGACCTGTCCCCCGACGAGCGCTCGGTGGTGACCGGACTGCCGGGCTGGCCGCTCCCCGTGGCGACCGTCGCCCCCGGCGTCCCGGCCCCGCACGACCCGGAGCCCGAAGAGGGCGACCCCGCACCGCTGGTCCCGCCCTCCGGTGCGGAATGGGGGCCGGCGCAGCGCCGGCTGGGCGCCGACGAGGTGGCGCTCCAGTGGGACGCCTGGCGGGCCCGGGTGGGCGACGAGGGCACGGCCGGAGGGCCGCCGACGGCGCCCTCCGGCGCGGAGACGACGGGAGCCGGCACCACGCCCCCCGGCCCGTACACCGGGGTCAGGAAGGCCCTGCACGAGCTGCGCGGCTATCTGGAGGAGCCGCCGCCGGTGGGGCGGGTGCGGTCGGCCTCCGGGATGCTGCGCGCCGACGGTCCGGGCTGGTCGCTCGTGGCCAAGGTCGACGACATGGCGTTCGTCCTCCTCGACGAGCTGCCGCGCGAGGTACTGCCCGTGACGCGGGGGCCGCAGCTGCCCGCTCTCCTCGAAGCGCTCGACGAGATGGCCGTGCGCCCTTCCTGAGGGCCTCCGCGAAGGGCTCGGCACGATGGTGGACCGCTCCTCCCGAAGGCCTCCGCCAAGCGCTCGGCGCGATGGCCGCCGTTCCTCCTGAAGTCCTCCGCCCGCCCCGGGCCCCGTCTCGGCCCCGCCCCGGACCCCGTCTCGGCTCCCCATAGGACGACGGCCCGAGGTGTGGTTCCCAGCCATGGCACGACGACAGGGACACGCCGCACGATGTGGCGCCGCACCCCTTTCCGTCGTCCCACCGGAGGCCCACCATGCGCCTGCTCCCAGGCGTCTCCTTGATCACCGCGCTCCTCGCCGGGGTCACCGTCCTCGCCCCCGCGAGCCCCGCCGGGGCCGAAGCGCCGGCCGCCGCGCACTGCGCACGCCAGGACCGGATCCGCGTACCCGGCGCCGAACGCGGGCAGTCCGCCTGTCTGGAGGACCTCACGACCACCGGGCTCGCCGGCACCCCGTACACCGACCCGGCGGACCAGGCCGGTCTCGCCGCGAAGGGGACCCGCAACCCCTCGGGGGTGCCCGGCATCCAGGTCGACGGCTACTTCCCCGACGACTCCCGCCTCAACGCCACCCACGGCTGGGCCCACGACTCACAGTTCGTCATCCGGCTGCCCGACCACTGGAACGGCGGCCTCGTCGTCACCGGGGCGCCCGGCAGCCGCCGCCAGTACTCCACGGACGCGCTGATCTCCGACCAGGTGCTCGCCCGGGGCTTCGCCTACGCCGCCACCGACAAGGGCAACACCGGCCCGGACTTCTTCACCGACGGACGGGAGCCGGGCGACGCCGTGGCCGAGTGGAACCGCCGCGTGACCGAGCTGACGCGCGCCGCCAAGAAGGTCGTACGGCAGCGCTACGGCCGGGCTCCGGAACGCACGTACATGACCGGCATCTCCAACGCCGGCTACCTCACGCGCTGGCAGCTGGAGAACCGGCCCGAGCTGTACGACGGCGGGGTCGACTGGGAGGGCGTGCTGTGGACGACACGCGGCCCGAACCTCCTGACGAGCCTGCCGGTGACGGTGGCCCGGTCCCGGGGTCTCGCGGATGACGAGGACCTGATCGCGGCGGGCTTCGCACCCGGCTCGCGCTTCCTGTGGCCGTACCACGAGAAGGCCTACTGGGGGCTGACGCAGAAGCTCTTCCGGGCCGAGTTCGACCCCGCGTACGACCCCGCCTGCCCCGGCTCCACCGCCGGCGGGACCGTGGAGCAGATCTTCGCGCCCTGCGCCTCGGACGCCACGTACGACTACGCCTCGCGGCCGGCGTCCGTCCACCGCGCGGTCGCGAAGGTCGCGCTCACCGGAAGGATCGGCAAGCCGCTCATCACGCTCCACGGCGATCTCGACACCCTGCTGCCGATCGCCACGGACTCCGACGTGTACGCGCGGATGATCGACGCGCGGGGCCGGGGCGTCCTGCACCGCTACTACACGGTGCAGGACGGGACGCACACGGACGGCCTCTACGACACGTATCCGGACCGGCTGCGGCCGATCCTGCCGTGCTACCGGTCCGCGTTCGACGCCCTGACGCGCTGGGTCGAGGAGGGTACGGCGCCGCCGTCGGACCGTACGATCGCGCGGCCCGCGAGCGGTGACGTGGTCAACTCCTGCGCCCTGGAGGGCTGAGCGGGCTTCGGGCGCTCAGACCCGCTCCAGCGGACGGTGCGGCTCCGGCGGCAGTTCGGCCCGGACCGGGTCGCCGGGCCGCACCTCCCCGCCGGTGAGCACGACACCCATGATGCCCGCCTTGCGCACGACCTCGCCGTTCTCGTCGCGGCCGAGGACCTGCTTGAGCAGGCCGTGCCGGAAGGCGTCGATCTGCGCACAGGGATTGCGCAGTCCGGTGACCCGGACGACGGCCTCCGCGCCGAGGTGGAGGAGGGTGCCGGTGGGCAGGGAGAGGAGGTCGATCCCCCGGGTCGTGACGTTCTCGCCGAGGTCGCCGGGGGCGACCTCGAAGCCGGCGCCCGCGACCTCCTCGAAGAGCTCGGCGTGGATGAGGTGGACCTGGCGGAGGTTGGGCTGGGTGGGGTCCTGCGCGACACGGGACCGGTGCCTCACCGTCACCCCCGCGTGGACGTCGCCCTCCACGCCGAGGCCGGCGAGGAGGGTGATGCCCTCCCGGTTGGGCTTGGTGAACGAGTACGTGCCGTTGCTGCTGACCGTGGTGACGGTGCCGCTGGCCATGGTGAGGGCTCCCCCTTCTCTTCCGGCCCGGGCAGCGGCTCCCCGCCGCCCTTCCGGACCGATGATCACATCGCGCCTCGACGGACGACCCTACTCCGCGCCCTCGTCGCGGAGCGGCGCCCCCACCTCGTGCAGATGGCCGAGGGCCTGGCGGTACGAGTCCACGAAACCGGTCTCCGTGTACGGGACGCCCAGCGCGGCGCAGTGGGCCCGGACGGCGGGCTGGGCCAGACGGAGGTTCGGGCGCGGCATGCTCGGGAAGAGGTGGTGCTCGACCTGGTAGTTGAGCCCGCCGAGGAACCAGTCGGTCAGGGCGCCGCCCCGGATGTTGCGCGAGGTGAGGACCTGACGGCGCAGATGTCCCCAGCCGTCGCCGTCCGCGTGCTCGTCCGGCCGCTCCATGCCCTTGTGGTTGGGGGCGAAGGCCATGCCGAGGTGCACGCCGAGGAGCATCTGGTGGAGGAGGGCGAAGACGAGGGCCTGGGCGGGCGTCAGGAGCGTGAGGAGCAGCGCCGCGTACCCGGCGAAGTGAGCGAGGAGGAGGGCTCCTTCGACGAGCCGCTCGCGGCGGTCGCGGCACGGGCCGTCCTTCGCGAGCAGGGCCTGGACTCCGTACACCTTGAGCGCGATGCCCTCCAGGGTGGTCAGCGGGAAGAACAGCCAGGCCTGGTGGCGGGTGAGGAAGCCGCGCAGGCCCGTGCGGCCCGCTGTCTGGTGTTCGGCGAAGACGAGGATGTCGGCGGCGACGTCCGGGTCCTTGTCGAGGTGGTTGGGGTGGGCGTGGTGACGGTTGTGCTTGTCGTTCCACCACTCCCGGCTCATGCCGAGGAGGAGGTTCGCGTGGACGAGCTGGAGGACGCGGCTCGCCCTGCGGTTCGCGGTGATCTGGGCGTGGCCGGCGTCGTGTCCGACGAAGGCGGCGCGTGCGGAGAACAGGGCGAGGGGTACGGCGAGGAGCAGCGCCCACCAGGAGGGCCCGATCAGGGCGAGTCCGGCCACCACGGCGGCGATGCCGAGGAGGTTGACGACGATGCCGCGGGCGTACCAGCCGGGGCGGTGTTCGAGGAGGCCCTGTTCCCTGACCGTCCGGAGGAGGGGGCTGAACTCGCTGCCGCCCCGGGCGCGGGCGGGCGCCGCGACGGGGGCGACGGCCGGGGGCAGGACGGTGGCCTGGGACATGGCGGGCTCCGGTTCTCGGGCGGTCGGTGCCGTGGGTTCACGGCCGGTTCTGGTCTCTGGGCGCCTACCGAGAACGTACGGATCCGCGATCCCCCGGGGCCATGGCGTCACCACCCGTCCACCGCCGGGGGCGCACCGGGGGGCGGGGGTGGGGCGATCCCCACCCCTCCATGACAGTCGAGCAGTTGTGGCATGGATCACTTGAGGGAAGGCCGCGCCCGGCGACTCCGTGGGGTATCCTCGGCGACTCGGTCTCCAGGTAGTCAAATTTGAGGAATGCGTTGTCGCTCTCGCACGGACCCGATGATTCCGCCCGCGAACCCGCTCAGGACCCCTCCCCCTTCTCCTTCCCTTCGCCCGAGCTCAGCCGCCACTCCGCCGTCTTCCTGCCCGCCGATCCGCCCCGCGCCGGACGGATCGCCTTCTGGTCACCAGACGACGAGCCCCTGCCGGAAGCCCACACCGCCCCCGACCCTCACTCCGGCCACTCCGGCCACTCCGGTCACGCGGACGACACCGCACACCCTGACAACCCCGGGCACATGGGCGACACCGAGATCACCGTCGTCGACGGCGACTCGCTCCAGGCCGTGACCGTCGCCGCCCGCACCCTGTCCGTACGGGACGCCCTGCCGTTCCTCGCCCGTGCCCGGTTCTCGGACGCCGCCTCCCCCGCGACCGCGTTCTGGGGTGCCGCGTCCCTCTTCGCCCTGGACCTGGTCGCGCGCGGCCTGCTGCTGCCCGGCATCACCCCCGGCGACCACGACGCGTGGCGCGTCGGACCGCTCGGCCCGGGGGAACTGTCCGAACTCCGCACGCTCGCCGCGTCGATGCCGCCCCTCGCGCACGCCGTGCCCCTGCCCGCCCCCGTACCCCCCACCGACGACGCGCCCCTGTCCGACGGGGAACCGCGGCTGCTGCTGCCCGAGCCCGAGGCGCTGCTGCGTGCCTTCGCCGACGCGGTGGCCGACACGCTGCCCCGTACACCGGCGGCCCCGCTGGCCGCCGGCGGGCCCGCCTTCGCGGCCGACGCGCCGCAGACCGTTCCCGAACATCGGGCATGGGCCGCCGACGTGGCGGCCGTGCACGACGCCGGCGTCCGGCTCTCGCTCCGGCTCGAACTGCCCGGCTTCACCACGGAATCCCGGGAGGCGCCCGCCTTCCGGGCGGTGCTCCAGCTGCACGGCGTCGCCGATCCGACCCTGGTCGCGGACGCGGCGGAGGTGTGGGCGGGATCCGGCCGCGCCGGGGCCGCGTTCGGGCCCCGAGCCCGGATGGACGCCCTCCTCTTTCTCCGGCGTGCCGCCCGCGCCTGGCCTCCGCTCTCCCCGCTCCTGTCGGCGGCCGTGCCCGACACCGTCGAACTCGCCGACGAGGAGGTCGGGGAGCTCCTGGGCCCGGCGGCCACGGCCCTCGCGGCGGCGGGCGTCCAGGTCCACTGGCCGCGTGAGCTGGCCGACCGGCTCACCGCCCGCGCGGTGATCGGCCCGGTGGGAGCCGAAGTCGACGCCGGTGACTGCGGAGGCGGGGAGCCGGGGCTCGGGGGCTCCGGACTCGGGCGCGGCGCCGGTCCCGATGCCGACCTCACGGGCGACTCGGACCCCACGGGCGCGACCGACGCCGCCCGCGCCTCCGCACTGCCCTCTTTCCTCGCCGCCGACTCCCTGCTCGCCTTCAACTGGCGCTTCGCCGTGGGCGACCACGAGCTCACCCGGACCGAGCTCGACCGGCTCGCCGAGGCCGGACGGCCGCTCGTACGGCTGCGCGACCGCTGGGTCCTCGTCGATCCGGCCGAGGTGCGCCGGGCACGGGCCCACCAGGACCGCAAGGTCACACCGGTGGACGCCCTCTCGGCCGTCCTCACCGGCACGACCGAGGTCGACGGGCGCCCCGTCGAGGTGGCCGCGACGGGCTGGCTGGAGCGCCTGCGGGAGCGGCTCGCCGAACCCGGGGGCGACCGCCCGGAGATCGCGCAGCCGGCGGCGCTCGCCGCGACCCTGCGCGACTACCAGCTGCGCGGTCTCGACTGGCTCCACCGGATGACCTCGCTCGGCCTCGGCGGCTGTCTCGCCGACGACATGGGACTCGGCAAGACGATCACGGTCATCGCCCTGCATCTGCACCGGCAGACCGACCCGGCGTCCGCCGGCCCGACCCTCGTCGTCTGCCCGACCTCGCTCATGGGCAACTGGCAGCGGGAGATCGAGAAGTTCGCGCCCGGCACTCCGGTGCGCCGTTTCCACGGCGCGGCCCGTGATCTGGAGGAGTTCGCCGACGGCGGCTTCGTGCTCACCACGTACGGCACCATGCGACTGGACGCCGAGCGGCTCGCCGCCCGGAACTGGGGGCTCGTCGTCGCCGACGAGGCACAGCACGTCAAGAACCCGTACTCGGCGACGGCCCGTCAGCTGCGGACCATCGGGGCACGCGCACGCGTGGCGCTGTCCGGCACGCCGGTGGAGAACAACCTCTCCGAGCTGTGGGCCATCCTCGACTGGACCACGCCGGGGCTCCTCGGCGGTCTGGGCGCCTTCCGGACCCGGTTCGCCGCCGCCGTCGAGGGCGGGCGGGACCCGGCCGCCGCGGAGCGGCTCGCCGCCCTCGTGCGCCCCTTCCTGCTGCGCCGGCGCAAGTCCGATCCAGGGATCGCCCCCGAGCTGCCGCCGAAGACCGAGACCGACCGGACCGTCTCCCTCACGCCCGAACAGACCGGTCTGTACGAGGCGGTGGTGCGGGAGACCCTCGCGGCGATCGCCGAAGCCGACGGCATGGAGCGCCGCGGCCTCGTCGTGAAGCTCCTGACGGGGCTCAAGCAGATCTGCAACCACCCGGCCCAGTACCTCAAGGAGGAGCGGCCGAGGATAGAGGGCCGCTCGGGCAAGCTGGAGCTGCTCGACGAACTCCTCGACACGATCCTGGCCGAGGGCGCGTGCACCCTGGTCTTCACCCAGTACGTGGGGATGGCCCGGCTCCTGGAGGCGCACCTCGCGGCACGGGGCGTGCGGACGCAGTTCCTCCACGGCGGCACCCCGGTCGCCGAACGCGAGGCGATGGTCGCCCGCTTCCAGAGCGGGGACGTCCCGGTCTTCCTCCTCTCCCTGAAGGCCGCCGGGACGGGACTCAACCTGACCCGTGCCGAACACGTCGTGCACTACGACCGCTGGTGGAACCCGGCCGTGGAGGCGCAGGCCACCGACCGCGCGTACCGCATCGGGCAGGACCGGCCGGTGCAGGTCCACCGGCTTATCGCCGAGGGCACGATCGAGGACCGGATCGCCGCGATGCTCGACCGCAAGCGCGAGCTGGCCGACACCGTCCTCGGAACCGGCGGGGACGCGCCGCCGGAGCTGACCGAACTGACCGATGCCGAACTGGCGGAGCTGGTGCGACTGCGGGGGGACGGACGATGAGCGAGTACGGACGAGGGCGCGGCCACGGGGCCGGGCACGGGGACGACGAGCGGACCTTCGAGGCGCTGCCGCCGGCGCACGGCGGGTTCACCCGCACCTGGTGGGGACGCGCGTGGCTGAAGGCCCTGGAGGACTCCGCGCTCGACGGGCAGCAGCTCAAGGCGGGCCGCCGGCACGCGCGCGCGGGGGCGGTGGGCGCCGTCTCGGTGCGGCCCGGCCGGATCACGGCCCTGGTCAAGGACCGCGACGGCACGGCGTACCGCGCCGACGTGCTGGTGCGGGAGTTCTCGGAGGAGCAGTGGGAGCGGCTCCTCGGCCTCGCCGTGGACAGCGCGGGTCACATCGCCGCGCTCCTCGACCGCGAGATGCCGCCGCACCTGGTGGAGGACGCGGCGGCGGCCGGACTCGACCTGCTGCCGGGCATCGGGGACCTGGACCCGGAGTGCGGCTGCGAGGCCTGGGACCACTGCCCGCACACGGCGGCGCTCTGCTACCAGGTCGCCCGCCTCCTCGACGAGGACCCGTTCGTGCTCCTCCTGATGCGCGGGCGGGGCGAGCGCACCCTTCTGGAGCAGCTGCAGGCGCGCAGTGCCGCACGGGCCGCCGCGCCGTCCGCGCGTGGCGGGGCGGGGACCGGCGGCGCGCCGGGCGACGCGCCCGGAGGGGCAGGCGGGATGCCCGGCGTGTCGGCCGAGGAGGCGTTCGCGGCGGGTTTCCTCGTGCCGCCGCTGCCCGCCCCTCCGGTCGTCCCGCCCCTGCCGGGCCGACCGCCGTCCCTGGACACGGACACGCCGCCGGAGCCGGGGGTCGACCCCGCGGCCCTCGAGTTCCTCGCGGCCGACGCCGCGGCACGCGCGCACCGGCTGCTCGGCGAGTCGACGGGCGGCGGGGGCGCGGCCTCTCCGGGCGGGGCGGCCCTGCCGCGTCCGCCCCGCCTGACGGTCGGCCAGGACGCGGTACGACTCGCGGCGGGCGCCCCCGCTCCCTCGATCGCGGCACGGCTCGCCGCCGGCTCGGGCAGGTCGCGGGCGGAGCTGGAGCCGGCCACGCGCGCGTGGCGGTTCGGCGGTGCCACCGCCCTCGCCGTGCTGGACGAGGAGTGGGTGCCGGACGCCGAGGCACTGGAGCGGGCCGCGGTCCGGCTCGCCGAGGCTTGGGCGGAGGACGATCGTCCGGCGCTGCGGCGCGCGGGCGGCGCGCGGTGGACGGCCGTGGGAGCCGACGCGCAGCTGAGGCTCGGCGAGGACGGGCGCTGGTGGCCGTATCGGAAGGCCGGGGCCCGCTGGTCCCCGGCCGGCCCGCCGGACCACGACCCGGCGGCGGCCCTGGCGACGGCGCTCGCCGCCGGTGCCGGTGAAGCCGGTGCCGGTGAAGCCGGTTCCCTCGGGCCCGATGCTACGAAAGCCTGTGGCTGAGCGTGCCGCTGGTGGCGACCAGGCTGCAGGCGACGGTGTCCTCGCCGAGGAGGAAGCTCGTCCGGTACGGGTATTGGACGAAGGTCGTCCAGCGTGTGCCGAGCGGCTGCCGGGCGGCCTTGCGGCGGAGCGGTTCGCGGCAGAGCACGGTGGCCGCCTCGCGTACCGCCTCGTCGGTGGCGAAGGTGCCGACCAGACGGGGGCGGACGACGAGCTCGCCCTGGTGCGGCGTGTCGCAGCGCCGCCGGAGGGCGGTGCCGGGCGCGTCGCGGTCGATGTCGAAGCAGTCGCCGACGCGCAGCTCCTCGTAGGAGACGGGCCGCTCGGGCGCCGGAGCGCCCTTCGGACGGCCGGAGGGGGTGGCGCCGGTGGCGGGGGCGGTGCTCCGGGACCGGGAAGGGGTCGGTGACGTGCCGCCCCGCGACTGCCCGGCCCGGTCCCCGGACGCCGTCCGCTTCGGCGTGGCGCTCGTCGTCGTGGAGTTCGCGGACGTGCCGACGCTCGGCGTGTCGGCCGTTCCCGCTCCGGTCGTCGGGGTGGGGACGGCCTGTCCCGTCCCGTCGGTGACGACGGGGGACGGAACGCCGGCCGGGTCCCCGCCGGGCGGGCCGTCGGCGAGTCCGCCCCCTGCCGTCCCGCCCCGTGCGGTCAGGAAGGCGCCGGCCACCAGGGCGGCCGTGAGCAGCGGCACCAGCGGCACGCCGAACCAGCGGGCACGCCGCGCCGCCGGCCCCGGCCGGGCCGCGCCGAGCCGCACGAAGCGGGCCGACCACGCGGAGTCGGCACCGGTCGCGAGGCCCTCGACAGTGAGGGACCCGGTCCGACGGCGGTCGGCGGAGTCCGGTGCGACCGATGCCGGTGCGACCGATGCGGGTGCGACCGACCCGGTCGGATTCGGAATCGTCGAAGAGCCCGTGTCCGTGGGGTCCGTGTCGATGGGATCCGTATCGGTGGGAGTCGAAGGGCCCGTATCGGTGTCGGTGGGACCGGACGGGCCCGGACGGCCCGGTTCGGGCTGCGGAGTGGCGGTCTGCGGGTGGGACACAGGGACCAGACTCGCCGTTCGGCGGCGGCGCGGCCAGCCTTCACCGGCCGCCGGGCTCGACCTGTACAGAATCGTGACGATCGCCGACCGCGCGCGCTCGCGCCCCCGCCGCTCCCCCGTCACCGCCGCCGCCCGGACACAGCCGCCTACAGGCCGAGCTGACGCTCCGCGCCCTCGACCGTCTGGGCGAGGAGCACGGCGATGGTCATGGGGCCGACACCGCCGGGGACCGGGGTGATGAGGGAGGCGCGCTCGGCGGCCGACGCGAAGTCGACGTCGCCGATGTTGCCCGGGTTGTAGCCGGCGTCGATGACGACGGCGCCCGGCTTGATGTCCTCGCCCTTGATGAAGTTCGGCTTCCCCACGGCGGCGACCAGGACGTCGGCCTCACGGACCACCGAGGAGAGGTCCTGGGTGCGGGAGTGGCAGTAGGTGACGGTGGCGTCGCGGCCGAGCAGGAGCAGCCCGGCCGGCTTGCCCAGGATGGCGCTGCGACCCACGACGACCGCGCGCTTGCCGCTGAGTTCGACGTCGTAGGCGTCGAGGAGGCGCATGATGCCGCCGGGCGTGCAGGAGACGAAGCCGGGCAGGCCGAAGCCCATGGCGGCGAAGGAGGCCATGGTGACGCCGTCGACGTCCTTCTCGGGGGCGATGGCCTCGAAGGCGGCGCGCTCGTCGATGTGGGGGCCGACCGGGTGCTGGAGCAGGATGCCGTGGACCTCGGGGTCCTCGGACAGGGCGGTGATGGCGGCGACGAGCTCCTCGGTCGTCGTCTCGGCGGGCAGTTCGACGTGCTTGGAGCGGATTCCGGCCTTCGCGCAGCGGTTCTGCTTCATCTTCACGTACGTGACGGAGGCCGGGTCCGCGCCGACCAGGACGGTCGCGAGGCACGGCGTGACGCCGGTGCGGCGGGTGATCTCGGCGGCTCGGGCGGCGGTCTCCTCGACCGTACGGCGGGCGAGGGCCGTGCCGTCCATGAGGGTGGCGGTGTCGGTGGACATGGGAACTCCTGGGCGTCGTCTCTGACAGGTGATTCGCCCAGGCGCACGGCATCGGCACGGTCGCGCCGTTGCGGCGCGCTCCGCCGGGCCGCTCCCCGGTGGTGATCCACCTCAAGCGCCAGTCACGGCCCGGACCCCACTCTACGTGAGCGGCCGGGGGCCCGTACCGGACAGGGTGCATATGCCGTGGTGCGAGGTGGCTTGTGGGGCGCCCCCGGGCGCACCACGATGAGCGCGACGGGCCGGGACGACCTCGACGAGGAGGCCGAGTTGAGCGATGCGTGGATGGCCGCGGAGCCACGATCGGAACGGGCACCGACGGCGGATCCGGGAGCGGGAGCGACTCCCCGCCCGTGGGAGGGCCGGGGTACGACGACCGCCAAGGGCGCATCGGCAGCCCGGGACGCGGGCACCGGCCGAGAGAGCGGCGGACGCACAGGCGCCCGCCGAGGCGACGACGGACGCACGGCCACCGGCCCGGGCAAGGATGCCCATGGGGACACGGACGTCCACCGGAGCGCGGACGTCCACCGGAGCACGGCTGCGGCCCCGGGCACGGACGCCGATCCGCCCGTCCGGGAGGCCCGCCCGCTGGTGGCCGCGTCCTGGCGCCGGTCCGTACGCGCGCGCGTGAGCCCCGACGGGGCGGCTCGGGTGGAACTGGACGAGGACGAGCTCGTCGCGTGCCGGGAGGCCCACCCCCTCTCCGCGGCGATGCCGGTGATCCGGGAGCTGATGGGGGCGTACGCGACGGACGGCGAGCACCTTCTCGCGGTCTGCGACGCCGCCGGACGCATGCTGTGGGTCGAGGGGCACCCGGCCACCCTGCGCAAGGCGCGGGGGATGAACTTCGTCGCCGGGGCCCGCTGGTCGGAGGCGGCGGCCGGGACGAACGCGCCGGGCACCGCCCTGGCCGTCGACCGGCCGGTGCAGGTCGTCGCCGCCGAGCACTTCCGGCGTCCGGTGCGGGCGTGGACCTGCGCCGCGGCCCCCGTGCACGACCCGCACAGCGGGAGGGTGATCGGCGCGGTCGACATCACCGGCGGAGAGCGGCTCGCGCACCCGCACAGCCTCGGCTTCGTCCAGGCGGTGGCCCGCGCGGCCGAGTCCCAGTTGGCCCTGCTCGGACCGGCCCCGGACCCGGAGCGGATCAGGCTGTCGGCGCTCGGCCGGGACGAGGCGGTGCTCTCGGTGGGCGGGCGGCGACTGCGGCTGAGCCGCCGTCACAGCGAGATCCTGGCGGTCCTCGCGCACCGGCCGGAGGGGGTGGGCGGCGACGAACTCCTCACCCTCCTGTACGAGGACGGGGCGGTCACGCCGGTGACGCTGCGGGCGGAGCTGTCCCGGCTGCGCGCCCTGCTCGGCCCCGATGTGCTGCGATCGCGGCCGTACCGGCTCGCCGCACCGGTGGACGCGGACTTCACGACGGTCGACCGGAGGCTCGCCTCGGGGGCCGTCGCGGCGGCGGCCGGGGAGTACGCGGGCCCGCTGCTCCCCGCGTCGATCGCGCCCGGGGTGGTACGGCTGCGGGAGCGGCTCGCGGACCGGCTGCGGGCGGCGCTGGTGGACCGGGGCGATCCCGGGCTGCTCGCCGACTGGGCGTACAGCGCGTGGGGCGAGGACGACGTGGTGGTCTGGCGGGCGCTGTGCGCGGCGGTACCGGCGCCGCAGCTTCCTCCCGTACGGGCGAGGCTCGACTCCCTGGAGGCGGAACTGTCCGCCGGCGCAACGGACTTGCAACGTACGGTTCACCACACTCGGGCGTGAGCGCCGGCCAGGGACGGCCGGCGCGTCCGAGGGAGGCCATGCCCATGACCCGTTACGCCGCACCCGGTACCGAGGGCGCGCTCATGTCGTACCAGGCCCGCTACGACCACTGGATCGGCGGCGAGTACGTCGCCCCGGCGGGCGGCCGCTACTTCGAGAACCCCAGCCCGGTCGACGGCCGCCCCTTCACGGAGGTCGCGCGCGGCACCGCCGAGGACGTGGAGCGCGCCCTCGACGCGGCGCACGCGGCGGCCCCGGCGTGGGGGCGGACGGCGCCGGCGGAGCGGGCGGCCGTCCTGCTGCGGATCGCGGACCGCATGGAGAGCAACCTGGAGGCGCTCGCGGTCGCCGAGACCTGGGACAACGGCAAGCCCGTGCGGGAGACGCTCGCCGCGGACATCCCGCTCGCGATCGACCACTTCCGCTACTTCGCGGGGGCGCTGCGGGCCCAGGAGGGCGCGCTGAGCGAGATCGACGACGACACCGTGGCGTACCACTTCCACGAGCCGCTGGGCGTGGTCGCGCAGATCATCCCGTGGAACTTCCCGATCCTGATGGCGGTCTGGAAGCTGGCGCCGGCGCTGGCCGCGGGCAACGCGGTGGTCCTCAAGCCGGCCGAACAGACCCCGGCCTCGGTGCACTTCTGGCTGAGCCTGGTCGCGGACCTGCTGCCGCCGGGCGTCCTGAACGTCGTCAACGGCTTCGGGGAGGAGGCCGGCAAGCCGCTGGCGTCCAGCCCGCGCGTGGCGAAGATCGCCTTCACGGGCGAGACGACGACCGGCCGGCTGATCATGGAGTACGCCTCGCGGAACCTGAAGCCCGTCACGCTCGAACTGGGCGGCAAGTCGCCGAACATCTTCTTCGACGACGTGTGGGCGGCGGACGACGACTTCCGCGACAAGGCCCTCGAAGGCTTCACGATGTTCGCCCTCAACCAGGGCGAGGTCTGCACCTGTCCCTCGCGCGCCCTCGTCCAGCGCGGCCACTACGCCGACTTCATGGAGGCGGCGATCGCCCGCACGGAGAAGATCGTCCCGGGCCACCCCCTGGACACGGACACGATGATCGGCGCACAGGCCTCCGCCGAGCAGCTCCGCAAGATCCTCTCCTACCTGGAGATCGGCCAGAAGGAGGGCGCGAAGATCCTGACGGGCGGCCAGATCGTCGAGCACGGCGGCGAGCTGGCGGGCGGCTACTACGTACAGCCGACCGTCTTCGAGGGCGACAACCGCATGCGGATCTTCCAGGAGGAGATCTTCGGCCCGGTGGTGGCGGTGACCTCCTTCACCGACTTCGACGACGCGATCCGCACGGCCAACGACACGCTCTACGGCCTCGGCGCAGGCGTCTGGACCCGCGACACGAACACCGCCTACCGCGCGGGCCGCGCGATCCAGGCGGGCCGCGTCTGGACGAACTGCTACCACGCCTACCCGGCCCACGCGGCCTTCGGCGGCTACAAGCAGTCGGGGGTGGGGCGGGAGACCCACAAGATGATGCTGGACCACTACCAGCAGACGAAGAATCTGCTGGTGAGCTACTCCCCAAAGAAGCTGGGCTTCTTCTAACGGAACGAGAGAAGGCGCCTGACCTGGGGTTTTACCCGGGTCAGGCGCCTTCTGGGAGCGCCGAGCACTCCGATAGGGGAGGCGTCGAAATATGCCTCTTCTCCCAGTTCATCCCACCGGTATCCCAGTCCTGACCAGCAGTTCCGGGCCATACACGGGCCAGATTGCAGCTCAGCCCGTGGGGCTGCTGTCCCCACTGCGCCGGCTCCACTCCTGCATCGACTCCTCGATGAGCCGGTTGGAATGCTCCTGCAGACCGTCCAGGAACTTGGCGTAGTACTGGAAGAGCACCTGGATGCTCTGGCCGGCACGGCGCGCGCATTCGGCAGGATCCACGCCGGAGTGCAGCCAGAACGAGATCCCGGCGTGCCGGAGGTCATAGGGCCTCTTGGCGAGCAGCGTCGGCTGCTCGTTGGGAGCCAGGACCTTCTTACGAGCCCGCTCCCATGTCTTGCCGTAGGCCGCTGCATCAACGTAGCCGCCGGCCTCATTGCGAAACACTCGGCCATCGGGCGCAACGCCGAAGCGATCGACGTGTTTTCGCAGTGTGTGCACGAACGACGGCGGTATCGGCACGGGACGTGTGGCCTTGACGGCTCGCCGCTTCAAGGAGTGCACTTCGTGGACCGAGCCATCGTCCGTCCACTCCTTGCCGGCCGTGACGACACCTCCGCTCAGGTTGAGCATGCCCCAGCCGCTCTTCGGCAGATAGCACTGTGAGATCTGTAGGTGGATGACCTCCGCCGGACGCATGGCCCGCGTAGTACATGCAGCCGAAGAACGCCTCAAGGTGCGGGCCGCGGCCCTGTTGTTTGCCAACGGCCGCCAGCAGGCGAGCAACCTGGGTCGGGTTCGGCACGCAGGCCGGGTCCACTTCCTCGCTCACCCCAGGAGCCTGCCACTTGACCCTTGCGAGCGGATTCTCCGCGAAGTATCCCTTGTCGACGGCAGTTCCGAGGACCTCGCTGAAGGCCGATCGCTTCCGCAGGGCGGTCTTCGCCGCGGCGGACTCTCCGTCGATCTTCCGGCCGAGCGCGTCCAACGCCCTGCGCACGACGTCTGGTTCCATCAGCTCGCTGACGGGCAGGGAGTGCCGCTGCATCCAGTCGAGGGCATGCTGCCATTCGGCGGACGGCTCACTCTCCCAGGCTCGCTTGTTGAACGCCCATGAATACAGCGCGCGCCGCAGAACCCTCGGCTCCGAGTAGCGCGCTTCGCGCCTCACCAGCGCGGGCGTGATGGTGGCGAGTGCATCAGCGAGGGTACGACGGGTGTTGCCAGGCGTTCGGTCCCATCGCTCATCGATGTAGGCATGAGCCAGGTCGTACCAGGTGGTCCGCTGCCGAATGGCGCGGATCTCGGAGGCCGGCAGACCAGTCTGCTCGTCGAACGCCTCACCGTCGCGCGCGGCCGTCATGAGCTTCGCTCGCCGGCTCTCGGCCAGTCCCTTGGTGATGAAGGACTCCGACCGCTCGCGGCCGTTGACCGTCCATCGGACCTCGAACGGCTTGCGACGCTTCGGCCGCTCCCGGATGTCCCAGAAGCGGACCTTGTAACTCATCGCCATTCAGGCGTATCCCTTTCGCACGCCTGCCACCAGGCGTCAAGGTCGGCACGACGGCAGCGGAGTTCGCCGTTCGGTAGTTTGATCATTCGAGGAGCCTGGTTGCGGGCGCGCAGACGGTAGAACGCCGAGGGACTCATGCGGATCTCCGCCAGGACCTCAGCGAGTTTCAGCGCAGGGGGACGAGCCATTTCTTCCTTTCAGTAGGGGACGGGAAGGGCTACACAGGTGCAGGTCGCGAGGAAGCACTGCGCAGTCCCGGGACAGCGCGTCCGCCGGCTCCACCGCCAAGCACGGCCGATGCGGACGAACATCAATGGTCGCGAGGATCGCCGGTTTGGCCAACCGGCGATCGTGGGCTATGTTGCGCGCCCCGCGCCGAGGAGCTCGCAACACCTCGGATTACCAAATAGGTCAGCCGCGCAGGCGCAGACGCGCAGTCGACAGTGACCGTCCCTTAGCCACCAGACACTTTCCGGGCCATGCGTTCAATCCGCCGAAAACAAAGAGGACAGGGGACGTGAAGCGAGCAGATCGAATAGCGGGATCAGAAACACGAACCTCCTAGGCAGGAACTACTCCAGCCTGCCAATCGCACAAGGCTGGGATTGCGATCTCTCCCTCCCTGCCCGTCAACTAAATCCTCGTCCGACTTTGCATTTTCGGGACGTTGTACGTTGACATGGTCCAAGCCTAAGTTCCAGTCTTTTGCCGTCGATTCTCGTCTGCCGCGAGCGAATGCCCCGCGCTATAAGAACTGCCCCGCAAATAGGCATGCGAGGGTCGCCGACGCGCGATCCGCGGTCGCCGTCCGCTACTGCTGCGGTGTGGACCGGACGAGGGATTGGCCCAGGGCAAGCCGGGAGGATGCACCGGACGTTCGGAAAAGCCCCGCGTCCTCGTCTGCGGATGCGTCATGACCACGGGCATGCACCCTCGTGACGAAGAGATATGGCGGGCGATCAGCTGGGAAGCGTGGTTCGGATGTCCGGAGGGCGCCGAGTATCTCTCCCCGGCAGGTCACGAGGCGACCGCACGCGCAGTGGCCGGCCTTACCGCGTTCTTCGACAGCCGCTGGCCACCTAAGGCCGTGACCCCCCTCCCCCGCCCCAGACCGGGTCAGCGACACCTTCATCGGCCTAGCCCGAGCCGCCCCGGTACTCCAGATCATGAACGGAGCCGCGCCGGAAGCATGGGGGAGACGGCGCGGTGGTCGTCTCGAGCGCGGCCCGCCGGCGCTTGCCGCTCCCTCCGGACGAGGACGCGCTCCGCCCAGCCGCGCAGGGCTTCCAGCGGGGACTGCCCCTCGACCGGGTCCGGGACCAGCGGTGCCTACGCCGCGCCCATGGTCTGTTGATGGCCTGCCGCGATGGTTCGTACATCGTCGGCTACGGCTGCAATCCCTGCGGCCATAAGCGGCCGCAGGGCGCTCATTTCGCGCGCGTCCCTCCAAACGCCGGTGCTCGGGGTTACGAAGGGCACAACGCTCAATCCATGTGCTTCGAACGGCGCAGTGACCAGGTAGCGCATGCCACCGGTTCCGCACAGGTAGCCGCGCGAACCGGTGGCAGCGGAGAGGCCGGCGAGCCGCTGTGAGCGCTCCGACCGGGCTGCCAAGCAACTGCTCCGCAGAATGCGTCCCCTCCACCCCAGGAGCCTGAGCAATAGCTTTGTGGACTCCTCGGCAAGATCAGCCATCCTCGCGGTCTCAAACCGATCAAGTACAGCGTCCAGCCCACCCCTGAACCTCGGCCAGTCGGGGCTCTTCGCGTAGTACTGAGCCAGCATGTGCGTGAGGCGGGGACGAGCCAGGTCCGGGTCGACCACCACCGCGTCCTTGATGAGGGTGGACCGCCCGTGGGGTAGGTGGGTCGGGATCGAGAGCCACTGGTGCCGGTCCGGGCTGGACATGTTGCCGAGGCGGGCGCGGTGCTGGAAGTCGCGGCGGGCGAACTGGACGTCGTCGAGGACGATCCAGCAGTCCGCCGCGAAGAGCTTCGCGAGGGTGCTCAGCCGGGGGAAGAGGTTGGGCTGGTGGATCGCCACCAATCCCCCCGGTACTGCTTCACGCGCCGATGAGCCTGCTGGTGAAGCCGGCGCGGATTAGGTCTTCGTACGCGGCATGCACGCTCTCCGGGACGTCCTGCTCGATCGCAAAGCCCTGCTTCGGATATTCGATGATGCGCTGGAGGTCACCGACGAGCATGTCGATGACGAGCTTCTCGTCGCCGATGCTCTTCAGATAATCGTCGAACTCCATCGGCTCAGAGGCGCACAGCACTTCGGCCTCCGGCCACAACTTGCGGGCGGTGGCGAAGGAACGCCGCTCCATGTACGGCTTCGAGACGAGGAGCACCGCCTTCGGGGTAAGGCCGGCGGAGGCAAGGAGCTCTCGGGACAGCTCGATGTTCTGACCCGTGTTGCCGGCGTTCGGCTCCACCAGGATCGCACTGTCAGGCACGCCGAGGGTGAGAGCGTGCTCGCGGAAGTGGACGGCTTCGCCGCGGGGGAAGACCTTCGCGGTGGTGGGGCTGTTGCCACCGGTGAACACCAGAGTGGGGAACAGCCCGGCCTGGTACAGCTCCGCGGAGAAGGCTGCGACGCCGAGGTCGTGGCTCCCGAGGCCGATGGCGACGTCGACGGGGCGCAGGGCGTGACCCATTTGGTGGTGGTCCCAGACCAGCTTGGCATTGCGGATCTGCTCGTCGTTGATGACTGGCTGGCCCATCGGCCGTCCTCCGGAAGTCCGTGATGCTGCGGAGCTGGTGGGTGAGGCCGTACTGGGCCGCCATCTACGGCATCATCGCCCGACGCTTCTCGGTGAACGGCGCTCGCAGCGCCGTACACCACGGGTTCATGGCCGTTCTTCAGAGCAGGTGCTGGTTGGGCACCTGAGCGGATTCGGCTAGCTCCGGAAGCTCGACGACAGTGACGCCGGCGTCCTCGAGGAGCTCGGTGCCGTCGGCGCCGAGCACGAACGTGTCCGGCTCCCGCCAGGCGGTGACGACGCGACGGATCCCGGCGTCGCGGATGAGCCGGGCACACGGCTGGGGCCGGGAGGCGCGTTTCGCGCATGGTTCGAGGGAGCTGTAGATCGTGGCGTCACCCAGCCGGGAGTCGTCGGCCGGGAGCTTGGCGAGCGCGGCCTCCTCGGCGTGGTCGAGCGGGTCGTGCTCGCGAGAGTAGCCGCGAGCGAGCTCTGTGCCGTCGGCCGCGACGATGACCGCGCCGACGGAAAATGCGGTCGTCGAGGGCGGGCAAAGGGTGGCGAGCTCACAGGCGAGTGCGAGCCACGCCCGGTCCGCGGCGTTGGGCTCGCGGTCGGCGCCAGGCGCGCTCGCAGGGGGAGGTGTGGTGCTCATCGGGGCTCCGTCGAGATGTCCTTGGGGGCGTAACGAAGGAGTACCACATCGCCGATCTGCCTGGTCTCCAGGAGTCGGAGGCGGCCAGTGGGGCCTCCGAGGTAGTGGGCGGAGCCGAGCATGCGGACGGCGTCGGGCTGGCCGACGAGGAGCGGGGCGATGACGAGGTGGAGCTCGTCGGCGAGTGCTTGCTCGAGGAGCTGGGTGTGGATGGTGCCACCGCCCTCGACCATGAGGCGGTGAATCCCGTGGGACCCACCGAGTACGTCCAACGCGACAGGCCAGGTGTGTTCGGTGGGGACGACGACGATCTCGGCCAGGTCACCGAGCGCCGCTCGCGCCTTCGTACCGGCTTCCTGGCCGACGGCGAGTACGAGCTTCTCCCCTCCGTGGTGCCAGAACTTCCAGTTCGGGTCCAGGTCCCCGGTGCCGGTGATCGTGACCTTCAACGGGTACTCCGGCCGGCCGGCGGCAACCCGGGCCGCACGGCGCTCCTCGGAGTTCACGAGGAGGCGGGGGTTGTCGGCGCGGAGGGTGCCGGCGCCGACGAGGATCGCGTCAACGGAGGCGCGGACGGAGTCGACGCGGTCGAAGTCCTCCGGGTTGGACAGCATGAGCCGGTCTTCACCGGGGCGGGTGTCGAGGAAGCCGTCGATGGAGACCGCAGCGGACAGAAGGACGTAAGGGCGAGACACGGAGAACTCCAAGGGTGAGCAGATCAAGCAGGGTGTAGCACGATGCGGTCGAGCGCGGCCCTGAACTCGGCGACGCCTTCGTCACCCGCCGCAGGGGCAAGCGCCAGGTCCAGCCGACCCAGCTGACCGATGATCCGGGCGGAGCCGGTTTCGGCCGCGATCCCAACAGCCTGCGTACCGATCCTGGCGGCCAGCGTCATGTTTCCGGTGCCCGCGTGGGCACGCGCTGCCCGGGCCAGGTAGACCCCTCGGTCGCGCCGATACATCGCCGGTAGCGCCGCGATCGCGCTGTCGAAGCCGACGGCGGCCCGCTCGTAGTCCCCCAGTGCGGCAAGGGAACGGGCACGGGCAGTCTTGATGTACGCCTCATCGAGCCACGAGCCCCAGACTCCGTCGACGTCCGCACGGCCCAGCAGAGTGAGGGCGGTCTCGTATGCGCGGTGGGCTTCGGCGCCTTCGCCGAGTATCGCGTGCGCGTGCGCCTCGTGGAGGACGGCGATGACTTCGAGCCGACTGCCCGGCCGGGCTGTGCGCCGAGCGGCAGCGGCAAGACCCAGGCCGTCGGCGGGATGGCCGGTATCAACGGCGAGCTGGGCCTTGCGAGCGAGGATGTACGCGGTGAGGTCGGTGTCGCCGGTGATATGGGAGGCGTCGAGCGCCTTCGCCGTATGGCCGTATGCGGCGCGATCGTCACCGATGTCCTGGGCGAACCAGCCGGCCAGCTCCTCGTACCGCGTCTCCAGGGCCAGAAGGTCGGCCGCGTCAGTACCGCGGGCTGCCCGACGCCGCGCGCCAAGCGCGACAAGCTGCTGCTCCAGCGCGGGCAGCACGTGCCGGGGGCCGATGAGGTTGTCGGCTTGGATCATCACGCGGCGAAGGCGCGCGAAGTGCTCGACGGGGGACCCCATGTCGGCGACCTCGGTCGCGGTCGCCACTGTCGGAGCCGGGAGCGCGGTCGCGGCAAGGCCGGCGAGCCCGGAAGCGAGAACGACACGACGAGGAACAGGCACGAAGAGGATCCTTCCGTGGATGCGGGCAGGGACGACGACCGTGTCCGTGTCGTCGTCGACTGAGCCTGCCTGCCCGAACGCCCCGAAGGCCAGGACCTCTGGGGCGCTGGCCCCATGGCTCCGCGCATTGGCCCCATGGATCTGTGTCACGGTTCTGGACACGGAGGCGGGATGCACCTGGGGCTGTTCGCCCTCGGCCCAGTCCCAGAGGCGGACCAGCGCCCCGGCAGCGTCGAGGGCCTCGTCGAGCGCAACTGCGGCTTGACGGGGGACGGGGCGTTCGGCACGTTCGAACCGCCCCAGATGGGAGCGGTCGATCAGGGCCTTGCGGGCGAGTGCCTGCTGCGACAGTCCGCGGGCTTCCCGGAACTGGCGTAATTCGTAGCCCCATCGGTGCCACGGGCCGGCGTCCGGCGTCAGCTCGCTCGGCTGCTGCCCCATGCCTCCCCCTCGTGAACTCCTGCCCGCCTTGCGGGTACTTCCGACGGCTCCGCCTGCAGCTGGATGGGGCCAGAGGGGCCAGCACACGGGGCCCCATGCGAAGTCTCCCGGCGAGGCCGCCCGGCCGTTTTCATCGTCGGTACGAGCTGATCACACCGTATCCGAACGACGCATGCCGAGGCCCTCATTCGCTCATTGCGGAGAAGCGGGCGTCCGGTTCGCGCGCTGCGACGCGACAACCGGGCGCTTCCCTCAAGGGCTGAGGTACGACCTGTGAGAAGGCGATCATGGAACGAATCGGAAACCTGGGCAGCGTGATCGACGCCCCTGAGCATCGGACGAGTCTCACACTGCCCGCGGACGAGCTGGCGCCGAGTCGCGCCCGCTCCTTCACCCGCGCAGCCCTGATTGCCTGGGGAGTCGAAGACCTCCTGGACGAAGCCGTGCTGATCGTCAGCGAGCTCACGACGAACGCCGAGCAGCACGGTCGCCGGCCTGCCGAACCTGACAACTGGCCGAGTGCGGCGGACAGGAACGTTGACGAGATCACGCTGACGCTCGCCTTCCAGGCGGACGTCGTGGGGATCGAAGTGGAGGACAACTCCCCCGAGCCCCCCGTCCCGCGGGTCGCCTCCCCCTTCTCGACTGGCGGACGCGGCCTGTTCCTCGTATCCGCCGTGGCCGACGCCTGGACCGCCTGTCCCAAGCGGGACGGCAGCGGCAAGCGGGTGATCGCCTTCGTGAAGCGCCCCGAGAGCTCCATCGCCCCCTGATCCACTCCATCGGAGATACCTCATGCCCATCCTGCTCCCGCCCTCGTCCTTACGCCTGAAGGCGCTGCTCCTCGACCTCGACGGCGTGCTCCTCGACACCCGCCCGGTCATGGAGAGCGCATGGCAGCAAGTCCAGAAGGAGCACGGTCTCGACGTTCCGTTCGAGGAGTACGAGCGCCACCTCGGCCGGCCGTTCAGCGACATCATGGAGCGGCTCGGATTCGCCGAGTCCGAGCGGCTTCACCGTACATACGACGAGGCGTCGATCGCCGCGTCCCACCTCGCCCGCGAGTTCGACGGCGCCTTGGAGGTCCTGCACGCCTTCGTCGCCGCCGGCTGGCTCCTCGGCGTCGTCACGTCCAAGCCCTTGGAGCGGGCGGCCCCGCTCCTGACCAACCTCGGCTGCCCGTTCTCCACGGTGCGCACGCCGAACGGCGGTGGGCGCGGCAAGCCCGCGCCGGACCCGGTTCTCCTCGCCCTGACCGACCTGGGTGTCGACCCCGCCGACGCCGTGTACGTGGGCGACATGGCGGTCGACCAGGAAGCCGCCCGCCGCGCCAGAGTCCGGTACGTCCACGCGGGCTGGGGGTACGGCTGCCCGGGTGTCCCCTCTCCCGTGGTCGCCGAGTCCCCGAATGACCTGCTAAGGCTCCTTTCCCCGGGCCCTTTCCTCGAAGGGAGCCTGTTGTGACCACGCCCTCTCGCCATGTCCACGGTCTGGCGCGAGTCGACATCAACCGACAGCCCGCGTGGGCACTGGTCGGTGAAGGAGTGCTCGCGACTCTGGCGTCCGACCGGATCACCGCGAGCGAGCTGGAGGCTCTGCCTCTGGACGCCGAGGAGCACGAAGCGCTCGTCGAGCGTGTCATGGACGCGCTCCAGTGGTACGGGGCCGATCTCAGGACGACGCCGGGCGGGGCCGGGTGGCTGTACGTGCAGCACGTACCGGTCCGTCGCCTGGTGGCTCACGTCGTACGCAAGCTGATGGCCCTCAGCGCCTGGGAGCCATTCAGAGAGGCGCCCGGCCCGCTGAAGATCGCTCCGCACGAGGGACTCGTCGGGCTTCGCAAGAGCAGCTCGCGGGAGTACCGCGCCTACACCGTCACGTGGTCCGGCATCGCGTATCTGCTCGGGGCAACCGCGTTGTACAACCCCTTCCGTACCGCGCAGCTGAGCAACCTGCAGCCGGCGCGCGTCGAAACCCGGGTGCCGAGCCCTCCCCCGTCGGCGCTGCCGCGCGCCGGCGTCGTTGCGCTCTCGTGGTCGTCCCGCCATGCGGCCACTCTGCTGCCGGTGCTCGGAGACCTGGCACGCAGTGGCCGGACGAGCCTCCTCGTCGATCTCGCCACGGACCCGGCGCAACGCTGCGACACCCCAGCCGTCGAGGGCATCAGGATCGTTACGCCTCCCGCTGGCCTCTTCGCCCTGTCCGGAGCCGTGCAGCGCCTGCAGCTGTGGGACGACGAGCACGTCGTCCGGTTGAAGGAACACGTCGTCCGGCTCTCACGTCTGGTCCGTCTCCTGGCCGTCCTGCTGGAGACGAGCGGGGGATGCACCCAGCCGTCGTGGCGCTCCGTGGTCCGTCTGGAGACGTGGCTGCGCGGTGTGCTGGAAGCGTCGCGCCCGCACACGCTGCTCGTCAGCAACGACACCAGCCCCGTCGGCGCCCTCGCCGTCCACCTGGCCGATCTCAATGGCGTGAACACGGTCCATGTGCAGCACGGGGCCTGGACTGCGGAGTCGGTCGCGTGGCCCGCGCTGCACAGCCGGGACATCGTCGTCATGGGCGATCGCGACGCCCCGCTCGCCAAGGCGTGGGCGCGCCACCCGGACGCCGAGGTCTACGTGCTGGGGCAGCCCCGCTTCGACGTTCTCGCCGGCCTCGGGCGGGAAGCTCAGCGGCAGTACCTGGAGAAGCTGCTGGTCCCCGGATCCGGGCGGAGCCCCGACCGGATCATGGTCTGGGCCTGCCAGCCCTTCGGTCCCGACCGGCTCAAGGCCCACGCCGACCTCCTCCTGGACGGGCTGTGGAAGGCCGAGGGCGAATGGGGACTGGTCATCGCCCCGCACCCGGCGCAGAGCCCGGAGGTGTTCGCCTCGCTGTTGCAGCGGGACGGAAGGCCGCTCGTGGCCGTCGCCGATCCGCAGGTAGGGGCCCGGGGTTGTCTCGCCGGCGCGGACGTCGTGGCGAGCGCCTATTCGACGTGCGGCATCGAGGCCGCCCTCTTGGGCGTGCCGGTCCTGGAGATCGGCACCGCCGACGAACGCACACTCGGGCTCACGGCCCACGGCCTCGCGCGACGCTGCACTACCGCCGGGGATGTCGCCGACGCACTCTCCGCACCCCCCAATCCGCTTGCTGCTGCCGAGCCCGGCTCGACCGACGCTGTGTGCCGCTGGGGCGGCGACAGCGCCGCTCTCGTCGCGCGACTCATCGTCAGCCGCGCGTCCGGAAATCAGCTCGACCACGTCCGAAACGAAGGAGTTTCCGCCCGATGACATCCCTGACCGCCGACAGCATCGCCGAACTCTTCGTCGGTGCCGTCACCCTGGCCAAGTCCGGCGAGAGTGTCAGCCCCCGCGGCATGGCGACTCGTGAGGTCCTCGACGTGCACATGCGGCTGACCCGTCCGCGGGCCCGCCTGCTGTGCGCGCCCCCGTCCAGGATCCCGAACCCCGCCTTCGCGGTGGCCGAGACCGTCTGGATCCTCTCCGGCTCGGACGAGCCCTGGATCTTCGACTACAACGCGAAACTCCGGCAGTACGCCGACGACGGAGTCCTGCGCGGCGCCTACGGCCCGCGGATGCGGAAGTGGGCGGGCACGGTGGACCAGCTGGCCCGCGTCGTGGAAATCCTCAAGCAGGACCCGGACTCCCGCCGGGCTCTGATCCAGCTCTACGACCCGGCACGGGACGCCGCCGGCCACAAGGACGTGCCCTGCACGCTGGGCTTCCGCTTCTACCTGCGTGACGGTCGCCTGCACATGTCGACGACGATGCGCGGTCAGGACGTGTGGATCGGCATGCCGTACGACCTGTTCTTCTACACGGTCCTGCACGAGCTGGTGGCCGGCTGGATCGGCGCCGAGCTGGGCGACTTCCACCACCACGTCGGGTCCCTGCACATCTACGAGAACCACCTCGCCCAGGCAGAGGAGTTGACCTCGATCGTCGCGAGCTCCGACATGCCGGACCTCACCACGTCGTGGGAGGGCTTCGACGACCTCCTCCACCAGGTCAAGACGGGGGACGTGACCGGGCACGCCGGCTGGGACACCATGTCCGAGACCCTGCGCAGCTACCAGCTCTGGAAGGACGGCCAGCGGAAGCAGGCGACTGACCTGGCCGGCAAGATCGACGGGCCGCTCGGCCAGGCCATGACCGCCTGGTACGACGAGCTGAACCGTCGTACCAGGACCTCGTCCGCGCACGCCTCGGCCGGTGCGCGGTGACGGCGGCCGTGGACCAGGCGCCCTCGATCATTCTCGGCCTGTGCTCGTACACCCACGACTCCGCCGCCGCACTGCTCGTCGACGGGCAGCTCATCGGCTTCGTCGAGGAGGAGCGGCTGTCCCAGAAGAAGCACACCAAGGACTACCCGCGCCACGCCGTCGAGTGGCTGCTCGGCGAGGCCGGGCTGTCCGCCACCGACGTCGACGCCGTGGCCTACAACTTCCAGCCCGCTCGCTACCTGCTCGCATCCCCGGCCGCGCTGCGTCTGGCGCTGTCACCGACCACACGCGACCGGGCGGTGCCACGGGCCCGGGGCTTCGCCAAGGTGGCGTTGCGGACCCAGATCCGGGTTCGCGACATCGGCCGGCGGTTCCCCGCCGCACGCGTCACCCCCGTCCTGCACCACCGAGCCCACCAGCTGGCCGCCTTCGCCGCCTCCGGGTGGAACGAGTCCGCTGTGCTCGTCGTCGACAGCCTCGGGGAACGGCAGACCACGACCATCGCCCACGGGCACGACGCACTCCGGCCACGCACCCGCACCCTGGAAGCGATCAACGATCCCGCCTCCCTCGGGTATGTGTACGGCGCGGTGACCGAGCACCTGGGATGGCGTCGCGGTGACGAGGAGGGCACCGTGATGGCGCTCGCCGCGCTCGGTGAACCCGGGCGATTCCGGGAACTCTTTGCCCGAGCCGTCCGCCTCACTCCGACCGGCTTCGTCGTCGACCCGCTCTACTTTCCTCCGCGGGTGCTGACTTCGGGCTACCCGAGGACAGCCCGGCGGTTCATCGACGCGACGTGCCCCGAGCGCCACCCGAGCGAACCGCTGCGCGACGTCCATCAGGACTTGGCCGCAGCCCTCCAGGAGCGCACCGAGCAGGTGATGCTGCACCTGGTCCGCCGAGCGCGGACCGTCACCGGCTCCCGACGCCTGTGCGTCGGAGGCGGCGTCGCCACGAACTGCGTGAGCATCGGCCGCATCATCGAGGCCGGCGTGTTCGACGAGGTCTTCGTGCCGCCCGCCCCGGGCGACGCCGGCACCGCGATCGGTGCGGCCATCGCCGTACACCACGATGGCCACGCCCGACAGCCCCTGTCTGGCGTCACCCGGGCCTGTTACCTCGGGCCGTCCTTCGAGGGAACGTCCCTCGACCTCACGTCGTGGCCCGGCCTCCAGGAGAAGGCCCTGGGCACCGAGGCCGCCGAGTTCCTCGCCGAGCAGCTCGCCAACGGTCTGATCGTCGGGCTCTTCCAGGGCCGCGTCGAGGCCGGCCCCCGTGCCCTCGGCAACCGCTCGATCCTCGCCTCCCCGAGGGAGCCGGGCGTCGTCGAGCGGCTGAACGCCACGGTGAAGTTCCGGGAGCCGTTCCGTCCCTTCGCCCCCATGGTGCTCGCCGAGCGTGCTTCGGAGTTCTTCACCCTCGGCCAGGAGGCGCCGTACATGTCGATGGCCTCCAGCGTGACCGACAAGGCGCGCGAGCTGGTGCCGGCCATCGTGCACGCCAACGGCACCTCCCGCCTGCAGACCGTCACGCGCTCGCAGAACCCGTTCATGCACGACGTCCTCAGCGCCTTCGCCCGGCGCACCGGCGTGCCGGTACTGATCAACACCTCGCTCAACGTCAAGGGCAAGCCGATCTGCGGAACACCCGCAATGGCGCTCGACTGCCTGGCCAACTCGGGCCTGGACGCCCTGCTTCTGGAAGGGCGGTGGATCACCAAATGAGGATCGGATACAGCTTCTGGGGTTTCCTCGGGAACGGGATCACGGACACTCCGGACGGGGGCCGCAGCCACCGCCGCCCGTTGGTCGACGCCCTCCTCGACCGCGGCCACGAGATCGTCTTCCTGCAGGCCAACCGCGACCTGATCGAGGCCGGCGACGACCTGGGCAATGCCTACACCTTCCACAGGGGCAGCCCTGACATCGACGCGCTGTTCCTGGAGTGGCGCTGGGCGATCGACGGACGCAACACCACCCCGTGCGGCGCCGAGGGCCACACGTGCGACCTGCACCGCCAGGCCGAATTGGTCACCCGGTACACCGTGCGCAGGAAGACGCCGACCGTGATCTGGGACAAGGACCGCAAGCTCCGGACGGAAAGCGTGTGGCGGCGCGTTCCCCAGGCCACTGTCTGCGAGGCCGCTCTCGAACCGACGCCTGGCGCGCAGCGCCTGCTCTTCCCCGTCGACGACCGCCTGCTCGCCGGGGCGGATCCGGTCGCGCTCGCCAAGCAGCCCCGGGACCTCGTCCTTGGGTACCTCGGCAACCAGTACGACCGCGACGAGCACTTCGACCGCTTCTTCGCACCGGCCGCCGCACGCTTCGATCACCTCGTCGGAGGCAAATGGACCAGGACCAGCCGCTGGCCACACGTCCGGTTCCTCGGCAGGCTGCCCTTCGAGGCGGTCCACGGCGTGTACGGCAGGTCGCTGGCAACCGTGCTCATGTTGCCGGAGCGGTACGCCGCCGTCGGGCAGATGACGCAGCGGATCTTCGAGGCCGTGCTCGCCGGCTGCCTCCCGCTCGCCCCTGCCGACATCGTGCACGCCGACCGCTTCGTACCCGAAGAGTTGATCGTCCGTTCTGGTGGCGAGGTGGTCGAGCGGCTGAACTACCTCCAGCGGATCGCCGGCACCCAGCAGCACGCGGACCTGATCGCGGCCTGCCTGGACCGCCTGGACCTGTTCCGTCTGAGCCGACAGGTCGACGCGCTGGAAGCGGTCCTGGACGCGGCCGTCGGCCGCGTCGTCGCGCTGGAACGCGGAGCGGCCTGATGCAGCTGAGCAGCCAGGCCACCGCATCTGGATCATCCGAACGTGCCCAGGCGGCCGGTCCGACCGGGCACCCGAGCACCTCTACGCTGGAGCACCATGAAGAAGGTCGCCATCGTCGGCTGCGGAGGCAGCGGCAAGTCGTACCTGGCGCGCGAGCTGGGCAGGATTCTCGACGCCCCGGTGACACACCTGGACGCCGCGTTCTACGACGACGAGTGGAACGAGCTGCCCATGGAGAAGTTCGCCGACCTGCAGCGGGAGCTGGTCGCGCAGCCGAGGTGGGTGATCGACGGGAACTACAACTCCACGTTGCAGATCCGGCTCGAAGCCTGCGACACGGTGGTCCTGATGGACGTCTCGACCGTGGCCGCGCTGTACGGGATGTTCTCCCGGCAGATTCGGCACGGGGCCGGGCACAAGGGCAATGGCGTGCACAACCGCATCCACTGGGGCGTGATCAAGTACGTGGCGACGTATCGCCGCAAGATGCGCCCGCGGGTCGTGGCCAAGATCGGCGAGTTCGCGTCTGGCCGTGCCGACGTGGTGCTGCTGTCCAGCCGGCGTCAGACGCGCCGCTGGCTGCGGAAGGTCGCTGCCGAGCACCGCTGAGTGCACCGCTCCCCCGAGGGGAGGGTGCGGCATGAGCGGGACCAATCCCTTCCTGGACCCCGCGCGGCAGGCGGAGCTGTACGGCCACGCCTCTCGGCTGGCCGGCCGGTCCAGCGCGCTGATGCGGGCGAAGACCTCTGGGCGCCCTGTACCGGACACGATCGTCGGGCTGGTGCGCGACCACCATGAGCGACCGGATCGCCTCGGCTTGGTCCTGGATCTCGGCTGCGGCCAAGGCACGACCAGCCTGGCTCTCGCAGACGGCCTCCGCCCCCGGCGCGTCGTCGGCCTCGACGCCGCGCCGGCCCTGCTTGAGCAGGCTCGCCGGCGCGCCCGGCAACCGCACGGTCTCCCGGTGACTTTCCATCAGGGCGACTTCCACCGTCTCCCCGTGTCCGCCGGGTCGTGCGATGTCGTCGTCGCCGCGTTCTGCCTGTATCACTCGCCTCGCCCGCAGTCAGTGGTCGCGGAGATCGGCCGGGCGCTCGCTCCCGACGGTCTGGCCGTGCTCGTCACGAAGAGCCTCGACAGCTACCGGGAGATCGACCAGCTGGTGGCCGCCGCCGGCCTCGACCCCCGAGCCGAGCAGCACGAGAGCCTGTACGTCTCGGCGCACAGCGGCAACCTCGCCGACCTGGCCTCCGTGTCGCTCGACGTACTAGCCGTGGAGCACGAAGAGCACAGTTTCACCTTCGACGGCCACGACCACGTCGCCGAGTACCTGGCCACCAACCCGAAGTACGACCTCGCCCCCGGCCTGTACGGCAACGCGGACGCGCTCGCAACGACCCTGCACGAGCTCCTGCCGGACCGGCCCCTCACCACCACGTCCCTCGTCACCTTCGTGCTCGCCCAGTCACGGGGAGGATGGAAATGAGGCCCCGGTATTTCACCAAGCGCTACGAGGCTCCTGAACGGGTGGCTTCGGCAGCACGCCATCACGCCTGGCTCGCCGAGCACGCCCGGCCGCTGCGGCTGCCGGCGCTGACCGTGGTCGGGCCGACGAGTCTGACGTACGAGTGGGTCGACGGCCGCCCCGCCCGGCCCGAGGACCTGCTGGCTCTGGCCGCGCTGCTGGGCGACGCCCACGGAGCCGCCTGGACCACCGACCTCCGGCCGGCCTCCCTGAACACGCCGCACCGATTCCGGGACGGCATCGCGTTCGGCGACTACATCGGTCCCCGGCAGACCGCCCTGCGAAGACGACTGGAGCAGGGATACCTGCCAGACAGGGGTGCCCTCCACAAGATGCTGACGCTGCTGGAGAAGACCGCCGAGGGGCCGACCGCCTTCTACAAGGACAGCAACCCCCGGAACTTCCTCATCACCGAGGCCGGCGACATCTACACGGTCGACACCGACGACCTGACGCTCGCACCGATGGCGTACGACCTGGCGAAGCTGATCGCGACGCTGGTCCTGACGTACGGGCCGCTGTCGGCCGCGACCATCGACTCCGCCCTGCGCGCCTACAACGAAGCCGCCGAACGCCACGACCCCCGGCTCGGCACCGCGGATCGCGAGCGGCTCGACGACTGCCTGGCCCTGCACGCCGTCCTCACCGCTCCGTACGCCGGTCGCCACGGCTACCGCGACACCTGGACGGCCCGACCCTGCCCCCGAGGTTCCGCATGATCACCACCGAACTCGTCTTCATCCGCCACGGCGAGGCCCAGTGCAACGTCGACGGCCTGGTCGGCGGCCCGCGCACCTGCACCGGTCTGACCAACCGCGGGTACGCCCAGGTCGAGCAGGTCTCGCTCCGCCTCGCCGCCGAGCACCGCGACAAGCCGTTCCACGCGCTGTACGCCGGCCCGCGCATCCGCCTGCGCCAGACCGCCGAGGTCATCAGCCAGGCCCTCTGGCTTCCGATGCGCACGGACGACCGTGTCGACGGTCCCGTCCACGGCGCCGCCGACGGCCAGCCCTGGACCGAGGTGAAGACTGCGGCCAGCGGCGGGCCGCACGCCCATCCCAACGAGCCCTGGGCTGCTGGATCCGACACCTGGAACGGCTACCTGGAGCGGGCCGGCCGCTTCCTGCGAGAGCTCATCGCCCAGCATCAGGGCGAGCGTGTCCTGTTCGCCGCGCACGGCGAGACCGTGATCGCCGCGCACACCCTGCTCCTGGGAATCCCGTCCGGCTCTTCGGCCGGATTCACGGTCTCCCATGGGTCCATCACCTGCTGGCAGCACCACCTCAACCGACTCGGACAGGGACGGTGGATGCTCGACCGCCACAACGACACCGAGCACCTGGCCGCCTTGGCGCAGGAGGCCGCCTCGTGATCACGCTGTTCGACGACCCGCGTCTGAACCTGGCCCGTGGCGCGCTCGGAGCGGTTCGGATCGTGCACGACCCGATGCTCCCGCCCCGAGTCCTGCGCCTGGTCGACGCCGAGGGCAACGAGTTCTTCGCCAAGCAGCACAGCGAACGCGACCGGTACACCCGCGAGCTGCACGCCTATCTCGCCTGGGGGACCCACCTGATCGGCCACGTCCCCCACGTGGTCAGCCGACAGGACGCAACATGCACCCTGCTTCTCACCGCTGTCCCCGGCGTACGGGCAGACACGGTCACACCGGGGTCACCCGAGGAGGAACAGGCCCACTACGAGGCAGGACGCGTGCTGGGCAAACTGCACCACGCCACCTCGGCACCGCGTACCGGCGCCATGGGCACGGAACTCGCCCAGCGGCTGCACGACTGGATCGCCCGCGCAGACCGGGCCGGCCTCATCTCCGCGGTCGAACGAGGGCGTCTGAGCCACAGAGCAGACGTTCTGGCGAACACGCTCATGGACAGCGCTGTATGCCACCTCGACTACCAGCCGCGAAACTGGCTCCTCGGCGAGACTTTCGGGCTGTGCGACTTCGAGCACATGCGCCGCGACGCCCGCATCCGCGACTTCGCCCGGCTCGAGTTCCGCCGATGGCAGGCCGCCCCGAACCTCCGGACCGCGTTCTTCGCGGGATACGGACAGCTCCTGAATGACACCGAGCAGCGGCTGCTGGAGTCCTTCGGCGCGATCGAGGCCGTCACCGCCCTGGTCCGCGGGCACGAGCAGGACGACCTCGCCCTCAGCTCCCACGGCCGGACGGTGCTGGCCCGCCTCGCCTAAGCCACCCCTCCCTCAAATTCACGGAGATTCCCGTGCAACAGCACCCATCCCACCTGACCACCGCCGTCCCCCGCCGGGCAGTGGTGACCGGCGCCGCCGGCTTCATCGGCTCCCACCTCGCGCACACCCTCGTCCAAGCGGGCGCCGTCGTCATCGGCGTCGACCGGCGCGACCCGGCCACCGACCCCACGGCCGCTGCCAACCTCGCCGCTCTGCAGGGGCTTCCGGGGTACATGCACGTCACCGCCGACCTTCTCAGCTGTGCGATCGAGCCGCTTCTCGTCGACGCGAACGCCGTCTTCCACCTGGCGGGCATCCCCGGGGTACGCCCTTCGTGGGGACCGAGGTTCAGCGAGTACGTGGCCTCCAACGTCCTCGCCACCCACCGCGTCATGGACGCCGTCTCACGGATGGGCGTTCCCCGGCTCGTGGTGGCCTCCTCCTCCAGCGTGTACGGCCCCACCGACGGCGGTGCGAGCGTCGAGACCGATCGGCCCCAGCCGGCATCCCCGTACGCGGTCACGAAGCTCGCCGAGGAGCAGCTCTGCCTCGCTCACTCCACGCAGGCCCACTGCCCCACCAGCGTCGTCGCCCTGCGGTACTTCACCGTCTACGGTCCTCGACAGCGCCCCGACATGTTCACGCACCGCGCTCTCGCAGCCGCCCTGGCCGGCCGTCCGCTGCGGCTGTACGGGGACGGGCACCAGCGCCGGGACTTCACGTACATCGACGACGCGGTGGCCGCCACCATCGCCGCGGCCACCATCCCGACGGCCAGCGGGGTGATCAACGTCGGGGGCGGTTCGAGCGCCTCCCTGCTCGAAGTGATCAGCATCGCCAACAGCCTCGCCGGGCGCGAGATCCAGGTTCACCAGGAGCACCCGCGCAGCGGCGACGTCCTCACCACTCGCGCCAACCCCGGCCGCGCCCACGAGGTCCTCGGCTGGCGGCCCCAGGTCGACCTCCACACCGGCATGCGAGCCCACATGCAGGCGCTGACCACCGGTTCCGCCGCGTACGGCCACGCGGCATAACGGGCTGACCACGGCCTCGCACCCACGCTCGATACTCACGGACAGGAGCACACCGTGGCTGCCACCGCTTTACCACGCACCCCTGCACGCCGACACATAGCGGTCATCCCCTGCCGCTGGGGCGCCTCCCGGTTTCCCGGCAAGCCCCTGGCTCAGCTCGGGAACAAGCCGCTGCTCTGGCACGTCCACCAACGCTGCAAGGAGGCCCAGCGCCTCGACGGCGTGGTGGTCGCCACCGACGACGAGCGCATCGAGGAGGCGTGCCACGAACTGGGCATCGAGTGCATGCGCACCGGGGACCACCTCACCGGAACGGACCGTGTCGCTGAGTGCGCGGATCGCCTGCCGGCCGACGCCTACATCAATGTCCAGGGCGACGAACCCTTCATCTCCCCCGCCGCAATCGATGCGGTCTCCGAAGCCCTGGAGCACCTGGCGCCGGACACACTCGCGGTGAACGCGTACACAGAGTTGAAGGACGCCAGCGCGGTCCTGGACCACAACGTCGTGAAGGTCGTCGTCGATGCAGATCGCAACGCCCTGATGTTCTCCCGCCAGCCCATCCCCTATCCGCGGGGCGACCGACCGAGATACCTGCGGCAGCTTGGGCTCTACGGCCTCACTGGAACGGCCCTCAGACTGTTCCGACAACTCCCGCACGGGCCGCTGGAGCGGACCGAGGGCGTGGAGATGCTGCGCTTCGTCGAAAACGGGCACCGTGTGCAGATGCTCTCCGTCGTGGACGACGGGCTCGCGGTCGACACACCGGAGGACCTTGCCAGGGCCAGCCGGTTTCTCCGTTCTCGGCAGCTTCGATGACTGGTCCGGCTCCGTTCGCGGCAGTTATTGCACTGTGCCGCCCACACGCCAAGGAGTCCTATGACCGAGCTGACCTCCACCTCCGCCTACTGGGAGCCGTTGTGGGCACAGGGCCGGCGGTACCGGCAACTCGACGACGCCGAGACCCGGCTACTGGACGAGCACCTCGGACCCGGTCGCGGACGCTCCGCCCTCGACGTCGGGAGCGGCGACGGCGCCTTGGCCCTCCACCTTCATGGTCTCGGCTACCGCGCCATCATCGACTGCTCACCCAGTGTCGTCGCCCTCGCCGCCTCCCGCAGCTCGGGGCCCGGGCTCGGGCCGGTGTGGCAGTGTCTGGACATCACCACCGGCGACCTCACGGCCCTGCCGGAGCCGGCGTACGCGGTCATCACCTGCCATCCTTCATAACCCCAGCCCCGGCCACTGATCCGGTGACGGGCTGACGCGCCACAACGCCTGGGGCTGCGCGAGATGGCCGAGATCGCGGGCCCAGCCGTGGAGCGGGCGGAGACGTCGGCGATGCGCTGGGGACCGTTCGGCCCCAGCGAGATTCTTGTGCTGCGGGCCAGACTGGTGGTGTTGGATGTGGGAGGTCTCCATGAATGCCCAGCCGAGCGTCACCGCGACAGCCGAGCCTCTCCTGCTCGACGCGGCTCTGCCCGAGTTCCGGTTCTCCCGCCTGGAGTGCGCCGTGATCACCGCCGAGCCGGACGTCGTGTACCGCGCAGCCCGCGACCTGGACATGCTGTCCATACACTCGCCGCTGTTCGACGCGGTCATGTGGGCACGTGGCGTGCCGGACCGAGTGCGCCGTCGCCCCGTGGCCACACCGCCTTCGATGCGGGTGTCCGACCTGTTCGAAGCCGCCGCAGCTGGTGATCGGGAGGACCTGGCTCAACCCTGGGTCGCCCTGGGGGAGCGAGCGGGGCGCGAGATCGTCTTCGGGGCGGTCGGCAAGGTGTGGAAGCCCACCATCGAGTGGCGCCGTGTCGAACCCGGTGACTACCCGGGCTTCGCGGAACCCGGCTGGGCGAAGATGGCCGCCGCCTTCGTCGTCCACCCCTACGGCGCACGGCGGTCTCTCCTGACTTATGAAGCGCGTACCGCTTGCACCGACCCCGTTTCCACCACGCGGTTCGGCCGCTACTGGACGCTGGTTTCCCCCGGCGTCGGCATCGTGCTGCGCAGAGCGCTGCGGGCGATCGAAGCGGCGGCGGAGACCGGAGAAGGAATCACCTGAGGAGATGAGCCGTGATGCGTGCTGTGATCGTGTACGAGAGCCTGTTCGGCAACACGCGCGAGATCGCTGACGCGATCGGAGAGGGCGTGAAGGAAGCGCACCCGGACGCCGAGGTCGAGTGCGTGGCCGTGGCCGACGCCCTGCCCGAGCGCATCGGCCCCACCGACCTGCTGGTCGTCGGCGGGCCGACCCATATGCGGGGCATGACCTCCGGGATGAGCCGGAAGATGGGGCTGAAGGCCGAGAAGCAAGAGGCCCAGAAGAAGGAGCGTACCTACACCCCCGAGGAGGGCGCCGAGGGCCCCGGCGTCCGCGACTGGTTCCACGACACGCTCCCGAAGTCCCACACCGGCACCCATGCCGCCGCGGCCTTCGACACCCGGGCGGACATGCGCCTGGCCGGCGCCGCCGCCAGCGGCATCGCACGTCGGCTGCGCAGCCACGGCTACGAACTCGTCGCGGAACCCGAGGGATTCATCATCGAGGACACCGAAGGACCGCTGCGCGAAGGCGAACGGGATCGCGCGAGGGCATGGGGCGCGGCCCTCCAGGTCGCCTGACTGATCCCCAAGGGAACCAAGACCCACGGGGACTGTGGCGGTTGAGCCGAAGATCAGATGCGCGGAGATCCCGGCTGACCCACTCGCCAGCGCCGCCCGGGACTCGGGTGCGGTCGGCGAAGCCGTGCTCCGCCAGCCAGAGCGCGACACGCCTTGCACCGGCCGAACAGGGCCCAAGGGGGGCCATCCGGCCCTCCTCTCCCCTCAAGGAACGAGGCCAGACTGGAGTGCAGTGGACTCCGGTGCGGAGGCCCCCGCCTCGCTCTGGACCAGTTCGCCGGACACATGCTCGCCCACCGTGTCTTCTCCGCCCGTGCGCGGCTGTTGGATCTACGCCCGCACGGGAGCGGCCCGTAGATCCTCATCCCTCTGGGAGAACGTGATGACCGCCTCGCGCCACACCGTCAGCGACGTCATGACCCGCACCGCCATCGCCATCGCCATCGGGCGTGACGCGCCGTACAAGGAGATCGTCGCGCTCCTGGACCGCTGGAAGGTGAGCGCCCTGCCCGTCCTGGAGGGCGAGGGACGGGTGATCGGGGTCGTGTCGGAGGCCGATCTGCTGCCGAAGGAGGAGTTCCGCACCGAGGGGTTCCGCCCGGACGAGTCCGCCGCGGCGTCCAAGGCCGGAGCCGTACGGGCCGGGGAGCTCATGTCCAGCCCGGCCGTGACCGTCCGTCCTGACGCGACGCTCGCCGAGGCGGCACGGATCATGGCGACGCGGAGGGTGAAGCGCCTGCCCGTGGTCAACGGCGTCGGCATGCTGGAGGGTGTGGTCAGCCGGAGCGATCTGCTGAAGGTGTTCCTCCGTACGGACGCCGAGATCGAGGAGGAGATCCGCCACTCCGTGCTCGGCGAGCCGGCCGCCCCCGTGGGGCTGGAGGCGACCGTCGAGGAGGGTGTGGCCACGATCCGTGGGTCGCTTTCCGACCGGTCGCTGGTGCCTCTGGTCGCCCGCGCCGTGCGTGCTGTGGAGGGCGTCGTCGACGTCCGAATGGATCTCGGCGCCCCTTGAGACGCCCCATTGATGGACAATCCTTGTGGGGGCGGGTAACTACCCGACCGACCACAGGGATCGCCATGACCGATCTGCCGGCAGCCACCGCACCTACGCGGGTGTTCCTCGTCGACGATCACGAGGTCGTCCGCCGGGGCCTCCGTGACCTGATCGACGACGAGCCCGACATGGAGGTGGTCGGCGAGGC